>NZ_VISV01000001.1:0-887604 GCF_007827615.1 Streptomyces sp. CNZ287 | reverse complement strand
CGAGGACGACGACGGTGATGAGTATGCGGTGCGTCCGGTTCATGCGTATCGCAGGAGCCCTGTCCACGCGCCGTTCCCTCTCCGCTGGCGATCACCGGCCGCTCCGGGCCCGGCCCGGAGCCACGCTAGCCTCGCACGGCTGTACGGGCTTGCGTATGCAGGTTCGCTCACTTCACCGCGGCCAGGGCCTCCTTGGTCGCCTTCTCGGCGTCCTTCAGCAGGTCGGCGGCCTTGGGCTGATCCGTGCCCTGGAAACCGGCGCCGTGGTAGTTCACGGTGACGACGACGTTCTCCCGCAGCGAGACGACCGTCTGCTTGCGGTAGTCCTGCTTGTCCTCCGTCGTCTCGTACGTGAACGCCGCGGCCTTCTGGCCCAGGCCCGAAGGGGCGGAGGTCTTCATGCCCTTGGCGCCCTCGGCCGCCTCGGCGGCCCTGGCCTGCTTGGCGTAGTACTCCGCGGCGCGGTCGGCGCCGCTGCCGACGGCGGGGTCGGAGTCGTAGCGCTGATAGGAGACGTCGAGCCAGCGCCACTGGTAGCCGTCGAGGCCGTCCCAGGAGCAACTGCTGCGCTGGGAGGTGTCGGCGGACTTACCGGCCTCGCCGGCCGTGCTCTTCGCCCCCGGCACCAGGTCCTTGATGCTGTCCTTCGCGAGCGCATCACAGGGGTCGGGCAGCTTGGCGAACTTCGCCGGCTCGATCTGCGGCTCGCTGCTCTCCGAAGACGGTGCGGCGCTGCTCGGCTTGCCGCTGTCGCCGCCGTCGTCGCCGGAGGAGCAGCCGGCGGTGACGAGTATCACGGGCACGGCCGCAGCGGCCAGGGCTCGGGGGATGCGGGTCGTAGAGCGGTGCATGGGTCCTTCATCACTCGGTCGTCGGGCGGCGCGTGGTGGGGGCACGACGCCCTGGGCCAGGCGCCTCGCGTGCGCCGGCTTGCGAGCGTACCCGCAGGCGCCGACGGCGTACGGGCGATACGGGCGGCCGGGACGTCAGTCCGCGAGCCGGTCGGCGAGCCGGTCGGCCACCTGCTGGGTGCGCTGTTGCAGCTCAGCGCTGTCCGGCGGCTCGGCGCCCGCGGTGTGCCACTGGTCGTACGTGACGGTCACCACGACGTTGGACGTGCGGAACACCACTGTCACCTGGCGCTGCACCCCGGAGGAGGCGTCGGCGGTCTTGTCGTCGAGGAACGACTCGTCGCCGATGTCGTCGAGGAGGCGGGGGGCGATGGTCTCGGAGGGGCTGGAGCCGTCGCCGGGGGAGTCCGTGCCGGAGCCGGTGCTGCCGTCGGTGCTGCCGTGCGTGCTGTCGTCGGTGTTCTCGCCCGCGCCGCCCTCGGAGTCCTCGCCGCCCGCCTCGCCGCTGCTCCCGCCCGACCCGGGCTCGTCGCTCGCGCCGGCGTCCCCGTCCTCGCCGCCGCCGGGCGGGCCGCTCTCGCCCGTGGCCGGGACGCCGCCCGAGGCGCTGCCGGTCTCCGCCTTGTCGGGCAGGTCGGGCCGGCCGCTGCTCACGTCGACGTCGTGCTCCTCGGCCCGCTCCGCGTAGATCTGGGCGGCCTGCTGGTCGTCGCTGACCTCGTCGTCGTACGAGACGATCCGCTCGAACTGCAACTCCAGCTTGTGCCCGCCCTCCGTGGTCTCCCGCTCCCAGCGGCAGCCCACCTGCCGGTCGGCGTCATACGTCAGGTCCGGCTCCCCGGCGAGGGCCTCCTCGGCCTCCTCGTCGCTCTCCTCGTCCGCCGGCCCCGGCAGCAGGTCCTCCAGCGTCCCGGCGTTCAGCGCCGTGCACGGCTCGGGCAGCGAGCTGTACTTCCCCGACGGCACCGGAACGGAAGCGGCGCCGGCCCCGCCTGTCTGGCTGTCGACCGCGCCGCTGCCCTGGTCGGACCCGGTGCAGCCGGCCAGCGCGACCGCGAGCACGGCGGCCGTCGCGGCAGCCTGCGCGAGTGCCCTTCGCTGCACGGGAGAAGGCTCCTTCCGACTCCAGGACATGGTGCCGTCCGCAGGTGGCGGACGACCACCATGTTTATCGCACGTCCTGCTGGTTCGTCCGGTCGGGTGTCCGCGGTAAGGCGGTTGACCCGCTTATCTTGTCGCATGGGCGCGGGAGGCGGGCATATCGCGCGTCATCACGCGCTGCGGGGCGGGATGTTCCAGCCGAGAAGTACCGGTCTGTCGTGTTCCGTACCGAGGACCGACAGCGTGGCGGTCTCCAGCCGGTACAGCGCGCCCGCGGCCGGGTGCTGGCCCAGCCGGCGGGCGGTGAGGACGCGCAGGACGTGCCCGTGGGCGACGAGCAGCACGTCGCCGTCCGTCTCCTGCCGCGCCGCGTCGGCGACGGCCAGCACCTCGTCGCAGCGGCTCCCGACGGCCGCCAGCGTCTCCCCGGGGTGGCCGGGGCCGCCCGCGGGCACCCCGTCGTGCCACAGGTCCCAGCCGGGGCGCTCCGCCCGGATCTCCGGGGTGGTCAGGCCCTCGTAGCCGCCGTAGTCCCACTCCTGCAGCCGCGGCTCCAGCACCGCGCCGCGGCGGCCGGGCAGCGCCAGCTCCGCCGTGCGCACCGCGCGGCGGAGCGGGCTGCACAGCACCGTGGCGATGCGCCGCCCGGCGAGCAGCGGGGCCAGCGCGCGGGCCTGGTCCTCGCCCACGTCGGTCAGCGGCAGATCCGTACGGCCCGTGTGGCGGCCGTCGCGGCTCCACTCGGTCTGGCCGTGCCGTACGAGCAGCAGGTCACCCATGGGCGGCCGTGCCTCCTTCTCTCTCCGCGGCGTCCAGCGCCTCGTCCAGGGTCAGTGCGGCCACGATGAGCGCGAGATGGGTGAACGCCTGCGGGAAGTTGCCGAGTTGTTCACCGGTGGGGCCGATCTCCTCGGCGAACAGGCCGACGTGGTTGGCGTACGTGAGCATTTTGTCGAACGCGTAGCGCGCCCGGTCCACGTGCCCCGCGCCGGCGAGTGCCGACACGTACAGGAAGCTGCACAGCGAGAACGTGCCCTCGCTGCCCCGCAGCCCGTCGGGGGCGGCGGACGGGTCGTACCGGTGTACGAGGCTGTCGGTGACCAGCTCCGCCTCCATCGCCCGCAGCGTCGACAGCCAGCGCGGCTCGGCCGGCGCGACGAAGCCGACCAGCGGCATGAGCAGCAGCGAGGCGTCGAGCACGTCGGAGCCGTAGTGCTGGACGAACGCCTGCCGCCGCGGGCTGTAGCCGTGCTCCATCACCTGCTCGAAGACGGCGTCGCGCGCGGCCGTCCAGCGGGCGACGTCGGCGGGGCGGGAGAGTTCCGTGGCCATGCGGATGCCGCGCTCGAACGCGACCCAGCACATCAGCCGGCTGTAGGTGAAGTCCTGGGGGCCGCCGCGGGTCTCCCAGATGCCCTCGTCGGGGCGGTCCCAGTGGTCGGTGAGCCAGTCGAGGAGGGCGGCGAGGCAGCGCCAGGCGTCGTAGCCGGCGGGGCCGGCGGTGCGGCTGGCCTGGGCGAGGGCGTAGACGGCCTCGCCGTAGATGTCGAGCTGGAGCTGTCCGGCGGCGGCGTTGCCGGCGCGCACGGGGGCGGAGCGGCGGTAGCCCTCCCAGTGCGGCAGGATCTCCTCGGGCAGGCGGGGGTCGCCGTCGACGCGGTACATGACCTGGAGCGGCTCGCCCGTGACGGTGCCGCGGGGGGTGCCGCCCGCGCCGTCCGCGGCCGCCCCGGTACCGGTGGCCGAGCGGGCGGCGTGGGCGGCGCCGAGGAGTTCGCCGAGCCAGCGCCGGTAGGCGTCCGCCTCGGCGGCGTAGCCGAGGTCGAGGAGGGCGCCTACGGAGAGGGAGGCGTCGCGGATCCAGGTGTAGCGGTAGTCCCAGTTCCGCTCGCCGCCGACCTGCTCCGGCAGCCCCATGGTGGCGGCGGCCACGGGGGCGCCGGTCGGGGCGTACGTCAGCAGCTTCAGCGTGATCGCGGAGCGGGTGACCACCTCGCGCCAGCGTCCCCGGTAGGTGCAGCGCGCGGTCCAGCGGTGCCAGTAGGCCCGCACCTTGCTCAGCTCCCGGTGCACGTCCCGCTCGTACGCGGGCGGGGGCGGGTCCGCGCCGGGGGCGCACACGGTGAACACCGCCGCCGCGGTGCGGCCCTGGGCCAGCTCCAGCACGGCCCGCACGTCGTCGCCCTCGCGGGTCAGGTCGCCGGCCGGGCCGAGGAGCTGGAGGTGTCCTTCGGCGGTGGCGGAGCGGAACCGGGCGGTGCGTCCGTCGAGTTCGAGCCGGTGCGGGTCGCGGCCGTAGTCGAAGCGGGGACTGCAGTCGAGCGTGAAGCGCATCGGGCCGCGCAGTGCCCGTACGAGCCGGATCACCCGGTGGGTGTCCGTGGGCCGCTCCGGATGGTCCACCGGCATGAAGTCCAGCACCTCGCCGATGCCCCCGGTGGAGAGGAAGCGGGTGACGAGGACGGCGGTGCCGGGCAGGTAGATCTGGCGGGGGACGGCGTCGGGGGCGTCGGCGGTGAGCGCGAAGCGCCCGCCGCGCCCGGCGTCGAGGAGCGCGCCGAAGACGCTGGGGGAGTCGAAGCGCGGCGCGCACAGCCAGTCGACCACGCCCTCGGCGGAGACCAGGGCGACGGTCTGCAGGTCTCCGATGATGCCGTGGTCCGCGATCGGCGGGTACGGGCCCGGGGTCACGCGGGCACTCCCTTCCCTGGCGGCGGCGATACGTCGACTCTCCCGCCCCGCGCGCGCGACGGCTGCCGCGGCGCGGCCATTCGGGTGCCGGGACGGTTACGGCTCGCGGTGGACCTTGTAGTTCGCGGCCTGCGCCCGGGGGCGTACGACGAGGAGGTCGACGTTCACGTGCGCCGGGCGGGTCACGGCCCAGGTGATGGTGTCCGCGACGTCCTCGGACGTCAGCGGCTCCTTCACGCCCGCGTAGACGGCGGCGGCCTTCTCCGCGTCGCCGCGCATCCGCGTCACCGCGAAGCCCTCGGTGCGGGTCATGCCGGGGGCGATCTCGATGACCCGGACGGGGCGGCCGTTCAGCTCCAGCCTGAGGGTGGCGGCGATGCTGTGCTCGGCGAACTTCGCGGCGACGTAGCCCCCGCCGCCCTCGTACACGGCGTGGCCCGCGGTGGAGGTGACGATGACCACCGTGCCGTCGCCGGAGGCGACGAGGGCGGGCAGCAGCGCCTGGGTGAGGTTGAGCGTGCCGATGACGTTCACCTCGTACATCGCCCGCCAGTCGGCGGGGTCGCCGGCCTCGACCTGCTCGGTGCCCAGCGCGCCGCCGGCGTTGTTGACGAGCACGTCGCAGCTTTCGAGGGAGGCGGCGAAGGCGTCCACGGCGGCGCGGTCGGTGACGTCCAGCGCGTACGGGGTGGCCGCGTGCCCGGCGGCGGTCAGCTCTTCGGCGAGCGCGTCGATACGGTCCTTGCGGCGGGCGGTGAGGACGACATGGTGACCGGCGGCGGCGAGCTGGCGGGCCGTGGCCGCGCCGATGCCGCTGCTCGCGCCGGTGACGACTGCGGTAGGCATACGGCCCAGGATAAGCAGGTGGCCTGCGGTGGGGGTGGGCTGGGGAATCCAGGTGAGTACAAGGTTCCGCCCAGGTCGGCGGGGGAGTGTGTGGCGTCCGGTGTCCGACGGCGGAAGGACCGTACAGATGATCACGCTTCTGGAGCCCGAGACGACCACTGCCGCCGCGACGATGAAGGGCGGTCCGGGTGCCGGCAACCGCCGCCCGGCCACGGCGAAGGGCGGTGGTCCCGTCACCGGTTCGCGCCGGACGGTGCGCGTGCCCGCCACGGCGAAGGGCGGTATCGGGGTGAGTACGCGCCGGACCGAGCGCGTCCGGGCCACCGCGAAGACCGGGGGCGGTGGCATCGGCAGCCGCCGTTCCGTTCGCGTGCCCGCCTCCGCGAAGGGCGGTAGCGGCGTCGGCAGTCGGCGGCGCCGTGTCCCCGCAGGGGGCGGTCGGGGCTAGTCGGCCGGGTTCGGGGGACGGAGACCACGCATGGCGCAGTCAGCGATCGCGGTCGAGCGGTGGGAAGGGCTCGAGTGGCGCACAGCATCTCCCGACCGAGTTCGCCGTCGGCGCCCTCACCGTGCTGTTCCGCGTCTGCCACCACCACGTCTACGCCTCCGTCCTCGCCTCCGACCGCTACGTGGACGGCGACGCGCTGCTCTCCGGCAGCCGTTCGGCCGCCGTGGTGCGGCGCATCGGGCTCGGGCCCACCGTCATCGCGGGATGCGCCGGCTTCAGCCTGCCGCTGCCGCTCGTACCGCTCGCGGAAGGTTCGCCTCCGGCTGCGGGGTCGCCGTGATGGACATCGGGGCGAACAGTTACCTGATCGCCGTCATCCCGGCCACCCTGCGCTCGCGCGTCATGGGCGTGATCCAGACCTCCACCTTCGGCGTACGACCCGTCGGCGCGGTGCTCGCCGGCACCCTGGACGCCGCCCTCGGCCTGCGGCCGACGATGTGGATCGGCACGGTGGGGGCCGTCCTGAGCGTGCTGTGGCTCCTGCCGTCCGGGCTGCGGTACGTCAGGGGCCTCCCGGCGCCCGCGTCCCCGGCCGGGGCCGCCGCGGCGTGAGTACGGTGCGCGCTCGGCCGCTGCCGCCGCGCGCCCGGCCGTGCACCTGTCCATGGCGTAAGACAGGCTGCACAGCCGCGGTGCCGGCGTGCGAGGCTGTCAGCTTGCGAGCCGCGGAGTTCGTGCGGCGGCGGGCCGGAAGGGGTGCCGGATGTATCTGGTCGCGGGTGCGGGGGGCAACGTCGGATCCGAGGTGGTCAGGGCGCTGGCCGAGCAGGGCGCCGAGGTCCGCGCGCTCAGCCGCGGCGGCGAGCTGTCCGGGCTGCCCCCGCGCACCACCGCCGTCGTCGGCGACCTCGACGACCCCGCGTCCCTCGCCGGGCCGCTCACCGGCGTCGACGGCGTCTTCCTGCTGCCCGGCTACCGCGACATGCCCGGCCTCCTCGCCCAGGTCGTCCGCGCCGGCGTGACCCGCGTCGTGCTGCTCTCCGGCCGCTCCGCCGCCAGCGGCGACATGGGCAACGCCGTCACCGCGTACATGGTCCGCTCCGAGGAGGCCGTCCGCGCCGCCGGCATCCCGTGGACCGTCGTCCGACCCAGCGCCCTCACCGCCAACGCCCTGCGCTGGCTGCCGCAGTTGCGCTCCGGCGACCTGGTGCGCGGCCCCTTCGCCGACGTGCCGGTCGCCTGCATCGACCCGTACGACGTCGGCGAGGTCGTCGCCGACACGCTCCTCGGCGACGGCCACGAGGGCAAGGTCTACGAACTGTCGGGCCCCGAGCCGCTGCTGCCGGGCGAGCAGGTCGCGCTCCTCGGCGACGTGCTCGACCGGCCGCTGCGCTTCGAAGGGCTGGACGACGCGACGGCCCGCGCGGAGATGGCGGCCGCCATGCCGGAGGAGTACGTCGACGCCTTCTTCGACTTCTACCGCGGCGGCGCCCTGGACGAGTCGCCGGTGCTGTCCACGGTGTACGACATCACGGGGCGCGAGCCCCGTACGTTCGAGCAGTGGGCGCAGGCCCACGCCGACGCCTTCGCGGCCTGATCCCCTTTCCCGGAGGGCCTTTTCCGCCCCGTGTCGCCCTGTCGATCGATGAGTTCTCGTGCCTCGCGCAGTCAGTGCCTGTAGCGGGTGACGCGGAAGCGATCAGAAAGGGCCGATCGGCGATGGCTACGGTGAACACGGCGGCCGAGGAGGACTTCCTCCGGTTGTCCGACCCCTACCGGCGCGAGCTGCTTGCGCATTGTTACCGCATGCTCGGCTCCGTCCACGACGCCGAGGACCTGGTGCAGGAGACGTACCTGCGCGCCTGGCGGTCGTACGGCAACTTCGAGGGCCGCTCCTCGCTGCGCACCTGGCTGCACACCATCGCCACCCGCGCGTGCCTCACCGCCCTGGAGCGGCGGCAGCGCCGCCCCCTGCCCACCGGCCTCGGCGGCCCCGGGGACGACCCCGCGGGGGAGCTGACCGAGCGGCCCGAGGTGCCGTGGCTGGAGCCCGTGCCGGACGTGCTGGTCGAGCCCTCGGAGGCGGACCCGGCGGCGGTCGTCGGATCGCGGGAGTCCGTGCGGCTCGCGTTCGTGGCCGCGCTCCAGCACCTGCCGCCGCGGCAGCGCACGGTGCTGCTGCTGCGCGACGTGCTGCGCTGGAAGGCCACGGAGGTCGCCGAGCTGCTGGATACGTCGACGGCGTCCGTCAACAGCGCCTTGCAGCGCGCGCGGGCGCAGTTGGAGAAGGCCGCGCCGAGTGAGGAGTCGGTCGCCGAGCCGGCCGACGCGGCGCGGCGGGAACTGCTGGACCGCTACGTCGAGGCGTTCGTGACCAAGGACGTACGGGAAATCGTGCGCCTCTTCACCGAGGACGTGGTCTGGGAGATGCCCCCGGTTCCCGAGTGGTTCCGCGGCCCCGACCGGGTGGCGACGCTCGTCTCCGTGCAGTGCCCGTACGCGCCCGGGGAGGCGCGGCTGCTGCCGGTGGGCCTCAACGGGCAGCCGGGGTATGCCCTTTACACCCGCGGACCGGACGGCGACCATCATCCGTTCGCGTTGCACGTGCTGACCGTCGCGCCCGGCGGGGACGCGATCTCGCACGTCGGCTGCTTCTTCGACACGTCCCTGTTCGCCACCGCCGGCCTGCCGGCCGTCCTGAGCGGCGAGGAGAGCCGATGAGGCCCGACGGGAGCGCGCCCACGGCGCTGCTCGGCGGCGTGGCGCTGCTGGAGCGCTCGGTGACGTACGCGCTGGGCGTGCTGCACCGCGTCGGCCCCGGCGACCTGCGGCGGCCCACGCCCTGCGCGCAGTGGGACCTCGGGCAGCTCCTCGCGCACGTCGGCGACTCCATCGCGGCGCTCAACGAGGCCGCGGACACCGGCCGCATCGCCCTCAAGCCGCAGGCCGCGTACAGCCTCGCCGACCCGGTCAAGGCGGTACGGGACCGGGCCAGGCGGCTGCTCGGCGCGTGGACGGCGGTGCGGCGGCGGGAGCTGGTGACGGTCGGCAGCCTGCCGCTGGCCGCGGCGGTGGTGACGTGCACGGGGGCGCTGGAGCTGGCGGTGCACGGCTGGGACCTGGCCCGGGCCAGCGGGCAGGAGGAGCAGGTGCCGCCGGCGCTGGCGGAGGAACTGCTGGAGCTGGCGCCGATGTTCGTGTCGGCGGAGGACAGGCCGGTGCGGTTCGCGGCGGTGCAGTGGGTGCGGGAGGGGGCGGAGCCGGGGGAGCGGCTGGTGGCGTACCTGGGCAGAAGGCCGGACTGGGAGGGCTGAGGGGGCATACGGGGCGGGGCGGCCGGTGCCGTACGGACTGGGCGTGGCGCGGGGCGGCCTGTGACGGGGCCGTCCCGCCCGCACGTCCCGCCCGCACGTCCCGCCCGCACGTCCCGCCCGCAGGGGGCGCGTGCTCAGTCCGGGGTGCCCTCCGCGTACCGCGACGGCGGCGCGCCCACCGTCGCCGTGAAGTCCCGCGTCAGGTGTGCCTGGTCCGCGTAGCCCAGGTCCGCCGCCAGCGCCGCGAGGTCCAGCGCCGCCCCCGCGTCCGCCCGCGCCGCCGCCTCCTGGAGCCGGGCCCGCCGCAGCACCCACTTCGGGCTCGCCCCGACGTACTCGGCGAACAGCCGCTGCAGCCGCCTTACGGACATCCGCGCCCCCGCCGCGACCTGGTCCACCCGCAGCAGTCCCGGCTCCGCGGTGATCCGCGCGACCACGGCCGCCGCCTCCTCGGCGGCCGGATCCGGCGCCGCGGGCAGCAGCGGCCGCAGGAAGTCCTCCGCCACGGCGCACATGTCCGCCAGGTCCTCCGCCGCCAGCACCGCCCGGCTCACCTCCGCCGCTTCCGGCCCGAGCAGCTCCGCCGCCGGCACCCGCCGGTCGGCCAGCTCCGCCACGGGGCCCGTGGTCAGCGCCCGGAAGCCGCCCGGCCGGAACCGCACCCCGAGCACCTGCCCGCCGCCCGCCAGCCGGCGCACGAAGAGGTCGCGCTGCACCCCGTACACCAGCGGCTCGGGCTCCTCGAAGACCAGGTGGAGGTTCGGGTGCGTGAGGACCTTCGTGTCGTACGTGGCCGCGCCCGGCAACTGCCAGCGCACGTGCCAGAACCAGTCGACGAACGGCGCCAGCGCCGCGCCGGGCCGGCGGCGGTTCAGCGAGGCGAGCCGGGCGTGCTCGCCGGGGTGCAGGACGCCGTGCGCGTCGTCGAATCCGGAGCCGGTCATACGCGCAGCGTAGCTGTCGCGTTTCTTCAAGACCGGCCGCGCCGCCCGCCGTACGTTCGCCCGTATGAGCAGCGAGAACAGCCGAACCGCAGGCGAGAACGCCGATGTGCACGCCCTGATGGAGGAGTGCGCCGCCGAGGCCGCGCGGGTGGCCCGGGGCGTACGTCCCGAGCAGTTGGCGGAACCCACGCCCTGCGCGGACTGGGACGTGCGCGCCCTCGTCAACCACTGGGTCTGCTTCACCTCCCACGGCCTGGAGCACCGCGCCCGCCGCACCCCGCTCCCCGAGGAGCTGCCGAAGCGCGACTTCGCCGCGGAGCCCGGCTGGGCGGAGGCGTACGCGGCCCAGCTCGACCGGGCCGTCGCCGCCTGGGCGGCGCCCGCGGCCTGGGAGGGGGACGTCGACCTGGGCTTCCTGTCGATGCCCGCGCCGGAGGTGGCGGCGGTGATCGTCAAGGAGATGGCGGTGCACGGCTGGGACGTGGCGCGGGCGACCGGGCAGGAGTTCCGGGCGTCGGCGGGGGTGGCGGCGCTGGTGCTGCGGGTCGCGGAGGACCACGGCGAGATGTACCGGCAGTACGACGGCTTCGCCGACGCCGTGCCCGTACCGCCGGACGCCCCGGCGTTCGACCGCGCCCTGGCCGCGACCGGCCGCGACCCGCGGCACCCTGCTGCCTGACCCGGGGCGCTACGCCAGCTCGAAGCCGGTCGTCGCCGGGATGTGCGCCGGCACCGCCTCGTGCCGGTCGCCGACGTTCACCGTGCCGGCCGGCTCGAACATCATGATCGCGGTGCCGGGCGCGGCGACCGGCCGGTGCTCGACGCCGCGCGGCACGGTGAACACCGCACCCCGGGGCAGCGTGACCGTACGCTCGCCGCCGTCCGGCTCCCGCAGGCCGATGCGCAGCTCGCCCTCGACGACGAGGAAGAACTCGTCGGTGTGCTCGTGCACGTGCCACAGGTGCTCGCCCTCGGCGTGCGCGAGCTTGACGTCGTAGTCGTTGACCCGCGCGACGACGTGCGGACTCCACGGCTCCGCAATCCGCTCCAGCGCGTCGCTGAGGGCTGTGGGCTCGGCGGGGTGGGTGCTCACGGTTTCGCTCCTCGCTTCCGCCGCCGCGGGGGTGCGGCGACCTCTCGTACGCCATCCTGCGCGTGACAGGCGGACGCCGGGAGTGCTACGAATCGCATATGCCGCAAGGATCCTCGCAGCCGGACCCGGGGCGTACGGGGCCCGGGGCGCACCGTGTCGCCATGCTCGTGGACGCCGGGTCCAACCCCTTCGAAATGGGCATCGCCACCGAGCTGTTCGGGCTGCGCCGGCCCGAGCTGGACGTCGCGTGGTACGACTTCACGCTCTGCGCCCCCGCCCCCGGCGTGCGCATGCACGACGGCTTCTTCACCCTCTCCGGCGTCCCGGGGCTGGAGGCCGCCGACGCCGCGGACACCGTGATCGTCCCCAACCGCCCCGACGACACCCCGCCCACCGCCCCCGTCGTCGCCGTCATCCGCCGTGCCGCCGACCGCGGGGCCCGGCTCGTCAGTTTCTGCACCGGCGCGTACGCGCTCGCCGCCGCCGGGGTGCTCGACGGCCGCCCGGCGGCGATCCACTGGCGCTGGGCCGACCGCTTCGCCGCCCGCCACCCGGCCGTACGGGTCCGGCGCGACGTGCTCTTCGTCGACGACGGCGACGTGCTCACCGCGGCCGGCAGCGCCGCCGCCCTGGACCTGGGGCTGCACCTGATCCGCCGCGACCACGGCGCCGAGGTGGCCAACCACGTCAGCCGCCGGCTCGTCTTCGCCGCCCACCGTGACGGCGGCCAGCGGCAGTTCATCGAGCGCCCGGTGCCCGCGGTGCCGGACGCCTCGCTCGCCCCCGTGCTCGCCTGGGCGGCGGAGCGGCTCGACCGGCCGCTGGCCGTCGCCGACCTGGCCGGGTACGCCGCCGTCAGCCCCGCCACGCTCCACCGGCGCTTCGTCCGCGAGCTGGGCACCACGCCGCTGGCGTGGCTGACGGGGGAGCGGGTGGCGCTCGCGTGCCGGCTGATCGAGCGCGGGGAGCACCGGCTGGAGGTGGTGGCGCGGACGAGCGGGCTGGGCACGGCGGCGAACCTGCGGACGCAGGTGCGGCGGCGGACGGGGCTGAGCCCGTCGGCGTACCGCGCCCGCTTCGGCCCGGCGGGCGCGGCGGGGCCGGAGTCCGGGCCCGGCACCCGCTCCGGCTCCGGCACCCGCTCCGGCTCCGGCTCCGGCTCCGGCCCAGGGTCCGCGACCCCTCCCGTACCCGGGCCGGCGCCCGTGCCCGTACCGGAAAACGGCTCCGGGCCCGCCCCCCGGCCCTGCTAGCCTGCTCCGCATGAAGCGCGCTGTGCAGACGACGACGCCGGAGACCGTCCCGGCGCGCTGACCCACGACCCAGCCGAAGCCCCGGGGCGACCGCCCCGGGGCTTCGGCGTGCACGACCCCCGCGGGCGGCCACCGTCCCACCGACCCGCGAGGAGCCCCACCGTGAAAGACCACCGCCGCCTCGGCCGCGAACTCGGCCTCTTCGGCACCGACCCCCTCATCGGCGCCGGACTCCCGTACTGGCTGCCCGCCGGCGCCGCCGTGCGGCAGGCGCTGGAGGAGTACGTCGCCGACGTCGAGCACCGCGCCGGCTACCAGCGCGTCTACTCGCCCGTGCTCGGCAAGCGCGAGCTCTACGAGCTGTCGGGGCACTGGGAGCACTACCGCGACGACATGTTCCCGCCCATGCGCCTCGGCGGCGGGCCCGACGGCTGCTCGGCCGGTGAGGAAGTCGTGCTCCGCCCCAGCCTCTGCCCCCACCACGCCCTCATCTACCGCTCCCGCGAGCGCAGCTACCGCGAACTCCCGCTGCGCATCGCCGAGCTGGGCGGCATGTACCGCGCCGAGCTGTCGGGCGTCCTCGGCGGCCTCACCCGCGTACGCGCCATCCAGCTCAACGACGCGCACGTCTTCTGCACCCTGGAGCAGGTCGCCGACGAGGCGCTGGCCGCGCTGCGGCTGATCCGCGAGGCGTACGCCGCGATGGGCCTGGCCGCCGCCCGCTACCGGCTGTCGCTGCCGGGCCCGGGCGCGAAGTACGTGCGCGACCCCGGGCTGTGGCGGCGGGCGGGCGCGCTGCTGGAGCAGGCGCTCGCCGCGGCCGGGATCGACTACGAGGCCGAGGAGGGCGAGGCGGCGTTCTACGGGCCGAAGATCGACGTGCAGGTGCTGGACGCGGCCGGCCGCGAGGCGACCCTGTCCACCGTGCAGGTCGACTTCCACCAGCCGGCGCGCTTCGGCCTCGCGTACGTGGGCGCGGACGGCGGGCGGCACCGCCCGGTGATGGTGCACCGCTCGGTCGTCGGCAGCGCGGAGCGGGCGGTGGCGCAGCTCGTGGAGGTCCACCAGGGCGCGTTCCCGCCGTGGCTGGCGCCCGTGCAGGCGGTGGTGCTGCCGGTGGGTGAGGCGGAGGCGGCGCCCGCGGAGGCGCTGCTGCGGCGGTGCGTGGCGGCGGGGCTGCGGGCCGAGCTGGCGGGGCCCGAGCGGGGCACCCTGGGCGCGCGGGTACGGGGTGCGCGGCTGGCCCCGTACCAGGTGGTGGTCGGGGCCAGGGAGGCGGCCGGCGGGGCGGCGGCGCTGCGGCTGCGCGACGGGCGGCGGCCCGCGCCGCTGCCGGCGGCGGAGGCGGTGGCGCGGATGGCGGCGGCGGTGGCGGCGCGGCGCCCGGAGCTGTGGCCGGACGAGGGGGAGGCCCCCGCCTGATCAGAGCCCGTCGAGGTCGTGCCAGTGCTGCTGCCAGCGCCAGTCGATGGGCTCGTCGGCGCGCTGGTAGCGGATGTCGGTCGACAGCCGGTATGTGGCCGCGGTGTTGTCCAGCGAGGCGTGCACCATGTGCGCCGAGTGGACGACCATGTCACCGGCCGCGTAGTCGGCGAGGAGCCAGCGCGCGCCGTACTCCTCCGCCAGCGCCGGCAGGTCCGCGGTGATCGAGGCGGCCGGGCGCTTCAGCGTGCCCGCCGCCTCGGCCGCGAGGACCCGTACGTGACTGCGCTCCAGATACACGAGCCCGCCCAGCTCCACCGGGCAGTCGCCGAGCGGGATCCAGGAGCTGAGCACCCGGTCCGTACCCTCGCGGAGATAGACGAGGTCGTAGTGCGCCTGCGTGGCGGTACCGACGCCGGCCTCGCCGGGGCGGGTGTGGCGCAGGATCTTCCGCCGGTGCAGGAAGGTCTCACCGCCGAGGAACCAGGCATACCAGTCCCGCACCGCGGGCTGCGCGCAGAAGTCCGCGTACTCGGCCCCCGGCACGACCCGGCCGAAGAGCGCGGCACGCTGGTCGCCGCGGGGCAGCTCCGGGTCCACGTGCGCGAAGTAGAAGCGCCGGAACTCCCGTACGCCGCCGGGGTCGAGCACCCCCCGCAGCCACAGATAGCCTTCCCGCCGCAGCCGCGCCCACAGCGCCTCGCGGTCGTCCCGCTCGGCGTCCGGCACGGGCCGCAGCTCGCCGAGACGGCGCGGTGACTCGTCCAGGACGTAGCCGTTGGAGGTGACCATGGCCCCAGGATGACCGCGGAGGCCCGTCCGGGACCAGTGGGCGGTCCCGCCCGGCGGGCGCGCCGTCAGGTCCGGTGCCTGCGTGTGCCCTCGTCAGGAACGGTCGTCGACGACGTCCAGGTCGACGAACCTGGGCTCGGAGGTGCACAGCTCGCGGAACCGCGCCGCGACGCGCTGTGTTTCCGGCAGGTCGTTGTTGACCATTGCCTGCTCATAGGACGGGAATTCGACGATGTCCACGAAATGCCGGCTGCTTTCCCGGTCACGTCCGTGGATTTCCCGCGACATCGTGCGCTTTCCCTCGGTGGCCGTCATCCATTCGTCCATGGCACGGCCCAGTTCCTCGGGGTGGTCGGATTCGTACTCGATGAGCTGCACGAACGTCATCGTCCTCAGCTTCCCTTCGCGTACTCGGTCGCCATGGCGCCGGCGAAATCGTAGAGGACGACCTGTTCGTCACCCACGACCCAGGCGTCGTGGCCCGGCGGGCAGACGAAGACGTCGCCGGCCTGCACTTCGGATTCCTGGCCGCTGTCCATGAGGATGTGCATGCGGCCCTGAACGACGTAACCGTTGTGGTGCACCATGCAGGTTTCGGTACCCGCCAGGGGTTTGACCGACTCCGTCCAGCGCCAGCCGGGCTCGAAAGTCGCGACCGCGAAATCCAGGCCGGTCATGTGCACCGCTTCGAGGTGACCGCGCGGGAAGTCGCGTCGTTCGTCCGGCTTCTCGATGGTCTTCACTTCCAGCATCGCGATACCTCCCTTCTTGCCCTTCCAGTGTGCGCTTCGCGCGCCGAGGGCGGCAACCAGAGGGAGGTATCGCGGGAGAGGCCCTAGACGCCGGAGTACGAGTGCAGACCGTCGACGAACATGTTCACGCCGTAGTAATTGAAGAGGAAGCAGAGGAACGCGACGATCGCCAGGTACGCGGCCTTGCGGCCCTTCCACCCGGCCGTCGCCCGGGCGTGCAGGTAACAGGCGTACGCGACCCACGTGATGAACGACCAGACCTCCTTGGGGTCCCAGCCCCAGTAGCGGCCCCAGGCGCTCTCGGCCCAGATCGCGCCCGCGACGATGGTGAAGGTCCAGAACGGGAAGACCGCCGCGTTCACCCGGTACGCGAACTTGTCCAGCGACGCCGCGGCCGGCATCCGGCTCAGCACCGAGCGTGCGAACGAACCGGGCTGCGGGCCCTTCGGGTCCGCGAGCTTCGCCTCGTAGCGGTCCCGGAAGAGGTAGAGGACCGTCGCGACCATGCCGAGGTAGAACAGCGCCCCGCAGGCGATGGCGAGCGAGACGTGGATCCACAGCCAGTACGAGTCGAGCGCCGGCACCAACTGGTCGCTGTCGGTGTAGAGCACCGACACCGCCAGGCCGAGGTCGAGCAGGACCGTGGTGACCAGCGGCAGGCCCATCCAGCGGATGTTCTTGCGGGCCGCCAGGAAGCCGAGGTACGCGGCCACCGCGACCATGGAGAAGGTCGTGGAGAACTCGTACATGTTGCCCCACGGCGCCCGCTGCACCGACAGGGCGCGCGTCAGCACCCCGGCGGCGTGCAGCGCGAAGGCCAGCACCGTGAGGGAGATCGCCACGCGGCCGTAGACGTCGCCCTGCTCGTCGCCGCCCGCGGCCCCGGGGCCGTCCGGCACGGCCGGGACGCCGGAGGCGCCGCGGGTGACGACCTTCGGGCGCTCCAGCACGGCGGTGCCGCCGCCGCGCTTCTTGACCGTGACGGTCACGGCGGGCGCGTCCGCGCCGGCCGCCTGCCGCGGGGTGAGCGCGGCGGCGGTCGTGGCCACGCGGCTACGGCTGCCGAAGACCCACTCCCCGACATGCGCGAAGAAGGCGAGGGCGTAGACGGCCATCGCCGAGTAGATGAGGACGTTGCTGATGTCCGCCAGGTTCTGGTCCGTCGCGGCAGCGATGTTCACGCGCGCGCTCCTTCATCGGGCTTGGCTTCGGGCCCTTCGGGCTCGTCGGGTTCGTCTGACTCGGGCTCTTCTGTCGTGGCTGCGGGCTCGGCTCCGGACTCTACGGACTTCCCACCCGCTGCCGCGGACGGACCCCCGGCCGTGCCGGACTTGTCCCCGGCCGCCGCGGCATCGGTGTCGTCGCTCTCCTCGGCGTCGGCGTCGTCCGCGGTGGCCACCGCCGGTGCCCCGTCCGTCTGCAGCGCCACCGCCAGGTCCGCCAGCTCCTCCGGCAGCCGCGCGCTCTCGCTGCGCCCGAGACCCGCCATCTCCACGACCGTACGGCCGTCCGCCCCCGGCGCCGTACGCACCCACACGCGCCGGCGCTGGATGAACAGCGACCCGGCGAGGCCGACGATCGCGAGGACGGACCCGCCCAGCGCCCAGTAGTTGCCGGGCTGCTGGGAGACCTGGAAGCTGGCCCACCGCTCCAGCCGCTCGAACGTCAGCGACCCCGCCCCGTTCGGCAGCGTGAACGTGTCGCCGGGCCGCAGCGACTTCCGCAGCGGCTCGCCGTTCTTCTGCTTGAACTGCTTCAGCCGCTCGGTGTCGAGCTGGTACACGTTCTGCGGCACGCCGGAGTCCACGCCGAGGTCGCCGCGGTAGGCGTTGAGGAAGAGCGCGGGGTACTCGGGTCCCGGGAACTGCGAGACCATCCCGTCCTTGCTGTAGCCGCCGAACGTCGGGGTGAAGAACCCCTGGAAGGCGATCTGCGTCTTCTCGCCGTTCTCGTCCCGGTAGTCCGGCACCTTGATCGCGCCGGTGGAGGTGTGGTTGCCGTCCTGCGGCAGGAACGCGACCGGGCCGCTGAACGCCACGTCGCCCTGGCCGTCGCGGACCGTGACGACGGGCGCGTAGCCGTGACCGATGAGGAAGATCTTGGTGTCGTCGATCTGGAGCGGGTGGTTGACCTCGACGCGGGCCTTGTGCTGCTCGCCCGCCGCGCCCTTCCACCAGGTGAGATCGGCGTAGAACTCGCGCGCCGTGCCGCGCTGCGGCCCGTCCTTCTCGAACGTCGCCGTGAAGTCGTCCAGCGTGAAGCCGAACGAGTCGAGGTCGGCGCCGAACGCGGAGTCCTGGAAGTCGTCGTACTGCGTGAGGGTGTTGGCGAAGCCGTCGCCCTTGACGATCAGCTTGCCGCCCTCGACGCGCAGCAGGTTCCCGACGGCGAAGGCGACGAGGAGGACGAAGAGCGCGATGTGGAACAGCAGGTTGCCGGCCTCGCGCAGATAGCCCTTCTCGGCGGAGATCGCGCCCTCGTCGCCGGCCGGCGCCACGGCGTAGCGGAACCGGCGCCGCCGCAGGATCCGCTCCGCGGCCGCGCGCACCTCGGCCTCGTCGGCCTCGGTCTCCCACGTCGTGTACGCGGGCAGCCGGGTCAGGTTCCGCGGGGCGCGCGGCGGGCGGGCGCGGAGCTGGCCGACGAACTGCCAGGAGCGCGGGATGATGCAGCCGGCGAGCGAGACGAAGAGCAGGATGTAGATCGCCGAGAACCACACCGAGCTGTAGACGTCGAAGAGCTGAAGCTTGTCGTAGAGCGGGCCCAGCGTCTCGTGCCGCTCGCGGAACTGGCCGACCGCGATCTCGTCGACCGAATTCTGCGGGATGAGCGAGCCGGGGATGGCACCCAGCGAGAGCAGGAACAGCAGTATCAGCGCCACCCGCATCGAGGTGAGCTGCCGCCAGAACCAGCGCGCCCACGCCACCAGCTCGCGCCCGAACGAGCCGCCCTGCGGCACCGGGCTCTGCGGCGAGTCGTCGACCGGTGCCGTGGACAACTGGGACGCGGCGGCGGTCAGTTCGCGCTCGTCGGTCGTGGTCATGGCTCAGATCCCCACCGTGTAGTTCGACGTCCAGACCTGCATCTCGTTGATGATGCGGTCCCAGGCGCCCGTGAGCAGCAGGATGCCGGTCACGACGAGCATGCCGCCGCCGATTCGCATGACCCACACGTAGTGCCGCTTCACCCAGGCGAACGCCCCGAGCGCCCGCCGGAAGGCGATGGCGGCGACGATGAACGGCAGCCCCAGGCCCAGGCAGTACGCGACCGTGAGCAGCGCGCCGCGGCCGGCGCTCGCCTCGTTCGTGGAGAGCGCGAGCACCGAGATCAGCGTCGGGCCGATGCACGGCGTCCAGCCGATGCCGAAGACCATGCCGAGCATCGGCGCCCCGGCGAGACCCACCGCGGGCCGCTTGTGGATCCGGAACTCCCGCTGCGTGAACCCGCCGAGGGTGCGGCCCAGTATCCCCATGAACATCAGCCCGAGCACTATCGTCAGCGCGCCGACGACCTTGGAGATCGTCTCCCGGTGCTCCAGCAGGTTGTTGCCGACGCCGCCGAAGAACGCGCCCGTCGAGACGAAGACCGCGGTGAAGCCGAGGACGAAGAGGCCGGCGCCGGCGGCCATCCGGCCGCGGCGGGCGTTCTCCAGGTCGGTGCCGCTGACCCCGGTGACGTAGCTGAGATAGCCGGGCACGAGCGGCAGCACGCACGGGGAGAAGAAGGACACCAGGCCGCCGAGCACCGCCACCGGCAGGGCCAGCAGCAGGGCCCCGGTCAGCACGGTCTGGTTCGGCTCCATGGCGTTACGTCACTTCTCCTCGATGACCGGTTCCAGCGCCTTGCGCAGCTCCTTCTCGGAGAGCGGCTTGAGGGCCCGTACGGCGATCTTCCCCTCGCGGTCGAGGATGAGCGTGGAGGGGATCGCCTGCGGCGAGAGGCTGTTCTCGGGGAACTTCAGGATCAGCTTCCCCGACGGGTCGTACAGGCTCGGGTACTCGATCTTGAAGGAGCGGTCGAACGCCTGGGCGTTGGCCACGTCGAGGTCGCGGGTGTTGATGCCGATGAACTGCACGCCGCGGTCGGCGGTGTCCTCCGAGACCTTGCGCAGGTTCGGTGCCTCGGCGCGGCAGGGGGCGCACCAGGAGCCCCACACGTTGAGGACGACGACCTTGCCCCGGTAGTCGGCGAGCGCGAGCTGCCCGCCGTCGGTGGTCTCGCCGGAGATGTCCGGCGCGGCGAGGCGGTCGCTCGCCTTGACCACGGTGAGCTGGCCGGTGCCGCTGACGAACTGGGTGTTGCCACCGGACGACGTCGCGTCCTCGCCGCACGCGGTCAGCGCCAGCGCGCCGGCGACGGCCGCGGCGGCGGCCGCGAGGGTCCGGCGGTGGAGCCTCCTCGCAGAAATCATGTGAAAAGTTTCGCATGGCCCGGAGAGGGATCTTCTCCACCCCCCTTTAGCGCCGCGCGGCGGAACGGAGGGGCTGCTCAGGGGTCCGCCGGCCGTGGGTCCGCCGGGCGGCGGGCTGGCCGGGCGGGGGTCCGCTGGGTCGCGTACGGGCCGGGGCGACCGCCCGCGCGCTACGCCCGCGGGGCGTTGGCCGCCGCGCCGCGGATGGCCCCCCGGCCGAACTTGCGCTGCGCACCCGCGAGGAGGTGCGGCGGCACGAGGTCGCGGGCGGGCTCGCTGTAGCCGACGGAGACGATGTCGTCGCCGTCGAAGGTGAACGTCGTCAGGGACGCGAGCGTGCACTGCCGCGACCGGGGGTCGTGCCAGAGCCGCCGGCCCTCCGCGAAGCTGCGCAGGATCCAGATGGGCAGTTGGTGGCTGACGCAGACGGCCTCGTGGCCGCGGGCGGCCTCGCGGGCGGACTGCAGCGCGCCCGTCATCCGGACGACCTGCTCGATGTACGGCTCGCCCCAGGAGGGGCGGAAGGGGTTGGTGAAGTACTTCCAGTTCGCCGGCTTGCGCAGCGCGCCGTCGCCGACGCCGAACGCCTTGCCCTCGAAGACGTTGGCCGCCTCGATGAGCCGGTCGTCGGTGGCGACCTCCAGGCCGTGCGCCTTCGCGACGGGCGCGGCGGTCTCCTGCGCCCGCTCCAGCGGGGAGGCGACGACGTACCGCACGTCGCGTGCGGAGAGGTGCTCGCCCACGCGCTCGGCCATCCGCCGGCCCAGGTCGGAGAGGTGGTAGCCGGGATTGCGGCCGTAGAGGACGCCGTCCGGGTTGTGGACCTCACCGTGGCGTACGACGTGCACGACGGTGAGATTCTCTTCATCTTTACCGCGCATGTCAGCCATTTTGGACGTCCCTGCCCCCGGCCGGTGACCCGCCCCCGGCTTCGTCACCCGCTTCCGCCGCCGCGCGGGCGGCGACGGGCAGCGCGCGGGCGATCCGCTCCATCGCGTCCCCGTCGAGAGCGGTCGAGACGAACCAGCACTCGAAGGCGGACGGCGGCAGGTAGACGCCCTCCGCGAGCATCGCGTGGAAGAAGGCCGTGAACTGCTCCGTACGCTGCGCCTTCGCGCCCTCGTAGTCGATGACGGGGGAGTCGGAGCCGGTGAAGAAGACGGAGAACATGCTGCTCGCCGTCTGCACCCGGTGCGGCACGCCCTCCTTGGCCAGCGCCTCGGTGACGAGCCCGCGGAGCTGCCGGGAGACGGCGTCCAGCGTGTCGTACGCCGCGTCGTCCAGGAGCCGGAGCTGCGCGAGCCCGGCGGCGGTGGCGACGGGGTTCCCGGCGAGCGTGCCCGCCTGGTACACCGGCCCGGCCGGCGCGAGCCGCGCCATGACGTCCGCCCGGCCGCCGAACGCGGCGGCGGGGAAGCCGCCGCCCATGACCTTGCCGAAGGTCATCAGGTCCGGGGTCACGCCGTCGACGCCGTACCAGCCGGCCCTGGAGGTGCGGAAGCCGGTCATCACCTCGTCGGACACGTACAGCGCGCCGTGCTCGGTGCACAGGTCCTTCAGCCCCTGGTTGAAACCGGGCAGCGGCGGCACCGTGCCCATGTTCCCGGGGGACGCCTCGGTGATCACGCAGGCGATGTCCCCGGGGTGCTCTTCGAACGCCGCGCGGACGGCTGCCAAATCGTTATACGGCAGTACGAGGGTCTCGCCGGCCTGCGCGCCGGTGACCCCGGGGGTGTCCGGCAGCCCGAGCGTGGCGACCCCGGAGCCGGCCGCGGCGAGCAGCGCGTCGACGTGCCCGTGGTAGCAGCCGGCGAACTTCACGACCTTCGCCCGCCCGGTGAACCCGCGCGCCAGCCGGATCGCCGACATCGTCGCCTCGGTGCCGGAAGAAACGAGTCGTACCTGCTCAGCGGGGGTGACCCGGGAGACGATCTCCTCCGCGAGCGCCACCTCGCCCGCACCGGGGGTGCCGAACGACGTCCCGCGCGCGACGGCCTCCTGCACCGCGGCGGTCACCTCGGGGTGCGCATGGCCGAGGATCATCGGTCCCCACGAGCAGACGAGGTCGACGTACTCGCGGCCGTCGGCGTCCGTCAGGTACGGACCCTTCCCCGACACCATGAACCGGGGCGTACCGCCCACGGCGCGGAACGCACGCACCGGAGAGTTCACGCCGCCGGGCGTCACGGCGGCCGCACGGTCGTAGAGCTTCTGCGAGACTGGAGCCTGGTACGGATAAGTCACGCAAGCCATGGTCTCAGAGTCGCAAGGCGACCCGCGTCGGGGTGTTTCGCGGGCCCGCTGCTGGGGATGTAGCTGAGACGATGATCGGGTTGCGCGGCGGGGGCAGTGCACATCTGAGAGCAGTCGGGTGGAGATATGCATCGCGGTGGCGAACTGGGCGAAGGGACCGATGACCGAGGGCCCCGGCGCGCCAGGTCCGGACGCCATCGCCGGGTGAACCACGGCGGCGAGGGCGTGAACAAGAACGACGGCCGATCGGGCGGCGTGACGTATAAGTACTTCGGCGCGCCCGACGGCGCGACGGCGGCCCGCGTGCCGATCTCCATGCGCCCGGAGGAACTCGGCGGCGACGAACTCGGCCAGGGAGGGCTCTTCGCCAAGGTGAAGCCCGAGACGATGTCCGCGATGGTCCTCACCGGCATCGAGGGCATACCGCTCCACAAGGTTCCGCCCCTGGAACTCGTCGTCCTCCACCCCGACTACGCGGTGGTCCGCCTCCCCATGACGGTGGTCGACCCCCTCCGCGGCATCGGCGAGGAGGAGGTCGGCGCCGCCGCCTTCATCTGGTCCACGGTCCCCGACCGCGGCGGCCCCCGCGACGCCTTCGACGTCTACCGGATGCTCCACGAATGGCAGGAGTTCGCCGACCGCCTCCACGAGGCGGGCCACCAGCCGTACTGCCTGGTCTGGCCCTGAGGCCGCCCGGGACTGCGGTCGGGCCGCCAGGGCACGTTGAGGGCACACGCCGGAGTGACCTCCGGCGGACGTGCCCTTCGGATGTGCCCTGCGCCCCGACCGCCGGTGCATCGGCCCACGGCGTGGAGACTGTTCGCCTCGTGCTCCGCACATCCCGGTAGCGTCACCTCACGCACCGGACCCGATGGCCACGAAGGGGACCCATGACCGCAGGGCCCCCACGCGGCACCCCGGACAGAACAGGGAGCCCCCCATGCGCGACACCTGGGAGACCATCGACCGGCTTGTCGAGTGGCTCGACGCGGAAAGCGGCGTCTCGCCCGAGATGGCCCGTCTCCTGCGCGTACTGAAGATCAGCGAGGAGGCCGGCGAGGTCGCCGAGGCCATTCACGGGGTAACCGGCTCCAACCCCCGCAAGGGCAACAGCCACACCTGGGACGACGTCCAGGCCGAACTCTGCGACGTCATCTTCACCAGCATGGTCGCCCTGCGGACCCTCACCCCGGAAGCCGAGAAGATCTTCGCCGAACGCCTCCACCACGTCGCGGAGCGCTCCTTGAACCGCTGAGCGACCCAGGTCTCCCGTGGAGGCGGCCGGTGCTGCACCATCCCGCGTTCTCGCCACGCCCCAACTCCGCGGTACACGCCGGGTTGTTCTGCCGCCCGGCCGCCATCGGCGTGGTGGCCGGGCTGAGCTGTGGCGCTAGGCGGCCGCTCTGCGTGGTGTCGTCTTCTCCGGAAGGCGGGTGCGGATGGACGCGCGCCGGGTACGGGCGGGGCCGCCGCGTCGGCCGCTGCTCCCGCCGGCGTTCTTGCGCTCGACGGGGCTCACGGCGGCTGCCGCGAGGGTGACGGGGACGCCGGTCGGGGTGCGGGCGCCGGTGATGCGGGTGAGTTCGGTGCTGTCGGGCCGGATGCGGGTGGTGTGCGCGGTGATGCCCCCTGTGGTGGTCAGGCGGGTCATCTCGTGGCGCTGGTCGGGCAGGACGAGGGTCACCACCCTGCCGGACTCGCCCGCGCGGGCCGTGCGGCCGCTGCGGTGGAGGTAGTCCTTGTGGTCGGCGGGCGGGTCGACGTTGACGACCAGGTCGAGGTCGTCGATGTGGATTCCGCGGGCCGCGACGTTGGTGGCGACCAGTGCGGTGATGTCTCCGCGCTTGAACTGGTCGAGGGTGCGGGTGCGCTGGGACTGGGACTTGCCGCCGTGCAGCGCGGCGGCCCTCACCCCGTTGCTCAGCAGGTGCCGGGTCAGCCGGTCGGCGCCGCGCTTGGTGTGGACGAACAGCAGCACACGGCCGTCGCGGGCGGCGATGTGGGTGGCTGCCGTCCGCTTGTCGCCGTCCGCGACGTGCAGCACGTGGTGCTCCATCGTCGTCACGGTGGCGGCCGAAGGGTCGACCGAGTGGACGACCGGGTCGGTGAGGAAGGCCCGCACCAGCCGGTCGACGTTGTGGTCGAGCGTCGCCGAGAACAGCATGCGCTGGCCGTCTGCACGCACCTGCCGCAGCAGGGCGGTGACCTGGGGCAGGAAGCCCATGTCGGCCATCTGGTCGGCTTCGTCCAGGACGGTGATGCGTACCTGGTCCAGGTGGCAGTCGCGGCGGTCGATCAGATCCCGCAGCCGCCCCGGGGTGGCCACGACGACCTCGGAGCCGTCGCGCAGCGCGGCGGCCTGCCGTGCCAGAGACGTGCCGCCGACCACCGTGGCGAGCCGCAGATGCGCTGCCCGGGCGTAGGGGGTGAGTGCCTCGGTGACCTGCTGGGCCAGTTCGCGGGTGGGGACCAGGACGAGGGCCAGCGGGTGCCGGGGGGCCGCGCGCCGCCCGGCGGTACGGGCCAGCAGGGCCAGGCCGAAGGCAAGGGTCTTGCCCGAGCCGGTACGGCCGCGGCCGAGGACGTCCCGGCCGGCCAGGGAGTCGGGGAGGGTGGCCGCCTGGATGGGGAACGGCACGCTCACCCCCTGGTGGTGCAGCGTCGTCAGCAGCACGGGCGGCATGTCCAGGTCGGCGAACGACGCGGCCGGGGGAAGCGCGGGGGTGCCGTTCACCGGCAGCGCGAACTCGCCCTGCGCGGCGGCGGGTTTCCGGCGACCCGGCCGGCGCGGAGGCTGGCTTCGCGAACGGCGACGGGCCGGGGTGCCGGGGTTCTGGCGTGTACTGCGGTTCATGGGAACCTCCTCGTCACGGCGCGTGTCGAGGAGATCCCGGCGGCGACGAGCCGCACGGAAGCCGCAGGAACGGGCCGGGGAATGGGCGAACGGCGGCGCGGTGCGCTGAGCGCTCCGGCCGCGGGGCACGGGCCCGTGCCATGGGGCGCCGGCCCGTGCTCGTGACTTGCGCCACGTCCTCGGATCAGGGTTCAGATGAGGGTGATGTTCTCCGCCTGGAGACCCTTCTGCCCCTGGGTGGCGTCGAACTCCACCCGCTGGCCCTCGGCCAGCTCACGGAAGCCCTGAGCGTTGATGTGGGAGTGATGGGCGAAGACGTCGGCGCCGCCGTCGTCCTGGCCGATGAAGCCGAAGCCCTTTTCACTGTTGAACCACTTCACGGTGCCAGTGGCCATGTCTCTTCTCCTTTTTGGTGGCTGTGCCGGAGATCCGCACGGTGCGCGATCCCGCGTCGAGGTGATGATTACCAGGTCTCCGGAAGCACCGAAAAACAGAAATGCGCCTGAAGGTCAAAGCCAGCAGGCGCACACAAAGTACATGGGAACCACAACTGCAACTGCACCCAGGCTAGCACGGGTGGCCCACGACCTGGCTGCGCAGGCCGCGGTGACCAGACCTTCCCTCATCCGGTACCGCTCCTCGACGGAGCCCCGGGGCAGGTCGCGCCCGGTTCGGCGTCCGCTGATCTCGGGACCTTTGACATCGGCGCGGAAAATACGTCCAATGGGGCGCAGGCGCCTCCGACCCCTGCCATGAAGGACATGGATGCGCGATCTTCTCGATCGGCTGCGCACAATCGAATCCCGGCAGCGGGTGCTTTGCGGCGCGTACGCGAGGGTGATCCGCACGATCGTCGTCAGAGCCGGTGAAGCCGGCCAGGCAGCGACCCCACAAGGGCTTCACCGTCGCCCGCGACATGCGGGCGTTGCTCCGCGCCGTCATCCATGTCGTCGACGGCCTCGCCACCTGGGCCCGGCAAGTCCAGGACGGGCCGTGGCGGGAGGAGCCCCGCGGCACGGTCGCCCCGCCGCTCTGACCGCTGCTCAGTTCCGCCGAAATGCCCGCCGCCTGCCCGCCTTGCCGCCGTCCCCGGGAGGAGCGGCGGGAGACCACGTACGCAACGCCGAAGATACGCAACGCCGAAGAAGGGACACACCACCATGACCGCATCGTCAGCTCCCTCAGCCCGTGCCCGGCCGCCGAACGAGTCCGGCAGTGACTTCGCCCGGCTGGCGAAGAAGATCTCCGACGCCGGGCTGATGGCCCGCCGCCCCGGCTACTACACGGTCCGCATCACGGCCGTGGCCGCGTGCTACGCCGCTGCCTGGACCGTCTTCTGGTTCGTCGGTGCCAGTTGGTGGACCCTGGCGGTCGCCGCCGCACTCGCCCTGGTCTTCGGCCAGGTCGCCCTGGTCGCCCACGACGTGGCGCACCGCCAGGTGTTCCGGCTGCGCCGGGCAAGCACCGCGTCCGGCCGGGTCGCCGGCGCCGCCATCGGCATGGGCTACGAATGGTGGCAGGACAAGCACACCCGCCACCACGCCAACCCCAACCACGAAGAACGCGACCCCGACCTCGCCCCCGACATCCTGGTCTGGACGCCCGAGCAGGCCCGCGCCGCCCGGGGACTGCCCCGCCTGCTCGGCCGCTGGCAGGCAGCGCTGTTCTTCCCGCTGCTCACCCTTGAGGGCATCAACCTGCATGTCGCCGGTGTCCGTGCGCTGGCCGGCCGCCAGGTCAAGCACCGAACACTGGAGGGCGCCCTGCTGTTCGGGCACATCGCGGCGTATCTCGCGGTGCTGTTCCTGGTCCTGCCGCCCGGCATGGCGCTCGCCTTCCTCGCCGTCCACCAGGGCCTGTTCGGCCTCTACCTCGGCTCCGTCTTCGCCCCCAACCACAAGGGCATGCCGACACTGTCCGGCCGCGATCTCCCGGACTTCCTGCGCCGCCAGGTGCTCACCTCGCGCAACGTGCGCGGCGGCCGGTTCCTCGACGTGGCGCTGGGCGGGCTGAACTACCAGATCGAGCACCACCTCTTCCCGAGCATGCCCAGCCCGCATCTGGCGAAGGCGCAGGCCATCGTCCGGCGTCACTGCCAGGAACTGGGTGTGTCCTACGCGGAGACGGGGCTGTTCACCTCGTACAAGCAGGCTCTGCGCAGCCTCCACGAGGCAGGCGCCCCGCTACGCGGCACCGCCCGGTCGTCCTGACGGCCGTCGCGGCCGAGCCGCCGGGCCACGGCGGAGTAGGGTGGTGGACGCCGAGGGCATTTCGCGTGCCGACTTCGTGGTCGGCGCCGTTCCCGGCGCACGGATACACCGGGCAGGCGTGACCGCCGCCCGAGATCGGTCCCGCCTCATGACGGCCTCGTCCGTTGTCCGCAGCCGCGCACGGGCTGCCAGCCCCACCCCACCAACGCCGGCGCGCCTCCAGCCGGCGAGAGAGGGAGCGACGGCACCGGGCACCGCCCGGCGCCCGGGAGTCCCCCGCAAGCCGGCGCGGCGTCCGGGCCGGGCCGCGGTGGCGGGCCCGGGCCCCGGCCCCGAGCTCGGCGACCACGTCGACCACCTTGTGCGGCGCGACCACCGGGACGGCGGTCGCGGCCGGCGGCGCCCGAGCAGCCGGGCACGCAGATGTGCCCGGCGCCGCGGGGCGGGCACCGGATGACCACGGAGACCGGAAACGGTCGTGTGGCGCCCGCGCCGGCCGGACGGCCGCGATCGCTCCCGGCACCGGGCTTCGCGGAGGTCCGTATTGTCGCGGCAGACCCCGAAGCGGCCCGCCGGATCGCCGAGGTGCTCCGCCTCCGCTTCGCGGCCGACGAACAGCGCAGCTATCCCGCAGGAGAAGACGGCCAGGGCACCCGGCTCCACCTCACGATTGACACCGTGCACGCCCCGGAGCCGATCGAGCCGTCCCGCCTCCTCGGCACCGGCCACCCGCACGCCGACGAACTCTGACTTCTTTCCGGCGTACACTGAAACTAGGCAAATGCACCTTTTGTCGATTTCGGTCGATCGCCAGCGGCACGGTGGGCCACGCGGAACCGCGCCGGAGAGCGGTAGAGGGTGCGCGCATAGCCGTGGGGAGGGCTGCCGGGATGGGAGTCGCTGGTGCCTAAGGCCCGCCACCACTCCGCCCGTGACGCCGTCCGGCGGTCCGTACGAGAGGGCACCACATGAACGACAACGGTTCCGCAGCAAACGCACACCAGACCACTTCACAGCCGGGCCGCGGCATGGCGGACATCCGCATCATCGCCGGATCCCCCGAAACGGCACGGGAGATCGCCGACGTGCTCCGCCAACGCTTCGCCTCCACCGCGCAGCGCACCTACCCCACCGCAGAAGCAGACGGCGGCACCAGGCTCCACTTCACCGTGGACACCACCCTCGCGCCCGATCCTCCCGGCCCGCCCCGGCCGCGCCGCATCACCAGACATCCGCACTCCGACGAGCTGTAACCACTCACCTCCGCCGGCCCGCAGGTGTCGGCGGCACCGGGCAAGGGGCGGGCTGAGACGTTCCTGCGTGGGCCGACTCGCCGGCAGGCAGGAGATCGAACGCTTCACGGCCTCGGGGAGTCTTCTGGCCGAGTTGACGGGGCTGCCAGCGCGTCAGCGCCGGCATATCGCCACGCGGCTCCCGGAGCATCCTGTGTCGCGCTGCCGTGCAGCCCTGGACGTGGCCCTTATCGCCCCCGCCAACGGCCGCGCCCGGGCGGCCCACCGCTCGTGGGCCTGGACGAGACCCGGGCACCTCCGGTGCGGTCCCGAGATCCCGCCGCGGGACGTGTGGGGCCGTCGCCCGGCCGCCGGTCACTCCCGGATGAGGTAGCCGTCCGGTGCTGGGCCTGTGGTGCGGTCGCCTCGTCTTTCCCCCCGCGGCGACCTGCGGGCGAGGAGTAGGCTGAGGACACCGAAGGCAATGCGTGTGCAGGCTTCCGTGCCTGTGCCGTTTTCGGTGCATACGAGCCCGGGGAGTGGCGTATCCGCCGCCGCCCGGAGCGAGGTCGGCATCATGACCGCGACCACTATCCCCCCGCCGGCGACCGAAGACCACTTCACCCCGCCGCCTCCGCGGCTGTCGCTCACCCCCGCCGGCACCACACCGACGCGACTGGACGGCGCCTGGTGGCCCCGTTCCCGCGACCTGACCGCCGAGTTGCCCGCCCTGGTCGCCGTCCTGGACCCGCTGTGGGGGCGGATCATCCGCCTCGCGGTGAACTCCACACACTGGCCGGTGATGCCCCGCAAGATCCCGGTCAGCGGACACGTGGTCAAGGTGGGCTGGTTCACCACCGAGTTGGACCCCCACGGCCTGATCCTGCGCTCCTATGGCGCCGGCCGCTGGGACCTTCTGGTCGTCCCGCCCCAGACCGCACCGGAGAGTGCCGCCTGGTTGATGGCCGCGGCCGTCGACCCCGCGAGGATGCAATCCGCGAGCCGGCTGATGGAGGAAGCCGGTCACCGCCGCCACTCAACCGGGGGCGGCACATCCCAGCAGGAGGTCTGGGACTCCGAAGGCGGACGTACCGTGCCCCCGCGTACGGAACATCCGGCGGTTCCCGCCGCCCCGCCTGCCTCCACAGAGAAGGGGTGAACGTCATGGAGACCCTCGTCACCATCCTCATCGTCCTCGGCGCGATCGCGCTGGGCGCGCTCATCCTCCACCTGCTCAACTCCCAGCGGGCCGAACGCCTCGCCAACCACTACTACACCCCCACCCGCCGCCGGAAGGGCGGCGGCAAGCCCCGCCGGCCCGCGACCAAGGGGCCACTGCCCGGCAAAAGGTAGAACCTGTGCTCTTGCCGAGGGCACATAGAGTTCGCACGCCGAAGCCGAGGCCGTCGTGGTCATTCCAGGCGGAGGGCGTAGAGGCGGGTGATCTGCCGGGCCGAGGCGTTGTCGTCCGAGACCAGCAGCAGGGTGCGGTGGCCCGGCAGGGTCATGCCTTCCACGTTGTCCAGCAGCGGGTTGGGCTGCGGCTGCGGTGAGGTGGCCCCGGACGGCGGGCAGTCGGCCAGGTCCACCAGGAGCCGCTTGGCGGCGAAGACCCCGGCGCCGGCCTCGGTGAGCGAGGGGAGGGCGGTGACGTCGGGCGCCCCGTGGAGTGAAACCCGGTAGATGCGGACGGTGTTGCCGACTCCTGCCGTGTAGCCGCGTTCCAGGGCCAGCAGGTGGTGCCGGTCCAGCGCGGCCAGCTCGGCCAGGCCGAGGCCCGGGTCGGCCCGGTAGGCGTACTGGGCGCGGGGGGCGAAGGCGCCGCCCGGCGTGCCGCCGTAACGCAGGATGCGCAGCAGGCCGCGGTTCGCCGCGTCGTGGCCGTCGGCTTCGAGCGGGCCTTCCAGGCCGGCGTAGAGGGTGCGGCCGTCCGGGGCGGTGGTCAGGGACTCGAAGGTCTGGTTGGCCGCGGCCTGCCCGGCCGGGGCGATCCGGAAGCGGCGGGGCACCGGCAGTTCGGCCGTCTGGCGGCCGTCGGACAGGCGGAAGCGGCGGATGGAGGGCTCGCGTTCCGAGGAGGCGAGCACCGTGCCCGCGGGTTCGGCGACCAGGCCCTCTCCGTCGAAGTCGGCCCCGGTGTACGGCGTGCCGTCCGGGCGGCGCAGGACGGTGACGTCGCGTACCGCCGCCCCGACTCGCCCCGGAGCGCTGCGCACGGCCAGCTCGTAGACCCTGGCCTCGTCGGCGTCGGTGTTGTCGGTCAGCGCCAGGACCCGCGAGTTCCCACGGGCGCTCAGCGCGGAGAGGCCGGCGACTCGGGTTCCGGCGAAGGCCGTCTTGTCCAGGGCGTCGGAGAAGCCGGCCAGGGACGTACGCGGCGAGCAGGTAGCCGGCCGGCCGTCCGGCGACGCGGCGGGCTCGACGGGGGCTGCGGGCTCGGCTGGGGCTGCCGGGGCCGCCGGCGACGACACCGTCAGCAGCAGCGCGGCAAGCCCGGCCCGCCACCATCCGTTCATCAGGTCCTCCGGGAGGGTCGGGACGTCAGGACAGGTCCACGCTCATCTTGTAGAACCTGGTCGTCTGGTACTTCGTGTTGGCGTTGTTGTCGCTGACCAGGTAGAGGGCGCGGCGGCCGTCCGGCAGGTGCTCGCCCAGGGCCATGCCCTCGATGTTGTCCAGCAGGGGGTTGAGCTGAGCCTGCTTGCGGGGTGCTCCGGCGGTGGGGCAGTGCACCAGATTGGCCAGCAGATCCTTCTCCACCCAGGAGTCGTCGGTGATGCCGGAGATCGACTTCCTCCCGCTGATGTCCGGCGTCTTCGCCAGCGACAGCAGGTAGAGGTGAACGGAATTGCCCTCCGGCATGTAGCCGCGCTCCAGGGCGAGCAGCCGGTCGCCGCCGAGGGCGATCAGCTCGGTGAGGAAGAGACCGTATTCGGTCTTGTACGCGTACTGCTGCGGCTTCTCGCCGAACTCCCCGCCCGGAGAACGGGTGTAGCGCAGGATCCGTACGTGGTTCTGGCCCGCCGACTCGCCGTCGACGTGCAGGGGACCCTCCATGCCCGCGTACAACTGGGTGCGGTCCTCGCTCAGGCTCAGGGATTCCAGCCGCCGCGCGGGGCTGGACTCCCGGAGGACCTCCGGCAGTTCGATCTCGTCGTTCTGCATCCCGTCGCTCAGCCGGTACGACCGGATCGACGGCCCCGCCTCCGAGCTGATCAGGACGTTCTCCCCGTCCACCGCCATCCCCTCGCCGTCGATGTCGGCGGCGGCGAGACTGTCGTCCCGGGGGTGCAGGATCGTGGGGTCTCCGACCGCGGGAACGAGCCGCGCGTCGTCGAGGGTGAGGGAGTGGAGGCGGGGAGGGCGGTTGTCCCCCAGGGCCAGGATGCTGCGGTCCCCGGTGACGGCCAGGGCCGAGAGCCCCTGCACCGGCGTGGAGTCCGCGACGGTGTCCAGGGCATCCGAGTAACCCAGCAGACCGACCTTCTCCGAGCAGGGTCCTGTGGTGCCGGTGCCGGCGGAGCCCTTCCAGACTCCCACGCCGGTGATCACGGCGAGGGTGACCGCCGCGGCCGTCAGGGCCCTGGAGTGCCGGCGCGGCCAGGAGAGGTGCGCGGTCGCCGGCTTGGCACGGAGGTTCCGCACGAAGGGCCGGCTGCCCACCGTGTGCGGGTCCAGGGTGTGGGGCGCGGGCCCGCCCTGGCCGGGAACGGTCCGGCGCAGCTCGTCGGCGATGTCGTTCGGCGTCAGGAAGTCCTGGCGGTTGCCGAGACCGGCCCGGACGGTTTCGACCAGGGCCTGGGTGAACGCGGTGAGACCGCTGGCGGTGGTGCCGACCGCGTCTCCGCCGGGGGGCGAGGCCGCCAGTACGCAGATGTCGCGCAGCTCGGCGGCTTCGACCTCCCGTCGTACGGCGTCGAAGGCGACGCTGCCCTGGCAGCAGTCCAGGATGACGATCGTCCGGGACGGCGGGTCGGGGGCGGCGCCGAGCCGGCGGAGCAGGTCGGTGAACGGGACCGCGGTGCCCGGGACGTCGGCCTCGCGGCTGCCGGGCAGGGCCAGATGGAGCGCGCCGTCGTGGGTGAGGCCGTGGCCCGCCCAGTAGACGACCAGGCAGTCCGACGCCTGTCGCGCGGCATGGGCCACCGGGTCCAGAAGCTGCTCGCGGGTCTGCGGGCGGACGATCCGGCACCGATCGGTCGGCAGGCCCCAGATCCGGGAGTCGCCCAGGACGTCCCGCAGTTCCAGGCAGCCGCGGTCCACGGCCGGCAGGGGCCGGAGGCCGCTCTCGGGGACGTGGTCGGCGACGCCGATCAGCACGGCGTACGAGAGGTGCGGCAGCGGCAGCCGGGGACGCAGGGCCGCGTCGGTCGTCTGGGGGTTGGCGAGGGCCTGCGGCGAGAGCCGTACGGTGTGCTCGTCCCGCCGCACCTCCAGGGTCGAACTCACCGGCCGCGAGGCGCGCCAGGAGGACAGCGCCAGGACCAGGTTGGCGAGGTCGAAGGAGCTTCCGGTGACGAACTCGATGGCCTCCAGGGTGAGTCCCATGGAGGGGGTCAGCGGGATGGCCGGGTCATCCTCCAGATGCCTGCGTAAGGAGCGCAGCTCCTCCTCGCCCTCCGGCCCGCCCTGTGCCGTGATCTTGATGTGCATGGGATCTCCCTGCCGGCCGGCGGACTTTCAGTCGCTGACCGGTACCGTAGCGCCGTAGGGTCACAGGGTGTACCGCAACGGTCACCCATGGCAGCGGTACAGGCGAGGCCGACCCGATCAGGCGAGGTGCCCGTCACCCGGGCGGGACGCGCCGGACGCGGTGAACTGCCGTCCGCGGCCGGGGCTGTGGTCGCGGTGGGAACGGCCCGGCTGCGGCCGGCGTGTGTACCGGCATGACAGCCATTCCCGCGCTCGCGACCACGGCACGGCGCGTGCTCACCTTCGCCGTCGTCGCCGCACTCGCCACCGCCTGCATGTCGCGGCCGGAGAGCCGGGACGAAGGCCGGTGGACGCCGCGGCCCGGGGAGGCGGCCGACTGGGACTGGCAGATCGACGCGCCGTACGAACTGGACGAGCACCGCGCGATGTACGACCTCGACCTCTTCGAACTGGCCCCCGCCGGCTCCGAACTGCGCTACCCCGGCGGCGATGTCGTCAAGGTCCCCCGCGGCGCCCTGGCCGGCACCGTCGAGAAGCTCCGGGCCCGCGGCACCACCGTCATCTGCTACCTCGACACCGGCGCCTACGAGCACTACCGCCCCGACGCGGCCCGCTTCCCCGGCCACCGCCCCGCCCTCGCCGGCATCCCGGACGACGGGGAAGCGCCCGAGGACGGCTCGGTCATCGGCTGGAACACCGGCTGGGAGGGCGAACGCTGGCTCGACCTCCGCGAGGGGCGGCGCGGCGCGTTCGCCGAGATCATCTGGGCGCGCCTCGACCTCGCCGCGCGCATGGGCTGCGACGGCGTCGAGCCGGACCAGAACAACCCGCTGGGCAACCGCCCCGGGTTCCCGATCACCCGCGACGACCAGGTTTCGTGGTACCGCGAGGTCGCCGAACAGGCCCACGCACGCGGCCTGTCGGTCGGCATGAAGAACGGCCACGACCAGCCGGGCGCCGTCGCGGAACTCGTCGGCCACTTCGACTGGGCGCTGCCCGAGGAGTGCGCGCAGTACGGCGAATGCGCCCGGCTCCGCCCGTTCGTCGAGGCGGGCAAGGCCGTCTTCGCCGTGGACTACGCACCCGGGGCGGACCGCCGCACCGCCTGCCGCGCCCACCGCGCCGAGAACTTCGACGGCCTGATCAAGACGGCACCGCCGACGGGCGAGTACCGCAAGCGGTGCGGGTGATCGGCCGGGTCCCCTCCCCGGCGGGCGGTGGTAGGACGGTCGGGGGCCGGACGACGGTTTCTGGAGAGGGGAGTGGGCCGCGGTGGCGGAGAACATCGACGAGGTCGTGGACGGGCTGGCGGGGATCGTACGAGCCGCGGGGCGGGACGGGGACCGGGCCGGGTACTTCGCGGCGCTGTACCGGCAGGTGACCGTCGAGGTCCGCAGGGCCATCCACGAGGGGCGGTTCGACGACGGGGCCCGGATGGACCGCTTCGACACGCTCTTCGGCAACCGCTACTTCGAGGCGTACGACGCCTGGCGCCGCGACCGCGGCGGGCCGCGCTGCTGGCGTGAGACGTTCGGGCTGCTGGACGACGACCGCACGGTCGTCGTCCAGCACCTGATCCTCGGGGTGAACGCGCACATCAACCTCGACCTGGCCGTCGCCGCCGCGCGGACCTCCCCGGGCGAGGACATCCGGTCGCTGCGGCGCGACTTCCTCCTGATCAACGACATCCTCGCGCGGGTGGTCCTGGCCGTGGAGGACTCGGTGGGCGCGCTGTCGCCGCTGCTGTCGCTGCTGGACACGATCGGCGCCCGTACGGACGAGCAGATCCTCGACTTCAGCGTCCGCCAGTCCCGCGAGGAGGCATGGCACAACGCCGTGCTCCTCGCCGCCCAGAACGAGGAGCAGCGCGCGGCGACGATCGACCGCCTCGACATCCGCGCCGCCGTCCTGGCCCGCCTCATCGCCCACCCGGGCGGCCTCGCCGAGCCGGCCCTGCAACTGATCCGCAGCACGGAGAGCGCCGACATACCGGCGAACATCGCCCACCTGGACCGAGCCATGGACCAGCCCGCGACGGCACCGGCTCCGACGGCGCGTTGACGGCGCGTCAGCGGCCCCCGGCGGGGGTGGCGAAGGGGGGGCAGCGGGGGTGGGACCCCCGGTGGCCGCCGTTGCCGCGCGCGGGCGCGGGGAGGAGGCCGCGGCGCTCGTCGTAGCGCAGCGTCTGTACGTGCACGCCGGCCGCCGCGGCGACCTGCCCGCTGCGCAGGGTGCCGCTCACCGCGCCGCCACCGCGTCGATCCGCGCGGCGAGGGCGTCGAGGACGGCCGCGTGCGCCGGGTCCACGGCGATGTCCAGCCACAGCCGCTCGGCCGTACGGTCCCCGCCGCGGCCGGCGGCGGTGCCCGTGCCGGTGTCGGCGCCCGTGCCGCTGCCCGTGTCCGTGCCGGTCGTGAAGGTGAAGAACGAGCAGCAGCCGCTCTCCCGTTCCGCCAAGTCCCGCACCCGCTCGCCGACTTCCGGCCCGCCCGCCAGCACCAGCCGCAGCCGCAGCGGCTCCGGCCGGGACAGCGAGACCGGCCCCGCCGCGAACAGCGCGTCCCACTCGGCCACCCGCAAGGGGCGTTCGGCGGTGGGGAGGGTGCAGGACCGCGGCACCCACGCAAGGTCACTCATGGCGCTCTCCCGTCGTCGCGTCCCCGATGACGGGGACGCTCTCGACGGTAACCCGTACCCGGGTACCGGTTGCAGGCGCGGGCGGCCGACGCGGACTGCCTCGCCGGCCGCGGGGATCACTTCGTGCGCGGGTCGCCGTCCCGCTTGCCGTCGCCGTCGCCGTCCCCGCCGTCGTCCTTGCCCTCGTCGTCCTTCGCGTTCTCGTCGCCGAGCTTCTTCAGGAACTCCGGGTTGTCGTCCGGCGCCACCCATGTCGAGCGCCGCCCCCCGCCGGTGCCGCCGCCCCCGCCGGAGCCGCCGGCCGGCAGGTGGCGGCGGTTGCGGCCGGCGATCAGCCAGCCGATCGGACCCAGCAGCGGGAACAGGACGATGAGGAGGATCCAGACGATCTTGGGGAGGTGCTTGGCGTCTTCCTTCTTCGTGGTCGCGCAGTCGATCAGCGCATAGATCACCACGCCGAGAAGGACCATCAACGGCAGGTAGCGGAGCACGCGGCAAACCCCCTGAATGTCGCGGGGCTACGGCCTCGCCCCCCGCTGCGTCTCCGCGTCAGGTTAACGTCTCAGCGCCGGTCCTCGTCGGGTCCCTGGCGTCCTTCCGGACCTTCCTCGTCCCGCTCGCGACCGCGCTCGCCCCCGCGCTCGTCCCCGGACTCCCGCCGCGGCTCCTCGCGCGGCTCCTCCCGGGGCTTCTCCCGCGGCTCGTCCTTCGGCCGGTCCTCCCCCAGCGAGCGGAGGAAGTCCGGGTTGTCGTCGGGTGCCACCCAGCCGCCGCGGCCCGGCCGGCGACCGCCGCCGCCCGCGCCCTCGCCGGCGATCACCGGGCGCCCCCGCGGCCGGCCGCCGATGAACCACGCCAGCGGGCCGAAGAGCACCGAGCCGAAGAGCACGATGATCGCCACCCAGACCAGCTTGGGCAGGTTCCGTACGTCCTTCTCCGGGGTGTTCAGGCAGTCGATGAACGCATAGATCCACACCGCCAGGACCAGGAGAAACGGCAGATACCTGAGCATGTGGGGCCCTTCGACGTGCGGTGCAGCGGCGGCGCGGCGGTCTCCTCGCCGGGTTCGGTGCGGCTCCCGTACGGACCCCGCGGTTCCGTCCAGGGTAATCCGTGGCGGAGACACCCCCGCGACCCCGCCCGCGCCCCGCCCCCACCCCCTTCGCGGACCGCGCCCGGCGCCTGGCGGATACTGGGGCGCATGGCTTACGACGATCTCCGCTCGCTGCTGCGGGCTCTGGAGCGCGACGGCGACCTCAAGCGCATCACGGCCGAGGTCGATCCGTACCTCGAAGTCGGCGAGATCACCGACCGCGTGAACAAGGCCGGCGGACCCGCGCTGCTCTTCGAGAACGTCAAGGGCTCCGCCATGCCGCTGGCGATGAACGTCTACGGCACCGACCGCCGGCTCCTCAAGGCCCTCGGCCTCGGCTCGTACGCGGAGATCGGCGAGCGCATCGGCGGGCTGCTCAAGCCCGAACTGCCGCAGGGCTTCACGGGCGTACGCGAGGCGTTCGGCAAGCTCGGCACCATGGCGCACGTACCGCCGCGGAAGGCGAAGGACGGGCCGGTCCAGGAGACCGTGCTCACCGGCGACGACGTCGACCTCGACACGATCCCCGCGCTCTTCACCTGGCCCCAGGACGGCGGGTCCTTCTACAACCTGGGCCTCACCCACACCAAGGACCCCGAGACCGGCGTCCGCAACCTCGGCCTCTACCGCCTCCAGCGCCACGACCGCCGCACCATCGGCATGCACTGGCAGATCCACAAGGACAGCCGCAACCACTACCAGGTCGCCGCCCGCCGCGGCGAGAAGCTGCCGGTGGCCATCGCCTTCGGCTGCCCGCCCGCCGTGACCTACGCGGCGACCGCGCCGCTGCCCGGCGACATGGACGAGTACATGCTCGCCGGCTTCATCGGCGGCAAGCGGGTCGAGATGGTCGACTGCAAGACCGTGCCGCTCCAGGTCCCCGCGCACGCCGAGGTGGTGCTCGAAGGCTGGCTGGAGCCCGGCAAGGAGCTGCCCGAGGGCCCCTTCGGCGACCACACCGGCTTCTACACCCCGCAGGAGCCGTTCCCGGCGCTGACCATCGACGCCGTCACGATGCGCCGCCGCCCGCTGCTGCAGTCCATCGTCGTCGGCCGCCCCCCGACCGAGGACGGGCCGCTGGGCCGCGCCACCGAGCGGTTCTTCCTGCCGCTGCTGAAGGTGATCGTGCCGGACATCGTGGACTACCACCTGCCGGAGGCGGGCGGCTTCCACAACTGCGCGATCGTCTCGATCGACAAGAAGTACCCGAAGCACGCGCAGAAGGTCATGTCCGCGATCTGGGGTGCGCACATGATGTCGCTCACCAAGCTGATCATCGTGGTCGACGCCGACTGCGACGTGCACGACCTCCATGAGGTCGCCTGGCGGGCGCTCGGCAACACCGACTACAGCCGCGACCTGTCCGTCGTCGAGGGCCCGGTCGACCACCTCGACCACGCCTCGTACCAGCAGTTCTGGGGCGGCAAGGCGGGCATCGACGCCACCGCGAAGCTGCCCGAGGAGGGCTACACGCGCGGCTGGCCGGAGATGGTCGTCTCCGATCCGGACACGGCGGCGAAGGTCGACGCCCGGTGGCCGGAGTACGGCCTGTGACGGCCGCGGGGAGCGTCGTCGGGCCCGGCCCCGCCCGGTCCGGCAGCGGGGTGCGGGCGTTCCTGCGGCTGGTGATGATCGAGCACTCGATCTTCGCGCTGCCGTTCGCGTACATCGCCGCGCTCACGGCCATGCTGGTCGACGGCGACGGGGCGATCGAGTGGGGGACGCTGCTGCTCGTCACCGTCGCGATGGTGGCGCTGCGGACGTTCGCGATGGCCGCGAACCGGATCATCGACCGCGAGATCGACGGCCGCAACCCGCGCACCGCCCATCGCGAACTGGTCACCGGAGCGGTCTCCGTGCGCTCGGCGTGGACGGGCGCGCTGATCGCGCTGGCGATCTTCCTGGGCGCCGCGGCGCTGCTGAACCCGCTCTGCCTGGTGCTGGCGCCGGTCGCGGCGGTGCCGATGGTGGTCTATCCGTACGGCAAGCGGTTCACCACGTACCCGCACGCGATCCTCGGCCTCGCCCAGGCGATCGGCCCCATCGGCGCGTGGCTGGCGGTCACGGGGGAGTGGTCATGGCCGGCGGTGCTGCTGGGGCTCGCGGTGGGCGTGTGGATCGGCGGCTTCGACCTGATCTACGCCTGCCAGGACGTCGACACCGACCGCGCCCAGGGCATCCGCTCGGTCCCGGCCCGCTTCGGCATCGCGGGTGCGCTGTACGGGGCGCGGGCGGCGCACGTCGTGACGATGGCGCTCTTCGTCTGGTACGCCCTGGCGACGGACGCGGGCGCGCCGTTCTGGGCCGGCCTGGCGGTGGTGGCGGGCGTGTTCGCGTACGAGCACAGCATCGTCCGCCCGGACGACCTGAGCCGCCTGAACCGCGCGTTCTTCACGCTCAACGGCGTGATCGGCATCGTCCTCTTCTGCTGCGCGGCGGCAGACCTCTTCGTCCGCGACCTGAGCCTCTGACCCCCGCGCTCACGCCGCCCCGCGGCCGACGTGGGGTACCAGCACGGTGACCCCGCCGTCGTCGATCCGGTAGGTCGCCCGGTAGCGGCCGACCCGCAGGCGGCGCTCGCCGGTGCCCCGGGGGGCCCGAGTTCTTCGGGCGCTGCTGGATGCATGTCCTGTCGCCGGCTCAGGGCTTGGTGAACGGGAGCGCGACCGGCCGCGGGTACGACCACAGCTCACCGGCCTTGGCCCGCCTGCAGCCGATGATCGCGAAGGCGAACGACGTCACCAGGTGCAGCCCCCACGCCGTCATCGGCACCGCCGGCACCCACTCGGGCCAGCCCTGTTCCTCCGCCAGGTAGATGCTCCCGCCCGTCAGCGCGCCGAAGACGACGACCGCGACGATCTGGGTGATGCCCCAGTTGAGGCCCTCGGTGCCGTGGTGGCGGACGAACGGGTCCCCGGACTTGCCGCGGATGTTCAGCGGCCCGATCCAGGCGACCAGGAAGCCGATGCAGCAGGCGCCGGTGCCGGCGATGAAGATGAGCAGCGCGGACAGGTGCGCCCACATCGCCGAGTCGGGCGGCGGCTTGCCGGGCGGGCCGTGCGGGTAGAGCTGCGGCGGGTACGGGACGGCGGCACCGGGATGGGGGTGAAGGGCGGGGGCTCCCTGCGGTGCGTACGGCGCCGGGACACCGGGCGGTGCGTGCGGCGGCACCGGCGGTGGCTGCTGCCCGGCGGGGTGCCGGGGCGGGGGCTGCTGCCCGGCGGGGTTCCGGGGCGGCTGTCCGGCCGGTGGCGGCTGTCCGGCAGGGTGTCCGGGCGGCTCTCCGGCCGCCCGGTCGTGGCTCGGGTCCTGCTCGGTCATACGTCCCATCCCCCGCGTGAGCGTCCGTTCCGCTTCGGACGCAGACCCTAGCCCCCCTGAAGCGCGGCCCGCCGCCGGTCGCTGAAGTAGAAGGCCGCCAGCACACCGCCCAGGAGGCCGAAAAGGTGGGCCTGCCAGGATATCGACTGCTCCAGGACCTGGTCCGTCGGCAGGGCGCCCCACACCATCGAGCCGTAGACCAGGGCCACCACGATGCCGATCAGCACGTCGGACATCCGCCGGTCGACGAAGCCGCGCACCGCCACGTACGCGAAGAGGCCGAAGACGACCCCCGACGCGCCCGCCGTGGCCGTGCCCGCGGGCGAGACCAGCCACACGCCGAGCCCGCTCACCAGCACGATCACCGCGACCACGCCCACGAATCGCCCGATCCCCCGCATCGCCGCTATGAAGCCCAGCACCAGCAGCGGCCCCGTGTTCGCCGACAGGTGGTCCCAGCCGAAGTGCATGAACGACGCCGGGACCACGTCCCGCAGCTCGCCGAAGTCGCGCGGCGTGATCGCGTACGTGTCCAGCTTGTTGCCGCCGGCCTGGTCGACCGCCTCCAGCACCCACAGCAGCGCCACCCACGCGAGCATCACCATCCCGGCGCGCTTCACGTATATGCGCCCGCGCGGCGGCCGGGCCGCCCGTGCGGGCCGCGCGGCGGGGGTGCCGCGCCCGTAAGGTTCGTACATCACCCGAGCCCCCTTCGGACCAGTGTGTCCTCCCTGAGGGAAACGCAGGCGGCCTGCGCCGCGGTTCCCGGCGCCGGATAGGCTCGCCGGGTGGAGCCGCCTCACCAGACGCCGTACGAGAACCCGGACGGACCGCCGTCCGAGGGGCCGTACGCCGCGCCGTACGCCGGGCAGCCGGGCCGCGACCGGCGCCGGCCCTGGGTCGTCGGCGTCTCCGGCGCCTCCGGCACCCCGTACGCGGCCGCCGTGCTGCGCGCGCTGCTGGCGGCCGGGGAGGCCGTCGACCTCGTCGTCAGCCGGGCCGCGCGGCTGACGGTGCTGGACGAGACGGGCGGCCCGTTCCGCGACGCGCACTGGCGCGACGACCTGCGGCGCTGGCTCGCCGCGGGCGCCGAAGGACGGCCGGACGCCTTCGGTCCGGTGGACCTCTCCGGCGTACGGCACTGGGCGGCCGGCGATCTGGCGGGCGGCCCCTCCTCCGGTTCGTACGCCGCGAAGGGCATGATCGTCGTCCCGGCGTCGACCGCCGCGGTGGCCGGCATCGCGCTCGGGCTCTCCAAGGACCTCCTCCAGCGCGCGGCGAGCGTGACGCTGAAGGAGGGTCGGCCGCTGGTCGTCGTCGTACGGGAGACGCCGCTGCCCGGGCCGACGCTGCGGCAGATGGTCGCCCTGGACGAGGCGGGCGCCGTGGTCCTCCCGGCCGCACCCGCCTTCTACGCCGGGGCCACCGGCATCCAGGACCTCGTGGACTTCGTCGCCGGCCGCGCCCTTGACGCCGCGGGCGTGGCGCACAAGCTCTATCGCAGATGGGAAGGGGAGCTGGGGCGCTCCCGCTGACACAGCAGATGGCACGCAGCAGACAGCCGGCAGCCGGCACAGCAGCACGGAAGGCTTGAGATCGCACATGGACGCCGTCGACAGACAGCTCATCCAGGCACTGCGGGAGAACGGCCGGGCCTCGTACGCCGAGCTGGGCCGGCTCGTGGGGCTCTCCGGGCCCAGCGTCACGGACCGGATCAACCGCCTGGAGGCCGCCGGGGTGATCACCGGCTACCGCGCCACGGTCGACGCCGCCCTGCTGGGCCGGGGCGTCACCGCGCTCGTCGGGATCTCGCTCTCCGAGGCGGTGGACCACGACGACGTCGCGGACCGGCTGCGGGACCTGCCGGAGATCGAGGACTGCTTCTTCATCGCCGGTGCGGATTCGTTCATGCTCAAGGTGCGGGCGCCGGACGTCGACGGGCTGGGGAAGACGGTGCGGCGGATGTCGCGGATCAAGGGCGTCTCGCACACGGCGACGACGGTGGTGCTCTCCACGATGTGGGAGAGCAGGGTGGGGGAGATCGCGGAGGAGTAGGCCGCGTAGGCTCGGATACGCGCAGATGCGCAGGAACGTGACTTACGGGCTGGGAGGCGGCGCGTGGACGCAGGGCTCAGGCGCGAGCTGGCGGAGAAGGCGCGCGCGGGCGCACGGCTGAGCCGGGCGGACGGCGTCGCGCTGTACGGGAGCGACGACCTGGCGTGGCTGGGCGGGCTCGCGCACGAGGCGCGGACGCGGCGGCACGGGGAGCGCGGGTACTTCGCGACGGCCGCGGACCCCGCCGAGCCGGTGGCGGAGGTCTCGTACGGCGGGGAGGACCCCGCGCAGACCGTCGACGTGCTCCTGGCGCTCCGGGACCGGCAGGACGCCGGCGCCGGCCTGCTGGCCGTCGTGCCGCTGGCGGCGGGGCGGGTCACGGGCGCGGCGGCGCTGAAGACGTTCGCGGTGGCGCGGCTGCTGCTGGACAACGTGCCGCACGTACGGGCCGCGTGGACCGCGTACGGCACGCAGACGGCGCAGCTCGCGCTCCAGCACGGCGCGGACGACTTCGCCCCGGCGCCGGGCGCGGCCGGCACGCTCCCGGCCGAGGAACTCGTCGAGCTCATCCAGGACGCGGGCCTGCACCCGGTCGAGCGCGACGCGCGCTACGCCGCCGTCCGCGAGCACGCGGGCCCGGACCCGGAGCGGCGCGAGGCGCCGCAGCCGATGCGCTTCTGAGGCCGCCGTGACCCTGCGCTACGAGCTGGACCCGGCGGTCACCCCTGCCCTGCGGGACGGCATATGCACGCTCTGGGCCGACGTCAGCAACGCGGGCGGCGCGGTGGGCTTCGTCCCCCCGGTGACGCCCGCGGACATCCGCCCGGAGCTGGTCAAGCACCTCGCGGCCATGGCGGAGGGCCGCACCCACCTGATCGCCGGCCTCGACGGGGCCGGCCGCCCGGCCGCCACCGCGTTCCTGACGCTCAACACCCACCGCCTGATGCGGCACTGGTGCTGGCTCTACACCGTGATGGTCCACCCCGGCCGGCAGGGCACGGGCGAGGGCCGCCGCCTCATGGCCGCCGCGGCGGACGCGGCACACGGCCTGGGGATGCGGGGGATCCGGCTGACGTGCCGGGGCGGGACGGGGGCCGACACGTTCTACGCGTCCTGCGGCTACAAGGAGGTCGGCCGCGTACCCGACGCGATACGGGTCGCGGACGACGACTACCGCGACGACATCACGATGTGGCTGCCGCTGCATACTTGAGTACGACTCGCACGGAGCACCACCGGCACGGAGCACCACCCGCACGCAGCGCCACCCTGACCGACGGAGCAGAGAGCAGAGAGAAGTTGTCAGCCGTGACCCCCAAACCGAACCCCGCCGTCCGCTACACCGCCATGCGCCTCGGCGTCTTCGCCGCGTCGTTCGTGATCCTGGCCGTCCTGGTCCGGGTCGGCGCGCTCCCGGCGGGCCTGGGCGACTCGAACTACCTGTGGGTCATGCTGCTGTCGATCGTCGTCTCCGCGCCGCTGAGCTTCGTCCTGCTGCGCCGGCAGCGGGACGAGATGTCGGAGCAGATCGTGGGCCGGGTGCAGAGGTCGAAGGAGCGGCTGGCGGCGAACCGCAGCCGCGAGGACGAGGCGGACGACGAGGCACGCGGCACGGCGTAGGTACGCCGTAGGGGAGCGCTGTAGCGGAACGGCGTGGAGGGAACGGCTGGGAGGGCCGCACAGGGGGACGTGAGGGGCGTCACCGTCACCCCCAAAGCCGCACTATGGGAATGTCAAAGCAGGAGTGTTAGTCTTCTCGTCATGACGACGACGGTGCCTGCGCTTCGCATGCCTACGAGCCCTCTGCTCGTGGCGCGCCTGCACGTCGATCTCTGCCGCTGCCTGTCCGCGGCATGTCAGAGCCGCTAGTCCCCGCGCTCTGACCGGTCACGCACCACATTCCCCAAGTAGCAGACGCGCGCCCGTCGTCCCGGTCCCGGCACCACCGTGCCCGGACGAGGCGGCCCGGCGCGCCCAGTCACGGAGACGCCCGTGTCCACACCCACCCCCGCCCCCACCGCGCAGCCGCGCAGCGGCTTCCGGATACCCAAGGTGCCCTTCTGGGCCCAGATCCTCGCCGGCCTCGTCCTCGGCGTGCTCCTCGGCTGGGCCGCCCGTACCGGCGACGTCGCCTGGCTGAAGGACACCCTGGACCAGATCGGCACCATCTTCGTCCAACTGCTCAAGCTGGCGGTCGCCCCGCTGGTGTTCTTCGCCATCCTGGTGTCGATCACCAACCTGCGGAACGTCAACAACGCCGCCCGCCTCGCGACCCGTACCCTGCTGTGGTTCTTCGCCACCTCGCTGATCGCGGTCGCCATCGGCCTGGCCATCGGCCTGCTCACCAACCCCGGCGCCGGCACCGACCTGTCCCCGAAGGACGGCGCCGCCCCCGAGGACAGCGGCTCGTGGATCGACTTCCTCACCGGGATCATCCCGACGGACGTCATCACGCCCTTCACCGAACTGAACGTGCTGCAGATCGTCTTCATGGCCGCCGCCCTCGGCGTCGCCGCCCTGAAGCTCGGCGAGAAGGCCCAGCCGATCATCGCGTTCAGCGAAACGATTCTGGAACTGCTGCAGAAGGCGCTGTGGTGGGTCATCCGCCTCGCCCCCCTCGGCACCGTGGGCCTCATCGGCTTCGCGATCGCCGACTACGGCTGGAACCTGATCAGCAAGTACGCGACCTTCACCGCCGACGTCTACATCGGCTGCGCCCTGGTCCTCTTCGGCGTCTACCCGCTCCTGCTGGCCACGGTCGCCAAGGTCAGCCCCCTGCAGTTCTTCCGCGGCGCCTGGCCCGCGATCCAGCTCGCCTTCGTCTCCCGCTCCTCGGTCGGCACCATGCCGGTCACCAAGAAGGTCACCGAACGCCTCGGCGTCCCCAAGGAGTACACCTCCTTCGCGGTCCCCTTCGGCGCGACGACGAAGATGGACGGCTGCGCCGCGATCTACCCGGCCCTGGCGGCCATCTTCATCGCCGAGATCTTCGACGTCAGCCTGGGCCTCCAGGACTACATCCTGATCGCCTTCGTCTCGGTCATCGGCTCCGCCGCCACCGCGGGCCTCACGGGCGCCACCATCATGACCACCCTGACCCTCTCCACCCTGGGCCTCCCCCTGGAGGGCGTGGGCCTGCTGCTGGCGATCGACCCGATCCTGGACATGGTCCGCACGGCGACGAACGTCGCGGGCCAGGCGGTGATCCCGGTGCTGGTCGCGTCGCAGGAGAAGATCCTGGACCGCGACATGTACGAGAACGCCACCAGCTTCGACCTCGACGACCCGGACCCGGTGGACTCCCAGCAGCCCGCCCAGAGCCCTGCGGTCACAGTACCGGCCTGACCTGCTCCACAACGCGCGTTGCCCGCACCCTCCCGACTGGGCAGGGTGCGGGCAACGGCCTGCTTCAGTGCTTTTGCGTTCGAGAATGTCCTGTCCAAGTCCTCATGCGGCCGTTCCTCGACGCGGTGCCGTCTCAGCTTCGCCACGTTCTTGTGAGTGCCCTGTCACGTGAAGTCACCGTGTTTGGCGAAGAGGAATCAGGGGCGATGCTGGAGGCTCTCGCACGGCAGCACGACCTGTGGGCGAACATCAACGCAACGCCGGTGGAAGACCGGCTCGGAGCCGACCTGATCTACTACCACGAGGCCACCCAGAGCTTTGTTCTCGTGCAGGTCAAACGACTACCGTCGGCTGCGGGCGACCGGTGGATGTACGTGGATCAGCGGTTGCTCGGGCAACTCGACCGTCTGGACCGGGTCGCGGCTATGAGCAGGACCCCTCAGGTGCCTGACCAGTGTGGACGTCCCTGCTCGGCCCGGCCAGATGGCCACTAGCATGCCGTCCACCTGGCCGCTGCGTGTCCGTCTAAGTGACCACGAAAGTGCCGTCCATGTGGCCGTTGATGTTGGATGTGTGGCAGCGTGGGACGTATGTCTACCCCTCGTGACCTCATCCCGCGCCAGGCGGAGCACCTGGTGAGCGATTCCCTGGAGGACACGCGCGTCGTCCTGATCAATGGCGCCCGGCAGGCGGGTAAGTCCACTTTGACCCATTTGATCACTGGGGGTCGCCCGGATGCGGTTATTCGGCTGCTCGACGACAGGGCGACATTGCAGGCTGCCCGGGATGATCCGGTGGGTTTCGTCGAGCATGACGCCTTGATGGTCATCGACGAGATTCAACTGGTGCCTGAGCTGCTGCGCTCGATCAAAGTCGCGGTCGACCTGGATCCGACTCCCGGCAGGTTCCTGCTCACCGGCTCCTCCCGGATCCTGGCCCTGCGCACGCTGCCGGACGCACTGCCCGGTCGTATGGAGGTGATCGAGCTGTGGCCGTTCTCGCAAGGCGAGCTGCACGACGGCGCCGACCGGTTCATCGACGCCGCGTTCGCTCACGGTCCTGCCCTCAAGCACACTTCTGCTCTGCGTAAGCGCGACTACCTGGAGCGAGCCGTCGTCGGCGGCTTCCCGGAGGCGGTTCGGCGCAACTCGCGGCGCCGCTCCGCGTTCTTCAACTCCTACCTCTCCACCTTGATCGAACGCGATGTGCTGGAGCTGGCGAGCATCGAGCGACACGGCGAGCTGCTCAAGCTCCTCGCTTTGCTCGCGGGGCGGGCAGGTGGCCTCCTGGTCCCCGGGACGCTCGCCGGCGCATCCGGTATCCCGCGCACCACCCTCGTGCGTTACCTGGAATTGCTTACCTCGGTATTTCTCATCAAGACCATTCCAGCCTGGTCCTCCGGCGTTTCGCATCGTGCCGTAGCCACCGGCAAACTCGGCTTCGTCGACACCGGAATCGCCTGCCATCTCATCGGCCAGGACGTGCACCGGCTGGCCGAACCCGATGGCGCGGCGGGTCCCATGCTGGAGAACTTCGCAGTCATGGAAATTGCCCGCCAGTTGACGTGGTCTGAGCAGCAGGGACGTCTATACCACTACCGCACCAAGGACAAGCTTGAGGTCGATGCCGTCATCGAGACGCCCGATGGCCGGGTGATCGGAGTCGAAGTCAAGGCCGGCGCCACAGTTCGTACCGACGACCTGGCCGGACTGCGGAATCTGGCCCGTCTCCTGGGCGATCGATTCGTCGCCGGCTACGTCCTCTACACCGGGGCTCAGACACTCCCGTTCGGCGACCGCATCCGCGCCCTGCCGATGGAGGCGCTGTGGCACCTCGCCCCCTGACTCCAGCGTCAGCAGGCCAGAGCACACCGGAGCGGCCATCGGGCCAACATACCTACATGTGGTCCGGCGACGAACGTCGAGGATCAGGCGGTGATCCCGGTGCTGGTCGCGTCGCGGGAGAAGATCCTGGACCGCGACATGTACGACAACGCCACCAGCTTCGACCTCGACGACCCGGCCCCCCCACGGACTCCAACTCCTCCAAGACCCCGGTCACAGCAGCGGCCTGGCCACCACCGCTCCCCACGCGACGTCCGCACCCTGTATCCGGCTCTGCGCCGCTTGACCAGCCGACGGCCCGGCTTCGGCCCTCGTTTGAGGAGTGCGGCTTCCGCGAGCTCGTCCAGGGCGGCCTCGATCCGGTCGTACGCGCGGTAACCCTGCCCGGCCCGGTTCTCCGGTCTCCTTCGCGATCTGGCCGGTGATGGAGGAGGCGCGGCGGTGCGCTTTCAGTAGAGCGTCGGGTAGAAGGGCGTGCCTGTTCCAGGGTCGCGTGCGTGGGGCGGTGTGGCCGGGTCAGGTGTGTGGCGGCTGGGGGCCGTCCGTGCCGTAGTTCGGGTTCGCCTGGTAGATGCCGGTGAGCGCGCCGTCAGGATCCACCTCCCAGGCCCCGATTATTGCGCTCGGCGGCACCTCTCCATGGGGATCATCGACCATCGCTTCGTCGATCTCGTACACCCAGCCGCCGGGATGGCGCCGTGCCTCAGCCATCAGCTCGGGCGGCGCTTTCCGCGAAGACCGAGCCGAGACGGCCCGTCGTCTGAAAAGCCGTCCCATCCCGCTTCCCCTCCTCAGCAGTTGGCCCCCTCAGCCATCCTTCCCGCACGGGCGGGTGCCGAAAGCACCGGATTGCCCGTGCAGCCGTTCGCTGGGTGGGGCGTCGTACGGGCGTGAGGGGCATCCGTTGGCCGTCGGGGCGCTTTTCCGCCTGCCTTCGTGCTGGGCCCGCTGACCGGGGTGCTGTGCGGGTATCTCGCCGCCTCGCTCATCATGCGCTCGCGTGCCTACGGCGATGCCGGGAACGAGCCGGGACACCGTTTCGCCCTCATCTTCTTCGACCTCCCCGCTCTCATGCCGGGCTGTGCTCTCGCCACATGGATCGCCTCGGGTTTCCTGTGGTGCCCCGTCCGGCCCGCTTCCCTGGAAGGCGGCCGTCTTCACCGTGGTGCCGATCTCGCTGGAGGTCGTTCGCGTGCCTCGGCACCCTGGACGGGGTATCCCGGCGACTCCGGCCTCTGCCCGGCCGGCAACATCCCGCCCTGGTGGCCTTCGTGGCTACCCGCGTGAGCGGACCGGGGCAGCAGCTCTGCCAGACTTCTCCGGTGATCGTCAGACTTGCTACGGAGCCGGACTTCGGCGGGTTTCTCCGGCTTGCGGGTGGGGTCGAGCAGTGGTTCGGGGCCATGGTCGACGAGCCCGGGTTTCACGAGGCCGTGCGGGAGCACATGCGGCGGGGGGCTGCCCTCGTCGCCGTTTCCGGGGGGTCCGTTGTCGGGGGTTGCTGTTCGGGGGTGAGGCGCCCGTTTTCCGGGTGCACTGGCTGGTGGTCGACGAGGACGTGCGGGGGAGCGGTGTCGGGCAGGCACTGATGGAGGAGGCGGAGCGGCGGTTCGTGCGGGGGCGGGGCGGGTGGGTCGAGGTGGTCACGTTCGGGGCCGATCACCCCGGGGCCGTCGCCAGTGGGGCGCGGGTCTTCTACGAGCGGCTGGGGTTCAGGCCCGCCGAGGCCGCCCCGCACGGGCCCGAAGGGGGTTCGCGGCAGGTGTTCCGGCGGGCGGTGGGGGAGCCGGGGTAAGTGAGGGGTGCGGGTTCGTACTCAGGCGGGGGTGAGTACCTTCGCTCTGGTTCGGGCCGCGGGCCGGGCACGAGGGTGGGGGTATGCGTCGTGTGCTGCGGATTCTTCTCTTCCAACTACTCTCCCTCGTCCTCCTGGCCGGCGCCGCCGCCGGGGCCTGGGCCGTGTGGCTCGGCTGGGACCAGGAGCGCGAGGTGAGCGGTGACACCGGGACCGGGCCGTACGCGGCGTGGCAGGTCGGCGGGCTGGTGCTGACACTGCTCGTCGCCGTGGCCGTCGTCGCGTACGTGCGGCACTTCGTGCCCGCCGTGCTCGGGTCGACCGCCGGGCTGACCTTCGCCTCGTACTACGACTGGTCGGACGACAACACCGGGCTCTTCGCCGTCGGGGTCGCCCTCATCCTCATGGGGACCTTCGTCGGCTCCGCCCTCGTCGCCGTCGCCGTGGGTGCCGTGCGCGGCGAGCCCGACGCGGGGCAGGGGGCCTTCGCCGTCTGCCGCTGACGCGGCGCCGGCGCGCGCGGGGCGACGCGCGGGGCAAGCGGAACCGGGAGTACCGGGCAGGGCGTCCTCTGGCGGGGTGGCCTGCCGTTCGCGAGAATGCGGCGTCCGTTGCCGCCCGGCGAGTCGTACGAAGCCGACGCGAACGTCACGGAGCCACCCATGACGCACTCCGCACCACAGCAGAAGCAGCACCCGGCGCCCGCACCCCCGTCGCAGTACCTCAAGGAGATCAACTCCAGACTCCTCCCCGGCACCGCGGTCCCCCCGCTGCTGCCCCCCGCCGTCCGCGCCGACGCCCGCGGCGTCCGCGAAGCGGAGGTGCCCCCCGCCGCCCCGCACGCCCAGCACGGCTCCCTCGCCGACATCCCCTTCGACAACGCCGCCCACGCCCCCGGCGAACCCGCCCTCGCCCGCCCCCGCGCCGACGGGACCTGGGCCGACGTCACCGCCGCCGAGTTCGCCGAGCACGTCCTCGCCGTCGCCAAGGGCCTCATCGTGCACGGGCTGCGCCCCGGCGACCGGCTCGCGATCATGTCGCGTACGACGTACGAGTGGACCCTGCTGGACTTCGCCGCCTGGGCCGCGGGACTCATCACCGTCCCCGTCTACCCCACGTCCTCCGCCATCCAGGCCCGCCACATCCTGCACGACTCCGGCGCCCTCGCCTGCGCCGTCGAGAGCGTCGAGCAGGCCCGCCTCATCAGCGGCCGGCGCCAGGACCTGCCGCACCTCGCCCACCTCTGGCAGCTCGACACCGGCATCCTCGGCCAGCTCGCCGCCGCCGGCCGCGACGTCCCCGACACCCTCGTCCGCCAGCGCCGCGCCGGTCTCGGCCCGGCCAGCGTCGCCACCGTCATCTACACCTCCGGCACCACCGGCCTGCCCAAGGGCTGCGTCCTCACCCACGGCAACTTCCTCGCCGAGGTCGACAACGCCATCGAGCTGCTCTACCCCCTCTTCACCGCCGTCAGCGAAGACCCTCCCGCCACCCTCCTCTTCCTCCCCCTCTCCCACGTCCTCGGCCGCATGACCGCCATCGGCTGCCTCCGCGCCCGCGTCAAGCTCGGCCACGCGCCCAGCATCAAGACCGAGGACCTGCTGCGCGACCTCGCCGCCTTCCGCCCGACGTTCTTCGTCGGCATCCCGTACGTCCTCGAAAAGGTCTTCAACACCGGCCGCGCCACCGCGGAAGGCATCGGCCGCGCCGCCTCCTTCGACCGCGCCGCGAAGGTCGCCGTCCGCTACGCCGAGGCCCTGGAGGCCGAGCTGCACGGCGAGGGCCCGGGCCCCGGAGCGCGCCTCAGAGCGCTGCGCAAGCTGTACGACGCGCTCGTCTACCGCCGCATCCGGGCCGCGCTCGGCGGCCGCGTCAAGTACGCGATCTGCGGCGGCTCCCCGCTCGGCCGCCGCCTCGCCGCCTTCTACGCGGGCGCCGACGTCATGGTCTTCGAGGGGTACGGGCTCACCGAGACCACCGCCGCCGCCACCGTCACCCCGCCGCTCAAACCCCGCTTCGGCACCGTCGGCTGGCCGCTGCCGGGCACCGCGATACGCATCGCGCACGACGGCGAGGTGCTGGTCCGCGGCGGCCACCTGTTCTCCGGCTACTGGGACGCCGAGGCCGGCGTCACCCGGCTCGACACCGACGACGGCTGGTTCGCCACCGGCGACCTCGGCGAGCTGGACGCCGACGGCTATCTGACGATCACCGGCCGCAAGAAGGATCTCATCGTCACCGCCTCCGGCAAGAACCTCGCCCCCGCGCCGCTGGAGGACCGGCTGCGGGCGCACCCGCTGGTCAGCCAGTGCCTCGTCGTCGGCGACGACCGCCCGTACGTCGCGGCCCTCCTCACCCTCGACCCCGAGGGGCTCCAGCACTGGCGGATGATGCGCAAGCGCGATTACGTCCCGGTCACCGAGCTGGTACGCGACCCGCTGCTCCGCGCCGACCTCCAGCGGGCGGTCGACGGGGCGAACGAGCTGGTCTCGCGCGCTGAGTCGATCCGCCGGTTCGCGGTGCTGCCCGCGGACTTCACGGAGGAGGCCGGGTATGTGACGCCGTCGATGAAGCTGAAGCGGGCGGCGATCGTACGGGACTTCGGGCACGTCATCGACGAGCTGTACGCGGCCGAAGGCTGACCGGGAACGGGCCCCGGGGCCCGGCGGCTTGCGGGACGCGGGCCCGCACCGGGCGCCCCCTACCCCCGTTCCGCATCCGCCAGCAACCTCCGCAGCGACGCCCGCGCCGGCGGGCCCCACGTCGCCTTGCCGCCCTTCCGGCCCCGCACGCCCGCCTCCCCGACGAGCAGCCCGACCAGCGCCCGCATCACCGCGACGCCGCGGGCGCGGCGCAGTGTCGCCGCGTCGACGGCCGGTCCGTACGCGGTGAGGAAGCGCTCCGCCGCGGCGTCGTCGGGGAGCAGGATCCACGCGGCGGCGAGATCGAGGGCGGGGTCGCCTGCGCACAGGTCGCCGAAGTCGACGACGCCGCAGAGGGTGCCGTCGGCGGTGAGGACGTTCGCGGGGTGCAGGTCGCCGTGCTGCCACAGCGCCGGGCCGCCCCACGGGGGCGCGGCGGCGGCGTCGTCCCAGACGGCCCGTACGGCGTCCGCGTCCGCGACGAGCCCGAGGCCGGCGGCCTCCGCGAGCTGCTGCTCGAACCACCCGGACGCGTCGGACAGCGGCCCGCCGCGGCCCCGCCCGGCGGGGGCGCCGCCGGGGGCGGGCCGGTGCAGCGCGGTGAGGAACGCGGCGAGGGCGTCGGCGGCGGCCGGGCCGCGGGTGACCGGGGCGCGGTCGGCGGGGGTGCCGGGCACCCAGGTGGTCACGATCCAGGGGCGCCGGAAGCGTTCGGAGGGCTCGCCGATGCGCTGCGGTAGGGGCACGGGCAGCGGCAGGTGCGCGGCCAGCTCGGGGAGCCAGGCGTGCTCCTTGCGCAGCAGCTCGTCGGCGGACTCCGTGGCCCATGGGAGGCGGACGGCGAGGTCGTCGCCGAGCCGCCAGAGCTGGTTGTCCCAGCCGCGGGCGCCGAGGGTGAGGGGGCGGTCGGCGAGGTCGGGGTGCTGCTCGCGCAGCAGCTCGCGGATCAGGTCCGCGGTGATCTCGGGGCCGGTGCCGGCGTCGGAAGCGGGTTCGGCCGCGGTGCCGTCCCCGGCCCCCCGCCCGGCCTCGCGCCCAGCCCCGTCCCCGGCCTCCCGCTCAGCCTCGCCACCGGTCGCGCCCTCGCCGCCCGTACCGCCCGCCGCGCTCTCGCCGCCCGTACCGCCCGCCGCGCCTGCCTCGTGCTCGGGCCCCGCGCCCGTCTCCGCGTCGCTCATACGACGCCACCGTATCCGCCCCCCGCCGGCACCCGGGCATGAGAAAACCCCCGCCAGGAGGACGGGGGTTTCTCAGGTCAGCCTGGGGCTAGCGTCACGACGGGGAGACGTTGGCCGCCTGCGGACCCTTCGGGCCCTGCTGCACGTCGAAGGTCACCTGCTGGTTCTCCTCGAGCGAGCGGAAGCCTTGGGCGTTGATAGCGGTGTAGTGGACGAAGACATCGGGACCGCCGCCGTCCTGGGCGATGAAGCCGAAGCCCTTTTCAGCGTTGAACCACTTGACGGTTCCGGTAGCCATGAGCCCTCCTTGGGCCAAAGGGTCGCCCTGCCCCAGAGCCTCGAAGAAGCCTGAAAACGACACATGCCCACGGCGTCAGAATCTCCGCAGGCACGGTACTGCAAGGAAACCAAACTGCAACTTGCGGTTGAGCCTAGCACGCGCGAGCCCGCCCCGGTAGGGAGAAGATCACCCTCCGGTGTGCCCCCGTACCCGAGTGCGGTCAGGGCTGCGGTTAGCCTCGGAGCCGTGACAGCACCGCCTGACGACGCAGGAGCCCGGCGCCGGCCACGAGTCGGCCACATCCAGTTCCTGAACTGCGTCCCCCTCTACTGGGGCCTCGCCCGTACGGGCACCCTGCTCGACCTGGAGCTTTCGAAGGACACCCCGGAACGGCTCAGCGAGCAGCTCATCGGCGGGGAGCTGGACATCGCTCCGGTCACCCTCGTGGAGTACCTCCGACATGCCGACGAGCTCGTCGCCCTCTCCGACATCGCCGTCGGCTGCGACGGGCCCGTGATGTCCTGCGTGATCGTCTCGCAGCGCCCGCTGGGGGATCTGGACCGGGAGCGCGTGGCGCTCGGTTCGACTTCCCGCACCTCCGTGCGCCTGGCCGAGCTTCTCATCGGCGAGCAGTACGACATCACGCCCGACTACTACTCGTGCCCGCCCGACCTCTCCCTGATGATGCGCGAGGCCCAGGCCGGCGTGCTCATCGGGGACGCCGCGCTGCGCGCGTCGCTGCACGACGCCCCGCGGCTCGGGCTGCACGTGCACGACCTCGGGCAGATGTGGAAGGAGTGGACCGGGCTGCCGTTCGTCTTCGCCGTATGGGCCGTACGCCGCGACTTCCTGGCGCGCGAGCCCGACCTGGTCGCGAACGTGCACCGGGCGTTCCTCGACTCCCGCGACCTGTCGCTGGCCGAGGTCGACAAGGTGGCGGAGCAGGCGGCCCGGTGGGAGTCGTTCGACCCGCCGCTGCTGGAGCGGTACTTCCGCACGCTGGACTTCAGGCTGGGCGCCGAGCAGTTGGAGGGCATCGACGAGTTCGCCCGCCGCGCGGGCTTCCCGGACGAGGCGCGGGTACGGCTGCTGCCGGCGGCGGGCGGCGCCTAAGCTGGGGCGGCCACGAGGGGCGTACGGGGGACCGTAGGAGAGGCGGGACCGGGGGGAGTTCATGCAGCCAGTTCAGAGCGGCGATCCCGAGGCCGTCGGGCCGTACCGGGTGCTGGGCAGGCTCGGCTCCGGCGGCATGGGCCGGGTCTTCCTCGGCCGCAGCCCGGGCGGCGCCACCGTGGCCGTCAAGGTCGTCCACCCGCACTTCGCGCACGACGACGAGTTCCGTGCCCGCTTCCGCCGTGAGGTCGAGGCCGCCCGCCGCGTCGGCGGCGCCTGGACCGCGCCCGTGCTCGACGCCGGGCCCGACGACGACGTGCCGTGGGTCGCCACCGGGTACGTCGCCGGGCCCAGCCTCGGCGACGCGGTCGCCGAGCACGGGCCGCTGCCCGAGGAGACCCTGCGCCCCATGGGCGCCGGCCTCGCCGAGGCGCTGGCGGCCGTACACGGGCTCGGGCTCGTCCACCGGGACGTCAAGCCCTCCAACGTGCTGCTCACTCTCGACGGCCCCCGGCTCATCGACTTCGGCATCGCCCGCGCCACCGACGGCACCGCCTCGCTGACCGCCTCCGGCGCCTCGGTCGGCTCGCCCGGCTACATGTCGCCCGAGCAGATTCTCGGCCGGCCCGTCACCGGCGCGGGCGACGTCTTCAGCCTCGGCGCCGTGCTGGTCTTCGCGGCCACCGGGCGGTCGCCCTTCCCGGGCGACAGCGCGCCGACGCTGCTGTACCTGGTGGTGCACGAGGAGCCGCAACTGCACGGTCTCAGCGGGGAGCTGGGGGAGCTGGCCCTCGCGTGCCTGTCGAAGGACCCGGCGGGGCGGCCGGAGCCGGCGGAGCTGGTGGACCGGCTGACGGCGGGCGGCGAGGCGGCACACCTCGTACGGCCCGGCTGGCTGCCGCCGCCGGTCACGGAGCAGATCAGCCGGCGCGCGGTGGAGCTGCTGGCGATGGAGGCGCAGCCGGCGGCCGCGCCGGAGCGGCGGGACGACGGGCTGCCGTCGGGTCCCGTGCCGCTGCAGCAGGCGGAGTACGGGCCGGGGGCGTTCGGGCCGCCGCCGGTGCTGGACGGCACGGCGGCGGGCGCGACGGCCGGAGCGGGGGCGCCGGGTGCTCCGCAGGCGGACGGCGCGGCGGCGTGGGCGACGCCGCCCGACGGGGCCGGTGCCGGGGCCGCGGGCGCCGCGCTCGGCGCGGCCGCGGTGACGGCGCCGGAGCGGCGTGCGGAAGTCGGCCTGCGCTCGCGCCGGTTCAGTTGCACGCTGGTGCTCTCCGTCGCCGGCGCCCTCGCGGCGCTGATGCTCGGCCTCTTCTTCGTACCCGGACTGCTGGACGGCGGCGCCGACCGCCCGCAGGCCCAGAACCCCACCGGCGGCAACTCCGCGGGCAACGGCAACGACAGGGGCAACGAGGACGGCGCAGGCGGCAGCGGCGGCGCGGCCACCGACAGCCCGTCCCCCGAGCCCACGAAGGCCGTCGACGGCGTCCCCGAGCGGTTCCTCGGCACCTGGAACGGCGAGGTCCTCCAGGACGACGGCGTCCCGAACGGCCGCGTCAGCGTCGAGATCGAGGAGGGCGGGAAGGGCGAGTACGTCGCGTACTTCGACTACTCCCTCTACGACGTCGCGCACTGCTACAGCCGCGCCAAGCTCACCGCCGCCACCGGCGGATCCCTCGTCCTGCGCGAGGAGGACGACCCGGCGAGGAAGAACAGCGAGGGCGTGTGCGCCCCCGGCACCTCCGAGGTGACGCTGACGCACAAGGGCGGCGCGACGGTGGAGTACCGCTCCGACGCCGAAGCCTCCGGCAACCCGCGCGCCACCCTGCGGAAGGGCGGCGGCTGACCCCGGCGCCCGCCCCTGCGCCGGAGCCCGCGGCCTGCTCCGCGTAGGCTGGGGTCCGCTCGTACGCACCACTCGCGGAAGGGGCCGGTCACCGTGACCACCGATCTGCAGGCAGTCCTGGACCGCGCCGCCGCGGGCGGCCGCGTCACCCCCGGCGAGGCCCTCGACCTGTACCGCTCCGCCCCGCTGCACGCGCTGGGCGCCGCCGCCGACGCCGTGCGCCGCCGGCGCTACGCCGGGACCGAGCACATCGCGACGTACATCATCGAGCGGAACATCAACTACACCAACGTCTGCGTGACGGCCTGCAAGTTCTGCGCCTTCTACGCGCCGCCCACCGCGAAGGACAAGGGCTGGATCCGCGGCCTGGACGACATCCTGCGCCGCTGCGAGGAGACCGTGCAGCTCGGTGGCACCCAGATCATGTTCCAGGGCGGCCACCACCCCGACTTCGGCGTGGAGTACTACGAAGAGCACTTCTCCGCCATCAAGAAGGCGTTCCCGCAGCTCGTCATCCACTCCCTCGGCGCCTCCGAGGTCGAGCACATGGCGCGCATCTCCGGCACCACCGCCGAGGACGCCATCCGCCGCATCCACGCCGCGGGGCTGGACTCCTTCGCCGGCGCCGGTGCCGAGCTGCTGCCGGCCCGGCCGCGGCAGGCCATCGCGCCGCTGAAGGAGAGCGGCGAGCGCTGGCTGGAGATCATGGAGAGCGCGCACGGGCTGGGCGTGGAGTCGACGTCCACGATGCTGATGGGCACGGGCGAGACGAACGCGGAGCGGATCGAGCACCTGCGGATGATCCGGGACGTGCAGGACCGCACCGGCGGGTTCCGGGCGTTCATCCCGTACACCTACCAGCCGGAGAACAACAAGCTGAAGGGCCGCACCCAGGCGACCACGCTGGAGTACCTGCGGATGATCGCCATCGCGCGGATCTTCCTCGACAACGTGGCGCACATCCAGGGCTCCTGGCTCACCACCGGCAAGGACGTCGGCCAGTTGACGCTGCACTACGGCGCGGACGATCTCGGCTCGGTGATGCTGGAGGAGAACGTGGTGTCCTCCGCCGGGGCGCGGCACCGCTCGAACCTGCGCGAGATCATCGAGATGATCCGCGGCGCCGACCGGGTGCCGGCGCAGCGGGCGACGACATACGAGCATCTCGTGGTGCACGACGACCCGGCGGACGACCCCGTGGACGACCGCGTCGTCTCGCACCTGTCGTCCACCGCCCTCGACGGCGGTACGGCGCACCCGGAACTGACGCTGGTGGAGGCCGACCGGTGACGCGCGCGACCCTGGAGAAGCAGCCGCACGAGGTGGCGGCGATGTTCGACGACGTCGCCGCGAACTACGACCTCACCAACGACGTCCTCTCCCTCGGCCAGGCGCGGCTGTGGCGCAAGGCGGTCGCCCGCGCGGTCGACGCGCGGCCGGGGCAGCGGGTGCTGGACCTGGCGGCGGGTACGGGCACGTCGTCGCTGCCGTTCACGGCGGCGGGCGCGTACGTGGTGCCGTGCGACTTCTCGCTGGGCATGCTGCGCGAGGGCAGGCGGCGCCACCCGCGGCTGCCGCTGACGGCCGGGGACGCGACGCGGCTGCCGTTCGCGGACGGGGTGTTCGACGCGGTGACGATCTCCTTCGGGCTGCGCAACGTGCAGGAGACGGCCGCGGCGCTGCGCGAGATGCGGCGGGTGACGCGGCCGGGCGGCCGGCTGGTGATCTGCGAGTTCTCGCACCCGACGTGGGCGCCGTTCCGGACGGTCTACACGGAGTACCTGATGCGCGCGCTGCCGCCGATCGCGGAGCGGGTGAGCAGCAGCCCGGACGCGTACGTCTACCTCGCGGAGTCCATCCGCGCCTGGCCCGACCAGCCCGCGCTGGCCGCCGAACTCGGCGCCGCCGGCTGGACCCGCCCCGCATGGCGCAACCTCAGCGGCGGCATCGTCGCCCTCCACCGCGCGTACGCCCCGAGCTGAGGCCGCCGGGTCCCGGGCACGGCCGGGGCGGACGTGAGGGTGCCGGGGGCGGGACCTAGAATGCGGGGACCGACCCGCGTTCCCTGGGAGCCGCCGTGACCGACGCCTCTGAGTCCACTCGCACTGCCGATGTCATCGTCGTCGGGGCCGGGCCGGCCGGCTCGACGACCGCGTACTACCTCGCGAAGGCCGGGCTCGACGTCCTGCTGCTGGAGAAGACGGCGTTCCCCCGCGAGAAGGTCTGCGGCGACGGGCTCACCCCGAGGGCGACGAAGCAGCTTCTCGCCATGGGCATCGACGTCTCGGAAGAGGCCGGCTGGCTGCGGAACAAGGGCCTGCGGATCATCGCCGGGGGCAACAGGCTGCAGCTCGACTGGCCGGAGCTGGCCGCGTACCCGGACTACGGGCTGGTGCGCAAGCGCGACGACTTCGACCAGCAGCTCGCCCAGCAGGCGCAGAAGGCGGGCGCCCGGCTCTACGAGCGGTGCAACGTCGGCCGGCCTGTCATCGACGAGCGCACGGGCCGGATCACCGGCGTGCACGCCAAGCTCGGCGAGGAGAAGACGCCCGTCACCTTCCACGCCCCGCTGGTCATCGCCGCCGACGGCAACTCCTCGCGGCTCTCCCTGGCCATGGGCCTGCACCGGAACGAGAAGCGCCCGATGGGCGTGGCCGTGCGGACGTACTTCACCTCCCCGCGGCACGAGGACGACTATCTGGAGTCCTGGCTGGAGCTGTGGGACAAGCGCGGCGCCGAGGACCGGCTGCTGCCCGGGTACGGCTGGGTCTTCGGCATGGGCGACGGCACGTCCAACGTCGGCCTCGGCATCCTCAACTCCTCGTCCGCCTTCAAGGAGCTGGACTGGCGGGACGTGCTCAAGGCGTGGTGCTCCTCGATGCCGGAGGAGTGGGGCTACACCCCGGACAACATGACGGGCCCCATCCGGGGCGCCGCCCTGCCGATGGCCTTCAACCGCCAGCCGCACTACGACCGCGGCCTGCTCCTCGTCGGCGACGCCGGCGGCATGGTCAACCCGTTCAACGGCGAGGGCATCGCGTACGCGATGGAATCCGGCCAGATCGTCGCGGACGTCGTCGTCCAGGCCCACGGCCGCTCGACCCCGGCCCAGCGCGAGCTGGCCCTGCAGCGCTACCCGAAGGTCCTCAAGGACACCTACGGCGGCTACTACCAGCTCGGCCGCGCCTTCGTCCGCCTCATCGGCAACCCGAAGGTCATGAAGCTCGCCACCGAGCGGGGCCTCACCCACCCGGTCCTGATGCGCTTCACGCTCAAGCTGCTGGCGAACCTCACGGACCCCCAGGGCGGCGACGCCATGGACCGCATCATCAACGGCCTGGCGAAGGTCGCCCCCCGGGCTTGAGAATTCGCGCACACGCGCCTGGGACGCAGACGCGAGAGCCCCCGCCGGACCGCCGGCGGGGGCTCTCGCGTAGACGTGCGCGCGGGAGGGCTCAGAGGACCCGCACGGCCGATGTGGGCATGTAGTACGACATCTCCTGGATGACCACGCCCTTCGACGGGTTGGCCGCGTCCAGGTACTTGCCGTCGCCGATGTAGACGGCCACGTGGTACGCCGAGCCGGTGCCGCCCCAGAAGACCAGGTCGCCGGGCTGGACGTCGGAGACCGCGACCGGGGTGCCGACCGTGGACTGCTCCGCGGCGGTGCGGGGGAGCTCCACGCCGACGGTGCGGAACGCGGCCTGGGTCAGGCCCGAGCAGTCGTACGACGCGGGGCCGGTGGCGCCGAGCACGTACGCCTTGCCGACCTGGGCGTTGAGGAAGTCGAGCACCGTGCCGACGCTGCCCGACGCGGCCGGGGCCGCCGCGGGGGTCTCGGCGGCGGGCGCGGAGTCGGCGGTGGAGGCGTCCGGGGCCGAGGCCGCGGCCAGTTCCTCGCGCTCCGCCGCGCGGGCCGCTGCGCGCTCCCTGGCGCGCTCCTCGGCGGCGGCGCGGGCCTCCACCTCCTTCTTGGCCTTCGCGGCCGCCTTGCGGGCGTCCTCGGCGGCCTCCTGGGCGTTCGTGCGCAGTTCGAGGCGGAGGGCCGCGGTCTGGGTGGCGTCGGCGCTCTGCTCGACGCCGGTGGTGAGGGCCGTGCTCACGTCCACGGTGGGGAGTGCGGCGGTCGACTCCGTGGCCGTCGAACCGGTGGTCCTGCTGGTGTCGGCGAGGGCGGGAGCGGACGCCGCCGTCGCGACCATGGTGCCGAGGGCGCCACCGGCGACTCCGGTGCGGACGACCCACGCGGGGGCCTGCCGGCGCCGGGGCTTCCGGTGGCTGGGTATGTGCGGTTTACGGGACATGAACACCAGCGCTATCAGGGGGAAGGACCCTGTTTCAACAGTCGTGGGATGCGCCACACTTGGCTGCCCGGTCTGTGAAATGAGGCATTTGGGCGGTCCGTTCCCCGGGCGCTCGCCGGCGGCCGGCCTTCCCCGCGTCGTTACCCGCTTGATACGCACGGCATTTGGCCCGCCCGCCGAACGTTGCCGGACGGTTATCACTTCTGCCGCCGCAAACCAAGCAAGGACGGTTGCCCGGCAACTCGTACTGTGGTCCATATCACTCGGATCCGTTTCCGCGCCCCCGCTCCCCGCGGAGGCCCTTGCGCGTGTGTGCGTACGGGCCGGGACGGCCGAATAACAATTGAGCGCGACGGCGCTCGAATTCGCCCTCCGGCCGCGCCACGGTGAAATCGGCCGCCTCTCGAACCTCACCGCTCCCACCTCGCTGACCTGCGGCCGGCCGCCGGTGGCGGCGATCCGGTGATCGTTCCGTCGCGCCGAGGGGCCTGCTCCGCGGGCATTCGGCCGTCCGATCGATCACCGGGTGGTTAAGATCACAAAGCCGTAGGGGACCCCCGTGTCACAGATCACAGAGCGATGGGCATAAGATGCCCATCAGTAGGGCTTGTGAACTGCCTCACATGTGAGCGATCTTGGTGGGGCAGGAACGCGAGTCCGGTGTGGACTTGCAGGCAGTCATCGTCGACTGGAGAGGAGCGGGGCCAGCGGTGAACGTATACACGCCGATCCTCGTGCTCGGAGCCATTGCGGCGGCCTTCGCGGTGTTCTCCGTGGTCGCGGCGGCGCTGGTGGGTCCGAAGCGCTACAACCGGGCCAAGCTCGAGGCCTACGAGTGCGGCATCGAGCCGACGCCGATGCCCCCCGGTGGGGGCCGCTTCCCGGTCAAGTACTACCTGACGGCGATGTTGTTCATCATCTTCGACATCGAGATCGTCTTCCTCTACCCCTGGGCCGTCTCGTTCGACGCCCTGGGGATCTTTGGGCTCGTGGAGATGCTGCTCTTCGTGCTCACCGTCTTCGTCGCGTACGCCTACGTGTGGCGGCGCGGCGGACTGGAATGGGACTAGGGGGTACTACGAATGGGACTTGAAGAAAAGCTCCCGAGCGGGTTCATCCTCAGCACGGTCGAACAGGCCGCGGGGCTGGCGCGCAAGTCGTCCGTGTTCCCGGCGACGTTCGGGCTGGCCTGCTGCGCGTTCGAGATGATGACCGCCGGTGCCGGCCGCTACGACCTGGCGCGCTTCGGCATGGAGGTCTTCCGCGGCTCGCCCCGCCAGGCCGACCTGATGATCGTCGCGGGCCGGGTGAGCCAGAAGATGGCCCCGGTGCTGCGGCAGGTCTACGACCAGATGCCGAACCCCAAGTGGGTCATCTCCATGGGCGTCTGCGCCTCGTCCGGCGGCATGTTCAACAACTACGCGATCGTGCAGGGCGTCGACCACGTCGTGCCGGTCGACATCTACCTGCCCGGCTGCCCGCCGCGCCCCGAGATGCTCATGGACGCGATCCTCAAGCTGCACGAGAAGATCCGCCACGAGAAGATCGGCGTGAACCGCGAGGAGGCCGCCAGGGAGGCCGAGGAGGCCGCGATGAAGGCGCTCCCGACGATCGAGATGAAGGGTCTTCTCCGGTGAGTGGGGAGAGCGCGGACGGGGTCAACCCCGACCAGGACGTGAACGCCGAGAACCTGCCCGGCAGGCGCGGCGATCACGGCGAGACCATCCGCGTCCAGCGCGGCATGTTCGGCTCCGAGGGCGACGGCGACACCTCCGGCTACGGCGGTCTCGTGCGGAGCGTCCGGCTGCCGGGCGAGTCCGCGCGCCCGTACGGCGGCTGGTTCGACGAGGCCGCCGACGAACTGGAGGGCGCCCTCGAAGAGCAGGGGCTCCTCCCCGCGAACGCCATCGAGAAGGTCGTCGTCGACCGCGGCGAGCTGACCTTCCACGTCGACCGCGCGCACCTGGTCCGCGTGATGCGGACCCTGCGCGACGACCCCGCGCTCCGCTTCGAGCTCTGTACCGGCGTCTCCGGCGTGCACTACCCCGGCGACAAGGGCCGCGAGCTGCACGCCGTGTACCACCTGCGCTCGCTCACCCACTCCCGGCTGCTCCGGGTCGAGGTCAGCGTGCCCGACGACGACCCGCACATCCCGTCCGTCGTGGAGGTCTACCCCACGAACGACTGGCACGAGCGCGAGACCTACGACTTCTTCGGCATCGTCTTCGACGGCCACCCGGCGCTGACCCGGATCTTCATGCCGGACGACTGGCAGGGCCATCCGCAGCGCAAGGACTACCCCCTCGGCGGCATCCCCGTCGAGTACAAGGGTGCCCAGATCCCTGCTCCCGACCAGCGGAGGTCGTACCGATGAGCACCACCCACACGACCGGGGCGGCCCGGGAGACCACCGAGGGCACCGTCTACACCGTCACCGGCGGTGACTGGGACGAGGTCGTCGAGTCGGTCCACCGCGCCGACGACGAGCGGATCGTCGTCAACATGGGACCGCAGCACCCCTCCACCCACGGCGTGCTGCGGCTCATCCTGGAGATCGACGGCGAGACCGTGACGGAGTGCCGTTGCGGAATCGGCTACCTGCACACCGGCATCGAGAAGAACCTCGAATACCGCACGTGGACCCAGGGCTCCACCTTCGTGACCCGCATGGACTACCTGACCTCGTTCTTCAACGAGGCCGGGTACTGCATGGCGGTGGAGAAGCTCCTCGGCATCACCGACGACGTGCCCGACCGGGCCACCGTCATCCGGGTGATGCTGATGGAGCTGAACCGGATCGCCTCCCACCTGGTGGCCATCGCCACCGGCGGCATGGAGCTGGGCGCCACCACGGTCATGATCTACGGCTTCCGCGACCGGGAGCTGGTCCTCGACCTCTTCGAGCTCATCACGGGACTGCGGATGAACCACGCGTTCATCCGCCCCGGCGGGCTCGCCCAGGACCTGCCCCCCGGCGCCGTCGACTCCATCCGCGAGACGATCAAGACGCTCCGCAAGAACTTCCCGGAGTACGACGCGCTGGCCACCAACAACCCGGCGTTCAAGGCCCGGATGCAGGACGTCGCACATCTGGACCTGGCCGGCTGCATGTCCCTGGGCGTCACCGGCCCGGTGCTGCGCGCCACCGGGCTGCCGCACGACCTGCGCAAGACGGACCCGTACTGCGGCTACGAGACGTACGACTTCGACGTCCCGACCGCGGACACCGCCGACGCCTACGGCCGGTTCCTCATCCGGCTGGAGGAGATGCGCCAGTCGCTGCGGATCGTCGAGCAGTGCGTGGACCGGCTGGAGCCGGGCCCGGTGATGGTCGCCGACAAGAAGATCGCCTGGCCCGCGCAGCTCGCGCTGGGGCCCGACGGCCTCGGCAACTCGCTGGACCACATCAAGAACATCATGGGGACCTCGATGGAGGCCCTGATCCACCACTTCAAGCTGGTCACCGAGGGCTTCCGGGTGCCACCGGGGCAGGCGTACGTGGCCCTGGAGTCGCCCAAGGGCGAACTGGGCGTGCACGCCGTCAGCGACGGCGCCACCCGCCCGTTCCGGGTGCACTTCCGCGAGCCGTCGTTCGTGAACCTGCAGGCCATCGCGGCCATGACCGAGGGCGGCCAGGTCGCCGACGTGATCGTGGCGATCGCGTCCATCGACCCGGTGCTGGGAGGCGTCGACCGATGACGACAGCAGAGCAGGGCCAGGCGGCCGTGTCGCTGGGCATGCCCCAGTTGCCGGCCCCGGACTATCCAGCCGAGGTGCGTGAGCGGCTGGCCGCGGACGCCAGGGAGATCATCGCCCGCTATCCGGACAGCCGGTCCGCGCTGCTGCCGATGCTCCACCTGGTGCAGTCGGAGGAAGGCCACGTCACGCGCACTGGCATGCAGTTCTGCGCGGAGATGCTGGACCTGACCGCCGCCGAGGTGACGGCGGTCGCCACCTTTTACACCATGTACCGGCGCAAGCCCTCCGGTGACTACCAGGTCGGAGTCTGCACCAACACGCTCTGCGCGGTGATGGGCGGCGACGCCATCTTCGACGAGCTGAAGGAGTACCTGGGCGTCGGGAACCAGGAGACCACCGAGGACGGCAAGGTCACGCTGGAGCACATCGAGTGCAACGCCGCCTGCGACTTCGCCCCCGTGGTGATGGTCAACTGGGAGTTCTTCGACAACCAGACCCCCGAGTCCGCCAAGCGGCTCGTGGACGATCTGCGCGCCGGCGCGGAGGTGCACCCCACCCGCGGCGCGAAGCTGTGCACGTTCAAGGAGACCGCCCGCATCCTGGCCGGATTCCCCGACGAGCGCCCTGGCGCCGTCGCGGAGTCCGGCGGTGCGGGCCCCGCCTCGCTCATCGGGCTGCGCATGGCCAAGGGCGAGGAGCCGGCCGCGCGCGTGGTCAGCCAGCGCGCCGAGCCGCACCCGGCCCACCCGCCGGCGGACGCGCTGGAGGACCAGCCGCCCGCCGGCCACCCCAGTTCGCACGACGCGCCGCAGCAGACCTCCGCGTCCGACCCGGCGCACCCGCCCACCGCGTCCGCGGATGAGCCCACCGAGGAGGAGGGCGCGTGATGACCGTCGACTCGCCGGAGAAGCTGCTGACCCCGGTGCTCTCCGCCTTCTGGGACGACCCGGAGTCCTGGACCCTGGACACGTACCGGCGGCACGAGGGCTACCAGGGGCTGCGCAAGGCCCTCGCGATGTCGCCCGACGACGTCATCGCGTACGTCAAGGACGCCGGCCTGCGCGGCCGCGGCGGCGCCGGCTTCCCGACCGGCATGAAGTGGCAGTTCATCCCGCAGGGCGACGGCAAGCCGCACTACCTCGTCGTCAACGCGGACGAGTCGGAGCCGGGCACCTGCAAGGACATCCCGCTGCTCTTCGCCAACCCGCACTCCCTCATCGAGGGCATCGTCATCGCCTGTTACGCGTTCCGCTCCAACCACGCGTTCATCTACCTGCGCGGCGAGGTCGTGCCGGTGCTGCGCAGGCTGCACGAGGCGGTGCGCGAGGCGTACGCCGCGGGCTTCCTCGGCAAGAACGTGCTGGGCTCCGGGCTCGACCTGGACGTCACGGTGCACGCTGGCGCCGGCGCGTACATCTGCGGCGAGGAGACCGCGCTGCTCGACTCGCTGGAGGGCCGGCGCGGCCAGCCCCGGCTGCGTCCCCCCTTCCCGGCCGTCGAGGGCCTGTACGCCTGCCCCACTGTGGTGAACAACGTCGAGTCCATCGCCTCCGTTCCCGCCATCATGAACAAGGGCAAGGAGTGGTTCCGCACGATGGGCAGCGAGAAGTCCCCGGGCTTCACGCTGTACTCGCTCTCCGGCCACGTCGCCCGCCCCGGCCAGTACGAGGCGCCGCTCGGCATCACCCTGCGCCAACTGCTCGACATGGGCGGCGGCATGCGCCCCGGCCACCGGCTGAAGTTCTGGACCCCCGGCGGCTCGTCCACCCCGATGCTCACCGACGAGCACCTGGACGTCCCCCTCGACTACGAGGGCGTCGGCGGCGCCGGCTCCATGCTCGGCACCAAGGCGCTCCAGTGCTTCGACGAGACGACCTGCGTGGTGCGGGCCGTCACCCGCTGGACCGAGTTCTACGAGCACGAGTCCTGCGGCAAGTGCACCCCCTGCCGCGAGGGCACGTACTGGCTCGTCCAGCTCCTCCGCGACATCGAGGCCGGCAAGGGCGCCCTCGCCGACCTCGACAAGCTCAACGACATCGCCGACAACATCAACGGCAAGTCCTTCTGCGCCCTCGGCGACGGCGCCGCCGCGCCGATCTTCTCCTCGCTGAAGTACTTCCGCGACGAGTACGAGCAGCACATCACCGGCGGCGGCTGCCCCTTTGACCCGGCCAGATCCACCGCCTGGGCCGACACCCCCGGCTCCACGACCCACCAGGAGGTGACCGCGTGACCGTCACGGAGCCGGAGAAGGCACCGGAGAAGGCCGCCGCTCCGGAGAACATGGTCACGCTGACCATCGACGGCGCCGAAGTCAGCGTGCCCAAGGGCACCCTGGTCATCCGGGCCGCCGAGCAGCTCGGCATCGAGGTACCGCGGTTCTGCGACCACCCGCTGCTCGACCAGGTCGGCGCCTGCCGCCAGTGCATCGTCGAGATCGAGGGCCAGCGCAAGCCGTCGGCGTCCTGCACCATCACCTGCACCGACGGGATGGTGGTCAAGACCCAGCTCACCTCGGCCGTCGCCGAGAAGTCGCAGCGCGGCGTGATGGAGCTGCTGCTCATCAACCACCCGCTGGACTGCCCGGTCTGCGACAAGGGCGGCGAGTGCCCGCTGCAGAACCAGGCGATGTCCGCAGGGCAGGCCGAGAGCCGCTTCGACGGCCAGAAGCGCACCTTCGAAAAGCCGGTGCCGATCTCGACCCAGGTGCTGCTCGACCGCGAGCGCTGCGTGCTGTGCGCGCGCTGCACCCGGTTCTCCAACCAGATCGCGGGCGACCCGATGATCGAGATGCTGGACCGCGGCGCGCTCCAGCAGGTCGGTACGGGCGAGGGCGTGCCCTTCGAGTCGTACTTCTCGGGCAACACCATCCAGATCTGCCCGGTCGGCGCGCTCACCTCGAAGATGTACCGCTTCCGCTCGCGCCCCTTCGACCTGATCTCCTCGCCGTCCGTCTGCGAGCACTGCGCCGGCGGCTGCGCCACCCGCACCGACCACCGCCGCGGCAAGGTCATGCGGCGGCTCGCCGCCAACGACCCGGCGGTCAACGAGGAGTGGATGTGCGACAAGGGCCGCTTCGGCTTCCGCTACGCCCAGCTCCCCGACCGGCTCACCCAGCCGCTGGTCCGCGACGACAGCGGTGAACTGCAGCCGGCGAGCTGGCCCGAGGCGCTGCGCGCCGCGGCCGCGGGGCTCGCGGCGGCCCACGGGCGGGCCGGGGTGCTCACCGGCGGGCGGCTGACGCTGGAGGACTCCTACGCGTACGCGAAGTTCGCGCGCGCCGCGCTCGGCACCAACGACATCGACTTCCGCGCCCGGGTGCACAGCGCCGAGGAGACCGCGTTCCTGGCCGCGCAGGTCGCGGGGAGCGGCCGCGGCGTCACGTACGGCGCGCTGGAGAAGGCGCCCGCGGTGCTGCTCGCCGGTCTCGAGGCGGAGGAGGAGGCGCCCGGCGTCTTCCTCCGGCTGCGCAAGGCGTGGCGGAAGAAGGGCCTGAAGGTCTACTCGATCGCCCCCTTCGCCACCCGCGGCCTGACGAAGGCGGGCGGCACGCTGCTGCCGGCCGCCCCCGGCACCGAGCCGAGCTGGCTCGACGCCCTCGGCTCCGGCGCCGGGCTCGGCGAGGACGGCAAGGCCGCGTCCGACGCGCTGCGCCAGGAGGGCGCGGTGATCCTCGTCGGGGAGCGGCTGGCGGGGGTACGGGGCGCGCTCTCCGCCGTGGTACGTACCGCGGAGGCCACCGGCGCCACCCTCGCGTGGGTCCCGCGCCGCGCGGGCGAGCGCGGCGCGATCGAGGCCGGCGCGCTGCCCGGGATGCTCCCCGGCGGCCGCTCCGGCACCGACACCGAGGCCCGCCGCGAGACGGCCGCCGCCTGGGGCCTGGCGGAACTGCCCACCGGGGCGGGCCGCGACACCGGCCGGATCCTCGACGCGGCGGCGGCCGGGGACATCGGCGCGCTGCTCGTCGGCGGCGTCGAGGTCACCGACCTGCCGGACCCGGAGAAGGCCCGCGAGGCGCTGGACCGGGCCGCGTTCGTGGTCAGCCTGGAGCAGCGGCCCAGCGAGGTCACCGAGCGGGCCGACGTGGTCTTCCCGGTGGCCGCGGTCGCCGAGAAGCAGGGCACTTATCTCAACTGGGAGGGCCGCGCCCGGCCGTTCGAGGCCGCGCTGAAGCCGGACCAGATGACCCGCCGGCTCGCCCCCGCCGACCAGCGGGTGCTGCACATGCTCGCCGACGCCCTCGACGTCCACCTGGGCCTGCCGGACGCCCGTACGGCACGGGCCGAGCTGGCCCGCCTCGGCGTCCGCACCGAGGGCCCCCGCCCCACCCCGCCGGACGAGCGGGCCGCGCCGCTGCCGCAGCCCGGCGCCGGCGAGGCGGTGCTCGCGGGCCACCGGCTGCTGCTCGACGAGGGCCGGCTGCAGGAGGGCGACGACGCCCTGGCCGGCACCCGCCACGAGGCGGCGGCCCGGCTCTCGCCCGCCACCGCGGAGGCCACCGGCGTCGCCGACGGCGACCCGCTCGCGGTCACGGGACCGGCCGGCACGGTGACGCTCCCGCTGCGGGTCACCGCGGAGCTGCCCGACCAGGTCGTCTGGCTGCCGATGAAGTCGACCGCACCGGGCGTGACGGCGGCCACGGGCGCGAACCCCGGCGACCTGGTCCGGGTGTCCGCCGTATCCAAGGAGGTCGAAGCGTGAGTGCGATGCGGAAGCGCTGCGCGCGATCGCGCGGCGGAGATGCGTACATGACGGAGGCACGACGGTGATCGCAAGCGCATCCGCGGCGCAGGGCGCGAGCGTCCTCGCCGCGGAGGATCTCAGCTTCTTCGGGGGCGACCCCTGGTGGCTGATCCTCCTCAAGGCGGTCTTCTGCTTCGCGTTCCTGATGGTGACGGTCCTCATGGCGATCGTCTTCGAGCGCAAGGTCCTGGGCTGGATGCAGCTCCGCATCGGCCCGAACCGGCACGGTCCCTGGGGCCTGCTGCAGTCGCTCGCCGACGGCGTGAAGCTGATGTTCAAAGAGGACATCATCGTCAAGGGCGCCGACAAGGTCGTCTATATCCTGGCGCCGCTGCTCGCCGTGATCCCCGCCTTCATGGCCATCGCGGTCATCCCCTTCGGGCCGGCCGACAACCAGGTGTCGATCTTCGGCGAGCGCACCGCGATGCAGCTCACCGACCTTCCGGTCGCCATGCTGTACGTGCTGGCCACCGCCTCCATCGCCGCCTACGGCGTCGTGCTCGCGGGCTGGGCGTCCAACTCGACGTACCCGCTGCTCGGCGGCGTCCGCGCGACGGCCCAGGTGATCTCGTACGAGGTCGCGATGGGCCTCTCCTTCGCCGCGGTGTTCCTCTACTCCGGGTCGCTGTCGACGTCGGAGATCGTCGCGGCGCAGGACGACCGCTGGTTCGCGGTGCTGCTGCCGGTCTCGTTCATCGTGTACCTCATCGCGATGGTCGGTGAGGCGCACCGGCTGCCGTTCGACATGCCGGAGTCCGAGGGCGACCTGGTCGCGGGGTACTCCACCGAGTACTCGTCGATCAAGTTCGCGATGTTCATGCTCTCCGAGTACGTGCACATGGTGACGCTGTCGGCCGTGGCCGTCACGCTCTTCCTCGGCGGCTGGCGCGCGCCCGCCCCGGTCAGCACCGTCTGGGAGGGTGCGAACACCGCCTGGTGGCCGATGCTCTGGTTCACCGGCAAGGTCCTCGTCCTCCTCTTCGTCTTCGTCTGGCTGCGCGGCACGCTCCCACGGGTCCGCTACGACCAGTTCATGAAGCTGGGCTGGAAGGTCCTCATCCCGGTCTCCATGGTCTGGCTGATGCTGGTCGCCACCGTCCGGGCGCTGCGCAACGAGGACGTGGACTTCACCGAGATCGTGCTCTACATCGCCGGCGGGCTGCTGGTGATCCTGCTGCTCTCCTTCGTCGTGGACATCTTCCGCGACCGCAAGGAGAAGGAGGAGGCGGCCCGCGAGGCGGCCAAGCCCACACCGGAGTTCGACCCGATGGCGGGCGGCTACCCCGTACCGCCGCTGCCCGGTCAGACCCTCCCGCCCGTGCCCCGCCGTCCCTCGCGCCGCGAGCGCGAGCTGGTGGGCACGAACGGTCCCGGAGGCGACACTGAGGAGGCCGACAATGGCTGATCAGAAGGACGAGAAGAAGGACAAGCAGGGGTTCGTCAACCCGGTGGCCGGCTTCGGCGTGACCTTCAAGGCCATGTTCAAGAAGCGGCTGACCGAGCAGTACCCCGAGTACAAGAAGCCGACGGCGCCCCGCTTCCACGGCCGCCACCAGCTCAACCGGCACCCGGACGGGCTGGAGAAGTGCATCGGCTGCGAGCTGTGCGCGTGGGCCTGTCCGGCGGACGCGATCTACGTCGAGGGCGCGGACAACACCGAAGAGGAGCGCTACTCGCCCGGTGAGCGCTACGGCCGCGTCTACCAGATCAACTACCTGCGCTGCATCCTGTGCGGGCTCTGCGTCGAGGCGTGCCCCACCCGGGCGCTGACCATGACGAACGAGTACGAACTGGCCGACCGCAGCCGCGAGTCGCTCATCTACACCAAGGACGAGCTGCTCGCCGGTCTCCAGGAGGGCATGGTCGACTCGCCGCACGCGATCTACCCGGGGATGACGGAGAAGGACTACTACAGCGGCCTGGTCACGGAGGCCGCCCCGGGTACGGAGCGCCAGGTTGCCGTCAGCAAGGGCGAGTCGGCACCGGAGCCGGCGCCGCACTCCGAAGGAGCCCAGGCATGAACGCCCTCGCCCAGGCCGGCTACACCACGTCCACCGGGGAGGCGACCCAGTTCTGGGTGCTGGCCGTCTTCGCCGTCGCCGGTGCGCTGGGCACCGTGCTGATGAAGAAGGCGGTGCACTCGGCGCTCTGCCTCGCCGGGACGATGGTGATCCTGGCGGTCTTCTACCTCGCCAACGGCGCCTACTTCCTCGGCGTCGTGCAGATCGTCGTCTACACCGGCGCGGTCATGATGCTCTTCCTCTTCGTGCTCATGCTCGTCGGCATCAGCGCGGCGGACTCGCTGAAGGAGACCATCAAGGGCCAGCGCTGGCTGGCGATGGCCTGCGGAGTCGGCTTCGGCATCCTGCTGATCGCCGGCATCGGCAACGCGAGCCTCGACACCTTCGAGGGCCTGGAGGACGCCAACTCCGGCGGCAACGTCCACGGTCTGGCCGCGCTGATCTTCCGCGACTTCGTCTTCGCCTTCGAGCTGACCGGCGCGCTGCTGATCACCGCCGCGGTGGCGGGCATGGTCCTCACCCACCGCGAGAAGACCGAGCGCACCCCGACCCAGCGCGAGCAGGCCGCGCAGCGCGTACGCGACGGCGTCCAGGTGCCGCCGATGCCGGCGCCCGGCGTCTACGCCCGCCACAACGCGGTGGACCTCCCGGGCCTGCTGCCCGACGGCACGCCGTCCGAGCTGACCGTCAACCGCACGCTGCGCGACCGCGGCCAGATCCGGGACGTCTCCGCGCAGGCGCTGGCGGATCTCGCCGCCATAGAGCAGCGCACCGCCGACTACCAGGGCAAGGCCCTGGAACCGGACACCGGCGACGACGACGGTGACGGCTCCGTCGGCGCGAACGCCGGCGGTAAGGCCGGAAAGGGAGAGGGCGAGTGAACCCGGTCAACTACCTGTATCTCTCCGCGCTGCTGTTCACCATCGGCGCGGCCGGGGTGCTCATCAGGCGGAACGCCATCGTGGTGTTCATGTGCATCGAGCTGATGCTGAACGCCTGCAACCTGGCGCTGGTCACGTTCTCCCGGATGCACGGGAACCTCGACGGCCAGATCGTCGCGTTCTTCACCATGGTCGTCGCCGCCGCGGAGGTCGTGGTCGGCCTGGCGATCATCGTGTCGTTCTACCGCTCCCGCCACTCGGCCTCGGTCGACGACGCCGCTTTGATGAAGCTGTAAGGGGACGCACCAGTGGAGTCACTCATCGGATTGCTCGTCGCGGCGCCGCTGCTCGGCGCGGCGGTGCTGCTCTGCGGCGGGCGGAGGCTGGATCGCACGGGCCATTGGCTCGGCACGGGCCTGGCCTTCACCTCCTTCGTCCTCGGCCTCGTCCTCTTCGCCGACATGCTCGGCAAGGACGGCGAGGAGCGGGCGCTGCACAGCCACCTCTTCACCTGGATTCCGGTCGAGGGGTTCCAGGCGGAAGCGGCGTTCCAGCTCGACCAGCTCTCGATGACGTTCGTGCTGCTGATCACCGGCGTCGGCTCGCTCATCCACCTGTACTCCGTGGGCTACATGGAGCACGACGAGCGCCGCCGCCGGTTCTTCGGCTATCTGAACCTCTTCCTCGCGGCGATGCTGCTGCTGGTCCTCGCGGACAACTTCCTGCTGCTGTACGTCGGCTGGGAGGGCGTCGGTCTCGCCTCGTACCTGCTGATCGGCTTCTGGCAGCACAAGCCGAGCGCGGCGACGGCGGCCAAGAAGGCGTTCATCGTCAACCGCGTCGGCGACGTCGGCCTCTCCATCGCGATCATGCTGATGTTCGTCACCTTCGGCACCTTCGCGTTCGAGCCGGTGATGAACTCGGTCGGCGAGACCAGCGAGGGCAAACTGACGGCGATCGGCCTGATGCTGCTGCTCGCGGCGTGCGGCAAGTCCGCTCAGGTGCCGCTGCAGTCCTGGCTGGGCGACGCGATGGAGGGCCCCACGCCGGTCTCCGCGCTGATCCACGCCGCCACGATGGTGACCGCGGGTGTCTACCTGATCGTCCGTTCCGGCGCGATCTTCGACGCGGCGCCGGACGCGCAGCTCGTCGTCACGATCGTCGGCGCGGTCACGCTCCTCTTCGGTGCGATCGTCGGTTGCGCGAAGGACGACATCAAGAAGGCGCTGGCCGGCTCGACCATGTCGCAGATCGGCTACATGATCCTGGCCGCCGGGCTCGGCCCGATCGGCTACGCGTTCGCGATCATGCACCTCGTGACCCACGGCTTCTTCAAGGCCGGGCTCTTCCTCGGCGCGGGCTCCGTCATGCACGGCATGAACGACGAGGTCGACATGCGCAAGTACGGCGGCCTGAGGAAGTACATGCCGGTCACGTTCATCACGTTCGGCCTCGGCTATCTCGCCATCATCGGATTCCCGGGCCTGTCGGGCTTCTTCTCCAAGGACCTCATCATCGAGGCGGCGTTCGCCAAGGGCGGTACGCAGGGCTGGATCCTGGGCGGCGCGGCACTGCTGGGCGCGGCGCTCACCGCGTACTACATGACGCGCGTGATGCTCATGACGTTCTTCGGCGAGAAGCGCTGGGAGCCGGACGCGAACGGCAACGAGCCGCACCCGCACGAGTCGCCGAAGACGATGACGATCCCGATGATCGTGCTGGCGATCGGCTCGGTCGGCGCGGGCGCGTTCTTCGACATCGGCGAGCGGTTCGTGCACTGGCTGGAGCCGGTCACCGGCTTCGAGCACGGGCACCTGCCGGACGGCCTGAGCGTCGGCATCGTCACCGGCGCCACCGTCACCTGCATGGTCCTCGGTGTCGTGGTGGCCTGGCTGCAGTACGGCCGCCGCCCGGTCCCCGCCGCCGCACCGCGCGGCTCCCTGCTCACCCGCGCCGCCCGGCGCGACCTGCTGCAGGACGACTTCAACCACGTGGCGCTGGTCAAGCCCGGCGAGTACCTGACCCGCGGCCTGGTCTACCTGGACCACAAGCTGGTCGACGGCATCGTCAACGGAACCGCGGCGGCGTTCGGCGGGCTCTCCGCCAGGACCCGGCGGATCCAGAACGGCTACGCCCGCAGCTACGCGGTCTCGATGTTCGGGGGCGCGGTGGTCCTCATCGCCGCCACCCTGCTGATGAGGGCGGTCTGAACCCATGGCTGATTCTTCGACGTTCCCGCTGCTGACGATCACCGCGGCGGTCCCGGCCGTGGGCGCGATCGCCACCGCCGCGGTGCCGGCGGCCAAGCGCGAGCTGGCCAAGTGGCTCGCGCTGGGCGTGTCGCTGGCGACGCTGGTGCTGGCCGCGGTGATCGCGGTCCGGTACGACCCGGACGGCGACCGCTTCCAGCTCACCGAGTCGCGGGCGTGGATCGCCGACTTCGGGGTGAGATACGAGCTGGGGGTCGACGGCATCGCCGTCGTGCTGGTGGCGCTCACGGCGCTGCTGATCCCGTTCGTCATCCTCGCGGGCTGGCACGACGCGGACCCGGTCACTGCATCCGATAGCGGCTCCGCCGCGGGCAAGTCGTCCCGCTGGCGCCCCACCCAGGGCTTCTTCGCGCTGATCCTGGCCGTCGAGGCGATGGTGATCGTCAGCTTCCTGGCCACGGACGTCTTCCTCTTCTACATCTTCTTCGAAGCCATGCTCATCCCGATGTACTTCCTCATCGGCGGCTTCGGGGACAAGGCGCACGAACACGGCGAGGAAGAGGCGGCGCGGCAGCGCTCGTACGCGGCCGTGAAGTTCCTGCTGTACAACCTGGCCGGCGGCCTGATCATGCTGGCCGCGGTGATCGGCCTCTTCGTCGTCACCAACGACCAGCTCGGCGCGGGCACGTTCTCGCTCCAGGAGATCCTCCAGGCGCGCGCCAACGGCGACCTGGACATCTCGACGAACACCGAGCGGCTGCTCTTCCTCGGCTTCTTCTTCGCCTTCGCGGTGAAGGCGCCGCTGTGGCCGCTGCACACCTGGCTGCCCAACGCCATGGGCGAGTCCACCCCGCCGGTCGCCGTCCTCATCACCGCGGTGGTCGACAAGGTCGGCACGTTCGCCATGCTCCGCTTCTGCCTCGGGCTCTTCCCCGAGGCGAGCGACTGGGCGACGCCGGTGGTGCTGGTGCTCGCGCTGGTGAGCATCCTGTACGGCGCGCTGCTCGCGATCGGGCAGCGGGACATCAAGCGGCTGATCGCGTACGCCTCGATCTCCCACTTCGGCTTCATCGTGCTGGGCATCTTCGTGATGACCAGCCAGGGCCAGGCCGGGGCGACGCTGTACATGGTCAACCACGGCATCTCCACCGCCGTCCTGATGCTGGTGGCCGGGTTCCTCATCACCCGGCGCGGCTCGCGGCTCATCGGCGACTACGGCGGTGTGCAGAAGGTGGCGCCGGTGCTGGCCGGCACCTTCCTGATCGGCGGCATGGCCACGCTGTCGCTGCCGGGGCTCGCGCCGTTCGTCAGCGAGTTCCTGGTGCTGGTGGGCACGTTCAGCCGCTACCCGGCGATCGGCATCATCGCCACCGTGGGCATCGTGCTGGCCGCGATCTACGTCCTCGTCCTGTACCAGCGGACGATGACGGGGCCGGTCACCGAGAAGGTCGCGAAGCTGCCCGACCTGCGGGTGCGCGAGGTGCTGGTGGTCGCGCCGCTGATCGCGCTCCTCATCGGCCTCGGCGTGTACCCGAAGCCGCTCACCGAGATCGTCAACCCGGCCGTCGAGCACACCATGTCCGACGTGCAGAAGTCCGACCCGGAGCCCGATGTGAACCCTGTGGAGGCCGCGCATGAGTAGGGGTGTCCACAGCCTGTGGATGGCGCAGGACGGTGTCGACAAGATCAAGGCGCCGCACATCGAGTACGACCTGCTGGCGCCCACGCTGATCGTCATCGGCGCGGCCGTGCTGGGCATCGCCATCGAGGCGTTCCTGCCCCGGAGGCACCGGTACGCCGTCCAGGTCGGGCTCGCCACGCTCGCGATGGCCGGCGCGTTCGGCGCGGTCGTCGCCCTGGCCGCCACCGGCAAGGGCACCGACGAGGCGCAGACCGCCGCGATGGGCGCGCTGGCCGTCGACGGCCCGACGCTCTTCCTCCAGGGCGTCATCCTGCTGGTCGGCGTGCTCGGGGTGTTCACCTTCGCCGAGCGCCGGCTGGACCCGGTCGCGCACGGCAACCGGGTCGACTCCTTCGCCGCCGAGGCCGCCGCCGTACCCGGCGGCAAGGCGGAACAGGCCGCGGTCAAGGCCGGGTTCACCACCACCGAGGTGTTCCCGCTGCTGCTCTTCGCGACCGGCGGCATGCTCATCTTCCCGGCCGCGAACGATCTGCTGACGCTCTTCATCGCGCTGGAGGTCTTCTCCCTGCCGCTGTACCTGCTCTGCGCCGTCGCCCGCCGCAAGCGGCTGATGTCGCAGGAGGCGGCGGTGAAGTACTTCCTGCTGGGCGCCTTCTCGTCGGCGTTCCTGCTCTTCGGCGTCGCGCTGCTCTACGGCTACGCGGGCAGCGTGCGCTACGCCGAGATCGCCGACGTCGTCGCGGGCAACCCGCAGCACATGACCCCGGCGCTCGCCGACACCATGGGCAACGACGCGCTGCTGCTCATCGGCGGCGCGATGGTGCTGCTCGGCCTCCTCTTCAAGGTCGGCGCGGTGCCGTTCCACATGTGGACCCCGGACGTCTACCAGGGCGCCCCCACCCCCGTCACCGGCTTCATGGCCGCGGCCACCAAGGTCGCCGCGTTCGGCGCGCTGCTGCGGCTGCTGTACGTCGTGCTGCCGGGCATGAAGTGGGACTGGCGGCCGGTGATGTGGGGCGTCGCGATCGTCACGATGGTCATCGGCGCGATCCTCGCGATCACCCAGACCGACGTGAAGCGGCTGCTGGCGTACTCGTCCATCGCGCACGCGGGGTTCATCCTCGCGGGTGTCACCGCGGCCAACGAGGAGGGCATCTCCTCGGTGCTGTTCTACCTGGCCGCGTACGCCTTCGTGACGCTCGGCGCGTTCGCCGTCGTCACGCTGGTGCGGGATGCGGGCGGCGAGGCGACGCACCTGTCCAAGTGGGCGGGGCTCGGCCGGCGTTCGCCGCTGGTCGCGGCGGTCTTCGCGGTGTTCCTGCTGGCGATGGCGGGCATCCCGCTGACCAGCGGCTTCGCCGGGAAGTTCGCGGTGTTCAAGGCGGCGGCGGACGGCGGCGCGACGCCGCTGGTCGTCGTCGGCGTCATCGCCTCGGCCATCGCCGCGTTCTTCTACGTCCGCGTCATCGTGCTGATGTTCTTCAGCGAGCCGCGTCCCGAGGGCCCCGCGGTGACCGTGCCGAGCGCCTTCACCGTCACCGCCATCGCCGTCGGCCTGGCCGCGACGCTGGTGCTGGGCGTGGCGCCGCAGTACTTCCTGGATCTGGCCGGGGACGCGGGAGTGTTCGTCCGCTGAGCCGCGGGGTGGGGGGGGGGCCCCCCCCCCCCCCCCCGCCCCCGGGGGCCCCCCCCCCCCCGGCCCCCCGGGGGGGGCCCCCCCGCGGGGGGGGGGGGGGGGGGGCGCCCCCCCGGGGGCCCCCCCCCCCCGCGTGGGGCGGCCCCCCGCCCCGGCCCCCCCCCGCGGCCGGGGGGGGGGGGGGTTGGGGGTGGGGGGGGGGGGGGGGGGGGGGGTGGGGGGGGGGGGGGGGGGGGGGGGGGGGCCCCCCCCCCCCCACCCCGGAGCCTGCTGGTCCCGCCGCCCGCTAGTCCCGCGGCGGGGTCCAGCCGGTCGGTTTGACCTGGCCGTGGACTCCGCCGAGGGCGATCCGCACGCCGTTCGGTCCCGGGGCCCAGCCGTCGATGGCGACGGTGTCCCCGTCCTCCAGCCACGGGCCCTCGCCCTTCGTCAGCTCCAGCAGCGAGCCCACCTGACCGGGTTCCGGGCCGCTGACGGTGCCGGAGGCGTAGAGGTCGCCGGTGCGCACGGAGGCGCCGTTGACGGTCATGTGGGCCAACTGCTGCGCCGCGGTCCAGTACATGGAGGCGAACGGCGGGCGGGAGACCGGCTCGCCGTTGATCCGTACCTCGAGTCGCAGGTCGTAGCCGTCGACGGAGGCGTCCGGGCCGGTGTCGTCGAGGTACGGCAGCAGCGGATGCGTGCGCTCCGGCGGGGCGACGCGGGCGGCTTCGAGGGCGTCGAGGGGGGTGATCCAGGTGCCGATGGACGTGGCGAAGGACTTGGCCTGGTGCGGGCCGAGGGGGCGCTGCTCCCACGGCTGGACGTCGCGCGCGGACCAGTCGTTGACCAGGCAGACGCCGAAGACGTGGTCGCGGAAGGCGGTACGGGGCACGGGCGTGCCCATCCGCGACGGTACGCCGACGACGAAGCCGACTTCGGCCTCGATGTCGAGGCGGATGCTGGGTCCGAAGACAGGGCCGGGGTCGTCGGCGGCGCGCTTGCGCTGGCCGGCGGGGCGTACGACGGGGGTGCCGGACGGGACGATCGTGCCGGACCTGCCGTGGTAGCCGATGGGCAGGTGCTTCCAGTTGGGGGTCAGCGGCTCCTCGCCGGGGCGGAAGATGCGGCCGACGTTGGCGGCGTGGTGCTCGCTGGAGTAGAAGTCGACGTAGTCGCCGACCTCGAACGGCATGTGCGGCACGACGCGGTCCACCTCGTGCAGGTGCTGCTCGACGGCGGCGCGGTGCGCCGGGTCGGTGAGCCAGTCGGTCACCTCGGCCCGTACGGCCTGCCACACCGGCCGGCCCGCGGCCATCAGCGGCGCCAGCGTCCGGGCGGCGAGCAGCGCGGTGTGCGGGGAGCCCAGGGCCGCCGCGACGGCGGCGGTGTCCAGGACGTGATCGCCGTAGCGCACGCCTACGCGGGGGGTCGTGCCGTCGGGTGTGGAGACGACACCGTACGGAAGGTTGTGCGGCCCGAAGGGATCGCCTTCTGGCACGTCGAGCGGGCTGTGCTCGGACATCGCGGGATCCTGCCTCATCGTGGTCGGCGGGCTGGGGACCTCAGGCTACGACCCCCAGGTCGGCCTAGGGGAAGCCGCCCGACGTGATCGTCGCGTGACCGGATACGCTGCGAACGTGGTGCATGGTGGTTGCTAACGACACATCGACAATCTGTTCCACGTGAACGTCTGCAGACAGGAGGAGCCCTCGTGACCGTGGTCGCGCCCTTGGGGCTCAGCGTTCAGGACCGAGCCTTGGAAGCCGATGTCGAGGCCGGACTGGCGGCCGTCGAAGAGGGGCTGCTCGAAGCCACGAAGAGCGATGTGCCGTTCATCACCGAGGCCGCGCGGCATCTCGTCCGCGCGGGCGGCAAGAGATTCCGCCCCCTGCTTGTCATGCTCGCCGCGCAGTTCGGCGACCCGCACGCGCCGGGCGTCGCGCCCTCCGGCGTCGTCGTCGAGCTGACCCACCTGGCCACGCTCTACCACGACGACGTGATGGACGAGGCGGCCGTACGCCGCGGCGTCCCCAGCGCCAACAGCCGCTGGGCCAACTCCGTCGCCGTCCTCACCGGCGACTTCCTCTTCGCGCGCGCCTCGCGGCTCCTCGCCGACCTGGGCCCCGAGATGGTCCGTATCCAGGCCCAGGCGTTCGAGCGGCTGGTCACCGGGCAGATCCTGGAGACCGCGGGGCCGACCGAGGGCCGCGACCCGGTCGACCACTACCTGGACGTGCTCGCCGGCAAGACCGGCTCCCTCATCGCCGTCTCCGGCCGCTTCGGCGCGCTGACGGCGGGCGCGGACGAGTCGGTGGTGGAGGTGCTGACGCAGTACGGCGAGCGCATCGGCATCGCCTTCCAGCTCGCGGACGACCTGCTCGACATCACCAGCGACGGCACCGAGTCGGGGAAGACCCCGGGCACCGACCTGCGCGAGGGCGTCGCGACGCTGCCGGTGCTGCACCTGCGTGCCGCCGCCCAGCGCCACCGCAAGCCGGCGGACCTGGAGCTGGCGGCGCTGCTCGCCGACGACCTGACGGACGACTCGCGGCACGCGGAGGCCCTGGCCCGGCTCCGGGTCCACCCGGCGGTGGAGCAGGCCAGGCGGGACACCGTGCGGTACGCGGCGGAGGCGCGGGCGATCCTGACGGCGCTCCCGGCGTGCCCGGCGCGGACGGCCCTGGAGGGGCTGTGCGACGCGGTGGTGGACCGCGCGGGGTAGGGGTGCCGGCCGCGCTCCGGGGGCGGATGGCCCGTACAAGGGTCAGGGTGATCCCCCTCCCGGGGCGGATGCCGTCATACGACAGGAGTAATCGAAGCTGCACCCAGGGGCTGACGCCACGGGCCGTCCGGTTTGTTGTGATGGAGGGGAAGCCGTGACGCAGCGAATGACTTTCCGCGGACCCTCGCGGAGACGGAGGTACATCCCATGGCACTGATCCCACCGGAGCGACCCGCCGACGAGGCCGAGGACCGCGCCGCGGACCTCGCCGCGGCCCGGCGCAGAAAGGCGGTGCGGTACGGGGTGCCCCTGGGTATCGCCGGGCTTGCCGCCGCCACCATCGGCCTGGTGCCCGCGCTCGCCCAGGATGAAGGCCCGAGCAAGGACGACGTGACGGCCGGGGAACTGATCGCGAAGGCGCTGGCCTCGGAGGTCGAGTCGGTCGACGGCACGGTGAAGGTCAGCACCGACCTGGGCCTGCCCTCGATACCGTTCGGCGGGGGCGGTGGCGAAGGCGCGGACCTCTCGCGGCTGCTCGCCGGGGACACCAAGCTGCACGTCGCGGCCGACGGCCCGGAGAAGCAGCGGGTCACGCTCACCGGCTCCGACGGCGACCGGACCGTGGTGCGCAACGGCACGGACGTGTGGACGTTCGGCGGCGGCTCGGACGAGGTGTCCCACTCCACGCTGCCGAAGGACGCGGGGAAGAAGGACGGCAAGGAGCACGGCCTCGGGCTGCCGGAGGACCTGAAGGACGCCACCCCGCAGGAGCTGGCGGAGCGGCTGCTGAAGGCCGCGGACGAGACGACGGACGTGGACGTCGCCGGCACGGCGCAGGTGGCCGGGCAGGACGCGTACGAGCTGCGGCTGACGCCGAAGCAGGACGAGTCGACGGTCCGGGACGTCACGATCGCGGTGGACGCCGACAACGGCGTGCCGCTGCGGGTGGCGCTGACGGCGGACGACGGCAACACGGTCCTGGACGCCGGCTTCACGAAGGTCGACTTCAACAAGCCGGACGCCGGCCTGTTCGCGCCGCCCGCCGGGGCCGACGTGACCGAGAAGGGCTCGGGCGAGGGCTTCGGCGAAGGCCACGGCGGGGACTTCGGCAAGGGCTTCGGCGGCTTCGGCGGCGCCTGGTCCGGCGGGGACTGGAGCGGCGGCGACCGGGCCGGGGGCGGCACGCCCGGCGGCCTGGAGGACGTGAAGGTCCACGGCGAGGGCTGGGGCTCGATCGCCGAGATCCCGCTGCCCGGCGGCACGCTGAGCGAGGACGGGGCCGGGGCCGCCCTCGACTTCTTCACGGACAAGACGGACGCGGGCCGGGTCTTCGAGAGCCGGCTGGTCAACGTGCTGATCACGGACGACAAGGTCTACGTCGGCGCCGTCACCCCGGAGGCCCTGGAGGCCGCCGCGGGCTGACCGCAGGACCGCACCGCAAGGGCCGCCGCGCGCCTCCCCGGCACGCGGCGGCCTTCGCGTGCGCCCGCGTCAGTGCACACAGAACTCGTTCCCCTCGGGGTCCGTCATGACGGTCCACTCGCCGCCCTGCTCCTTCACGTGCCGTACGACCGCGGCCCCCAGCTCCGCCAGCCGGGCCGTCTCCTCCTCGCGCCGTCCGGACTCGGGGTGGAGGTCGAGGTGGAGGCGGTTCTTGTGGGCGGGCTTGGGCTCGGGGACCTGGTTGAAGAGCAGCCGGCGGCCGAGTCCGGTGCCGGACGTGGGGTCGTACGGGTCGTCGGGGTGCCGGACGGCGGCGGCGGTGCGCCAGGCGCGGCGGTCGCGGTGGCGGGTGAGCACGTCCTCGGGGACGGCGCCCGCGGTGAGGAGTTGCTCGATGAGCGGGCTGTTGTCCTCCACCTCGTAGCCGAGGGCGGCGGCCCAGAAGTCGGCCTGGGCGTGCGGGTCGGTGGCGTCGATGACGAGCTTCCAGTGCGTGGGAACCATGTGCCGGTTATACTGGTTACATGGTGGACGAGGCAAGCGCCCGCGCCCCGGGCGTCGAGATGCGACCCCCGGACGGCCAGGTCTTCCGCTTCGATCCGGGCGCGCTCAGCCTGGAGTTGCTGACGACCGGTGGCCCGGGCCCCTTCGCGCGGTACGAGGTGCTGCGCACCCCCGCGGACGTCGCCGCGTGGGCAGCGGCGAGCAGGCTGCGCCCGGTGCCGGAGCTGGCGGTCACCGACGACGACGTACCGGCGGTACGCCACCTGCGCGACGCCCTCTTCCGCCTCACCCAGGCCCGCGCCCGCGCCGAGCCCCTCCCCGCCGCGGACCTCGCCGTCCTCAACGCCGCCGCGGCCGAACCCCCGCTGGCCCCCCGCCTCACCCCCGACGGCACCCCGTCGTGGGCACCGGGACCTGCGACGACGGCCCGGCTCCTGGCGACGGTCGCCCGCGACGCGGTGGACCTCTTCTCCGGCCCGTACGGGTACCGCATCCGCGAGTGCGCGGGCGAGCGCTGCTACCTCCTCTTCGCCGACACCTCCCGCCCCGGCCGCCGCCGCTGGTGCTCCATGGAGCGCTGCGGCAACCGCCACAAGGTCCGCACCCTGAGAGCCCGGCGCGAAGCGGACCACTCCTGACAAGATGCGGCACATGAAGCGTGTCGTCGCCCGGGCCTGGAAGCTCCTGCGCGGTCCCGTGCAGTGGCGGATCCTCTGGCTCACCCAGGCCACGTTCATGATCGGCGTGACGGGTGTGGTGCGGAACGAGCAGGGCCAGGTGCTGCTCCTCAAGCACCGCATGTGGCCCGACTCCCGCCCCTGGGGGCTGCCGACCGGCTTCGCGGTCAAGGGCGAGGAGTTCCCGCAGACCGTCGTACGCGAGGTCCGGGAGGAGACGGGACTCGACGTCGTGCCCGGCCGGCTGGTCCAGGTGACCAGCGGCTACCGGCTCCGCGCGGAGATCGCGTACGAGGCGCGGCACGTGGGCGGAACGCTCAAGCTCGACGGCTTCGAGATCCTGGCGGCGGAGTGGTTCAGCCCGGACGCCCTTCCGGAGGGACTCCAGGAGGCGCACGTCCGGCTCATCAGGGCGGGGACTCCGGCGTGAGGGTCAGCCCCAGGTGAGGGGGTCGAGGTGGAGGTAGAAGCGGAGGCGGTCGGGGTCGGGGGCCGTGCCGTAGTGCCCGGCGAACGCCGCGTCCTGGGCGCGGGCTTCGGCCTCGTCCGGCCAGGTCTCGCGGGAGTTGGCCAGGAGCAGGGCCAAGTCGGCGTGGCGGTCGGCGAGTCCGAGGCGGCCCAGGTCGACGAAGCCCGCCACGTCCAGGGTTGCGGGGTCGAGGATGATGTTCGGCAGGGTGAGGTCGCCGTGGCAGACGACCGTGTCGGCCGCCTCCTGCGCCCGGCGCCGTGCGAGCTGCGGTTCGAGGCGGGCCAGCAACTGCGGTGCGGGCGTGGTCTGTTGCTCGACGGGCAGGAAGGCGGGGTTCACCGTGCCGACGGCGACGACGGTGCGGGCGACCGAGATCATCAGGTCCAGATCCCGGTGGAACGGGCACTCCGCGATCGGCACCTCGTGCAGCGCACGGACCGCGTCCGCGATGCGTTTCCAGCAGGCCCGCAGGTCGGCCGCGGAGAGTTGGTCGGCGGGCAGGCCGGGGACCGCGCCGGTCACCAGGCAGGCGCCGACGTCGTCGGAGCGGAGGTCGAGCACGCGGGGCCCCGGCACGCCCTGGGTGGCCAGCCAGGCGATACGGTCCCGTTCGCCGGTGAGTTCCGCGGCCACCTCGGCGGGCACACACCTGGCGTAGCGCGTGCCGTCCGTGCTGCGGAAGACGGCGGCTCCCGACTCGCCCGTGGTGACCGGCGTCCACTCGGTGTCGTCCGGGAGGAGGGGTGTCACGCTTTGCGCTCCATTCGGTAGTGCAGGACGAGGAACGGGATGCCGAAGACGGAGAAGGCGTGTTCGGCGCGGAGCCGGCCGTCGCCGCCGACGTGGACGTCGAGCCGCTCGGCGAAGCCGTGCACGCCGAGCGTGGTCAGCTCGCGGGTCCCGGGGGCGATGTACGTGAGGTAGTGGCCGGGGTGGCCGGTGCCGCCGGCGCCGGCCTCGTCCGCCGCGTGGCTGGTGAGCGTCAGGCCGCCGCCGGGGCGGGAGCGGGGGAGGAGGGTGGCGGTGAAGCTCGCGTGGGGGAGCGGGAATCCGACGCTGACGTAGCCGCGGTCGCCGTGCCGGTACGTGGTGTAGATGCCGACGTAGATGGGGTCGTCGGTGTCGGCGAAGGACCGGATCCAGCCGCGGATCGCGGTCTGGCCGGCGGCCGCCTTGTCCGGTGCGGGGGTGATGGTGTCGATGCGGCTGCGCATGCCGCGCAGCACCTCGCGCTGGTTCATCGGCACGTTGGCCTGGCCGAGGGGCTGGGCGACGAGGGTGCGGTAGAGGAGGTAGCCGGGGCGGACCCAGAGGCGCCAGCGGGGCTCGATGTCGAGGGTGAAGCGGGCGGTGTGCTCGTAGAACTCCCGTACCCGCGGGTCCACTTCCGCGGGGTCGAAGCCGGGCCCGGCGAGGGCGTCGAGCGACTCGACGATGCCGACGTCGGGGGCGTCGGCGGTGTACGCACCGCCGAGGACACCCGCGAGTTCGCGTACGTAGGAGGTGCCGACGTACGCGGACCGCGCTTCGAGCGGCACGACGAACGGCAGGTCCTCGGTGGCCGCCTCCTCGGCGACGAGGCTGACCTGCGCCTCCCGGAACACCAGCGCGGAGACCACCCGGAACGCCACCACGGCCCCCGCCGCCACGGCGGCCCCCCGCGCGGCGACGGCGCCGGGCCGCGGACGGGCGGCCGCGGTGCGCGCGGGGCCTGTGCGCGCGGGGCCCGGGGAACGGGGGCCACGCCCGACGGAACCGGCCGCGCCCAGCGTCACGCGGGCGCCGGCCCGGCGCCGCCGCGGGGTGGCCGCGCCGCCCCCTCCGCCCGTTGCGGACCCGAGGGTGCGCAGTGCCGCGTGGCCCGCGCCGCCGCCGCGGGCCCGCGGCGAAGAGGCGGGGGCGACCGCGCGGTTCCCGCTTCCCGTGATCCTGCTCCTCGCGCCCGCGGCGCCGCCGCGCAGCGCGTACGCGCCGCCGACCGCCGCGCCCACCACCGGGCCCAGCGCCACCTTGTGCGGCCGTATACCCAGCGCGCCCGCCGCCGCACCGGCCACCGTGCCCACCGTCACCGGGCCCGCGCCGGTCAGCCGGGCGCCCGCCCAGCCCGCGGTTGCGGCCAGTGCGCCGCTCGCGGCGATGCGCTGCCACAGCGCCGGGATCTCGCCCGGCCGCTGCCGTACCCGGGCGACCGCCTCGGCCACCCCGAGGCCGACCGCCCCGGCCGCGGCACCCGCGACCGCCACCCGCGCTCCACGTCCGCCCGCGAGCGCGGCCCCGGCGAGCGCGCCCATGACCCCCGCGGTCCCCACCTGCTCCCGCAGCTTCGCCGCATCCGCCCGTTCACGCCCCATCCCCGCACCCTACGCGTGGCCCTCACGCCGGCGCCCGGCCACCGTCACGTACACCGCGCACGGGCAGCCGCGCACACCGCCGATCCCCGGCCGGACCGCCGGTGCCTCAGGCGGGACGGCCCGGGTTCACCGCTTCCGGCACGCCGGCCGCGGCCGGCCCCGCCGCACCGCCCGCATCGCCCGCGTCGCCCGCCGCCGCAGCCCGCGCCTCCGCCTCCGCCCGGCGCAGCTCCAGCCGGCCGCGGCGGGCCGTGCGCAGCGCGTCGTACGTGAGCAGGGCAAGCGCCAGCCATACCAGCAGGAAGCCCGCCCAGCGCTCCGCCGGCATCGACTCGCGGAAGTACAGGACTCCCAGCGCGAACTGCAGCGTCGGCGCCAGGTACTGCATGAGGCCGATCGTCGACAGCGGCAGCCGGACCGCCGCCGCGCCGAAGCAGATCAGGGGGAACGCCGTGATCACGCCGCAGCTCGCGAGGAGCAGCGCGTGTCCGGCCCCCTCCGTGTGGAACGTCGAGTCCCCGCGGGCGCCGAGGACCAGCATGAACACCAGCGCCGGCAGGAACTGCACCGCCGTCTCGGCCGCGAAGGACTCGATGCCCTCCAGCCCGATCCGCTTCTTGATCAGCCCGTACGTCCCGAACGAGAAGGCCAGCACCAGCGCGATCCACGGCAGCCGCCCGTAGCCCACCGTCAGCACGACCACCGCCGCCGCGCCCACCGCGACCGCGATCCACTGCAGCGCGCGCAGCCGCTCCCGCAGCAGCAGCACGCCGAAGGCGATGCTCACCAGCGGGTTGATGAAGTAGCCGAGGGCCGCCTCGACGACGTGGCCCGAGTTGACGGCCCAGATGTAGACGAACCAGTTGACGGTGATCGTCGCCGCCGCGCCCGCGACCAGCGCCAGCCGCCGCGGCTCGCGCAGCAGCGGCCGGATCCAGGCCCAGCGGCGCAGCACCAGCAGGAGCAGGATGCACGCGACCAGCGACCACACCATCCGGTTGGCCAGGATCTCCGCCGGGCTCGCGGGTTCCAGCAGCGGCCAGAAGAGCGGGATGACGCCCCAACTGCCGTACGCGGCGAAGCCGTAGAGGAGCCCGAGCCGGGCCTCGCTCGCCGCGCGCGCCGGTGCCTCACCTGATGACCCCACGACCGCCCTCCCGTTCCGCTGCCCGCACGGCGGGCACCGTGCCGACGGTAGCGGGCGCGAGAGCCTGTTGTCATATCTGTATCAGCATTTGGGTCCTTACGGTCGCCCCGTCGCCGAGACCGTCGCGAGACCCGCCGCGACCGCGTCCGCCAGCGGCGTCGTCGGCCGGCCGATGAGCCGGGACAGCTCGCCGGACGTGCCGGCCAGCAGCCCGCGGGAGACCGCCGCGTCGACGTCGACGAGCATGTCGGCCATCGCCTCCGGCAGCCCGGCGCCGAGCAGGACCTGCCGGTGCTCGGCGGGCGGCAGGTCGCGGTAGCCGACCCGGGCGCCCGACTGCCGGGCGACCTCCGCCGCGTACTCCGGAAAGCTCCACGCCGTGTCGCCGCTCAGCTCGTACGCCCGGCCCTCGTGGCCCTCGCCGGTCAGCACCGCGGCGGCCGCGGCGGCGTAGTCGGCGCGGGCGGCGGAGGCGATCCGGCCGGCGCCCGCGCTGCCGAGGACGGCGCCGTGGTCGAGCACGGTGGCGAGCTGGTCGGTGTGGACCTCGTGATACCAGCCGTTGCGCAGGAAGACGTACGGCAGGCCGGAGTCGAGGACGAGCTGCTCGGTCGCCTTGTGCTCGTCCCCCAGCAGGAAGTCCGCCTTCGGCCCGCCCAGGATGCCGGTGTACGCGAGCAGCCCCACCCGCGCCGCCGCGGCGGCGTCGACGACGGCCCGGTGCTGCGGCACCCGCCGCCCGACCGCGTTGCCCGAGACGAAAAGCACCCGCTCGCCCGCGCGGAAGGCGTCCGCCAGCGTGGCCGGCTCGTCGTAGTCGGCGACCCGCACCTCCACTCCGCGTGCCGCGAGGTCAGCGGCCTTCTCCCCGCTGCGTACGACGGCGGCCACCCGCTCCGCGGGCACCTGTTCCAGGAGTGCGGCGATGACGTGGCGGCCGAGGTGTCCGGTGGCCCCGGTGACGGTGATCTTCATGTGTGCCACCGTAGGCTGCTCACTTACGGAGAGAAAGTACCCACTTTCACGTAAGGTACTGGTGTGGAGGTAAGCATGCAGGCAGAGGGAGAGGCGACACTCCGGCTGCGGGACTTTCCGGACGTGATCACGGCCGACTGCCCCGCCCGGAACATCATGGAGCACGTCGTCAGCCGCTGGGGCGTGCTGGTGCTGCTCGCGCTGCTGGAGGGCACGATCCGGTTCAGCGCGCTGCGGCGGCGGATCGGCGGCGTGAGCGAGAAGATGCTCGCCCAGACCCTGCAGACGCTGGAGCGCGACGGCCTCGTGCTGCGCGAGGCGAAGCCCGTCATCCCGCCGCACGTGGAGTATTCGCTCACCCCGCTCGGCGAGCAGGCGGCCCTGCGGGTACGGCCGTTGGCGATCTGGGCGTACGACAGCGTGCCGGCGGTGACCGCGGCGCGGGAGGGGTACGACGAGGCCCGGGCCTGAGGTGCTCAGGCCCGGGCCCGGGTCGTAGCGGCGGGGGACCGGCGCTCGCGCGACCGTCAGCCCGCCGTGCCGGCGGCGCGGCTCAGCCGAGCACCGTCCACGTGTCGCCGCCCGCGAGCAGTCCGGCGAGGTCGCCCTTGCCCTTCTGCTGCACCGCGTCGTCGAGCTGCTCCGCCATCTCCGTGTCGTACACCTGCCGGTTCACGTCCCGGAGGATGCCGATCGGCGTGTGGTGCAGCGTGTTCGGGTCGGCCAGCCGGGAGAGGGCGAACGCCGTCGTCGGGGTGGCGGCGTGGGCGTCGTGGACGAGGACGTCCGACTCGATCGAAGGCGTCACCTCCACGATCTCCAGGTCGCCCGTGGCCGGGTTCCGCACGACGCCCTTGTGGTCGTCGGTGCCGAAGCGGATCGGCCGCCCGTGCTCCAGCCGGATCACCGCCTCCTGCGCCTGCTGGCGGTCCTTCAGCACCTCGAAGGCGTTGTCGTTGAAGATGTTGCAGTTCTGGTAGATCTCGATCAGCGCCGTGCCCGGGTGGGCCGCCGCCGCGCGCAGCGTCTCGGTGAGGTGCTTGCGGTCCGAGTCGACGGTACGGGCGACGAACGACGCCTCCGCGCCGAGCGCCAGCGAGACCGGGTTGAAGGGCGCGTCCAGCGAGCCCATCGGGGTGGACTTGGTGACCTTGCCGACCTCGGAGGTCGGCGAGTACTGCCCCTTGGTCAGCCCGTAGATCCGGTTGTTGAAGAGCAGGATCTTGAGGTTGACATTGCGGCGGAGCGCGTGGATCAGGTGGTTGCCGCCGATGGACAGCGCGTCGCCGTCGCCGGTGACGACCCAGACGGACAGGTCGCGCCGGGTGCTGGCCAGCCCGGTGGCGATGGCCGGGGCGCGGCCGTGGATGGAGTGCATCCCGTACGTGTTCATGTAGTACGGGAAGCGGGACGAGCAGCCGATGCCGGAGACGAAGACGATGTTCTCCTTGGCCAGGCCCAGCTCCGGCATGAACCCCTGGACGGCGGCGAGGACGGCGTAGTCGCCGCAGCCGGGGCACCAGCGCACTTCCTGGTCCGTCTTGAAGTCCTTCATGGACTGCTTGGCTTCGGCCTTGGGGATCAGCGAAAGGGCGTCGATCGCCGGTCCCCCGGCGGTCGTCTCAGCCATTGTCGATGGCCTCCTTGAGGGCGGTGGCGAGCTGCTCGGCCTTGAACGGCATGCCGTTGACCTGGTTGTAGGAGAAGGCGTCCACGAGGTACCTGGCGCGGACCAGGGTCGCGAGCTGGCCGAGGTTCATCTCGGGGACGATGACCTTGTCGTACGCGGCCAGAACCTCGCCGAGGTTGCCCGGGAACGGGTTGAGGTAGCGCAGATGGGCCTGCGCGATGTGGTCGCCGGCGCGGCGCACGCGGCGTACGGCCGCGGTGATCGGCCCGTACGTCGAGCCCCAGCCCAGCACCAGCGTGCGCGCTCGTTCTCCCGAGGGTCCTTCCGGGTCGTCGACCTCGATGTCGGGCACCTCGATGCCGTCGACCTTCGCCTGGCGGGTGCGCACCATCAGGTCGTGGTTGGACGGCGAGTACGAGATGTTGCCGGAGCCGTCCTCCTTCTCGATGCCGCCGATGCGGTGCTCCAGGCCCGGCGTGCCGGGGATCGCCCACGGGCGGGCGAGGGTCTGCGGGTCGCGCTTGTACGGCCAGAAGACCTCGGTGCCGTCGGCCAGGGTGTGGTTCGTCTTGCTCGCGAACTGCACCCGCAGGTCCGGCAGGTCGTCGACCTCCGGGATCCGCCAGGGCTCGGAGCCGTTGGCGAGGTAGCCGTCGGAGAGCAGCATCACCGGCGTGCGGTACGTCAGCGCGATACGGGCCGCGTCCAGGGCCGCCGTGAAGCAGTCCGACGGCGTGGCCGGCGCGACGATCGGCACCGGCGCCTCGCCGTTGCGCCCGAACATCGCCTGGAGCAGGTCCGCCTGCTCGGTCTTGGTGGGCAGCCCGGTCGAGGGGCCGCCCCGCTGGATGTCCACGATCAGCAGCGGCAGCTCCAGCGACACGGCCAGGCCCACGGTCTCGGCCTTCAGCGCGACGCCGGGGCCCGAGGTGGTCGTCACGCCGAGGGCGCCGCCGAAGGCCGCGCCGAGCGCGGCGCCGATGCCGGCGATCTCGTCCTCGGCCTGGAAGGTGCGCACGCCGAAGTTCTTGTGCCGGCTCAGCTCGTGCAGGATGTCGGAGGCGGGCGTGATCGGGTACGAGCCGAGGAAGAGCGGCAGGTCCGCCTGCTGCCCCGCGGCGATCAGGCCGTACGCCAGCGCCAGGTTCCCCGAGATCGAGCGGTACGTGCCGGCGGGGAAGGCGGACTGGGCCGGGGCGACCTCGTACGAGACGGCGAAGTCCTCCGTCGTCTCGCCGAAGTTCCACCCCGCCCGGAAGGCGGCGATGTTGGCCTCGGCGATGTCCGGCTTCTTGGCGAACTTGGCCCGCAGGAACCCGATCGTGCCCTCGGTGGGGCGGTGGTACATCCAGCTCAGCAGGCCGAGCGCGAACATGTTCTTGGAGCGGCCGGCGTCCTTGCGGGACAGCCCGTACTCCTTCAGCGCCTCGACCGTGAGCGTGGTCAGCGGCACCTCGTGCACGCTGTACCCGTCGAGGGAGCCGTCCTCCAGGGGGCTCGCCTCGTAGCCCACCTTGGCCATCGCGCGCTTGTTGAACTCGTCGGTGTTGACGATCACCTCGGCGCCGCGCGGGACGTCCCCGATGTTCGCCTTCAGGGCGGCCGGGTTCATCGCCACCAGCACGTTGGGCGCGTCGCCCGGGGTGAGGATGTCGTGGTCGGCGAAGTGCACCTGGAAGCTGGAAACCCCCGGCAGCGTGCCTGCGGGGGCGCGGATCTCGGCGGGGAAGTTCGGGAGCGTCGACAGGTCGTTGCCGAACGACGCGGTCTCCGAGGTGAAGCGGTCGCCGGTCAGTTGCATCCCGTCTCCGGAGTCACCGGCGAACCGGATGATCACCCGGTCCAGGCGCTTGACCTCTTTGCTGTTGACCTCGCTGGTCACCTTCGTGGACCTCCCTCGCGGCGGCCGCTCGGGAACGGGATTCCGACCGCCTGACCCAGTGAACATCGTACGCGGGTTAGGCATGCCTTCCTGAGTCCGTCCGCAAACTGGACGGTGGCGAGACGTCGGGCTATATCCCCTTTTGTTGCTATCTAATGCCCCTCTTGACCCCATCCGCCAGTGTGACAATCCCTTGTCACCGGAGCGGAGGCCAGGGCGCGGCGCCGGGGCGCGGCCCGGTCAGGAGTTGAGGTACGTGAGGACCGCGAGCACCCGACGGTGATCTCCCTCACTCGGCGCCAGGCCGAGCTTCATGAAGATGTTGCTGACGTGCTTCTCCACCGCGCCGTCGCTCACCACGAGCTGTCCGGCGATCGCCGAGTTCGTCCGGCCCTCGGCCATCAGGCCCAGCACCTCGCGCTCCCGCGGGGTGAGCCCGGCCAGCACGTCCTGCTTGCGGCTGCGGCCGAGGAGCTGGGCGACGACCTCCGGGTCGAGCGCCGTGCCGCCCTCGGCGACGCGCACGACGGCGTCGACGAACTCGCGGACCTCCGCCACCCGGTCCTTCAGCAGATACCCGACGCCGCGGCTGGAGCCGGCGATCAGCTCGGTGGCGTACTGCTCCTCGACGTACTGCGAGAGGACCAGCACACCGACGTCCGGATGCTCGCGCCGCAGCTGAACGGCCGCGCGGACGCCCTCGTCGGTGTGCGTCGGGGGCATCCGCACGTCGGCGACGACGACGTCCGGCGCGCTGCCCTCGGCGGCCAGGTCCCCGACCGTCTTGACCAGCGCCACGCCGTCGCCGACACCGGCGACGACCTCGTGGCCCCGGTCGGTGAGCAGCCGGGTGAGCCCCTCCCGGAGCAGCACCGAATCCTCGGCGATGACCACCCGCACGCTGTCCTCCACCGTTGCCTGCCCCCCATACGAAGATGTGTAGACCTCCAGCATCCCAGGATTCCGCGGCGGGGGAGGCCCCGGAGGCGGAAAACGGCAGGTAAAGGGTGGAAAACGGCCGTGGCTCCGGGGCGCGCGGGAGCGCCCGGCGGCGGGCCGGGCAGCCGCGCTGGACCGGGCGGGCTTCCGGGGCCGGGGGTGCCGGGCGGCGGCGGGCGTACGGGGACGGGGCCGCCCGCGGGCCGGCCCTGTCCCCGTAGCGCCGCTCACGCCCGCCAGGGCAGCTCCGCCGTGACCACCGTCGGGCCGCCGGGCGGCGAGTCGACGACCAGCAGCCCGTCCACCGAGCCCAGCCGCTCCGCAAGCCCCGAGAGCCCTGAGCCCGCGTCCAGCCGCGCGCCGCCGTTGCCGTCGTCCGTCACCTGGATCATCAGCCGTCCCTCCGCGCGCCACAGGTCGACCATGGCCCGGCTCGCGCCGCTGTGCTTGCTGATGTTCTGCAGCAGCTCGGAGGTCGTGTAGTACGCGATGCCCTCGATCGACTGCGCCGGCCGCTCCAGCAGGTCCACCGTCACCGAGACGGGCACCGTGCAGCGCGCCGCGACCGCCGACAGCGCGGGGCCCAGGCCGCGGTCGGTGAGGATCGCCGGGTGGATGCCGCGGGCCAGGTCGCGCAGCTCCTGGAGCGCGAGCTTCACCTCGCCGTGCGCCTCGTCGACCATGGCGGCCGCCGCCTCCGGATCCTCCAGCAGCTTCTCCTTCGCCAGCCCCAGGTCCATCGCCAGCGCCACGAGCCGGGCCTGTGCGCCGTCGTGCAGGTCGCGCTCGATGCGCCGCAGGTCCGCCGCCGCCGTGTCCACCACGACCCCGCGGTCCGTCTCCAGCTCCTGCACCCGGGTGGCCAGCTTCGACGGTCCCAGCAGCCCGACGACCATCGCCCGGTCCACGTACGACAGGCTGCGCACCACCCACGGCGAGGCGAGCAGGAACACGGCGCCGACGCCGACCGCGAAGAGCTGCTCCAGCGGCGAGTCCAGGTACCAGCCGTCGCCGTCCGCGTTCCCGTACACCTGGAGCCCGTCCTGGCCCCAGTGCGCGGGGAAGACCCACTGCCACAGCGGGTACGTGACCATGGACCAGCTCCAGAACATGACGGCCACCGAGAGGGCGAAGGAGCACACCGCCCAGAACATGTGCAGCAGCCCGTAGAGCATCGTCCGCCACGACTCGCCGCTGCGGAACAGCGACCCGACCCAGCCCATGAACCCGGAGGCACGGCGGTGCAGCGGCTCCGGGTCGTCGACGTGCAGGTCCAGCAGCAGCCGGGCGCGGGTCCGCTCGACGTAGCCCATGCCGCGGCAGCCGGCCAGCATCGCGGCGAGCACAGGGACGCCGAGGAACGTGATCAGCAGACCGAGGCCGAGCGACAGCATCGTGATCGTGTAGACGAAGAACACGATCGACACCGGCAGGCTGAGCAGGTGGTAGAGGAACTCTCGCCAGGTGCGGGCCTCGAAGGGGGCGCGCAGGGCGAGGGGAAGCCGCGGGCGGCGGGCCTCGGGTGCGTACGCGGTGCTGTCCATCGTCGGAAGTCCTTCTGCCGGAGCGCTGGGGACGGATCTGTCGAGCTTGTGCCTCCAGCCTCCTCGGCGGGGGCGCCGCGAGCCATGGAGCGGGTCGGTCTCTCGGTACGGGGGAAAACCCCACCTTCGGCGGTGCGGCTACGCGTGCGCCGGCGCCTGGGACTCGCGGTTGCGCCAGGGGAGTTCGGCGGTGACGACCGTCGGACCGCCGCCCGGCGACTCCACGACCAGCAGCCCGTCCACCGAGCCCAGCCGCTCCGCAAGACCCGACAGACCCGTGCCGCCGTCCAGCCGGGCGCCGCCCTTCCCGTCGTCGGTGACCTGCACCATGATGCGCCCCTCCGCCCGCCACACGTCGGCGCTCGCGGTCTTCGCACCGCTGTGCTTGCTGATGTTCTGCAGTAGCTCGGAGACCGTGTAGTACGCGATGCCCTCGATGGCCTGCGCGGGGCGGTCCTTGAGGTCGACGGTCACCGAGACGGGCACCGTGCAGCGCGCGGCGACCGCCGACAGGGCCGGGCCGAGGCCGCGGTCGGTGAGGATCGCCGGGTGGATGCCGCGGGCCAGGTCGCGCAGCTCCTCCAGGGCGAGCTTGACCTCACCGTGCGCCTCGCCGACCATCTCGGCGGCGGCCTCGGGGTCCTCCAGCAGCTTCTCCTTCGCCAGGCCGAGACCCATGGCCAGGGCCACGAGCCGGGCCTGTGCGCCGTCGTGCAGGTCGCGCTCGATGCGCCGCAGGTCCGCCGCCGCCGTGTCCACCACGACGCCGCGGTTCTCCTCCAGCTCCTTGATCCGCCGCTCCAGCGGGTCGGAAGGGCTGAGCAGCCCGCGGACCATCGCCCGGTCGACGTCGCTCAGGCCGCGCGCCAGCCACGGCAGCAGCGGCCACAGGACGAACAGCGACACGGACATGAGGGCGAACGTGAGGACTCCCCACGGCAGCCGCATCACGCTGTACAGCGTCGTCCGCCACCCGACGGGGTCCTTCAGCGTCGCCCACAGCCACGGCAGGAAGCCCCCGTACGTGCTGCGCCGGATCGGCGTCGGTGACTCGACGTGCACGCCGAGCAGCGCCCGCGCCCGCGCGCGCTCCCACGCACCGATCCCCCGGGCGCCGGCGAGGCCGGCGGCCAGTAGCGGCAGACCGATCACCGTGATCGACAGCAGCGCGCCGGCGTAGAGCCAGATCGAGACGTAGGCGAAGGCGAAGATCGCCATGGGGAGGTTCACCAGCAGGTGCACGATCTCACGCCAGGTCGTGCCGCTGAGCGGCGGGCGCGGTGGGGGCAGCGGCTTGTCACCGCCCGGCTTGACCGGCGGCTCCGCACCCGGGCGGCTGTGACTCATCCTCCCAGGGTGCCGCGCCGGGGCGCGGGGGCGCCATGGGGGGTGTACCGGGGAACGTACGGGGGTTAACCCCACCCTTTGCGGAGAAGTCTCCGGTTCGGTGCGCGGCGGTGCGGCAGGCGTACGGCTCGCGGGAAGTGGCGTACACGGGATGGCCACAGGGCCCGGGGCAGGGCCTACACTCCTTGCCCGTACAGGTCGATGTCCTGACCGAATGCGCACGGGTCAGCCAGCCACAGCAGTCAGGAGCGGAGCGGACGTGCCGGACATGCTCGCCGCCGACGCCCTCGCCGCCGGGTACTTCGACGGCTACGGGGTGGTCGGCCTCGTCGCCGTGCTGGGCCTGCTCTTCGTCGGCGTCGCCTTCGGCGGCGCCCGGCTGCTGCGGCCCGCGGTGCCGACGCCGGAGAAGCTGCTGACGTACGAGTGCGGGGTGGACCCGGTCGGGGAGGGCTGGGCGCACACGCAGGTCCGCTACTACGTGTACGCCTTCCTGTACGTGATCTTCGCGGTCGACGCCATCTTCCTCTTCCCCTGGGCGACGGTCTTCGCGGCGCCGGGGTACGGGGCGGTGACGCTCGTGGAGATGTTCATCTTCCTCGGCTTCCTCGCCGTGGGCCTGCTGTACGCCTGGAAGAAGGGCGTCCTGGAATGGACGTGAACCCCGCCGCCGCCCCCGCCCCGGCCGCTGCCCCCGCGCCCGCCCCCGTGCAGCGCGTGGGCGTGCTCCAGCGGCTGGCGCCCCAGCCGATGAAGGTCGTGCTCAACTGGGGCCGCCGCTACAGCCTGTGGGTCTTCAACTTCGGCCTCGCCTGCTGCGCGATCGAGTTCATCGCCGCGTCGATGGCCAGGCACGACTTCATCCGCCTCGGCGTCATCCCGTTCGCGCCCGGCCCGCGGCAGGCGGACCTGATGGTGGTGTCCGGCACGGTGACGGACAAGATGGCGCCGTCGGTGAAGCGGCTGTACGAGCAGATGCCGGAGCCGAAGTACGTGATCTCCTTCGGCGCGTGCTCCAACTGCGGCGGGCCGTACTGGGACTCGTACGCGGTGACGAAGGGCGTGGACCAGGTCATCCCGGTGGACGTGTACGTGCCCGGCTGCCCGCCGCGGCCGGAGGCGCTGCTCCAGGGGATCCTGAAGCTCCAGGAGAAGATCGCGCGGGAGTCGCTGGCGGAGCGGTACGGGACGTCGCCGTCCGGGGCGCCGGTGGGTGCGCTGACGAGCGGGCTGGTGAAGCCGCCGGAGGACGCCGGATGACGGAGCAGGGGGAGGGCTGGCTCCCACGGCCGGCCACGGAACTGTTCGGCCCGGAGGCGGCGGCGAAGGAGGCGTACGGCGTCCTGACGGTGGACGTGCCGGCGACCACCTGGACCGAGGCGCTGCGGACGGCGCGCTCCGAACTGGGCTGCACGTTCTTCGACTGGCTCAGCGCCGTCGACGAACCGGCCGAGGGCTTCCGCATCGCCGCCCACGTCGTCGCCGTCGGCACCCCGCCGCGCCGCCTGCTGCTCCGCACGACGGTGCCGCACGCGGCCCCGGCGCTGGCGACGGCGACGGGCGTCTACGCGGGGGCGGCGTGGCACGAGCGGGAGACGCACGAGATGTTCGGCGTCGACTTCCCCGGCCATCCGCACCTGGTGCGGCTGCTGCTGCCGGAGGAGTTCGAGGGCCACCCGCTGCGGAAGGACTTCGTCCTGGCGGCGCGGGTCGCGAAGGCGTGGCCGGGCGCGAAGGAGCCGGGCGAGTCCCACGCGGGGGGCCCGAAGCGGCGCCAGATGCAGCCCCCGGGCGTCCCGGACCCCAACGACTGGGGCCCTCAGAAGGGCACCCTCCCCCCACCCCCCGCCCGCCCCGCCCGCCGCGCGGGCACGAGAAGGGCCGCCGCGGCGGCCCAGGAGGAAAACGCCACCGCACCGCCCGCCGATTCCGGTACCGGCCGCCCGGCCCGCGGCGCACGCCGGACGCGCTCGGCGAGCGGGGGTTCCGCCTCGCAGCGGGCGGCCGAGGAGACTCCGGGCGAACCGCAGGACGGCGAGGAGGCCGGCGGCAGGATGGCTGCCGAAGGCACGCCGCGCGACGCCGCGGGCGCGGCTCCCGGCGGGGCCGGGCGCCCGCCGCGGGGCGCGCGGCGCGCGCGTTCGGCGAGCGGGGGTTCGGCGTCGCAGCGCCCCGCTGACGAGGTTTCTGCCTCCCGGCCGGGTGAGACGCAGGACGGAGACGACGCCGGGGGACCGGCGTCCGCCGACGGCACGACGGGCGGGGCTCCCGGCGAAGCCGGGGCCGGGCGCCCCCCGCGCGGTGCGCGGCGCGCGCGTTCGGCGAGCGGGGGTTCCGCGTCGCAGCGGGCCGCCGGCGGCGGGCCCGCCGCCGCGGGCCGGGAGCCGCGCTCCCGTACCCGTACGCCCGACGCCCCCTGGCAACGCCCGCAACCCGACGGCGACTCGCCCCCACCCGCCAAGCCCGCGGCGGGCGAACCCTCCTCCGCCCCCGAGGACGGCGAAGGCGGTGAGTCCCCGTGAACGACGGGCTCGAAATCCTGGTCACCCTCCTCGGCGTGCTCGTCGTCTTTCTGCTCTTCCCGCTCGTCGTCGGGCAGACCGAGCACAAGGTCATGGCCCACATGCAAGGCCGCGTGGGCCCCATGTACGCCGGTGGCTTCCACGGCTGGGCGCAACTCGTCGCCGACGGCCTCAAGTTCGTGCAGAAGGAAGACGTCGTCCCCGCCGGTGCCGACCGCCGCGTCTTCCAGCTCGCGCCCGCCGTCGCCCTCCTGCCCTACCTCATCGTCCTCGTCGCCATCCCCTTCCACCCCGGCGGCGGCGTCGGCGAGGCGCTGAACGCCGGCATCTTCTTCGTGCTGGCCGTCATGGGCGTCGGCGTCCTCGGGTCCCTCATGGGCGGCTGGGCGTCCGCCAACAAGTACTCCCTCCTCGGCGGCCTCCGCACCGCCGCGCAGCTCCTCGCCTACGAGCTGCCCATGCTGCTCGCCGCCGCCTCCGTCGCCATGGCCGCCGGGACGGTCTCACTCGTCGGGATCGTCGACGGGTTCGAGTGGTGGTGGCTGCCGTGGCAGCTCGTCGGCGGCGTGGTGTTCTTCACCGCCGGGCTCGCCGAGCTGCAACGCCCGCCCTTCGACGCCCCCGTCGCCGACTCGGAGATCATCTTCGGCGCGTACACCGAGTACTCCGGGCTGCGCTTCGCGCTGTTCCTCCTCGCCGAGTACGCCGGCATCGTCGTCCTCAGCGCGCTGACCGCCGTGCTCTTCCTCGGCGGCTGGCACGGCCCGTACGCCGACGGGCTCGGCTGGCTCTGGACGCTGCTGAAGACCGGGATCCTCGCCTTCGCCGTGATCTGGCTGCGCGTCACGTACCCGAGGCTGCGCGAGGACCAGATCCAGCGCTTCGCCTGGACGACCCTCATCCCGCTCGCCCTCGCGCAGATCGCGTTCACCGGCATCGTGAAGGTGGTGATCTGACGGTGAAGGGGCTCGCCAAGGGGCTCGCGGTCACGCTGCGCACGATGACGCGGCGCTCGCACACCGCGCACTACCCCGACACCCTGCCCGCGCTGCCGCCGCGCAGCCGCGGCGTCATCGCGCTGTTCGAGGAGAACTGCACGGTCTGCATGCTCTGCGCCCGCGAGTGCCCGGACTGGTGCATCTACATCGACTCGCACAAGGAGACCGTGCCGCCCGCCGCCCCCGGCGGGCGCGAGCGCAGCCGCAACGTGCTCGACCGCTTCGCGATCGACTTCGCGCTGTGCATGTACTGCGGGATCTGCATCGAGGTCTGCCCGTTCGACGCGCTTTTCTGGTCGCCGGAGTTCGAGTACGCGGAGACCGACATCCTTGAGCTGACCCACGAGCGCGACCGGCTGCGGGACTGGATGTGGACGGTGCCGGTCCCGCCCGCGCCGGACCCGGCGGGGGAGGAGCCGAAGGAGCTGGGCGCGGCGCGCAAGGCGGCGGAGAAAGCGGAGGCCGCGCGGGTACGGGACGCGGGGGAGCCCCCGGCCGGGGAGGGCGACGACGCATGACCCTCGCCGCCGAGACCCACGGCTTCCTGTCGCCCACCGGCGTCGAGATCGTCTTCCTCCTCACCGGCCTGGTGACCCTCGGCGCCGCCGTGATCACCGTGACCACCCGGCAGTTGGTGCACGCCGCGCTGTGGCTGGTGGTCGCGCTCGGCGGGCTTTCGGTCGAGTACCTGCTGCTGACCGCCGAGTTCGTCGCCTGGGTGCAGGTGCTGATCTACGTCGGTTCCGTGGTCGTGCTGCTGCTCTTCGGGCTGATGCTGACCCGTGCGCCGATAGGCCGCTCGCCGGACGCCGACTCGGGCAACCGGTGGGTGGCGCTGGGCGTGGCGGGGGCGGCTGCGGTGCTGCTGGTGACCCTGGTGGTGGACGCGTTCCGTACGACGTGGATCGACCTGGACGAGCCCAAGGGCACCACCGACCTGCTGGGGGCCGGCGTCTTCCGGCACTGGGTGCTGCCGTTCGAGGCGCTGTCGGTGCTGCTGCTGGCGGCGCTGGTGGGGGCGATCGTGCTGTCCCGCAAGGACGGCGGATCCGCGGCCGGGGACGCCGGCGAAAGCACCCGGGCCGCCGGGGCCGCCGACGACGGCGGGGAGGGCTGATGCATCTCGCGTATCCGGCGGTGCTGGCGGTGCTGCTGTTCTGCGTCGGCCTCTACGGCGTGCTGGCCAGGCGCAACGCCATCCTGGTGCTGATGTCCGTCGAGCTGATGCTCAACGCCGTCAACCTCAACCTCGTCGCCTTCGACGTCTGGCTGCGCGACACCCTGCGCGCCGGGCAGTCGTTCACGCTGTTCATCATCGCGGTGGCCGCGGCCGAGATCGGCATCGGGCTGGCCATCGTGCTGATGGTGTACCGCAACCGGGGCACCTCCGCCGTCGACCGCCTGCGCGACCTCGCCGACACGGACGCGGGCCGCGCCGGTGACGGAGCGGAAGACTCGGCACCAGACGCAGCAGCCCAAGGCGCCACCGCAGGCGGCGAGTCCGGGACCGCGTCGAAGAAGGCCGAGGCCACCGCGTGACCACCACCACCCTCGCCGCACTCGTCCCCCTGCTGCCGTTCCTCGGCGCCGTCGCCGGCCTGTTCCTCGGCCGCCGCTCGCCGGGCATGGTGCAGCCGCTGGCCGTGCTCCCGACCGTGACCGCCGCCGTGCTCGCCGCCCTCGTCGCGGCGCGGCAGGGCGGCGACGAGCCGGTGACCGCCGCCACCGAGCTGACCCCGACCGGCTCCGTGCCGATCGACCTGGCGCTGCACCTCGACGGCATGGCGGTGCTCGTCGCCGTGCTCGTCGGCGTCGTCGCCTCGTGCGTGCAGATCTACTCCACCGGCTACCTGCGCGACGACCCGCGCTACCCCTCGTACGCCGCCCTCGTCTCCCTCTTCACCGCCGCGATGTTCCTCGTCGTCTACTCCGGCGACCTGATGGTGCTGCTGGTCGGCTGGGAGATCATGGGCATCTGCTCCTACTTCCTCGTCGGCCACTACTGGGACACGGAAGTCGCGCGCGCCGCCTCGCTCAAGGCGTTCCTGGTCACCAAGCTGGGCGACGTCCCCTTCCTCATCGGCATCTTCGCGCTCGCGTCCGAGGCCGGTACGTTCCGGATCAGCGGCATCGTGACCGCGGCCGGCTCCGGCGACGGCCTCGCGCATCCCACGGTCATCGCGCTGCTGCTGCTCGCCGGGGTCGCGGGCAAGTCCGCGCAGTTCCCGCTGCACACCTGGCTGCCCGACGCGATGGCGGGCCCCACGCCCGTCTCCGCGCTGATCCACGCGGCGACGATGGTCGCGGCCGGCGTGTACGTCGTCGCCCGGCTGCTGCCCGTCTTCGCCGCCTCGGCCGCCGCGCTGGTGGTGCTGGCGGTCATGGCCGCCGTCACGATGGTCGGCTCGGCGCTCGCCGCGCTCGCGCAGGACGACATCAAACGCGTGCTCGCGTACTCGACCGTCGGACAGCTCGGCTACATGACCGGCGCGCTGGCCGCGGGCTCCCGGGACGCCGCCGTCTTCCACCTCCTCTCGCACGGCGCCTTCAAGGCGCTGCTCTTCCTCGCCGCCGGCGTCGTCATCCACGCCGCCGGCACCAACTCGCTCGCCGCGATGGCCCGGATGGGCGGCCTGCGCCACCGCGTGCCGGACGCCTACTGGACCATGACCGCCGCCCTCCTCGCCCTCGCCGCCATCCCGCCCTTCGCCGGCTTCTTCTCCAAGGAAGCCGTCCTCGGCGCCGCGGAAGCTGCCATCACCGGGCATGGCGCGACCGGTGGGGGCATCCCCGCCGCCGCGGCCTGGACCGTGCTGGTCGCCGGGCTCGCCGCCGCGCTGCTCACCGCCGCGTACGCCGCCCGGCTGTGGCTGCTCGCCTTCCACGGCCGCGGTGAACCCGTCCCCGACCACGGCCGCCGACCGGTCGTCATGAACGCCGTGCTGTGGCTGCTGTTCGTGCCCACCCTCGCGTTCGGGCTGAGCGTCTGGACGCTGCCGGACTGGCTCGGCGACCACTCCCTCACCCCGACGCTCGCCACCGCCGTCCTCGGCACGGGGCTGGCGCTCGTCGGCATGATGGCGACGTACGCCGCGTGGAAGCAGACCGCCGGGCTCGCCGCCCGCGTCCCCGCCGGCGCGGTCACCGCCCACCCCGACGCCGAGCCGGCCCTCACCGAGGTGGAGGCGGAGGCCACACACGAGACGGTGTACGGCAGCCCGTCGGACGAGGGCACCGCCGCGTCGGGCGCCGCCCCCGACGGCACCGCCACGGACCCCGGCCGCATACTGCTCGGCGCCGCCCTCTACCGGCACGCCGCCCGCGGCTTCCACGTCGACGCCCTGTACGCCGTGCTCTTCGTCCGCCCGGTACGGGCCGCGGCCCGGCTGGTCCGCTTCCTGGACCGGGAGGTCGTCGACACGTACGTACGCGGCGCGGGCACCGCGCCCCGGCTGCTCGGCGCCGCGGTCCGCCGCGCGCAGACCGGCAACGTGCAGAGCTACCTCAGCGCGCTGCTCGGCGGCGCGCTCGTCCTGGCCGTCGCGGTCGTCGTCGCCACCACGTCGGTCACGGGAGGCTGACGCCGCATGGACACCAGCCCGCCCGGGCACCGCCCCGGCAGCCGCCCGGCCCGCCGTATCCGTCCCGCGCCCCGGCCGTCCTCCGAAGCCGCGGAGGTCACCCGCGTATGAACCACACCGCGATGCAGCTCGTCCTCGCCGCCATCGTCGTCCTCCCCCTTCTCGGCGCCCTGGGCGCCCTCTTCCCCGCGCCGCCCGGCCTCAAGGGCAAGAGCCCCGACCAGGCCGTGCTGCGCCACGGCGTCACCGTCACCGGCGCCGTGTTCGTCCTGTCCGTCGTCCTGGCCGCCGGCTTCGACTACGACGACGCCGGCACCATGCAGGCCGACTCCGACGTCGGCTGGATCCCCGCCCTCGGGATCCGGCTCCACCTCGGCGTCGACGGCGTATCGCTCCCCCTCCTCGTCCTCACCGCGCTGCTCACCTTCCTCTGCGCGGTCTACGGCTACTTCGTCATGCCCGCCGGGCCGTCACCCCGGGCGTTCGTCGCGCTGCTGCTCGTCCTCGAAGGCGGCATGCTCGCCACCTTCGCCGTCCTCAACCTGCTGCTCTTCTTCCTGGCGTTCGAGATGGTGCTCATCCCGATGTACTTCCTCATCGCCCGCTGGGGCGGCGCCGGACGGACCGCAGCCGCCTGGAAGTTCATCCTCTACACGCTGCTCGGCTCCGTCGTGATGCTCCTCGGCCTCCTCCTCGTCGGGTTCCAGGGCGGCACGTTCGACATGGTGGCACTCGCCACTGACAACGGCGCCAAGCTCACCCACACCACGCAGCTCATCGCGGTCCTCGCCATCGGCGTCGGCCTCGCCGTGAAGACCCCGATGTGGCCGCTGCACAGTTGGCTCCCCGACGCCCACACCGCCGCGCCCACCGTCGGCTCCGTGCTCCTCGCCGGCGTGCTGCTGAAGATGGGCACGTACGGGTTCGTGCGCGTCCTGCTGCCCGTCGCCCCCGACGGCATGGAGACGTACGCGCCCTACCTCGCCGCCTTCGGCGTCACCGGCATCCTCTACGGCTCCCTCGCCTGCCTCGCCCTCGCCAGGAACGGGGCGCGCGGCGACCTCAAGCGGCTCATCGCCTACTCCTCCGTCGGCCACATGGGCTTCGTGCTCCTCGGCATCTCCACGCTCACCCCCACCGGTGTCAACGGCGCGCTCTTCGCCAACATCGCCCACGGCCTCATCACCGGCCTGTTCTTCTTCCTCGTCGGCGCCCTCAAGGAGCGCACCGGCACCACCGACCTCGACGCCCTCGCCGGCCGCACCGGCGCCGCCCTCTACGGCAGCGCCCCGCGCCTGGGCGCGCTGCTCGTCTTCGGCGCCGTCGCGTCGCTGGGGCTGCCGGGGCTCGCGGGGTTCTGGGGCGAGATGCTGGCGATGTTCGCGGCGTACGACCCGGCCGCCGGTCTCCCGCGGCCCGCGTACCTGGTCTCCATGGCCGTCGCGGGCTTCGGCACCCTGCTCACCGCCGCGTACCTCCTGGTCGTCGTCCGCCGCGTCTGCATGGGCGACAGGACGCCGGGGGAGCGGCCGGCCTTCGGTGACGTACGCCGCTACGAGATCGCCGCCTGGAGCCCGCTCGTCACCCTCACCGTCCTCGCCGGCCTCTGGCCCGCCGCACTCCTCGGCCTCACCGACCCGGCCGTGCAGAAGCTCCTCGCGGGAGGAAGCTGATGACGTACGCACACGCCGCCGCACCCTCATCCGGCGGGACCGGGGCAGGCGGGACCGCGGACACGGTCCTCGCCGAGTCCGTCGTGCAGTCCGTCGACTGGCTCGCCGTGGCGCCGCCCACGATCGTCGCCGTGGCCGCCGTCGCGCTGCTGGTCGCCGACCTCTTCGTACCCGAGCGCGCCAAGCACCTCCTGGGCTGGGGCGCGGTCGCCGCCCTCGCCGTCTCCCTGCTCGCGCTCCTGCCGCTCCTCGACGGCGACCGCAGCACCTTCTGTCTCACCGACGATCCCGACGTCTGCAGCTACACCGCCGACCGCTTCGCGCTCGTCGTACAGCTCCTGGTGCTCGCGGGCGCGCTGCTCGCCGCGCTGCTGTCCGTGCACGACGTGCGGGCGACGAAGCTGCCCGCGGGGGAGTTCTGGTTCCTCCTGCTGGCCTCGGCCGCGGGCGCGGCGCTGCTGCCCGCCGCGCGCGACCTGGCCACGCTCGTGATCGCCCTGGAGGTCGCCTCGCTGCCGGCGTTCGCGCTGGTCGGCCTCCGCCGCGGGGACCGGCTGTCGTCCGAGGCGGCGCTGAAGTTCTTCCTCTCCTCCGTCACCGCGACCGCCGTCATGCTCCTCGGCATCAGCTTCGTCTACGCCGCCGGGGGCAGCCTGCACCTGGCGCGGCTGTCCGACGGGCTCGCGACGGCACCGGAGCGGCTGGAGACGCTGGCGGCGGCGGGGGTGGTGCTGACGCTGGTCGGGTTCGCCTTCAAGACGGCGGCGGTGCCGTTCCACTTCTGGGTGCCCGACACGTACGTCGGCGCGCCGATCCCGGTGGCCGCGTATCTGTCGGTCGTCGGCAAGGCGGTGGGCTTCAGCGGGCTGATCCTCGTCACCGTGCTGGCCTTCCCGGCGTACGACGAGGTGTGGGGCCCGGCGATCGCGGTCCTGGCGGCGCTGACGATGACCGCGGGCAACGTGGCCGCCCTGCGCCAGCGCGTCGACGCCCCGCACAGCGCCGTCCGGCTGCTGGCCTGGTCGTCGGTGGCGCAGGCGGGCTACCTGCTGGTCCCCATCGCCGCCGCGGCCTACGCCGACGAGCCGGAGCGCGCGGTGGGCTCCACGCTCTCGTACGCCCTGATGTACGGGGTGGTGAACCTCGGCGCCTTCGCGGTGGTCGCCGCGGTGGCCGCGAAGGGCGGCCGCGGCGGCCGGATCACCGACTACCGGGGCCTGGCGGCGACGCGGCTGCCGGTCGCGCTGGCGCTCGCGTTCTTCCTGATCAACCTCGCCGGGCTGCCGCCGGGGATCATCGGCCTCTTCGCGAAGGTGACGGTCCTGGGCGCCGCGGTGGACGCGGGTCTGGGGTGGCTGGCGGTGGTCATGGCGGCGAACGTGGTGGTGGGGTTGTACTACTACCTGCAGTGGACGGCGCTGCTGTTCCGCCCGGCGCCCGCGGCTCCGGACGGCGGTCCGTCCCCGGTCCGTACCGCCCTGACCGCCCCGCTGCGCGGCGCCATCGGCCTGACGGCGGCGCTCGGCGTCGCGCTCTCGGGCGCGCCGCAGCTCGTCCTCCGCTTTGCGGGCGAAGTCCTGCTGTAGCGCCGCCTCACCCGCGCGGCGCCCGGGGAATCTGCGCTGACCAGGGAACTTGGCCGGTAGGCCGGGCGTTCTGTGCGGGGGAGGGGTCCACTGGAAGGAGACGGCCGACACTCGCGCCGGCAGGCTTTGGAGGGCACACCGTGCACCGGTCGAACAACGGGCTGAAGACAGCCGCGCTCCTGGGCGGCATGTCAGCGCTGATCTTGCTCATCGGCAGCATTTTCGGCCGTACGGGCTTGGTCATCGCGCTCGTCGTGGCCATCGGCACCAACGCGTACGCGTACTGGAACAGCGACAAGCTGGCCCTGCGCGCGATGCGCGCCCGCCCGGTGAGCGAGATCGAGGCGCCGAATCTCTACCGCATCGTGCGCGAGCTCTCCAACGAGGCCCGCCAGCCGATGCCCCGGCTCTACATCTCGCCGACCCCGGCCCCGAACGCCTTCGCCACCGGCCGCGACCCGCGCAACGCGGCGGTCTGCGTCACCGAGGGCATCCTGCAGATCCTCGACGAGCGCGAGCTGCGCGGGGTCCTCGGGCACGAGCTGATGCACGTCTACAACCGGGACATCCTCATCTCGTCGATCGCGGGCGCGCTCGCGTCGGTGGTGATGTTCCTGGTGAACTTCGCCTGGCTGATCCCGAGCGGCGACCGCAACGGCAACGGGCCGGGCCCGTTCGGCATGCTCCTGGTGCTCTTCCTGGGCCCGGTGGCGGCGAGCATCATCAGGCTCGCGGTCAGCCGCTCCCGCGAGTACGAGGCCGACCAGACCGGCGCCCGGCTCACCGGCGACCCGCTGGCCCTGGCGAGCGCCCTGCGGAAGCTCGAAGCGGGCACGAAGCAGCTCCCGCTGCCGCCGGAGCCGCGGATCGAGACGGCGAGCCACATGATGATCGCGAACCCGTTCCGGCAGGGCTCGGGCAACATGTCGCGGCTGTTCTCGACGCACCCGCCGATGGCGGAACGTATCGCCCGGCTGGAGCGCATGGCGGGCAGGGACCTGGGGCACTGAGGGGCTGCTGGCCGTGGGCCGGGTGGGTCAGCGTAGGACCCATGTCAGGTGCTTCTGGAGCCGGCTGCGCCGGTGTGACGAGGACGTCCCGCTAGCGGCGGGACGTACGTCACTCTTGCGCCCGTAGACGCGTCTCCGCGTTGTCACGGGCTCCGTAGATGGTTCGTACGGTTCCGTCGCTTCGAGAGCGATCGACGGAGCGGCCCCTTTGTGCTGCCCGGAACTCGTCTTCCGGGCAACGGAGCTTCCAGGTGTTCTCAGGCATTCTCTCCGCGCGGGGGCTCCGCGTCCCCGGCGCGCGCATGGCCGGCTGGGCGACCGCTCCCGCCGTTCCTGCGCCGGCGGCGCCGGAGCGCCTGGAGACCGGTCAGGCCGAGACGTTCCGGCTGGTAACGACGGCGTACCGCCGGGCCGACGGGTCGACTCCCGCCCGGCAGCTCTCCGACGCAGTCCCGGCCACCTGCGCCTCGTGCAGAACGTGGCGGCCGGGACAACGGACGAAGTCCACCGTCGCGGTTCTCAGCCGCGGCCCTCAGCCGGGCCCCTCAGACGCGGCGCACCTGCATCACGGCGACGCGGGCGTCGTGGCCGTCCACGTACATGGGGACGACCTTCGTCCAGCGCAGCCGCAGTTGGGTGCCGTTCGTGCCCGGGACCCAGCCGATCTGGTCGATCCCGCTGCCGAAGGCGCGCTTCTCGTAGTCGGGCAGGAGCAGCGGCATCGGGCTGCGGTTCACGTCGCCGGTCCAGATCACCGGGAAGCCGCGGGCGCGCCAGTACCCGAGCACCTCGTCGCGGTGCTTGCGGAAGTGCTGCTGCCACATGTCGTCCCGCCATGCCTCGTACGGGTCCTGCCTGCCGTTGAACGCTCCCGCCACGTAATGGGTGTTGGCGAAGACGAACCTCGTCTGGGGATCGTCCGCCCGCGCCAGCACGGCCTCGGTGATGACCCGGTGCGGCGAGACGCCCGCCTTGCCACCGTGGACGAAGGTGACCCTGCGGTCGACGATGTCGTACGCCTTGGGGATCGACATCGGCACCCGGCTGGCGCTGTCGTGGTTCACGTAGATGTTCCGGTACGCGGTGCCGAAGTACTGGTTGATCCACCGCGGTTCCTGCCCGTCGGCGTCCCCTTCGCCGATCTCTTGCCAGCCCACCAGCGGCTTGGTGAGCCGGCCGTCGACCGTCACGGCGTGCCGGACGTCGCGGATGGCGCGTTCCCGCTGACCGAGGTCGGTGCGCCCGATGTTGGCGGTGACGACGACGAGCCGCTGCCAGCCGTCGGCCGCGTCGGCGCTGCCGGCGGCGGCCAGGGCCCCGGCGGTGCCGGCGACGGCCGCGCCGCCGAGCCCGAGGGCGCGTCTCCTGGTGATCCCTGCCACGACTTCTCCCTCCGCGAACTTCGAGTGTCGTACGGGTGCCGGCTCTTCGGCCGGGTCGCTACTGGACGTAGTAGCCGCCGTCGTTGAGACGCAGCGCGCCGTTGATCAGGTACCGGGGGCCGCCGTCCCACCAGTGCCACACCACCCGGAAGCTGCCGTCGGGGACGGCGAAGACGTCCATGCCGCCCGGCCCGCGGTGGTTGCCGGGCAGGCCGCGGTACGGGCCGAGGCCGCCGGAGCCGGTGTAGCCGAAGTACGGGCGCTCCACGCCGTTGCGGAGGGGCTTGCAGCGCGACGAGGGGAGCGGCGTGGTGCCGCACTCGGCGATGCCCGTGGAGTAGCGGGCGCTGTCCCAGTTGTTGCCGGAGTACATCAGGTACCAGGTGCCGTTGGCCCGCCGCCACATCGACGGGTTCTCGACGACGTGGGTGCCGCCGCTGGTCCCGCGGGTGTCCCAGGTGATGTCGGTGCTCTTCAGCACGTCCCTGCGGGTGCTCCAGACGGCCCGGCCCTCGCTGTCGGTGCGTACGGTCGAGATGCCGGTCTCGGCGCCGGACGCGATTGCGTCGTCCCGGTACGTGACGTACAGGGACCCGCCGCCGACGAAGGGGTTGGCGTCGATCGCCCACCGCCCGCCCGGCGGGCAGGCCCACTCGCCGGCGTTGCGGAACGGGCCGCGGGCGGACGACGAGATCGCCCGGCCGATGCACTTCTGCCCGGAGTCCTTGCGCGAGGCGGTGTAGAACATGAAGTACCGGTCGCCGTAACGGGCCACCCCGGGCGCCCAGATGGCGCCGCCCGGCTCGGCCCAGGCACCCGGCCCGCCGGGCAGCGCGTCGCCGGAGGCGCAGTCGGTCATGCCGACCGTGTTGCCGGAACCGTGCACGAGGACGGGGACGTAGAGCCGCCCGGTGGCCCCCTCGCACCGCTGCCCGCGCCCGGCGGGCACGGTGGTGCCGTACGTGATGAACCTGCCGTCCTTCGCCCGTACGGTGTCGGGGTCGGCCAGTTGGAAGGCCGACTCGTGCGCCAGGGGGGAGACCTCGCCGGTGCCGGTGGCCGCCTTCGGCGCGGCCTCGGACGCGCCCGCGGCGGGGAGCGGTAGACCGGCGGCGCTGCCGATCGCCAGCGAGGTGACGGCGGCGACGGCGACGGCGGCGACGGCGAGACGGACGGACCTCGGCCCGGTCCTGGTCACGGTTCCGGCTGCGGTCCCGGATCCGGCTGCGGCTGCGGTCCCGGCCGGCAGCCGGCGGATACGTCTGCGCACGGTTCTCCCCTTGCCATCGGTGATCCGCCGATTCAAGGAGCCGCGAATACAAAGCGGATACAAGTCGTCGGAGCCGGAGCCTAGAGAACGCGGACGCGGTGAACCACCCCCGTCATGGCGGGAAACCTCCGGTGTCAGCGCGGGGCGTAGCCGAAGGGTTCGTCCGTCGAGACGATCGCGCGGCCCAGCGGCATCAGGGAGACCGGGATCAGCTTCAGGTTGGCCCAGCCGAAGGGGATGCCGATGATCGACAGGAAGAGCGGGATGCTCGTGAGCAGGTGGCCCAGAGCCAGCCACCAGCCGGCGAAGATCACCCAGATCACGTTGCCGACGACCGAGGGCGCGCCCGCGCCCGGGCGTTCCACCGTCGTGCGGCCGAATGGCCACAGTACGTAGCCGGCGATACGCAGCGACGCGATGCCGAACGGGATCGTGATGATCAGGATGAAGCACACCAGCGCCGCGACCGTGTAGGCGATCGCCATCCAGATTCCGCAGAAGATCAGCCACAGGACGTTCAAAAGGAGGTTCAAGGGCTTCATGATCGGCACCTCTCCCGGACACGCGCTTTGCTGCGGTCCGTCGATATCAATTATCGGCACGTCCCCCGCCCGGACGGAAACGCAGCGCGGGACGGGACGGGGCCGCCCCGCGCCAGGGAGAGCGCGGGGCGGCTCCGGGAGCAGCAGGGTCAGACCCCCACCGGGGTACGGTCCTCCTTCGCCGCCGCCGGCGGCGGCGACGCCGCCGGGCTCCGGTGCTTGTGGATCAGCAGCGCCAGCAGCGCACCCAGACCCACCCCGGCCGCGCCGACCCACAGCGCCGGCGTCAGGCCGTCGACGAAGCTCTGGCCCGTCTCGTAGCCGCCCTGGGCGGAGAAGACGGCCGCCAGCAGGGCGATGCCCAGCGCGCCGCCCAGTTCGCGGAGCGCGTTGTTCGCGCCCGACGCGATGCCCTGCTCCTCCGGGGCGACGCTGGACAGGACGACGTTCGCCGAGGGCGCGAAGTACATCGCCATGCCCACGCCGCTCACCGTCAGCGCCGGCAGGATCGACCCGTACGAGAAGCCCACCTCGACCGCCACCGCCCACAGCACCAGCCCCACCGCCTGGAGCGCCAGACCGGCCGCGATGATCGGCCGGCCGCCGATGCGGTCGGAGAGCGCGCCGGCGATCGGGGTGACGATCAGCGGCATCGCGGTCCACGGCAGCATGCGCAGGCCGGCCTCCAGCGGGGAGTAGCCGCCGACGCCCTGGAGGAACTGGCTGAGCAGGAAGATCGAGCCGAACATCCCGACGAACATCAGCACGCTCGCCGCGTTGACGGCGCTGAAGCTGCGGTTGCGGAAGAGGCGCATGGGCAGCATGGGGTTCGCGGCGCGCAGCTCGTACGCGACGAAGGCGGTCAGCAGCACCGGCGCCGCGATCAGCCCGGCGAGGACGGGGGCAGCGGTCCAGCCGTCGGCGTTGCCGCGGACCAGGGCGTAGATGAGGCCGAAGAGCGCGGTGCTGGCGAGCACGGTGCCGGGGATGTCGAGGCGGTCGTTGGGGCCGTGGCTCTCGGCCAGCTTCAGCCGGACCAGCGGGATGAGGGCGATGCCGACGGGCACGTTCAGCCAGAAGATCCAGTGCCACGAGATGTGCTCGGTCAGCGCCCCGCCGACCAGCGGCCCGGACGCGACGGCCAGGCCCTGCACCGCGCCCCAGACGCCGAGCGCCATGCCGCGGCGCGCGGCGGGTACGGCGGCGGAGAGCAGGGTCAGCGACAGCGGCATCAGCAGCGCGGCGCCGACGCCCTGCACGGCGCGGGCGGCGACCAGGCCGTCGATGCCGGTGGAGAGCGCGGCCGCGGCGGAGGAGGCGGTGAAGACGCCGATGCCGACGGCGAACATCCGGCGGCGGCCGAAGCGGTCGCCGAGCGAGGCGCCGAGCATGAGGAGGACGGCGAAGGTGAGCGTGTACGCGCTGACCGTCCACTCCAGATCCTCCATGCCGCCGCCGAGGTCGTCGCGGATGGCGGGGAGCGCGGTGGTGACGACGAGGTTGTCGAGCGCGCCCATGAAGCTGGCGAGGCTGGTGAGGAGCAGGGCCCAGAAGGTGGGGCCGGGGCGGCGGCGGCCGCCGGTGCTGGCTGGGGCGGACATGGGTTCCCTCCGGATTAGTTATCAGTCAATAACTTTCGCGGGCATGCGTGTGCGGTGTACGGGCCGGGTGTGCCGGTGCCGGGTGTGGCGGGGTTGGGCGCGCTAGGTGCGTGGCAGGGTTTCGGGCCAGAAGCCGTCCCACACCCGCTCCCGCGGCGCGTAGCCGAGGGCGACGAGGGTGTTGATCAGCATTCCGTACGCGAGGAAGGTGGCCGCCGTGTCGGCGTCCCCGCCGAGCGTCAGCAGCGCGAAGTCGTAGAGCTGGTCGGACCAGGCGGCCCGGATGGGCTCGCCGAACTCGTGGTCGCCCGCCGACTCGGCCGTGGCCACCGCGACGTACATCTGCATCTGCATCATCAGGCGGTCGCGGTCCTCGATCAGCCGCTGGTACGCCACGGCCATCGCCTTCTCCTCGGTGCCCGCCGGCGCCTCCTCCGCGGCGGCGCGGAGGACGGCCGCGGTCTCCTCGATGCAGCGCAGGGAGGCGGCGAGGAAAATGGCGCGCTTGTTGGGGAAGAGGCGGAAGAGGTACGGCTGCGAGACGCCGACCCGCTTGGCGATCGACTCGGTCGACGTGCCGTGGTAGCCGCCGCGGCCGAACTCCGTGATCGCCGCGCGGATGACGCTCTCGCGTCGCTCTTCTGCGCTCATCCTTCCCATGAGAAGTAAGTTATTGACCAATCACTAACTTGTCAACCCCGGGCCTCCCGTACGGGCCCCCCTCGTCCCGCTACGCCAGCCTCACCACGGCCCGCGACATCCCCAGCACCTTCTGCCCGGCGCTCGTCGCCGTCAGGTCCACCCGGACCGTACGCGCCTCGTCGTCCAACTTCTGCGCGACCTTGCCCGACACCTCGATCACCGCGCCCACGCCGTCGTCCGGCACCACCACCGGCTTGGTGAACCGGACCCCGTAGTCCACCACAGCGCCCGGGTCGCCGACCCAGTCCGTGACCACCCGGATCGCCTCGGCCATCGTGAACATGCCGTGCGCGATCACGTCCGGCAGCCCGACCTCCTTGGCGAACCGCTCGTTCCAGTGGATCGGGTTGAAGTCCCCGGACGCGCCCGCGTAGCGCACCAGCGTCTCGCGGGTCACCGGGAACGACTGCGCCGGCAGCTCCGTACCGGCCTCGACGGCGTCGTACGCCACCTTCGCCACCATCGGCCCTCAGTCCTCTCCGGCGGCGCGGGCCACCAGCTTGATGATCGTCGTCACCACGTGCTCGCCCGCCTCGTCGCGGACCTCGCCGCGCACGTCCATGATGTCGTTCCCGGCCATCGACTTGATCGACTCGATCGTCGACGTCACGGAGAGCCGGTCCCCGGCCCGTACCGGACGGCTGTACGCGAACTTCTGGTCCCCGTGCACCACGCGGCTGTAGTCCAGTCCCAACTGCGGGTCCGCGATCACCTGTCCCGCCGCCCGGAACGCGATCGCGAACACGAACGTCGGCGGCGCGATCACGTCGGGGTGGCCCAGGGCCTTCGCGGCGTCCGGGTCGGTGTACACGGGGTTCGCGTCGCCGACCGCCTCCGCGAACTCGCGGATCTTCTCCCGGCCCACCTCGTAGGGAGCGGTGGGCGGATAACTCCGGCCCACGAAGGACTGATCGAGCGGCATGAACCCTCCTGTCGCGCGGGCGGGGCGGGGCGGGGTGTGGGGTGGGGGTGGCTGAGCGAGCGCGGAGTGAAGCGCGGCGAACCCCTCGTCCCGGGTGGGACGAGGGGTTCGATGGCCTGCGTTCAGCGAGTCTCGCGGTGCGCCGTGTGGGCGTTGCAGCGAGGACAGTGCTTCTTCATCTCAAGACGGTCCGGGTCGTTGCGCCGGTTCTTCTTGGTGATGTAGTTCCGCTCCTTGCACTCCACGCAGGCCAGCGTGATCTTCGGGCGGACGTCTGTGGCAGCCACGTGAGTGCTCCTTGACGAACGGACAGCTTCTTCAACGCAGAAAGCGTAGCCGATCGAAGGTCCGACCCTGCAATCGACTACTTGAGGTGAGTAGCGGTGACCGGACTTGAACCGGTGACACAGCGATTATGAGCCGCTTGCTCTACCGACTGAGCTACACCGCTGCGATGCTCTGCACCTCCCAGGATAGCGAGGTGCGAACCGCATCAGAGCCCCAAAACGGAATCGAACCGTTGACCTTCTCCTTACCATGGAGACGCTCTGCCGACTGAGCTATTGGGGCGAGCGATGAAGACACTACACGCTGAGCGGCCGAAGGTGAAATCAGTAACCCTCCCTTGATCGCGCCCGCTCGAACACGCCGATCACCGCCTGTGGGCGGACCTGCGCTGCCGGTGCGCGGGACCTGCCGGTTGCCACGCCGATACGACTTTTCCCTCCTCCATGGCGTGCACGCCCGCCCCGCCTAGGCTCGTTCGCGCTGCTCGATACAGTCTGATGGCTTTTGATCATGGCTGTGCGATTTTGCTCACATCATGGATGTTTACCCTGACCTGCCCGCAGGAGTCACATGCCCCCCAGCAGCCCTCCGCACCAGCCCCGGCACGGGTCCGCAGAGGAGGAGGGAACGGCTGTGCTGTGCGGGGCGCGGCTCGCGGACGGCAGGACGGTGGACGTACGGCTCGGGGGCGGCCGGATCCTGGCGGTGGGGCCGGCGGGGAGCCTGGCGGGGCCGACCGGCGGGTGCGGGCCGCGGGTGGATCTCGGGGGGTATGTGCTGCTGCCGGCGCCGGTGGAGGCGCATGCGCACTTGGACGTGGCGTTGACGGGGGCGGCGGGTGCGGGTGCCGGTTCGGGTTCGGGTTCGGGGGTGGGTTCGGGTGAGGGCGCAGGTGCGGGTGCCGGTGCGGGCGTGGGCGCCCCGGGGGCCGGCGGGGGTGCGGGGGCTGCCGGTGCCGGTGTGCAGCGGCGGGCCGTCGAGGCGGCGCTGCTCCAACTCGGGCACGGCGCCACCGCCTTGCGCACGCACGTACGGATCGGCGGCGGTGCCGGGCTCGACGACCTCCGCGCCGTGCTCGCCGCCCGTGCCGCGCTGCGGGGGCTCGCCGACGTCGCCGTGGTCGCCGTGGCCCCGGTGCTGACCGGTGTCGCGGGGGCCCGGGGGCGGGCGCTGCTCCACGACGCCGTCGCCATGGGCGCGACGGCGGTCGGCGGCTGCCCGGACCTGGACCCGGACCCGGCGGGGTACGCGGAGGCGGTGCTGCGCGTGGCCGCGGAGCACGGGTGCGCGGTCGACCTGCACTGCGACGGCGCGGATCCCGCACGGCTCGACCGGGTGGCGGCGGTGGCGGGGGAACTGCGGTGCGGGGTGGCCGTCGGGCCGTGCGGCGGGCTGGCGCGGATGCCGTACGAGACGGCGGCGGGGGTGGCCGAGCGGCTGGCGGGTGCGGGGGTGGCGGTGGTGTGCCTGCCGCAGGGCGACTGCGGTGCGGTGCGGGGGGTGGAGGGCGGCGGTGCGGCTCGTGGCGGTCCCGCTCGCGGCGCGCGGCCGTTCGCGTACGCCCCCGTGCGGCTGCTGCGCGCCGCCGGCGTGTGCGTCGCGGCGGGGACCGGTGCCGTACGCGACGAGGTGAACCCCGTGGGGGGCGGGGATCCGCTGCAGTCCGCGTACCTCCTCGCCTCGGCGGGCGACGCCGAGCCGGCGGCGGCGTACGCGACGGTGGCCGGGCAGGCGCGCGCGGTGCTGGGGCTGCCTGAGGTGCGGGTGGAGGCGGGATTTCCCGCGGAGTTGCTGGCGGTGCGGGGCGACTCGGTCGCGGGTGCGCTGTCGCTGGGGTACAGCCGGATCGTGATCCACCGCGGGCGGGTGGTGGCCCGTACGAGCGCGGTGCGGGAGTACTGCGACTCGGGAGCCGCGGACCTGGACCTGCCCCGCCAGGGCCTGCGGCGTACGGCGGGCTGAGGACCGGCTTTTCAGGCTCGGGGGCGGGTGGCCCCGGGGCCCCTGGGGGTGGCCCCTGGGGGAGGGGCAGGCGGCCGCGGGCCGGGCGTCGTTGTCAGACGGGGCGCATACCCTTGGGCGGGTGTGCGGGTGACGGTGTATGAGGGGAAAGCGTGCGGGCGGGGAACGCGCGTGGGGAGCGTGCGGGTGGAAGGCCCGCCGCCTGGAGCGTGCGGCGCAGGGCCCGGGGGTGTGGCGGGGGAGGTGACGCGGGGTCCCGGTCCGCCGACTGCCGCACGTCGCGCGTGCCGGGCGGTCAGGCGTTACGGTCGGAGCCATGCGCATCGTCATCGCTGGAGGACACGGTCAGATCGCCCTGCGGCTTGAGCGGTTGCTCGCCGCCCGGGGCGACGAAGTCGCGGGGATCATCCGCCGCCCCGAGCACGCCGACGACCTGCGGGCCGCCGGTGCCGAACCCCTCGTCTGCGACCTGGAGTCCGCGGGTGCCGACGAGGTCGCCCGGCTCCTCGAAGGCGCCGACGCCGCGGTGTTCGCCGCCGGTGCGGGGCCCGGCAGCGGTGAGGCGCGCAAGGACACCGTCGACCGCGGTGCCGCCGTGCTCTTCGCCGACGCCGCGGTGGCGGCCGGCGTGCGGCGCTTCCTCGTCGTCTCGTCCATGGGTGCCGGGAGCGAGCCTCCGGCCGGCGGAGACCCGGTGTTCTCCGCGTACCTGCGGGCGAAGACCGCCGCCGACGAGTACGTGCAGGCCCGGGACGGCCTGGACTGGACGATCCTGCGGCCCGGGTCGCTGCGCAACGACGCCGGTACCGGCCTGGTCGACCTCGCCGCGAAGACGGGCCGTTCCGCGGTCCCGCGCGACGACGTGGCCGCGGTGCTGGTCGCGCTCCTGGACGAGCCCCGGACGGTGGGCCTGACGCTGGAACTCGTCGAGGGCAGCACCCCGGTGCTGGACGCGGTCGCGGCGGTGGCGGCCAAGGAGTAGGTGCAGTCGGCGGGGCCCGGCGCTGCGGGTCGGTGCGGGATCGCCGCCGCCCGTTGCGCCCGTCCCGCCCCGCCACGCCCGCCAACCCGCCCGCCTGGACGGCGAGCTGCTGACGCTGGGTGCGTCGGTGGAGGGGCGGCTGGACGCGTGGCGGGCGCCGCGGTACCTGCCGTCGGTGGGCATGGCTGAGTGAGTACGGGCACGGGGCCGCGGCCCCGGGTCAGCCCTCCCGCAGCACCTCCGCCAGCGCCGGGAGCACCTGCGAGGACCAGCCGCCGCCCATGATCCGGTGGGCCCGGCGCTGGAGCGGGTCGTCGGGGTCGAAGCCGGCGTGGACGAGGAAGAGGCGGGTGCCGCGGCCCTCGGGGGCGAGGGTCCAGGTGATCGTCCAGTCGGCGGTCCCGGGCCCGGTCCCGTCCCCGGTGCCGCCCGCGGCGCCCGGCTCCGCGTCGGTCCAGCGCACGCGGAGCATCCGCTCCGGTTCGTACGCGAGGACCTCCTCCGCCACCGTGCCCGAGAAGCCGGTGCCGGGGCGGGGGAGCGCCCGCATCGTGGTGCGGTGGCCGACTTCGAGGCGGAAGTCGCCCGGCATGAGCCAGCGGGCGCGCAGTCCGGGCTCGGTGAGGGCCCGCCACACCGTGCGGGGCGGGTGGGGGAGGAAGGCGTCGAGCCGGATCTCGGTGGGGTCCGCGGGCTCGGGGAAGCCGGGGACGCTCATGCCCCGGCCCCGGTCCCGGTCCCGGCCCCGGGGCCGCCCGCACGATCCGCACCATCCGCACGGTCCCGGTCCCGGCCCCCGTCGCCGTCCGCCTCCGGCAGGTCGTCCAGCAGCTCCGCCAGGTCCGCCAGCTTCGCCCGCCAGAACCGCTCGTACGGCCCCAGCCAGTCCCGTACCTCCGTCAGCGGCTCCGCCTCCAGCCGGTAGATCCGCTGCCGCCCCGCCCGCTCCTCGCTGACCAGCCCGGCCTCCCGCAGTACCTTCAGATGCTCCGAGAGGCTGGGCCGCCGCATGTCGAAGTGCGCCGCCAACTGCTGTACGGGCTGGGGGCCCTCGTCACGCAGCAGCCGCAGCACCTCGCGCCGTACGGGACTGGACAGCGCGCCGAAGACGCGGTCCTCGCCGCGGGTGTCCTGTGTCGCAGGCAAGTCCGCCGTCTCCTCTCTCCCCGGGCGTCAGCCCTCCGCGGAGAGCACGAACCGGTTCCCGTCGGGGTCCTCCAGGGTCGCCTGGCGGCCCCACGGCTGGTCGTCCGGGCCCTCGACCTTAGCGCCCGCGGCGCGCAGAGCGGCGCAATCGCCGTCGAGGTCGGCGCTGACGAGCGCCGTGCCGTGGACGCTGCCGGGGGTGAAGCCCTGCTCCGCGGCGGCGAGCACGAAGTGGGTCTGCGCGCCCTCCGGCGCGACGGCGAGCCAGCGGACGGGGCCCATCTGCCGGTCGGCGACGACGTCGAAGCCGAGGGCGTCGGTGTAGAAGGTCTTGGCCCGGTCCTGGTCGGCGACGGGCAGGGTCACGAACTGCGCATGGGTGATGTTCATGCGGCAGATGATACGTAGGAAATCTCCTACGTATCAACCCGGACCGGGTACGGCCGGCGGCGGCGGGCCCGGCGGCCGGGGGTTCTCGTCGCCCTCGTACGCCGCGAGCGCCGCCTGCCGCAGCTCGAACAGACCGGCCAGATCCGTGGCGCCGATGTCGTCCCGCGCGAGCAGCACGGTGGCCCGCGCCTCCACCGCGCCCCATGCCTGCCGCGACCACTTGTTCGCCAGCCGCCGCCGCTCGCTGCGCAGGAACGCCGCCCCCGCCGCGAACCCCGCCGAGACCAGCGTGCCCAGCGCCGCCGGCACCCGCGCGTCCGCGGACGCCAGCGCCGCGGCGCCGGAGACGGCGGCGAGGAGGGCGGCCGGGAAGCCGAGGGCGATGTCGGTCTTGGCCCAGAACTCGGCCCTGCGGTGGGCGAGTCTCCGCTGGCGCGTCGCGTCCTCGCGTAACCGCTCCACTTCGGTACGCAGCCGGTGCGCGGGCTCGTCCGGGGTGGCCGGTGGGGTGCCGTCGGTGGTCGTGGCCATAGTCGATTGCAGCACGGCGGCCGCCGCGGCGGAGGTGCGCCGGGGCCACAGTCCTCGGCGCGTACGGTCGTCGGCTTCCGCCAACGGCGCACCCGCACGGCGGAGTTGAGGGCCCGCGGGGGTACGGGGCCTGCCCGGCGCGCACGCGGCCCGGCCCGCCTTCACCGGTACCGGCGCGTCCCCGCCAGCCACGCCCCCGCCGCCACCGCGAGCACCGCCCCCGCCGTCGCGGCCTCCGCCGTACCGAGCGGCAGCAGCGCCCCGCCGAGCAGCGTGCCGAGCCCGATGCCGGTGTAGATCGCCGAGGCGTTGAGCCCCACCACGAGCGCCGTCTCCTGCGGCGCGGCGGAGATGAGGCGGTGCTGCTGCGGCGGGGTCTGGCACCAACTGCTCGCGCCCCACGCCACCATCGCCGCCGCCGTCAGCGGCAGGAAGCGCAGCCCCGCCGCGGCCGACAGCGCGAGGACGCCGAGGCCCGTCGCCATCAGCGCGTACCCGAAGGCCAGCACCCGCACCGCGCCCCAGCGGTCGGTGGCCAGACCGGCGGCGAAGTTGCCCGCCACCGCCCCGGTTCCGTACAGGCAGAGCATCCACACCGCCCCCGAGGCGTCCACGCCCACGTCCGCCAGGACGGGCACGGTGTACGCGTAGACCGTGTACCCCGCGCCCATGCCCAGCGCGGTGAGCGGCAGCACGGCGAGCACCCCGGGGCGGCGCAGCGCGCGCAGCCGTGCCCGCAGCGGCACCGGCGCCCCGCCGGGCAGCGGGGGCATGACGGCGTAGACCCCGAGCGCGCAACACGCGCAGAGCGCGGCGACGAGCCCCAGTGCCGTACGCCAGTCCACCGCCCGCTCGGCGAGCGTGCCCAGCGGCACGCCCAGCGCGGTGGCCATGGTCAGGCCGCCGATGACGACCGCCAGCGCCCGCGCCCGCCGCTCGGGCGGCGCGAGCGCGGCGGCGACGGCCCCGGCGCCGGGCGTGAACGCCGCCGCCCCTGCGGCCGCGAGGACGCGGCTGGCCATCAGCACGGGGAGGTCGGGGGCGAGCGCGGAGCCGAGGTTGGCGGCGGCGAGCACGAGCAGGGCGCCGACGAGCAGCGTCCGCCGCGGGACGCGGGCGCAGGCGGTGGCGAGCACGGGGGAGAGGGCGGCGTACGCGGCGGCGAAGACGGTGACGGACTGCCCGGCGGCGGACTCGGAGACGTCGAGCGAGCCGGCCATGGCGGGGAGGAAGCCGGCGACCACGAAGGCGTCGGTGCCGACGGCGAAGGTGCCGAGGGCGAGGACGAGGGTGGCGGAGAGCCCGCGCGCCTGGGCGGCTCCGGCCGGCTCCGCGGGCCGGTTGACCGGGATATCTGACATCCCCGTTCCTTTCGTGCGTCGCGTACGTGATACGGCGTCAGGGATACGTGTTCAGGGATACGTGTTCAGGGATGCGGCGTGCAGGGGCGCGGCGCGCTCAGCCCGTCAGCCGGGCGTACTGCCGCCGCGTGCGCTCCGCGCTCGCCTTCGGCGCGGCGGCCATCAGATCGGCGACCGTCTGCCCGGCCAGCTCCCGCCGCCAGGCCAGTTCCGCGCGGCGCATCGCCGTGGCCACCCCGCACGGCCGGGCGAACTCCCGCCCCGCGCCCTGCCCCCCGTGCCCCTGCTGCCGGATCTCGGTGCAGACGAACGGTTCCAGGGGCCCCTCCAGGGCGGTCACCACGTCCATGAGCGTGATCCGCTCGGGCTCCCGCGCGAGCGAGAACCCGCCGCGCGCGCCGGGCGTGGAGTCGAGGATCCCGGCGCGGGCGAGGGCCTGGAGGCGCTTCTTCAGATACTCCTGCGGCAGGTCGAACCAGACGGCCAGCCTGCGGATGGGCACCGGCCCCGCGTCCCGCAGCCAGGCCAGGGTCAGGCAACTGTGCAGCCCCCACTCGACGCCTTCGCCCATGTTCATAAAAGGGGATGCTACACATCCCGATTGTCCTCTACGGGGACGGGCCTCCGGCTACGGCCCGTACCCCTCGACGACGCGCCTCGCCTCGTCGTACAGATACGGGCCCTCGCTCCGCACCGCCGGCCGGCCCGCGGCGGGCTGCAAGTCCCGTAGCTGCCCGGCGGACAGGGCGTACACCACCCGCCCGAGCCCCGACCGCGCCAGCGCCCCCGCGCACATCCCGCACGGCTCGCAGCTCGTGTACATCGTCGTCCCCGCCGCGGTCTCCGCGTCCAGCTCCCGCGCCGCCCACCGCGCGAGCTTCAGCTCGGGGTGCGCGGTGATGTCGCCGTCCGTGGCGGCGGTGTTCCGCTCCTCCGCCCGCACGTCCCCGCCGGGCCCCACGAGCAGCGAGCCGAACGGCCCGTTCCCCTCGCCGCGCGCCTGCGCCGCCAGCTCGAACGCCCGCCGCAGAAACCGCTCCTCGCCACGCTCCACCGCCACCACTCCCTCCACACGAGCGACGAAGGGGATTCAACCCGACGCCGCCGGCACGCGGCACCCGCCGCGCCCACCCGTGACCTGCGCATTTCACCGGCTTTCAGACGCCCTCCCGGCGCTGAAACGGCGCTGAAAGGCCGTTGAGCGCGGTGCCCCGCAAGCTTCGGGGCATGACGACGACCACCGACTCACCCGCCATCGCCGCCACCGGGCTGCGCAAGTCGTACGGCGACAAGACCGTCCTCGACGGCATCGACCTGCACGTGCCGGAAGGCACCGTCTTCTCTCTCCTCGGCCCGAACGGGGCCGGCAAGACCACCGCCGTCAAGATCCTTTCCACCCTCATCACCGCCGACGCCGGCGCCATCCGCGTCGCGGGCCACGACCCGGCCACCCACGCCGACGCCGTACGCGCCGCGATCGGGGTCACCGGCCAGTTCTCCGCCGTCGACAACCTCATCACCGGCGAGGAGAACATGCGCCTCATGGCGGACCTGCACCACCTGCCGCGCGCCGAGGGCCGCCGGATCACCGCCGAACTGCTGGAACGCTTCGACCTCACCGACGCCGCCGCCCGGCCCGCCGCCACCTACTCCGGCGGCATGCGCCGCCGCCTCGACATCGCCATGACCCTCGTCGGCAGCCCGCGGATCATCTTCCTCGACGAGCCGACCACCGGCCTCGACCCGCGCTCCCGCCACGACATGTGGCAGATCATCCGCGAGCTGCTGACCGACGGCGTCACCGTCTTCCTCACCACCCAGTACCTCGAAGAGGCCGACGAACTCGCCGACCGCATCGCCGTGCTGCACGGCGGCAGGATCGCCGCGCAGGGCACCGCCGCCGAGCTGAAGCGGCTCGTCCCCGGCGGCCACGTGCGGCTGCGCTTCGAGGACCCCGGGGCGTACGAGCGGGCCGCGGGCGAGCTGCGCGAGACCGTACGCGACGACCAGGCGCTGACGCTCCAGATACCCAGCGACGGCACCCAGCGGGAGCTGCGCGCGATCCTCGACTGGCTGGAGGCCGCCGACGTCCACGCCGACACCCTCACCGTCCACACCCCCGACCTCGACGACGTCTTCTTCGCCCTGACCGCCGCGCCCGAGAAGGAAGCCGCCCGATGAGCACCCTCGCCCTGGCCGTACGCGACTCCGCCACCATGCTGCGCCGCAACCTGCTGCACGCCCGGCGCTACCCCTCCATGACCCTCAACCTGCTGCTCACCCCGGTCATGCTGCTCCTGCTCTTCGTCTACGTCTTCGGCGACACCATGAGCGCGGGCCTCGCCGGCGGCGCCCCCGACCGCGACGTCTACATCGCCTACGTCGTGCCGGGACTGCTGCTCATGACCATCGGCAGCACCACGATCGGCACCGCCGTCTCCGTCGCCACCGACATGACCGAGGGCATCGTCGCCCGCTTCCGTACGATGGCGATCCACCGCGGCTCCGTGCTCATCGGGCACGTCCTCGGCAGCGTGCTGCAGTGCCTGGCCAGCGTCGTCTTCGTCGGCGCCATCGCCGTGGCCATCGGCTTCCGCTCCACCGACGCCACCGTGCTGGAGTGGCTCGCCGCCTTCGGGCTGCTGGCGCTCTTCGCGATGGCGCTGACCTGGGTCGCCGTCGGCATGGGGCTCGTCAGTCCGAACGCCGAGGGCGCCAGCAACAACGCCACGCCGCTGATCCTGCTGCCGCTGCTGTCCAGCGCGTTCGTGCCGCTCGACGCGATGCCGGGGTGGTTCCGGCCGATCGCCGAGTACCAGCCGTTCACCCCGGCCATCGAGACCCTGCGGGGGCTGCTGCTGGGCACGGAGATCGGGCACGACGGGTGGCTGTCCTTCGCCTGGTGCCTGGGGCTGGTCGTGCTCGGCTACCTGTGGTCCAAGGCGTCGTTCAACCGCGACCCGAAGGAGGCGCGATGAGCCCGCGGGCCACCTCGCGCAGCTCGCTCCGCCCCAGGGCGGCGTACTCCGACACCGCGTCGGCGTACGCCGCCCCGTCGGCGTCCTGCGCGGCACGGCGGGCGCGGTCGACGGAGAGCGTCGGGTGGAACGCCTGCGGTACGTACAGCCGCTCGGCGAGGGCCACCAGCCGTACGGCGGACGTGTCGCCCGCGGCGAGGCGGACGAGGCCGAGGCAGAGCACGGCGGTGCCGTCGACTCCGGCCTCCGCGGGGACCTCCGTGGCGGGGAGGGGTCCGGCGAGGAGCAGCGCGCGTATCCGTCTCTCCAGCAGGGCAACCAGATCGGCGACGGGCTCCAGGCGGCCCGCGTAGGCGTGGGCGGCGACGGCGGCGGCTGCGACGTGCAGGCCCCAGGAGTCGTCGAGCGGGTCGGCGGGCGGCGCGTCGGGCCGGTCGCCGGGCGGGCCCTCGTCCGGTGGCGTGGACAGCGCCACCGGCACCGCGACCGGCGGGTACGTCGCCTCCCGCGGTCCTCCGGGGCGCAGCTTGTCCACCGCCGTACGCCAGTGCTTCAGCCCCAGCTCCGTCAGCCCGCGCGACAGCGCGATCTCGCCCCACGCCGCCTCGTACCCCGCCAGCAACTGCGGCTGCTCCGCCGCGGACCGCTCCTCCTCCACCCGCCGCAGCCACATCTCCGCCTCGTCCGGCTCCCCGCGCTGCAGGCACGCCAGCACCAGCCCGCGCCGCAGCCCTGTCGTCGGCGACTGGTCGCCCAGGTGCGCCAGCGCTTCCAGCGCGGCCAGCAGATGCCCGTACGCCTCCTCGCCCATCCCGGCCTCCATGCACAGCTCGCTGCACCTGGAGTGGCCGAGGAGGCCGAGGGACGGGTTGGGTACGGCGTCGACCGCGGCGAGCACCCGGCGGGCGGCGGCCAGCGCCCGCCCCGGCTCGTGCGCGTGCTCCAGCAGGTAACTGGCGACGCACTCGGCGATGCCGGCGAGCAGCGGGGCGTCGCTCGCGCGGAGTTCGTCCAGCGCGCCGTAGCCGGGCGGGCGCATGCCCGGTGCGGCGCACAGCACGACGGCCAGCGCCCGCAGCAGGGTGTCCGGCTCGGCGGGGGGCAGGCGGCGCAGGGTGGCGAGGTGGCGCGGGTGGAGCGGGCCGTAGCCCATGAACGGGGCGGCCGTGGCCAGGGCGCACAGGGTGCGGGTGACCTCGGTGTGGCGGGGGTCGGGGCGGTAGTGCGACAGCGGGCGCGCGGTGTCCGCGGCCAGGCCGAAGGTGCGGTGGAAGCTCGCGGAGTCGGTGATCCAGACGCCGGCGAGGACGGCGCCGGCGGCGGCGGTGGTGGCGTGGTCGCCGCGGGCGAGGGCGTAGCGCAGGGCGAGGACGAGGTTGTCCTGCTCCGCGCGCAGGCGGGGCCAGTGCTGGAGCGGCTCGCGGCCGAACAGCGCGTCGTGGTGGGCGACCCCGAAGTCCCGCGCCCAGCCCAGGAAGCGGGCGGTGACCGCCTCGTCCTCGCCCGCCGCCGCGCGCCGGGCGGCGCTGAACTCCCGCACCGTCTCCAGCATGTGGAAGCGGATCCCGGCGGCGGTGTCGGCGGCCTTCAGCAGCGACTGGTCGACGAGCTGCTCCAGCAGCTCCAGCGCGTCCCCGCTGGTCAGCAACTGCTCCGCCGCCTGTGCCGTGAAGCCGCCGGGGAAGACCGACAGCGCCCGCAGCGCGCCCCGGGCGTCCTCCTCCAGCAGGTTCCAGCTCCACTCCACGACGGCGTGCAGCGTGCGGTGCCGCTCGGGCGCGTCCCGCGACCCGCCGCGCAGCAGCGCGAACCGGTCGCCGAGCCGCCGCGCGATCTCCGGTACGGACAGCACCCGCACCCGCGCCGCCGCCAGCTCCACGGCCAGCGGCAGCCCGTCGAGGTGCCGGCACAGCTCCGCGACGGCGGCGGGCGGGAGTTCGGCGTCGGGGCGGGCGGCGCGGGCGCGCTGGGCGAAGAGCTCCGCGGAGGTCTCGGGGGTGAGCTGGGGGAGGTGGTGGACGGCCTCGGAGCTGAGCCCGAGGGGCGCGCGGCTGGTGACGAGCACGCGCAGGTCGGCGGCGCTGGTCAGCAGGGCGCGTACGAGATCGGCGGCGCCGTGGACGACCTGCTCGCAGTTGTCGAGGACGAGCAGCGCTGGCTGCCCGCCGAGGGCGGCGACGAGGGTGGCGTGGACGTCGGCGCCGGGGGTGCCGCTGCCCCCGCCCACGGCGGAGGCCACCTCGCCGGCCACATCCTCGTCGGCGCGGACGCCGGCCAGCGAGACGACGTGCACGAGCTGCTGCTCCGCGCGCCGGCTGACGGCGTACGCCAGCCGCGTCTTGCCGAGGCCGCCGGGCCCGACGATCGAGGTGAGCCGGGAGGAGCGCAGCAGGGCGCCGACCGCGGCGAGGTCGGCGTCGCGGCCGAGGAGCGGGTTGGGGTCGTGCGGCACACCGTGCCGGACGGCGGGGGCCCCGGCCCGTAGCAGCTCCTGGTAGACGGCCTTGAGCGCGGCGCCCGGGTCGGTGCCGAGGCCGTCGCGGAGCCGGCGCCGGTACGCGTCGTAGCGGGCGAGCGCCGCCGCGGGCCCGGCGGACGCGGCCTCGGCGCGGAGCAGCTCCGCGAGCACCTCCTCGTCGCGGGGCGCACCGGCGTGGAGCCGGGCCAGCGGCGCGGCGGCCTCCGCGCGCCGGCCGGTCCGGGCGAGGGCGAGGGCCCTGGCCCGTACGAGATCGGCGTACGCCGCGGCGTGCTCGGCCCGCAGCTCCGCCACCGGATCCCCGGGCAGTCCCTCCGCCTCCGGCGGCGCGTCCCAGTACCCGAGTCCCTCCTCGGCGGCGGCGAGGGCGGCGGCGTGGTCCCCGGCGCGTACGGCGCGCGCCGCGTCCTCGGCGCACCGCTCGACGGCCGCGGTGTCGACCTGCTCCGGCGCCAGCGCCAGCCGGTACCCGGTCGGGGTGCTGACGACGACGTCCGCCCCGACCTGGGCGCGGGCGCGGGAGGCCAGGATGCGCAGCGCGTTCGCCGGATCCGCCGGCAGCTCCTCGCCCCACAGCCCGTCGACCAGCCGTCCCACGCTGCATCCGCCCCGCAGCTCCCCGGCGAGCAGGGCGAGCAGGCCGCGTACGCGGGGCGCGGTGATCTCCCGCCCGCGGAAGGCGACGCGCGACAGAAAGGTCAGCTCGACGCGGCCGGTCACGGCGGCTCCCTCCGCGAGGAACAGGTGTGCGGGCAGCCTATAGCGAGGGCTTACGGGCCACCGCACCGAAATCGTCGACCGCGGTGGGCGCGCCGACCTCGGCGGCGTCGGGACGCCACAGCGACACGGACAGCAGCCCCGTCTCCAGCATCTCCAGCCCGTCGAAGAACCGGGCGAGCTGGGCGGGACTGCGGTTGCTCCGGGGATTCTCCCCGGCCTCGTTCCACTGCCGGATCATCTCCCGCATCTCGGCGGGCCTGATCACCTCGGTGTCGTCGCAGAGCACGAGGAAGCTCCCGGGAGACAGCGCGGCCATGAGCCGCCCGACGATGTCGTACGCGGCGTCGTCGGTGAGGTGCGCGGTGATCCCCAGCAGCACGAGGGCGACGGGCTGGCTCAGGTCCAGCAGTTCCATATCCGCGCGGAATGCGGCACGGAATCGTCGACCGGCGCGTGGTTCTCAGCCATGGCGCCCACCCCTGAAAGGTAACCCCGCCGGGGCGACCCGACGAGACGCGCGGCTGTGGCCCCGGAGCCGGGCACGGGGGCGGCGCCCGGACCGGGCACGGGGCCGGTGCCCGGGTTCAGCGCGGCACGAGCCGGAGGGCGGCGGCCTGCGCCTGCGGCGTCACGATGCTGCCGAAGATGTCGGCGGGATAGCGCCCGTACTTCGCCCGGTACGCGGCATCCAGCCGCGACGTGGTCTCGCCCCCGTCCCCCACGTCCACGAAGGCGACGTCCTTGTCGACACCCCCCGCCCGGATCCGCCCCTCCAGCCGCGACCGAGTCCCCCGGAACCACGGCCCCTGCGCCCCCTTCACGGACCGCACGTAGACGTCGTCCCCGTCCCGTACGACCCACATGGTCACGGGGTCCCGCAGAGTGCCGTCGCCCCGCAACGACTGCAGGTTCAACTCCTCGGCACTCCCGATCCGCTCCAGCTCGTCATCCGTCCAGCCGGCCATAGAGGTTCCTCCGCTTCGTACCCCGAGCAAGCCCCATACAGCCCAAAACCTAAACAAACCACCCACCCTCCGCACCCCCACAAGAGCCAATCGAGCACCACGGCCCAACGCCGGGCCGAAATACGGCACTTAGCGCGGAGAAGGGGAATGCGAAAGGGCCCGCCCAGCATGCATGCTGGTCACGGGCCCTTCTCCAGATGTGGCGGCGCCAGGATTCGAACCTGGGAAGGCTGAGCCGGCAGATTTACAGTCCCCCGTGGAAAGCACCTCTGACCTGCTGTTCTCCGGCGCCGGCCGGTGTCTGCCCCACACCTGCCCCACCCCGGGTCATCGCGGCATGAACCCGGGCTTCTCCCGCGCCAGCGCGTCCAGGCGTGCCAGGTAGTCTTGCGCGCCAGCTTCCTTGCTGTACCGCCGTCGCATCTCTGCGGCCAGTTCACGGCTGGTCATGATGAGCGACGGGACAGATTTCCGATCACCTTCGAGGGCTCGTTCCCCCATAACCAATGCCTGTTCCAAGTCACCTTCACGTGCTGCCGTGACTCCAAGGGTGACGCGAGCCTCTGCATTGCGCATTGGTGACCGTTCATGGCCGTCGAAATCGGTCCCCGCCCTCAAGACTTCTTCAGCCAGTGTGCGGGCAATCTTATCTTCACCGACCAGCCGATAGCAGTCCATTGAATAGAAGTCGAATTTCGATGGGTCTACCACGAAATGGTTGTCCAGGTTCTCGGGGTGCGGCATCCCTTCGAGCATCCGCCGCCCCTTGTCAAGAGCAACCTCAACTTGTCGCCTGTCCCCGAGGCGGGCCCACGCCTTAGCTTCCTGGGCAGCGAGCTGAACCGCGACGCCGTGGTGTGGAGCCGCTTCAGCTCCTGCTTGTGCTGCGGCAACAACGCCGCGATAGTCGCCGGTCGTGAGGGCGAACCACGCCCGCATCTCGTGTGCCCACCCTGCTACCTCGGCATTGTCAGCCTCGTTCGCGAGGGATAGGGCAGCGCCCCTTGTGGCTTCAGCGGCGTGACGATTCCCCGTGTCGTATTCGACACAGCCGACTAGCAGAGCGAGCCAGCCGGAGAGGGCCAACACCTCTCGGTGCTGGGCGAGCGTAAGGCTTTTCTTGTGAAGTTCGACAACACGGCGTAGCCACTGCCGTCCCTCGATGAGCAATTGTTCGCTTGGCATGTACGGGTACTCAGAGCTGAGTCGGTCGGCCGTGATTCTCAGGGCATCGAGCGTCGCATTGTCGACATCGGACTTTCCTAGCCGGCTGACGATTTCCAGTGTTTCCAAGCCGGTCGCTGCCAGGATCTCGCTTTCTCCGTCGCGTCGTGAAGGTGCGGGGAAAATGGCGTGCGTCACCGTGCCGAATGTGGCCGCGATGATTGGCTGGTAGAACTCGTTTGGCATCTGGCCTGACTCCCAGCGCTTCCACTGGCGAATCATGCTGTCTTCCGCAGGGAGCTCCGAGGGAGCGTGCGCCCGCAGAGCCCTGACGGCCTTCCGCTGAGACCAGTCACGCGCTGCACGCTCCGCGGCGATGCGCCGCGCCCACGTGGGCCTGTCGTCGGTCATGCGCCCTCCTCTGGGTGCCTATCCCGAGTGTCTCTCGCGTGTGGGGGCGACAGGGAAGGGGACAGGGGGGTGTCACCGGACATGTCCCCACCTCCGCTTCGCCGCCCCCTAGGTGTCAGCTACCTCACAACTCCCGTTCCTCGCATGCTGGTTGCAGATCACGAACCACCCGGTGCGGAGCCCTCTTCGAGTGCTGCGACCCGTTCGGTCAACGCCTGAACCTGGGAGCGGATTTCCTTGATCTCGTCACGTACATCGCTGGTAGGCGCCCCGTCGCTGACGAAGTTGCCGAGGTTCCCGGCCGAGACGATCGCCCCTTCAGCTCGGAGTGCGGCTAGCCCGTTCTGGATGGTCTGGCTCGCGAACCCGAAGCGCTCCATCAACTCGCGTTGTGAGGGGAGCTTGTCGCCGGGCTTCAGCTTCTCGTCCTTGATCTCTTCGCGGAGCGCGTTTGCGACCTGCACCGCCTTCGGGGTGGGTCCTCCTGTGACAGCCATGCTCTGAGAGTACCCACCACAGCGAACTAGTGAGCATCACCGCATGGGGCTTGTGCACCACAGCAGACTAGTGCAAGCTAGTTTGCAAGCAGGGCAGAAGCCCTCACTCTTTGAGAACTCCATAGCGTGCCGACCCAGCCACCTGAACAGGGGTGGTCGATGGGTGCGGGTCATCACCCCGACCGTCCATGTCGGGCCGGGTGACCTGCCCGGACCCGCTCTTCGGGGCGGTGACGGCACTGCCTGATCTGAGATTCGCAGCACATTCGCGAGGGTCTCCCCTCGCTCAACGACTCAGCGGCCTGACGCCGCTGAGGGCTGCCTGATCCGCCCGTCTCGTACGGGCGGTGAGGGGGAGTCGGAAAGGCCGGCACCAAGTGCACGGCCCCGGGGTGCCACCCGGGGCCGTGTCGCAGGCACCTGTGTAGGAGGCACCTGTGGTCATGAGTTTGACAGAAGCGGAGCGTCAGGAGCTTTCGCGGAAGAACGCGGAGCAGAACAAGCGGTCCGAGGACGACGTGCGTGCGCGGGGTCGCGGCTGATGGCGGGCTCCGGGTACGGACCTGACCCGGCGGCGGAGCACTCGCAGCAGTACGGCGAGTCCGTGAGTGCGTGGATCGCCAGCGCGGATCCGCCCATGGCGGGCAGCGAACTCGCCTGGGCACAGGAGCAAGTGCGCACCGCCCAGACGGACGCTGCACACCTGACCGACCAGTCCTGACCCTGGGCCCGGCACCCGTCGGCCCGGTTGCTCGATAGCCCCGGCATCCATGCCGTGAGGGCGCGGGATCGAATCCCGTCCGGGGCGCCCCTCCTTCCGCTCCACACACCAATCGGCGCACCCCCCAGAGATGGCCCTCTGGGGGGTGCTGTCGGGCCGTCCCACGTGAAAGGGCAAACGACCCATGAACAGTATTGCCGCACCTGAAGTCGCCGACTCCGGTGACACGTCCGGCCGTGAGCCGACCGCGGCGGAGCTGGCCGCGATCGAAGCTGAGATGCCCGTCATCCACGCGGAGGTCGCGTTCCTGGACGCGCAGATCACCGTCTTGGACCGGGTGCCGGGCGAGCTGGACACCCGGCGTCTGCGACGGGCCCGCCGCCGGGTCCTGGCCGCTCGCCGCAAGCTGGCCAACGGCCGCACCGCCGGTATGACGGGCGGTGCTGCATGAGCGACGTTTCCCGTTGTCCGGCCGCTCACCCCGACGACCCGACCCCGTGCGAAGGGCCGGCCGTCGTGACCGTCCTCGACGCGCACAACACGGGCGCGGACGGCTGCGAGCACCATGCCGCCCGGCTGCTGGCCTCCCTGGAGGACGGCAGGGTCTACGCCCTGCCCGACGCCCCGGCCTGCGCCGCCCTGCGGGTGCTCACGGCCGCGGACGCCATCCCCCCGTTCGTCTGGAACGAGGGCGCCCCGCGGACGCAGCCGAACCAGCGCAGCCACGCCGAGAACCGCCGCAGGGGGTGGACGGCATGAGTACCCGCGAGTCGAGCCTTGCCGCCGCTCATGCGGAGGTGAAGGCGGAGATCGCCCGTATCGACACCAAGGCCAGCCTGTTACTGGCGCTCATCGCCGCCGTCTTCGCGGGGGCATGGACGGTCGGCAGCAACGCGCCGCTGACCGTACCGGCCGGAGTGCTGGGCGGCACGGGTGTCGGGCTGCTGGTGGTCGCCGTCGCGCTGCTGCTGCGGGCGGTGCGCCCGAACACGCGCGGCGGGCACGGCTTCCCGCTGTGGGCCACCCTCACCCCCGACGAGATCCGCACCCGGCTGCCCGACGACCAGGCCGCGGACATCGCGAACCTGTCCCGCATCGCGCTGGTCAAGTTCAAAGCGGTCGGCCGCGCCGTAGACCTCATCCGCACCGCCGGCGCGTTCTTCTTCGCCGCTGCGCTGCTCACGCTGGGAGGTGCCGTATGAGCACCACCACGACCCCCGAGGAACGGCGTGTGCCGCCGCTCACCCGCCCGGAGACGGGCCTTGCCGGCATCGCCGCGTTGGCGGCGGCCGGTGTCGGCGTGCTTGGACTGGCTTCGTCGTTCGAGGCGGTATCGGCCGCCGCTGAGCGGTGGGGCTTCGGCACGCCGTGGATGCTGCCGGTCGGTATCGACATCGCCATCCCGGTCTTCACCGTCGCCAACCTGCTGCTGATCCGCATGGACATGGCGTTGGCGTGGGTGCGGTTCGTGCCCTGGATCCTCACCCTGATCACCTGCTGGCTGAACGTCGCCGCCGGGCACACGCTGTCCGCCCGGCTGGCGCACGGCACCATGCCGCTGCTGTGGGTGGTCTTCTCTGAGATCGGCGCCCACATCTACGCCGTACGCATCGGCGCGGTCACCGGCCGGCGCATGGAGAAGGTCCGCTTCTCCCGGTGGCTGCTGGCGCCGCGCTCCACGTTCGGGCTGTGGCGCCGGATGACGCTGTGGGAGGTCACCTCCTACCCCACCGCGCTCGCCCTGGAGAAGCGCCGGCTGCTCGCCCGCGCCGCACTGCGCGAACAGTACGGCCGCTTCTGGCGGTTCAAGGCCCCGCGGCGTGAGCGCGTCCTGCTGCGCATGGGCGACCTCGCCCCCGCCACCGACCCGGCCCCGGCGCCGCGGGACGACGACCCCAAGCCGCCCCCTTCGGAGGGGGCAGGGCCGAAACCGCGCCCGCGCCGCCGTACGGGCACCAAGGCCGGGGGCCGGCCGCAGCGCAGCTTCGAGGAGCTGCTGACCGCCGCCCGCGAGTCGACCGCCGCGTGGAAGCCGGCAGAGCTGACCGCGGACCGTATCCGCACCGCGGTGGGCTGCTCGCAGGCCAACGCCCGCAAGCTGCGCGACACGCTCAAGGCCGAACGCGGGGGCGAGCCGCCGCTGCTCGCCGTGGCCGGTGATGCGGCGTGAGCGGCATGACTGGGCGGAGATACCTGGAGCGCGGCGCGCCGGTGACGGTCGTGATCGCGTTCAACGCCCGACGCGCCCCGGTCGTCGGTGGCGGGTGGCTGGACTTCTGCTGGCCGGGCCGGCGGCCCGCGGCGGGACCGCGGAACGTGGCGATTCGTCGCGGGGACGGCACCTTGGTGGTCCGTCCGTTCCGTGGCCTTACCCGCCCGCCCGAGGTCCGGCAGGACGCGCTGTTCGAGGTGACGGCATGACCAACGTGAGCACTGCGCCGGTCAAGGCGTTCAGTTTCGGCGGGGGTGTGCAGTCGATGGCCGCGCTGGTCATGGCCGCGTCCGGGGAGCTGGACTATCGCACGTTCATCATGGCCAACGTCGGGGACGACTCCGAACACCCCGGCACCCTGCGCTACCTGCACCGCTACGCCATCCCCTACGCACGCGAGCACGGCCTTGAGCTGGCCGTACGGGATCGCATCATGAAGCGAACCCGCACGGTGCGCACGCTGTTTGAGGACCTGACGCGGCCGGGGTCGCGTTCGTTGAAGATCCCGGTTCGGATGTCCAACGGGGCCCCCGGCACCCGGTCGTGTACCGCGAGCTTCAAAATCGAGGTCATCGGCGACGAACTCAAGGCCCGCGGGGCTACGCCGGAGCATCCGGCGACGGTCGGGATCGGCATCAGCCTGGATGAGATCGGCCGGGCGAACAAGCGGCGCTGCGAGCCGTACGAGCGGGTTGAGTATCCGCTGTTGGAGCGCGGTATCCGGCGGATCGACTGTGCCCGGATCATCCGTCGTGCGGGGCTGCCGGTGCCGCCGAAGTCGGCGTGCTGGTTCTGCCCGTTCAAGCGGCCGGAGAACTGGCACGACATGCGCCGCGATGAACCCGAGCTGTTCGAGAAGGCGTGCCAGCTCGAAGAGCTGCTGAACCGCCGCCGTGACGAACTCGGCAAGGACCACGTGTGGCTCACCCGGTTCAACCGGCCGCTACGCGAGGCCATCCCGGACGGCGTGGACACGCTGCCGTTCGATGACGACGACGCCGGCTGTGACTCCGGCTGGTGCATGACCTGAACCTGACCAGCGGGGCCCGGCCGACTCCCCGACCAAAGCGAGCGGCCGGGCCCTGCCTTCCCTCCTGATCCGGAAGGACATTGCCAGTGAAGCATCCCGACGACGACCATGAACTCTTCAACCGACTCGAAGCGGAGATGTCGGCCGACTCCGGGGGCGAGGTAGTCGACCTCGACAAGGCCCGTTCCGCCCGCGACCGGTCGGCCGACTCGCCTACCCGACTCGACACCCTCGGGTCGGCCGACTCCGACCCGACCGGGTCGGGTGAGGAGTCGGCCGACCCGACCGCCCGCCCGTACGTGGATCTGCCGACCCCGAAGTCGGCCGGGCCCGGCTACCTCGGTCGGCTCCTCGGGGCGAAGCGGCGGGCGGTCGTTCCGCCGTGGCTGAAGTCCAAGGAGGAGCTGAAGACGGCCGCATCCTGGGTGGCCCGGCACTACGCGCACGCCGCCGGCTACCACGCGCTTCGCTCCCCGGTCTACGCCGCCCGACTCGCGTTGCAGGCCCCGACCGGCACCGCCCGGTTCATCGGCGGCACGCTGCGGTGGATGGCCGACCGGGAAGGCGAGCCGGTCCGACTCGCCGCCGTCCGCGCCGAGGACGCCGACCGCTACCTCAAGCTGTCTCGGCAGCGTGACGGGCGCGTGCGACTGCGCACCCTCGTCGCGGTGCTGGCGCTCTTCGTCGGGTTGGGTTCCGCACTGGCCATCTACGTGCTTGCCCCCGGCTGGTTGCAGGCCATCTCGGTGGGCGCGGTGACAATGGCCCTCGGAGCCGCCGGCCGTAAGGCCGACGCCCCCGTCATCCACCGCGCCGTCGAACTGCCCAAGGCGACCAAGCTCACGTCGGACATCGTGCTGCGCGCGCTGGGATCGCTCGGGATCTCCCCGATCAACCAGGCGCAGGCCAAGGGCCGGGACGGATTCGAGTTCACCGCTCCTATCACCCGGGACGGGCCTGGCTGGCGTGCTGAGGGCAACCTGCCGCACGGCGTGACGGTCACCGACATCATCGAACGCCGCGAGCGCCTGGCGTCCGGGCTGCGCCGCCCGCTGGGCTGTGTGTGGCCCGAAGCGGTGCCGGATGAGCACACGGGGCACCTGGTGCTGTGGGTCGGGGATCAGGACATGTCCAAGGCGAAGAAGCCCGCGTGGCCGCTGGCCAAGTCCGGGACCGTGGACCTGTTCAAGCCGGTCGCCTACGGCACCGACCAGCGCGGACGCTGGGTCGCGGTGACGCTGATGTACATCGCCGGCGTCATCGGCGCCATCCCTCGCATGGGCAAGACGTTCCTGCTGCGCCTGTTGCTGCTGATAGCCGCCCTGGATCCGCGGGCTGAGCTGCACACCTACGACATGAAGGGCACCGGCGACCTCGACCCGGTCGGCGACGCCGTCAGCCACCGCCACGCCGCGGGCGACGACGACGAGACCATCAACTACGTCCTGGCTGACCTGCGCGAAGTGCGCGAAGAGCTGCGCCGGCGCACGAAGGTGATCCGCTCTCTGCCGCGGGACATCTGCCCCGAGTCGAAGGTGACCAGCGAACTCGCCTCGAAGCGCTCCCTGGGCCTGCACCCCATCACCATCGGGGTGGACGAGTGTCAGGTGCTTTTTGAGCACCCCGAGCACGGCAAGGAGTTCGAGGAAATCTGCACTGACCTGGTCAAACGCGGCCCCGCGACCGGGATCGTGCTGCTGCTCGCCACCCAGCGGCCGGACGCCAAGGCACTGCCCACCGGCATCAGCGCCAACGCGAGCGCGCGGTGGTGCCTGAAGGTCATGGGCCAGTTGGAAAACGACATGGTCCTGGGCACCTCCGCGTACAAGCGCGGGGTGCGCGCGACCATGTTCGCCTGGGGAGACAAGGGCATCCACTACTTCGTCGGCGAAGGAGCCGACGCCCGCATCGTCTCCAGCGTGTTCGTCGACGCCCCCGCCGCCGACGCCATCGCCGGCCGGGCCCGCGCCGCCCGCGAACGCGCCGGCACCCTGTCCGGGCACGCGCTCGGGGAGGCCCCGGAACCGGCCGCCCCCGCGTACGACCTGCTCGCCGACATCCTCGCCGTTGTTCCCGCCGGTGAGGCCAAGGTGTGGTCCGAGACCATCGTGACCCGCCTCGCCGAGCTGCGGCCGGACGTGTACGACGGGTGGGAGCCGGAGACGCTGTCCGCCGCGCTCAAGCCGCGCGGGATCTCCACGATCCAGGTGGGCCGCCGCCAGGACGGCAAGGTCGTCAACCGGCGCGGCATCGACCGCTCCCACATCACCACCGCGATTGCGGAGCGTGACGGAAGCCGAGACGCGGGCTGAGGTTCGATCACAGCTAACGCTAGCGGGACACCCCGCTAGCGTTAGCGACCGCCTTAGCGCTCCACACCGCATCTGATCAGGACGCTAGTAGCTAGCAGCCCACCTGCGACAACCCCACGAAACCGCCTGGGAGGGCCCTTCATGACCCCCGCCCTACTCGCTATCGCCTGCCTACTCGCCGTCACTCTTGGTTACAGCGGTCTGTGTGCCGTCTCGCCGTTCGGAGCCTGCCGAAAGTGCCGCGGATTCGGCTACGCGACGCGCACCAACCGCCGCGGACAGCTCAAGCGCGGCCGAAGCTGCCGCCGCTGCCGCGCCACCGGCCGCCGCATACGCACCGGCCGCTGGCTCTACAACCGCTGGGCCCGCATCCACCGCGCCGGCACCACCCAGCCCTGCACGGAGGTCACGCGATGAGCTTCACCGTCTCCGCCGTACTGCTCTTCGGCGTCGCCTCGTTCTTCGCCGTCCGCACCAAGGCCGCCGGCGCCGGCGCCGCGGTGCTGGTGTTCCTCTTCGGGTTCTTCACCGCCGGCACCGGCGCGTACGAGCCCATCCGCGACCTGGTCCAGGCCACCGCCGAAGCGGCCCGCGCCCTGGGCAACTGACAGGAGACAGAGCCATGAACGAACCCGTCCTACGGCCGGGCCCGCCGACCACGCCCGTGTACGACCCGGCACCGCACGACCCCTACGCACCGGAGCCTGCCGGGGTGGAACTGGCCACCGAACGCAAGCGGGTGGTGTGGGTGCCGGACGCCTACGGGCGCATGGTCCCCATGCCCAAGCACCTTGCCCCGGCGCCGATGACCCGCCCCGAACCCCGCGACCTGACCCCGCTGCCGCTGCTGGACCCCATCGCGCAGCGCTTCGTCGCCGCTGGGGTCGGCGGCGGTGCTCTGTCCGCCGGTGTCGGCTGGGGGGTCGGTGAAGTCGTCTCCGCTGCCGCGGGGTTCGGCTCCGGCACCGTCATGTGGATCGCGCTGGCCGTCATCGCCTGGCGCATGCCCGTCCGGGCCATAGGCGATGGGCGGCGCGGCAGCACGGTCCACATCCGTAAGGCCACGTTCAAGCGCGGCCACTTCCACGGCTGAGCGCGTGACTGCCTAGGCGGCTGCGAGTGGGAACCCAGCGAAATCCCCCGCAGCCGTCTGCGTCACCAGGCTGATGCTCTCCGTCTCCAGCAGTGCACGCAGGTCTGCGGAAGGCTCCTCGGGCAACAGGATGGCCAGCCGCAACCCGTCAGGCACCTTGATGTGGCGCCGGTAGTCGAGCAACTGCCCGATCGCCATCCGCACATGTTCACGGCTGGCCTTGCCCTTGGCCTCGTACAGGACGTTGTCGGTCGCGTCGTACAGGTCGGTGAGGAAGGTTCCCCGCTCGCCTTCCACGCGGATCTGAAACCGGTGGACGACATGCCCGTGGGCGGCCAGATGTGCTTCAAAGGCGGTGGCCAGTTCACCCTCACGCCGGTGCACGGTCCGCGGGCCGCCGGTGACGTCCGCGGTCGTGGAATCGGTGCTGTGCTGTTCGGTGGCGACTGCCGTTGCCGACGTTGCGGCAGGAACCTGCGTTTCCGTCGGGACTGGCAACGTCTCGCTCGACGATGCCGGCGTCAGCGTGTCCTTGGACGTCAGAGCAAGCGTGACCCCGGGTGCGGGCCGCAGCCGAAAGACATACAGCCGGCGGCCCGGCTTCCCGTCAACCCGAGTCCAGCGTTCCTCGTACGGCTGTACCGGGTCGACGACGACCTGACCGAGGTAGCGCTGAATCACCGTGTCACTGTTCGGCGGATTGCCATCAGCGACGAACAGGTGCACGTCTCGGCCGGCCTGTACGTGGTTGAGCAAGGAGCGGTTGCGGTCGGTCATCTGCTGGTCGCCGGTGCCCTGCCCGGCGCCCGTGTAGAGGTACAACACGCCGAACTCATCGTCGTCCGCGCGACCGTCGAAGGTGTAATCGTGCTCCGCGCCGGCCGCCGGGTCGGAGAACACAAAGATGTTCTGCGACTGGTTCGCCGGCACGATCCCGCCGCCGTACTGCGAGCCGCCGTAGGCCGCAGCCAACTCTGCCCGCGTCGTGGTAGCTCCCTGAGCAAGGTCAAGACTCGACATACCGCGAATCTAGCCGCCCCCGCTGACAACGCCCTCACCCCGCCCGCACCGCCGGACCTAGCAGGGGCGACCCCCACTCACGCCAATGAACCGGGGCCGCCCCATCCACCCGTCCCAACAGACCAGTGGAGGACTCCAGCATGACCCAACCCGACGACACCCGGCGAGATCGCAGCGGTGACTGCCTCGCCGCGCACCAGCGCACCGCCCTGGACCTCGCCGCCTCCGGCCTCCCTGCCCTGCCCCTGCGGGTGGGGAAGGTGCCGTTCGGCAACTGCCGCCGCTGCGCGGGCAACGCGTGCGGCGGCCGGCCGAACATGAAGACCCCCGGCCCTTGCACCTGCCCCGCGCCGTGCCACGGCTGGGCCGCCGCCACGACCGACCGGGACGTGATCAGGTCCGGTATCTGGCGGCGTGCGTGGGTGCAGGCGGCTGCGGTCGCCTACCACCCGGGCGGTGCCGGGCTCACCGTCGTCGACCTCGATGACGCCGGCGCCGTGGCCTGGGCCCGCGAGACCCTGCCGCCGACTCAGACCGTGCCCACCACACGGGGTGAACACTGGCTCTACCTCGGGCGCATGCAGTCCACCAACGCGGTCCGGCCCGGCGTCGACATCAAATCCACGATGGCCTACGCACGCTGGCTCGGCTTCGGCACCGGCACCATGACGGAGCTGCCGGACGCGGTGCGTGAGCTGGCCGTCAAGCAGCCGCCCCTGGTTCGTCCGGCGGGAGTCGTCGCCGTGGCGGTGCCGGGCGGGCAGGGCCCGTGCCGGCACCGGACGCCCGCGTTCTTGGAACGGGGCATTGCGATGGCTGAGCAGCGCATCACCGAGGCCCGCAGCGCGGTGCACAGCACGGTCTACGGCACGTTCCTGGCCGTGCTCTCCACGCACGGCCGGTGCGGCTGTCTCACCGACGCGCACGTCGCGCGGCTGTTCACCGCCGCGCAGGCCAAGGGGGAAACGGCCCGGCACTGCACCGATGCATGGACCAACGCCCGTACCAAGTTGGGACTGTAGCGATGTCCGACGACGACAAGACTCCCGCACGGGTGGTCATCGCCGACTACGCCCAGGAGCACTTCCGGTACTTCCGCACCGCGGACGGGACCGTGTTCGCGCAGAAGAACGGTCACCCCGTGGCCCGCCCCATCCGCTCTCAGGGCACCTCGGGCAGCCACCGCCAGGAACTCATGGTCGGTCTGTTCCACGACGGATGCGGCGTGTTCAACGGGACTGCGCTCAAGGAGGCGTTGGATTTGATCGAAGCGCTCGCGATGAGCCAGGAAGTACAGCAGGTCCACATCCGTGTGGCGCCGGGCTTCGACGGCGCGACGTGGCTGGACCTGGGCCGCAACGACGGGAAGTCCGTCCGTATCCACCCCACCGGGTGGGACATCGTCACGCCCGATCCGGCAGAGGTGTGCTGGCGCCGGACTCAGCTCACGGGGGAGTTGCCGCTGCCGGCGAAGGACACCGACGGCAAGGGGATCGATCTGCTGTTGAGGCTGTGCAACTTCGCGACTGCCGAGACCGAGTGCCTGGCCGTGGCGTGGCTTATCGGCTGTCTCGGGCCGTCCGTGCCCGTGCCCGCCCCGTTCCTGACCGGCCCGCAGGGTGCGGGGAAGTCGACCGGCGGGCGGATGCTGGTGCGGATCATCGAGGGCATGAGCGCAGACCTGCGCCGCGCCCCGAAGGATGAGGAGAACCTGATCGCGGCCGTGGCCGCCGGATGGGTCACCGCGCTGGACAACCTCTCCCACGTGGCTCCGGATCTGTCCGACCTGATGTGCTGCATCGTCACCGGCGCCGAGACCATCAAGCGGGCCCTGTACACCGATGGCGACGTCGTACGCGCCCGCTACCGCCGGCCGCTGCTGCTGACTGGCATCGACGTGGGCGTCATCCGGCCCGACCTCGCCGAACGGCTGCTCCCGCTCCGTCTCGAACGCCCCCGCACCCGGCGGACCGAAGCGGAGCTGTGGACGGAGTTCGAAGAGGCCCTGCCGGTCGTTCTCGGCTCTCTCCTGGACCTCACGGTCCAGGTCCGAGCCGCCGAAGCGGAGATCCCCACGGATCTGCGCATGGCCGACTTCGCGCACCTGTGCGCGCAGCTCGACGCAGCGACCGGACTGGGAGCGCTCAGCGCCTACCGGGCGAGCCTGGACGACCTCAACGACGACGTCATCGAGGGCGACCTACTCGCGCAGACCGTCCTGCAGCACGCCGCCAACCTTGCCCCCGGTGCTGAGGAGCGTATGACCTCTGCCGAGTGGCTGCACTGCCTCACACGCCTGTACACGGGCGAGGAACTGCGTCCCCTGCCCAAGGGGTGGCCCACTACGGGAAAGGTCCTCTCAGACCGGCTCAAGCGCCTTCAGCCCACCCTCGCCGCCCGCGGCGTACTCATCGACTGGGGACGCATCAACAAGGCCCGCTACATCGAGATGACCCGCACCGCAGCGCTGCCCCCGCACCAGCAGGAGCCGATGCTCTGACTGCCGCCGCGCGGCGTGTACAGGCAAGAAGAGCACCACGGCCAGGGGTGCTCTTCTTGTAGTTCGGCGGCTCGCCGCTGCCCAAGGGTCGCGCCGCGAAGCGGCTCCTTCTTCACGCTCTGAGCAGAACGCACCCCGTACAGACATCTCCCTCTCTTGTCCGAAGAGAAGGAACGCTGCGTCACCTGCGTCACCCACGACCCGGAATCAACCGGTGACCTGCCGCAACGGCGGTGACGCAGGACGGCGAAGCCTGCGTCACCTCGCGTCACCTGCGTCACCGATAACGCGACGGCTGCGTCACCGGTGACGCAGACGCCAACCCTCTGCGTCACCGAAAGCCGCAGGCCAGAGGGCGTCAGTGACGCAGATGACGCAGTGACGCAGAAATCCGAACTTCGGACAGGAGCGAGCCACGCCAAGGAGGCGACCCCATGGCACGCCCGCAGATGCTCAAGCTCCCCGAAGTCCTCACCGAGATCGGCATGAGCCGCGCGGCCTTCTACCGCATGCGCGCCCGCGGCAAGGCACCCCGACTCGTCAAGCTCCCGAACGGTCACCTGCGGTGCCGGCGCAGCGACCTGGACGACTGGTGGAACGGACTCGACACCCCGGCGTACTGACCACCATGGGGCCCGGCGAAAGCCGGGCCCCATCCGTAAGAAAGGCCCCCGATGGGGACGACGTACGACGTGCGTATCTGGTCGGTCCGGCAGCGCAAGGACCGGGGCCAGACCTCTGCAGAACTGCGCTGGAAAACGAGCGGTACTGCTCACTCTCAGACGTTCAAGACCAAGACGCTGGCGGATGGCCGCCGGGCGGAACTGCTCAGGTCGCTTCACGCTGGCGAGCCTTTCGACGTGACGACCGGGCTGCCGGTTAGCGAGTTGCGGCGGCAGAAGGACGTGAGTTGGTACCAGCACGCTCGCGACTACATCGCCCTGAAGTGGCCCCACTCGCCTGGATCGACCAGGCGCACGCTCGCAGAGGCGATGGCCACCGTCACGCCCGCGCTCGTGAAGGACAGTAGGGGCATGGCCGACCCCAGAGTTGTACGAGCGGCGCTGTACGGGTGGGCCTTCAACAAGAACCGGTGGCAGGAAGAGCCTCCGTCCGACGTAGCGAAGGTTCTCGACTGGTTTGAGCGCAAATCGCTGCCCATCTCGGCATTGGCCGACCGGATGCACGCCCGTGACGCGCTCGACGCGCTGACGAAGAAGCTCGACGGACAGACGGCGGCCGGCGCCACCATCCGGCGGAAGCGGGCTATCTTCTACAACGCCCTCGGGTACGCGGTCGATGCTGAGCGATTGGCAAGCAACCCGCTCGACCAAATTCAGTGGACCGCCCCGGAGCAGGTTGAAGAAGAAGTGGATCCGGCGTGCGTACCGAATCCCCGGCTCGCCGTGGCTCTGCTGGACGCGGTACGGGCGCAAAGCCCGCGCGGCCGTCGCCTGGTGGCCTTCTTCGGCTGCATGTACTACGCCGCTGCCCGTCCGGCTGAAGTCATCGGATTACGTCGCGACGACTGCGACCTTCCTCGCCGTGGCTGGGGGGCTCTCCGGCTGCGAGAGACGCGCCCGCGCTCCGGGTCGGCCTGGACCGACACCGGACGCCCGCACGACAAGCGCGGACTCAAGCACCGGCCCCGGAAGGCGGTGCGGGCCGTGCCCATCCCGCCCGAGCTGGTCGCTCTCCTGCGCTGGCACATCACCGCGTACGGCATCGCGCCGGACGGCCGGCTGTTCCGTACACAGCGCGGTGGACTCATCCAGGACACCGGATACGGCGAGGTGTGGGCGGAAGCCCGCAGACGCGCGCTGACGCCCGCGCAGAGCGCTTCCCTGCTCGCCAAGCGGCCGTACGACCTCCGGCACGCCGCCGTGTCGACGTGGCTCGGCTCCGGTGTGGAGCCGCAGGAGGTGGCGCAGCGGGCAGGGCACAGCGTCGCCGTGCTGTTCCGCGTCTACGCGAAGTGCCTGGACGGCGCGGCGGCCACGGCGAACGCCCGGATCGAGGCTGCGCTGCGCGCCGCGCGGTAGCCCGTGGGGCTGCCCCACACCTGCCCCATAACGGCTGGTCAGGACGCGAGGCAGGGTGAGACACACCGGGATATTCCGGGGTGAACTCACGCCCGCCGGGGACTGGGTATGCGAAAGGGCCCGTAGCAGCGTTCATGCTGGTCACGGGCCCTTTTCCATGTGTGGCGGCGCCAGGATTCGAACCTGGGAAGGCTGAGCCGGCAGATTTACAGTCTGCTCCCTTTGGCCACTCGGGCACACCGCCTGGGGATGTCGCCTGGTCCGGCCGCTGGGGCTGCCCGGCAACGTCGTCAACCATACCCGATGGCCGGGGGTGGTTCGCCACTCGGTTGTGGGGCTCGTGGGTCGGGTGGGGTGGCTAGGCTGGGCTACGGCCCCGGGGATCGGGGTGCGGTACCAGGGAACCAGTGCACGAGGAGCGCACCGAAGATGGCCGACTCCAGTTTCGACATCGTCTCGAAGGTCGATCGGCAGGAGGTCGACAACGCTCTCAACCAGGCGGCCAAGGAGATCTCGCAGCGCTACGACTTCAAGGGCGTCGGCGCCGCCATCGCCTGGTCCGGGGAGCGGATCGAGATCCGGGCCAACGCCGAGGAGCGGGCCAAGGCCGTGCTGGACATCTTCCAGTCCAAGCTGGTCAAGCGGGGGATCTCGCTGAAGGCTCTGGAGTCGGGGGAGCCGCAGGCGTCCGGGAAGGAGTACAAGCTGTACTCCACCGTCAAGGAGGGCATCTCCCAGGACGACGCGAAGAAGCTCGCGAAGATCGTCCGCGACGAGGGGCCCAAGGGGGTCAAGGCCCAGGTGCAGGGGGACGAGCTGCGGGTGACCTCCAAGAGCCGGGACTCGCTCCAGGAGGTCATCAACCTCATCAAGGGCAAGGACCTCGACTTCGCCGTCCAGTTCGTCAACTACCGCTAGGTTAAGCGGCTGACCTGCGAAGTTTCTGCTTCGGGTGGCTCCTAGGGCATATCGAGGGCACGTGGGCGAGCGTGGACTCCACCGCCGCGCGGGTCGTGTCCTGGTCGTCAGCGCGTCACGCTTCCGGTCAACCGAAAGCCGGCAGCGGGAAGGTCCAAGCCGTGGACGAACGCCGGGGCTACGAGAAGATCGGCGAACAACAACCCTTCCCCGGCTCCCCGCTCTTCGCCGCCATGATGCGCGCCCCGCTGCACAGCGAGTGCATCGCGGATCGAGACGAGTTGCTCGGCGGGGGCGGCCGCGATTCGCGACCGCCCCCGCCTATGCGCCGGGTCAGCGAACTCGGCAGCGTCACCTACTGCCGAACCGGGCACCGTGACTCCCCACCGGTGCCTCGGGCAAGCCGGACCCGGGGCAGCCTCACTCGCAGCCGAACGCGACCACCGTCACTGGCACGGCCGCCACCCCGGTGTCACAGGTGTCGCTGCCGGCCGGAATGGTGACGACGAGGGGCCCGTCGATCAGGCCGGCGGTTCAGGTTCGCAGCCGAACCCGACCACCGTCACCGGCACGGCGGCCACCCCGGAGTCACAGGTGTAGCTGCCGGCCGGAATGGTGACGACGAAGGGGCCGTCGACCAGGCCGATCTTCGGCGCGCCCGGCGACGCGGTGCAGTCGAAGCCGGTAACGAGAGGGCCCACCGTCACGCCTCCGCCGCAGGTGTACGTCGGTACCTGTTGCTGTGTCGGCTGTGCGGCGACCGCCGTGCCGGTGGCCGAGGCCGCCAGCCCCAGTGCGGCCACGGCACCGACCGCCATGGCCCGCGCGGAACGCCTGTCCATGCGCATCCTGTTCATCACGATGTGCTCCTGACTGTGTGAGATCATCGTTGCCCACCGAATGCGCGAGAGAGGGTTTCCTGCCGGCATGCCCGGCTCAACGCTCGGCATTCAGTAGGATCAGCCTGAACCGGTCCTGATGACCTCGGCAGGGCGCGCGGCGGGCTCGAAGAGGCGTTTCCGGAAGCGCGGGTTGCGATTCCCAGGTCTGGTATTCAGTTCAGCGGCCCCCGCCGCCTTCCGGGGGCGGTGCTCACGAAGTGAATGGTTCGGGCACCCTGGTCGCGCCGGTGGTACTTCCGGGAGTTACGCGCTCCATCTTTCGGGTGAGTCTGCGCATTTGTTATTGCGCCTGAGTTCCTCGCGTGGAGTATTGAAATCGTGCATCTGGTGGGCGATTCACCATCGCCAGGGAACGTCAATTGGCGTTGTCACGTGCCGTATCCGCGTTCCTGACGAGGATATGGATCTGCCATGTGGTGTGTCGGCTTAAGGCGCCGGCTGGTCCGACGTGTGACCCATCGATCGATCTCTCGACCCCAGTGCGGCGCCATGCGTATTGCTCCTCCCGAATCGTGGAGTTCCGGATGCGCAAGGAAGAAGCGAAATCGAATCCCGAGCCATGGAGTGATCATGCCGATCTCACCCGATGAGGGATCGACCGGCGGCGGGTGCGCCGTCACCAACACGGCAACCAACCTTGCTGACCCCCCGGGCGTGACTTCCGGCACCGGAGGCGTGGTCATGACAGCCAGTACCGCGACCGCGTTCCCGGTGGCCTTCTCTCTCAGGGAGTGGTGGCGCAAACCTCCACGTCGCTACGCCGGACGGCGCCGGTGACACCGTGCGATTCTTCTGCATTCCCCTCACCCTCAAGTTCCGGCCTCTGCACAGAGAACGGCCCGGCAGAGGTGGCGACAGTGGCCGGTTCGCCGTCGCTGCGGCCGCGAGTTCCGCCGCCGAGCCAGTGATCGTCACCGTCGCCACGGCCAGTGTCGACGGTGACGGTCGCCGGCCCGGTGGCGACGCGGTCGCGTCGGGCGGTGCCCCGACGTGGAGGCCGGTCCGCACGCTTTCGGTTCGGCACCGAGATCGGTCCACGCGATCACCTCAGACGTTGAAACCCCTCGGCTGGTCAGCCGGCGAAGGCAGGAGCTTGGTTACGTATTTTTCATGACCGGGTGTACCGGAAGGGAAGTCCAGTGCCGCATTCGAAGATCGTCATTCTTGCCGATTGCCCGTTCGCGATTCCACTCCTGCCCGCGGCGGCCAGAGTGGATCACGAGAGCGAGGTCAAGATCATGCAGGGGAACGGCTATGAGCACTTCGAATTCATCGGCGAGTACATCGAGGTGAGCGGAATTCTCACACCGGTCTATCGATGGCGCAATCGCACCTTCATCGCGGAATGACTCTGCGCCGCCAGACGCACGCCTCAGACAAGGAGCGCCGATGAATCGATCCAGGAGTGCCCAGGACGTTGTCGTCACCGGTATGGGATTCTGCTTGCCAGGCGACAACGCACCCACTTTCACGGCCGACGATCTCTGGCAGGTCGCGTCACGCGGCGGCACCTTCCTGAGAGCCGCGCCCATGTACTACGGGTCCGTGGAACTCACCTCCGAGATGTTCACCGAACGCCTTCCCGACGTTCCCGAGTTCTTCTCCAGGCACTACACCGCGGCCCACCGCTTCGGCCTGGTCTCCTTCGTCGAGGCATGCGCGGACGCCGGGTTGGAGCTGCGCTCCCCGGCGCTCGCCCAGGCGGCCATCCTGGCGGGGCGCGGTGGTATCGATGCCAACATCGACAGCTACATGTCGGTGCTGGGCGCCGATCCGGAGAGCACCAGCCCGCAGGAGGCGATGGAGCTCTTCGTGGCGGCCGAGCAGGCCATGACGCCTTCCGACGTGTCCCTCGTCCAGGCGGCACTGACCTGTTCCACCGGCCCGTGCTTCACGATCTCGTGCGGCTGCGCTTCCTCCGCCGTGCAACTCGGCCAGGCGCGGCGGCTCATCGCCCAGAAAGAGGTGGAGGTCGCCGCCGTGACGGGCGTCGATGTCTTCAGCATCGACGTGATCGAAAAGGTCCAGCGGCTGCTGCACGGTGCCCAGCGCACGTACGACGCTCTGCGCACGGACGGGATGCCGGAGCTCGTCCCGTCCTTCGAGGACCTGATGCGCCCCTACGACCGCCGCGCCCGCAGCATCAACCACGGTGCCGGCTCCGCCACGCTCATCGTGGAGAGCCGCGGCCACGCCGAGCGGCGCGGCGCGCATGTCTACGGTCAGATCCTCGCCACGGCGATGACCCGCGACGGGCTGGCGAATCCGCTGGCCTGCGACGAAACGGGTGCCGAACTGGTCAGGGCCGTCCGTGCCTGCCTCGGGGAGACCTGGAGCCTGTCGCAGATCGGCTACGTGCACGGCGGCAGCGACGGCAACACCGTGGTGACCGCTTTCGAGTCCGCGGCGGTCAGGGAGCTGTACGGCGACTCCTCCGACCTGCTGATGACGTCGCAGGAAGGAATCTTCGGCCACAACGGCTCCGCGGCCGGCTGTCTGGGCGCCGCGCTGACGCTGTTGATGATGGAGCACGGCGAGGTGTGCCCGACGGCCAACTGCGAGCAGCCCGCCGACGGGCTCCCCTTCGATCCCGTGCCGGGCACGAGGACCCGCCCACTCGACTTCGACCACGCGTTCAGCTTCAACTACCAGGTCGGCGGCGTGAAACACGCCATGCTCCTGGGCAGCGCGGACGCGGTGTAGGGAGAGAGGCCAGTCATGGACGACAACCCACACGCGCCGGCCCGCGCGTACGACGAGACCGGCGCGCAGGCAGGCAGGGGAGTCCCCCACGCCGCGCCGGGGGGGCGTGGCGCGGAGATCGCCGTGCTCGGCGCCGGGTGCCGGCTGCCCGGCGACGCCGATTCTCCTGTGGCTCTCTGGCAACTCCTGGCGGACGGACGTGACGCCGTCGGCGAGCTGCCCTCGGACCGGGCGGAGCTGAGTGCGGGTGCAGACTCCCAGGTCCGCCCCTGGGGCGGGTTCCTGCGCAACGTCTCCGGCTTCGACGCCGACTTCTTCGGCGTCTCGGGCCGCGAGGCAGAAGTTCTCGACCCGCAGCACCGATTGCTGCTTGAGGTGGCGTGGGAGGCTTTCGAGCACGCCGGATTCCGCCCCGAGTCGCTCAACGGGATGCCTGTGGGCGTCTTCACCGGCATGAGCTACCACGACTACATGGACGGACTCACGGGCCACCCGCGCGAACTGGAAGGCTCTGTCCTGACCAACGGCCATTGTGTCGCCCCGGGCCGGATCTCCTACCTTCTCGGCCTGCGAGGGCCATCGCTCTCCCTGGACACGGCTTGTTCCTCCTCCCTCGTGGCGCTCCACCTGGCTGCCCAGTCCCTCAACGCGGGCGAGTGCGAACTCGCTCTGGCCGGGGGCGTGTCGCTTATCCTCCAGCCCCGGACCACGCAGTCGTTCGCGCGCATGGGCATGCTGTCGGCCGCCGGGCACTGCCACGCCTTCGACGCCGCCGCCGACGGCTTCGTGCGGGGGGAGGGCTGCGGTGTGGTCGTGCTGAAACGTCTCGCCGATGCGGTGCGGGCGGGCGACAGGGTGCTGGCCGTGCTACGCGGCTCGGCGGTCAATCAGGACGGCGCCTCGGAAGGACTGGCAGCGCCTTCCTCCGACGCTCAGCGGGCCTTGTACATCCGTGCACTGTCCGCGGCGGGCGTCGACCCGTGCGACGTCGGCATGGTCGAGACGCACGGCACCGGCACGCCGGTCGGCGACCCGGCGGAGTTCGCCAGTCTGGCCGCGGTGTACGGCGAGCGCCGAACCGATGGCGGCCGGTGCGCGCTGACATCCGTGAAGACCAACCTCGGCCATCTGGAGCCGGCCGCCGGTGTCGCCGGGCTGATCAAGGTCATCGGCAGTCTCGGCCGGGGCCTGATCCCCCCCAACCTCCACTTCACCGACTGGAATCCGGCGTGCCGGCCCGAGGGCACGCGGCTGTTCGTGCCCACCGGGCTCGTCGAATGGCCGGTCCGCTCCGGACCGCGGCTGGCTTCCGTCTCTTCCTTCGGATTCGCCGGGACCAACGCCCACGCGGTGCTTGAGCAGCCTCCCACCAGCAGGTCACGCGGCGGCCGGGGCAGGCCGAAGCCGACGGTGCCCCCGCCCTCGCCCGAGCCCGAGGTCTTCCTGGTCCCGGCCGGTTCGACCGCTGTGCTGCCGGACGCCGCGCTCCGCCTGGCCGAGTGGCTGGAGGGCGCCGGTGCGAGCGTGCCGCTGCGGGACGTCGCCCACACCCTCGCGATGCGGCGCAGCCCCGGCCGCGGCCGGCTGGGCGTCGTGGCCGATTCACACGGCCTGCTCGCGGAGTCGCTACGGACGTACGCCGCCGGACAGGCGGAGCCCCACGTGGTGACGGGCTCGGTCGGCTCGGGTATCTCCCGCCGGCCCGTGTGGGTCTTCTCCGGACAGGGCTCCCAACGGCCGGGAATGGGCAGCGGGTTGCTGGACACCGTGCCGGCCTTCGCCTCGGCGCTGGCGGAGGTGGACGAACTCATCACCGCGGAGGCCGGCTTCTCGGTGCTGGACGTGGTGCGCCGGGGCCGGCCGGTGAACGGCTGCGGACGGGTGCAGCCGGTGCTCTTCGCACTGCAGATCGCGCTTGCCGCCGCCTGGCGCGGCCACGGCGTGGAGCCGGCCGGGGTCATCGGGCACTCGATGGGCGAGGTGGCGGCCGCCGTGGTCGCCGGGGCGTTGTCGCTGGCGGACGGAGTACGGGTGATCTGCCGCCGCTCCGCACTGCTGGAGCGCGTCGCCGGTAACGGCGCCATGGCGAGCGTGGAGCTGGACGCGGAGACGGTCGCGGCGGAGATCGCCGCAGTCGGCGCGGACCCGGACACCCCCGCCGGACAGGTCTCGGTGGCGGTGCTCAGTGCCCCCGGCGTGACCGTGGTGGCGGGGGACACGGCCCGCGTGCACCGGATGGTGGAGGACTGGCAGGCACGTGGCGTCCCGGCGTCCACCGTCGCGGTGGACGTGGCCTCGCACTCGCCGCAGGTGGACCCCTTGCTCGATGATCTCCGTGCCGCGCTCGTCGATCTGACGCCCAGGTCACCGCATCTGCCCTTCTACTCGACGGTGCTCGACGACCCCAACGGCCGGCCGGCCTTCGACTCCGGCTACTGGTGCGAGAACCTGCGCCGCCCGGTGCGGTTCGCCGCCGCCGTGGCCGCCGCTGCCGCCGACCGCCACACGCTCTACGTGGAGATCTCGCCCCACCCCGTCGTGAGCCGGGCCCTCACCCGCAGCCTCGCCGCGCAAGGCGCTCAGGTGACCGAGCCGGTGGTGCTGCCCACGCTGCTCCGAGACGAAGGCGAACTTGCCACGCTGCGGGTCCAGTTGGCCGCCCTGCACTGCGCCGGGACCACCGTGGACTGGTCCGTTCTCTATGCGGATGCGCAGCTCGCGGATGTGCCCACCATCGCGTTCGACCGCACGCGCCATTTCACCCGCCCGGAGATCCCCCGACCTCGCTCGGAGGCAAGCCCGGGCGGCGCCGATGCCGACCCGCTCCCCGGCAGGCGTACGGAGATTCCCGGAACGCCGCACCGCCTGTGCTGGCACGGGGACACGGGCATCTCCCGCCTCCCCTGGCTTGCGGATCACCAGGTGTACGGCTCGGCGGCGCTGCCGGGCGCCGTCTACTGCGCCATCGCGCTGAGCTGCGCCTGCGACGCGTTCAACGCCGGACCGCACGAGGTGGAAGTCGCCGACGTGCGCTTCCTGGAACTTTTGCGCCTCACCGAGCGAACACCCGTCAGCACCACCGTGACACTGACGGACGCCGACCACGCGCAATGTGAGATCTACGCACGCGGCGAGAAGGACACCTGGGTACTGCAGGCCACAGCAGTGCTGCGCCGCCGCGCTCCGGTGCCGCGTTCTTCGCTCTCATCGGTCGGCTCCCTCGCCTCCGGGCATCCCCGGCGCCTCGACCCGCGCATCCTCTACGAGAGCCTGCGGGCCCGTGGACTCACACACGGGCCGGCCTTCACAGGGGTGCTGGGGCTGCGCGGAGCCGAGGACGGCGAGAGCTACTGGGCACAGGTCGAGGTCCCCCAGGAGGCCAGGCGGTCCGGGTACGGGTCTCTGCGTATTCATCCCGTGCTCATCGACCTGTGCGCCCAACTCGTTGCTGCACGGCTGATCGAGGAGGCCGATTCGGGGACGCTGCTCCCGGTAGGGATGCGGGACCTGCGTGTTCTGGGCGATATCGCCAGCACGGTGTACTGCCACGCACACATCGCCGAGACGAGCGACGATGGCCTCACCGGCAACGTGCGGTTGCTGGACCAGGCGGGCAGCCCCGTGCTGTCCATCGACGGCCTGAAGTTCACACGTCGCGCCGCCACGAACTCCAAGGCGGTGGACAGTTGGTTCAGCGGCATCAGATGGTCCGAGTCCCCGCGCCGCACCCCGTCGCGGGACCTGTCGGCGCCGACGATGCTGATCATCAGCGAAAGCGGGCAGGATGCCGAGAGTTCCCGTGCGCTGGCCCGCGCCATCGAGTCGGCAGGCGGGAAGGCAGCGGTGTGGAAGCCGCCGCCCGCTCAGGAAGGACTTCAGGGGCTGACGGCCTCACTCGTTGCGCGGCTGGAGGCATCCAAGGAGCCGCCCCGAGTGGTAGCGGTGCTGTGCCGGCAGGACGGGGACGGAGAGGCGGGGCAGGACCCTGCGGCGGTGGGCCTGCGGCAGGTCAGGCTCCTGCTCGCCGCCGCACAGGCGATCACGGGCGTGGCGGCCGGGCCGGTGCGCCTCTACGCCGTGACGAGGGGCTCCCGCCCGGTGCGCCCCGGCGATACGGCCGATCCCGCCCAGGGAGCGCTGCGCGGCGTGGTGCGTGTGCTGGCACTGGAGCATCCCGAGTTGCAGGCCACTCTGGTCGACGCGGACGCCCGCTCCGGCACGGACACGGGCAAGGGCGGCGACCGCGCCGCACTGCGGGAGCTGGCCTGTGAGCTGATGTCCTATCAGGTGCCCGACACCGAGAACCTTGAGGACGAGGTGGCGCTGCGCGGCGGGGCGCGGCACGTCGCCAGACTGGAGCGGACGCCACTGACGAAGGGCGAGCGGGTCCTGGCCGCGCGCATGGTGCGCAGCGGCGAGGACGGATTCCGGCTGCTTGTGCGCCGCCCCGGCGATCTGACGAGCCTGCGGCTGGCCGAGTCACCTCGGATCGCGCCCGGCGCCGGCGAGGTCGAGGTGCGTGTGACCGCCACCGGGCTGAACTTCCGCGACGTCCTGATCGCCCTCGGCGTGCTCCCCGGCGCCGGCGCCGGGGACGGAGCGACCGGTGCCTTCGACGGGATCGGTTTCGAGTGCGCGGGTGTCGTCACGGCCGTCGGTCCCGGCGTCGAGCGATGCTGCGTGGGGGACGACGTACTCGCCGTGAGTCTGGAGGGGGGCGCCTTCGCCTCCTTCGTCACACTGCCGGCCAGAGCCGTCGCTTCGATCCCCCCGGGCCTCGGCGCCGTCGCCGCCGCCGGGCTGCCGATCCCGTTTCTCACCGCGTGGTACGCGCTGCGCCATGTCGCGCGGCTTGCCCCGGGGGAACGCGTGCTGATCCACTCGGCAACCGGCGGGACCGGACTCGCGGCCATCGCCGTGGCCCGGCATCTGGGGGCGGAGGTGCTGGCCACCGCGGGCAGTGAAGAGAAACGCAGCCACCTGCGGGCGATGGGAATCGCCCAGGTGATGGATTCCCGAACGCTGGACTTCCGGGACCGAACCCGCGAGGCAACGGGCGGAGAAGGCGTCGACGTGGTGCTGAACTCACTCTCGGGAGCGGCCATCAGAGCCGGGCTGGAAACACTCCGCCCCTTCGGACGCTTCATCGAGCTGGGCGTACGCGACATCCTCTCCGACGGGCTGCTCGGGCTCTCGCCGCTGCGGCACAACATCACGTTCCGTACCGTCGACCTGATCGAACTTCAGCGGTCACAGCCGGAGGTGTTCGACGAGGTGCTACGGGAGGTGCTCGGCCAGTTCACGGCGGGCGAACTCGCGCCGTTGCACTCCACGACGTTTCCGCTCACTGCCGCCTCTCAGGCGTTCCGGCTGATGGCGGGAGCACGCCACCTGGGCAAGGTGGTGCTGACCACGCCCGCGCAGGGCGAGACCGTCGCCGTGCTGTCTGCCGAGCCGGTGACCGCGCGACGAGACGGGGCGTACATCATCACCGGCGGCCTGCGCGGCGTGGGACTGGCCACCGCGCAGTGGCTGGCCCAGCAGGGCGCCGGTCACCTGGTGCTGAACGGGCGTACCAGGCCCACTCCCCAGGCCACGGCAACGCTGCGCGACCTCGACGCCCAGGGCACCAAGATCACGGTCGTGCTGGGCGACATCGCCGAGCAGCAGACCGCGGAGCGCCTGGTGGCCGCGGCCGGGAAACAGCCGTGGCCGCTGCGGGGTGTCGTGCACGGTGCAATGGTGCTGGCGGACGCCGCCGTCACCACACTGGACGAGGAGAGGCTCCGTAAGGCATGGAAACCGAAGGCCGACGGCGCATGGCACCTCCATCGGGCGACCGCCTCGCACCGGCTCGACTGGTTCGTCGTCCACTCCTCCATGGCGTCACTGCTGGGCAATCCCGGCCAGGCCGGGTATGCGGCGGCTAACGCATGGCTGGATGCCTTCGCGGCCTGGCGAACGGCTCTCGGGCTGCCCACACTGGCGGTCAACTGGGGCCCTTGGGGTGAGATCGGGGTAGCCACCGATTTCAGCGAACGCGGATACCAGACCATCCCTACGGAGATGGGGTTCCGGGCGCTGCAGGAACTGCTGGTGCACGAAAGTGTCCAGGCCGGGGTTATTCCAGGGGACGCCGGGACGTGGATTCCCAGAGTCGGCTGGGGCAGGGATTTCTTCAGCCTGGTCAGGCCGGACGGGGATGCCGGGGCGAGTGGGAGTGAGGAGAGCCCGGGGGAACTGGTGGAGCGGCTGCGCTCCATGCCGGCGGGCACCGACCAGCGGCGGGCGCTGGAGACGTTCCTGGCCGACCACATCCGCGCGGTGCTTCGGATCGGCGCTACGAGGATCGACCCGCAGACCCCGCTGCGCAGCCTGGGCTTCGACTCGCTGCTGGCCACCGAGGTACGGGCTCGCATCGAACCGGTCCTTGGCGTGCGCCTGGCCGGCGACTTCGTGTGGCGGCACCGTACCCTTGCCGCACTCGCGGAAGGGCTGTCCGAACGTCTGGGACTGACTCCTTCCTGAGTGCGCTGCATTCCTGACGGGCTCCGGGACGTGCGCAAACCATTCCCGGAGCCCGTCGTCCACGAGTGCACCGTCCAGCGGGTCGTCGATTGATGCGGCGTCACCCGCCGCCGTCGTCTACCGCCGCTCCGGCAAGGCTCTGCCGTATCAGCCCGCGCTGCCCCGAACGTCGCCGGCCGCTACCTTGTCGCCGGGGTCTGAGGCGCGGGGCAGGCGTCGGCAACGTGCCAGCGGCCCAGGTCGGTCTCCACGGCCCGGGCCTCCCCTTCTCGCTGCCTGCCCAACGTGGTTGCGCTGTCGGCCATCCGGGCCTCGAACGCCCGCTGCGCTTCGCTGTCCCGGTTGCGTTGCAGGCGTCCGCGGAAATCGCTCAGATATCCCATGCCGAGGTGGGAGCGCAATCCGCCGAGCAACTCCAGTGCGCGCAAGGCGTGGTGACACCCCTCCGTCACCTCACCGGCCTCGGCTCGTGCGGTGGCGAGTAACAGCAGATCGATGGCGCGACGGCGTACGTCCCTCCGCGGCAAGCCGTCAAGCGCCGTCTGAGCCCAACGGGCCGACTCCGCCGGACGGCCCAGATCCCGGTAGCAATGGGCCAGCCCGTCGGCCAGGTGCGCCGCGGTGAAGTCCGCGAGCCACTCGTGTTCCCCGTCCGCGGACGTGTCGTCGAATGTCTCGAGTGCGAGGTCTGCGCTCCGCTCGCAGGAAAAAGCGTCGCCAAGCAAGGCATGCCCGCGTGCCTCCGCCAGGTGAAACAGCGCCTCCAAGGAGGGCGTCGTGTGGCTGCCGGTGCCGCCACGGGCGGCGAGTGCGAGGGGTACCACTTCTCGTGGGTGACCGAGAAGCGGTGCGGTAGTGGACATACCGTCTGCCAGCACGAATCCACCGAGCGCGCGGTCGCCGGCAGCTTGAGCCAGCCTGAGTGCCTGGATGTAGTAACGCTGCGCCAGACTGGGCCTGCCGGTGTCCACCGTCATGAGGCCGGTGTGCTTGGCGAGTTGGGCGATGGCGGCGAAGAGGCTGCGGCCGACTGTCTCCGTGTAGGTGCCTGAGAGTAGTCCGGAGACGAATACGTTGAGGTAGTGCACCGCGACAGAACGCGTGTGGCCGCCGCCGAAGCTGCGGTCGAGTCCGGACAGCGCCAGGGTCGTCTCCCGCACCGCCTCCACGTCGGCGAGGTGCACCTGTGAGCCGCCCTCGCGGGAGACCTCCGCGTCGCATGCCGTGATGAGCCAGTCGCGGCTGGGGCCGATCAAGGTGGAGACCGCCACCGTAGGGCCGAACACCAGGCCCCGGGGGTCGGCGTCGCAGGACCAGAGTTCGCATGCCGACTGGATGGCCTCGCCCAGATCTGGTGCGAATTTCAGACCGACGTTACTCGCCAGGCTTTTCCCGTACGCCATTCCGATCTCGTCCAGCGATACGGTACGGTCGAGTTTCTCGCTGAGTACTTCGGCGATAATCACGGCCGTGCGGATTCGAGGACGCTGACCACGTACCCACCGGCTCACGGAGGTCTTGTCGTGACGCAGGTTGAGTCCGCGCTGGCTGCCCCGGATGTTCACTCGCCGAGCGAGTCCGGCATTCGAGATCCCCGCCTCATGCAACAGGGCCTCAAGTCTCTGATTCGGCTCACGAGAAACGACTTTACGGGCAGCCATCTTTTTCCTTTCAAAGAACCCCTGAGCGGAACGGCAGTGCCGTCACTCAACGAGGAAATTTGACCAAGCAGCCCCGTGCGAGAACCTAGACCTCCTGCAGGTATTCTTGTGTTTCCGCTGTCGCCTGGCAAGCGCGCCAAGTGGTGAACCGGAATCGAAGACGCATGTACCGGCGCGCAAGTAGCATTTGGGAAAGAAACGTTCCCTCGCGCACCAGTTTTCACCTTCTCATTGGTTATTCTTTTGAAATACAGTGTCCGTGGGGGCGCGCGGCACGATGAACGCGGGCCGGCACGTTCGCTGCACCGGTCGCGTTGCCGGGCGCGTTCGTGCAGGGCGGTCTCGTGGCGGCGGTGGTGTGGGTCGGCTGTGGGCGCCGCTCGGCCCATCGATCACGGCGAGCGGCGCCCGGTCAGCGAGGGTTCAGTAGACGGTGACGTCGTTGTCGATGTTGCCGACGGTGAAGTTGATCAGGCTGCCGCAGGCGAGGGCGCAGAAGCCGTAGGGCGGTGTGGGGGGTGTGGGGGAGGAGGAGATCACGACGGTGGTTTGGTCGTTGGAGGCGGCGCAGTTGTCGTTGCCGTTGTAGGCGGCGGTGATGGTGTGGGTGCCTGTGGTGGCGAAGTTGGTGTCGTAGGTTGCGGTGCCGTCGGGGGCGACGGGGACGGTGGCGAGGAGGTCGGGGCCGTCGAAGAAGGACACGCCCAGACCGCCGCTGGGGTCCTCCGGGCAACTGACCGTCGCCTCCAGTTCCACAGGTGCCCCGACGGCTGCGGTTGAGGGTGTTGCGGTGACCGAGGTGGTCGAGGGCTCCAGGGCTGCGGCCGGGGAGGCCAGACCGATGACTGCGGCCAGTGCGCAGAAGAGCGCTGCCTTCCAGAATGTCCATCGCTGCCAACGACTCACTGGTAGGGCTCCCTTGAACTGGGGGTTTTGCGGGCTTGTTGACCCGCCGGACAGCCGAGGACCGTAGTCGCCGCTGCGGTGACGGCACGGAAGGCGCTCGGGAGGAGGTCCACTTGGATCACACGGAACACCCCACCGGAGGAAGCTCTCCTTCCCCCGTGCTTCCGGTTCTACCTATCTTCGACCGGAACGACCTGGTGCAGCCGGACGAGGATGTTGATCAGCTCAGATGTATCTATATGTCCCAACAGTCACGCGGATATAACTCGTTTGGGTGATGTGTCGCTCATATTCTTGCACTCGTTTCACCCGAGTGGCTCAATGGCTATATCCGCCACAGGTGGATCGTTCATCTCTCCGTGGGGGCATCGGCGCGGCAGTACCGCGATTCCCTTCACACCTCGGCTCGGCAGCCCGGTCACGGGCGTACCGGGCGTAGTGATCCGATCACCCCTCTGCGTCTCTGCTTCCGCACGCGGCACCGGTCCGGATGCGGCGGCACAACTCATTCCTCAAAGGAGGACTCCATGGCCCCCTTCATCACGTCTATCAGCCCCACCCAGGGCACGGCCGGCACCTCGGTGACCATCACCGGTACCGGGTTCGGCGCCCTGGCCAGCACGCCGGTCGTCCACTTCGGCAGCACGACCGTGACCGGCACGGTCACGGTCGCCAACACCCAGGTCAGCGTCACCGCCCCCGGCGGCTGCGCCGGGCAGGTCAACGTCAGCGTGACCGTGGGCAGCTCCACCAGCAACAGCAGGGCGTTCTTCTACATCGCCGCCCCCGCCGTCGCGGCCCTCAGCGCCAACGTCGGCCCCGACACCTCCCCGCCGGCCAGCACCCTGTACGGCAGCGGATTAGCTGCCGCCACGGCAGTCACCTTCGGCGCCGCCGGTGCCGGCACCCTCGGCGCCGTCGTCAGCGACTCCCAGCGCTCCGCCACCCCGCCCTCCTTCGCCGTCACCGGCACCCCGGTCACCGTCGACGTCACGGTGACCAACCCGGGCGGGACCAGCACCATCACCGGAGCCGCCGACCAGTACACCTACTACGACCAGCCAACGGCCACGACCATCAGTCCCAGTACCGGGTCGCCGGGAGACACCGGCGTCCTCATCACCGGCACCGGCTTCTACGAGGTCAGTGCAGTGACTTTCACCGACCCCGCAGGCCCCACCGACTACCCCGCCAGCTTCGCCGCTACCAGCGACACCCAGCTGATCGTGACGGTCCCCTCCGGCGCCCCGACGGCAACGGCACTCGACGTGACCGTCACCAACCCCGGCGGCACCACCACCCCCGCACTGGTCTTCAACACCTGACCGCACCACATCACGCGTGTGTGCCATGGGCGACCAGGGCACACACGCCCCACCCCGAACCGGGCAGCGACGACTCACACGCAGCATGCTCACAGCGCCCGGACGACAGAGAAGCGAGAAAGGCCCTTCCATGGCACCGGTGATCAGCGCACTCAATCCCACCCAGGGCCCCGCCGCCGGTGGCAACCAGGTCACCATCTCCGGCAGTTCCTTCATCGGCGCCACCGCCGTCCGCTTCGGCACGAACCCCGCAGCTTTCGGGGTCGTCAGCAACTCCCAGATCACAGCCTTCCCGCCCCCGGGCTCCGGGGCCGTGACCGTGCGGGTGACCTCACCGAGCGGAACGAGCAACGGCGTCACGTACACCTACGTCCCCGCACCGGTCCTCACCAGCCTCGCGCCCGGCCAGGGGCCGACGAGCGGCGGGAACCAGGTGATACTCACCGGCACCGGATTCACCGGCGCCAGCACAGTCCAATTCGGCGCCGCCTCCGCCGTCTTCACCGTCAACAGCAGCACACAGATCACCGCCACCGCACCCGCCGGCTCGGGCTCCGTCGCCGTGACAGTGACGACACCCGGCGGCACCAGCAACAGCCTCACCTACACCTACGTCACGGCAGCGGCGCCCGTCGTCATCGACCTCGGCTCCCACTTCGGCCCCACCGCCGGCGGCAACAGCGTCACCATCCTCGGGGCCGGCCTGACCGGCGCCACCGCCGTCCACTTCGGTGCCCAGGCCGCAGGCTTCACCGTCGTGGGCGACAACCAGATCACGGCTACCGCGCCGGCCGGCACCGGCACCGTGGTGGTCACCGTCACCACACCCGGAGGCACCAGCAGCACCGGGATCGGCAACCCGTACTACACCTACGTGGCGCAGCCCGCCCTCACCAGCCTCGCCCCCGACACCGGCCCCGCCACCGGCGGCACCGGCGTCACCATCAACGGCACCGCCCTCACCTACACCGACAAGGTCTTCTTCGGCGCCACCCTCGCCACCTTCGCCGCCATCTCCGACACCATCGTCCTGGCCACCGCACCGCCCGGCGCCGGAAGCGTCCCCGTCACCGTCCACAGCCCCGGCGGCACCAGCAATCCCCTCACCTACACCTACCAATGACCAACCGGCCACCTTCTCCGGCAAGGGCCTGCCGACCCAGGCGCCTGCGGGATGGGCGAAGCGGGTTCGTCGGTCACCGCTGCGGGGCGGGCCGTGCGTGGGTCAGCTCGCGTGCGGGTACGCGACCATCGTGCGCGACGCCTCGTCCCAGAAGAGACCGAAGCCGGCGGTGTCGCCGAAGGGGAAGTCGATGGTGACGTCGTCGAACTCCTCGATCTTGCCGGTCCTCATGTCGAGTTGCACCGGATCCTCCGAGGAGATGAACCCCTCGGAGCCGATGGCGTTTCCGTACACCACGCCCTCGTCGGTGGCGAGCTGGAACTCGACCGCGTTGGTGCTGTCGGTGCGCTCGTAGCAGACGCCTGTGCCCTCTTCCAGGTCGAACACCCGGCCCCCGTGGGCGAGATACCGGCCGTTGGCCGACAGGTGGTGGTCGCCGGGGGTGGTGTCTCCCTCGCAGCGGACCGTGGCGAGCGTCTTGCCGGAGGAGCTGTCGACGGCGCTCCACACGATCGCCTCGGAGTTCCGCTCCTGGCCCCAGTCGACGACGAGGAGGTCGTCCGAGATGACCTGGACGCGGGACGGCTCCCCCGGGGCTACTCCCTTCGGCCGGAGGTCGGCGGCGGTCCAGGCGCCGGGGACCCAGAAACCGTTGTAGTCGATGTCGATGCTGGTGCCGATGAGCAGACCGTCGTCCGTGAGCCCCTTGACCTGCCAACTGCTATCACATTCGGGGCAGTCGGCCGGCGGCTCCTGGTCGGCGACGCCGTATTCGGTGGTGTCCCCGGTCGCCGGGTCGACGGCCACCACGGTGTCGTCGCCGCTCTGCACCAGCAGCCCGGCGCCGCCGTCGCGGACCTTGCCTTCGCCGTCCACCTCGACGTGGACCGGCCGTACGCCGTCACCGGACGCATCCGCCGGGAAGATGTCGATGGCGACGACCTCCTTGCCGCGGTTGATGGCATCGTCGTCCGTGGTGCCGGACGACCAGAGGGCCAGATACTCCTTACCGTCCACGGTCGCCCTGATGTACGGCAGACTCGTACTCTCCAGCGGGCTGACGGGGACGCTGCTCCACCGCTTCTCGCCCGTTGCGGCGTCCAGGACCGTGAAGCCGTACTCGTCGGGTCCCCCCTCGCCGGGCCGCTCCCAGTACACCGCCACCGCGCCGGTCCGCGGGAGCGGCAACTGCGTGCCCTCCTCCGTCGACTCCCAGCCGCGCCCCGTGTCGTACAGCGCCGGCACGTCGAGCTGGGTGCCGGGCGGCGTCGCCTCGGCGCTCGGCGACGGGCCGGTGCGCTTGCCCTCCTTCGCCCCGGGGTTCTCCTCGTCCTCTCCGGAGTCCGAGCAGCCCGCCAGTAACGCCACCACCACCGCCGCGAAGGCGATCCACCTCGTCGCACGCATCAGCGCCCCCGTCTCTTCCTCGACCGAACGCCTCACAATGGCACCGCGGCTGACGCGCCGCAAACCTCGTTCGCCCACCACCGGTTGACCGCCGCCCTCCGGCAGAATCGACCCGGACGAAGGGGGAGGACGGGCATGGGCAGGAGCCGCAACGGATACCAGGGCTCGTACCGGCCGCTGGACGGGCCGGAGGCCGGGGGCGGGGTGGTGGGGGCGCGGGACCAGGCGGTGTCCGCGTTCTTCCAGCAGGTCTCGGACATGGCGTTCAAGAGCGGTCCGCTCGGCATCGAGCTGACGCGCGTGGACGCCGTCAGCCAGACGTTCGCCTTCCGCAAGGTGCCCGAGCCGGATCCGCGGGTCCCGGTCGGCGAGGCCGGTGCCGTGCCCGCCGACGACCGCGAGCGGGCCGGGACGGAGTGGGCACCGCGGCCCGCCTCGCCGGCGTGGGCGCATCTGGCGTGGCTGCTCGCCGAGCTTCCGTTCGTCCATGCGTTCAGGGAGTACGGGCCCGAAGGCGGCCCCGCGCTCCGCGGAGTGGTGGTTCCCTCGCGCGAATGGGCGGACGTGCTCGTGGAACATCACTGCGAGCAGTGGCGGGTGCGGGTGGCGCTGCGGGGGCGCACCGAGCCGATCGAGTCTCCAGGGATGGTGATCGGTGAGCTGTTCGGCGAGGGCAGGCACCGGCGCCTGGCGGTGGCGGGCGAGCCGAACCTGGTGGCCTCCGGGATCTGACGGCTCCCTCCCGCGCCGTCAGGTACGGGCGCCCCGTGCCGCGACGCCCCGGAACCCGGGGCCTCAGCAGTCTGCGGGGGTCCCGCGATCTGACTTTCTCGTACATCTCCTTCACGTTCGGGTCCGGCTTCGGCTGGTGGCGGGCGGCGGGGCCCTCGGCGAAGGCGTGCAGGAGGTTCTCCGTGGTGCGGGTGACGAAGGTACGGGTGCGGGCGTCCATGCCGTGGACGCGGCCCGCGTGGGGCGTCCCGGCCGTCAGGGCCTCCACCCAGCGCATGGTGCCGGTCGCGAAGACGCCCGCGCCGCCCGGCACGGTGTAGTACGCCGAGTCGCTGCTGCTGCGGCGTCCGTTGCACACCAGCGGGGAGTGGGCGGTGATCTCGATGGACCCCGGGTGCGGCGCCTCCGGGGTCGCCTCCGTAGGTCCGGCCCGTCCGCCGCGACCTCCCCGGCGGCAGCGTCGCACGGCGGCCCGCGTTCCGCCCGGCGTGCCGAGTCCGTACTGAGGTGACGGGGACGACGGAGACGTCGGCAACGGCGGCGCCCCCGGGGGTTTACGGCTCCAGGTAGCGCAGGATGGCGAGGACCCTGCGGCTGTAGCCCTGCGTGTGGCCCAGGTCGAGCTTGTCGAAGATCGCGTTGACGTGCTTCTCCACCGCGCTCTGCGAGACGTGCAGGCGGGCGGCGATCGTCGCGTTGGTGTGGCCCTGGGCCATGCGGTCCAGGACCTCGCGTTCGCGCGGCGTCAGGCGGTCCAGGGGGTCCGTGCGGGTGCTGTGGGCCAGGAGGCGGCGTACGACCTCGGGGTCGAGGGCCGTGCCGCCCGCGGCCACGCGGTCGAGGGCGTCGAGGAACTCGTCGACCTGGACCACGCGGTCCTTCAGCAGGTAGCCGACGCCGCCCGTGCTGCCGGTGACCAACTCGGTGGCGTAGCGCCGCTCGACGTACTGCGACAGCACCAGCACCCCCGTCTCCGGCCACCGTTCGCGGATCTCCAGCGCCGCGCGCAGGCCGTCGTCGGAGTGGCCGGGCGGCATGCGGACGTCGACGACCGCGACGTCCGGCGGGTCGGCGGCGACGGCCACGACCAGGGCCGGGGCGTCGCCGACGGCGGCGGTGACCTCGTGGCCCTCGTCGGCGAGGAGGCGGGCGAGGCCCTCGCGGAGGAGTGTCGAGTCGTCGGCCAGCACTACGCGCACGGCAGCTCCGCGGTGACGGTGGTGGGCCCGCCGGGCGGGCTGGAGACGGCGAGCCGGCCGTCGAGGGCGGCGACGCGGCGGGCGAGGCCCAGCAGACCGCCGCCGCCGGGGTCCGCGCCGCCCGTGCCGTCGTCCTCGATGCTCACCTGCGCCATGGTCGCATCCCGTGTCAGCCGTACGGTCACGAGCGTGGCGGACGCGTGCTTGATCGCGTTCGTGACGGCCTCGGAGACGGTGAAGTACGCGACCGTGCGGACTGCTTCCGGCAGCGGGTCCGCGAGCGCGTAGTCGATCCGTACGGGCAGCTCCGAGCGCTCCGCCAGCGCCTCCAGCGCGGCGCGCAGGCCCGTGTCGTCCAGCGCCGCCGGATAGACGTGCCAGGCGACCTCGCGCAGGTCGGTGAGCGCCAGTTGGGACTGTTCGTGGGCCTGGCGGAGCAGGTCCCGCGCCTTGTCCGGGTCGGCGGCCCCGGTGCGCCGGGCGCGGCCCAGGAGCAGGCCGAGGACGACGAGGCGCTGCTGTACGCCGTCGTGGAGGTCGCGTTCGATGCGGCGGCGCTCGTCGTGGACGGCGGCCACGATCCCGGCGCGGGTGGCGGCGAGTTCGCCGATGCGGCGCTGGAGGAGGTCGGCGGAGCTGGGACCGAGGAAGCGGTGGGCGAGGTGGTTGTCGAGCGCGGCGACGCTTTCCACGCCCTGGACGGAGAGGAAGAGGAGGAACAGGCCGCCGAGGCCGGAGGCGAGCATGACGAAGGGGTTGGCGTCCCGCGCGACGAACCAGATCCACAACAGCGTCGATCCGTACAACGCGCCGATCAGCGCCGTCAGGAGCACCGCGCCGCCGAGCGCACCGACGCCCCAGCGCAGCGCGAGGTACTGCAGCGCGCGGGGGGTGGCGCGGGGCGGGGCGAGTTCGCTGCCGTAGAAGTACGTCATGCGCGCGCGCTCGGCCGTCGCCAGGCGGGCGGCGGCCGCGTACGGGAGGCGTGTCGCGCGCGGGGCGCCGCCGGCCGCGGCCTGCCACGGCCAGGCGGCGAGGAGCCACAGCCCGCAGAGGGCGGCCAGCGGCAGCTCGACGAGGGCGGTGAGGCCGCCGGTGAGAACTCCGGCCGCGGTACGCAGGCGGCGGAGCAGGATCGGACGCATGATGCGGTCACGCTAACGGCGGGCGGGGGAGGGGCGCACTGCGGCTTTCCGCACGAACGCCGGGGTGTGGTCCCGCACAGCCGGCGGGTGCGGTTTTCCGTACGGGCCTGGGTGGGACCCCGGATTCCGGTTGTCGGACCGGCCACGTAACGTCATCGCCGTGATCGGAATCGCTGCGGGAGAGGCGCCCAGCGGTGGCGTCGCCGGGTGGGCCGCCGGGCTCATGGAGGACCTCGGGGCGCCGGGGGCCGGGCTGGCCATCGCGCTGGAGAACCTCTTCCCGCCGTTGCCCAGCGAGGTCATCCTCCCGCTCGCCGGATTCACGGCCAGCCAGGGCGGGTTGAACCTGGCGGCGGTCCTCGTCTGGACCACCATCGGCTCCGTCGTCGGCGCCCTCGCGCTGTACTGGGTGGGCGCGCTCCTCGGCCGCGAGCGGACCGTCGCGCTGGCGGCGAAGCTGCCGCTGCTCAAGGTGCGCGACATCGAGCGTACGGAGGCGTGGTTCCTCCGGCACGGCACGAAGGCGGTCTTCTTCGGCCGCATGATCCCGATCTTCCGCAGCCTCATATCGGTGCCCGCGGGCGTCGAACGGATGCGGGTGCCGGTCTTCCTCGGCCTCACGGCCGCGGGCAGCGCGCTGTGGAACACGGTGTTCGTGCTCGCCGGCTACTGGCTGGGCTCGCGCTGGCACGAGATCAGCGACCTGGTCGGCGTGTACTCCAAGGTGGTCCTGGGCGCCGTCGCCCTCGCGGTGGTGCTGTTCTTCACCCTGCGGGCCGTGACCGCAGGACACGGCCGCCACCGGGCGCCACGCTAGGGCGCCTAGCCCGTACCGCTCCGGCGTCCGGCCCTACGACGGGTCGCCGCCCAGGTGCCGCTCGTACGCCGTCAGCGTCTCCACGAACGTCCGCCGCTCGGCCGCCGTGAGCGGCCCCAGCGCCAGCCGCCACGCCTCCGCGCTCCGTCCCAGCCAGCCGTCGATCGCCGGGCGCCACGCCGCCGTGATGCTGACCAGCTTCCGCCGTCGGTCCGCCGGGTCCTCGCGCCGCTCCAGGACGTTCTTGCGGCTCAGCTCGCCGACCATGAGGCTCACGGTCGTCGGGGCCACCTCCAGCCGCTCGGCAAGCTCGTTGACGCTCGACTCGCCGTCGAAGAGCAGGTAGGCGAGGAGCGAGAGGTGCCGCGGGGCGAGGGCGAGGGACTGCAGCTCCGCGGGGACCGGCAGCCGTTTCGCGCGCCCGACCATGCGCGGCATGAGCAGCAGCAGTGTACGGATGGCGTCGTCGACGTCCGGCCCTGCGGTTGACACCGCGGCTCTCCCTTCTTTAGCTTTATGCTCAAAGCTTCTTTGCTTTCAAAGCAAAATCTTCTACGGCGTGAGCGTGATGCTACCCGTGAGCGCGAGAGGCGGTCCCCGTGACGACCGAGCAGCAGCAGCCGCCCAGCCCGGCGGAGTTCAACCGGCTGGTCATCGAGGAGTTCAGGGCGAACGGCGGCCGCGTCGGCGGCATGTTCGAGGGCGCACCCCTCGTGCTGCTCACCACCACCGGCGCCCGCAGCGGCACCCGCCGCACCAACCCCGTCGTCTACCTCCGCGACGGCGCCCGCCTGCTCGTCTTCGGCTCCAACGGCGGCGCCGACCACCACCCTGCCTGGTACCACAACCTCCTCGCCCACCCCCGCGTCACCGTCGAGATCCGCGACGCCGACGCCCCCGGCGGCACGACGGCGTACGAGGCCGACGCGGTCCCGCTGCCCGCAGCGGAGCGCGACCGGATGTACGCGGTGCAGGCCGGACTCGACCCCGCCTTCGCCGCGTACGAGCGTGCCACCGCCCGCACCATCCCCGTCGTCGCCCTGCACCCCGCCCCCGACCCCGCCGCCGATCCCGACCCCAACCCCTTCGCAGACCCGGAGCGCCGCCTGGCCGCCGGGGAACAACTGCTCAAGGCGCACGAAGAGCTGCGCCGCGAGCTGGCGGGCGTGCTGGCAGCCGCCGAAGGCGCCTCCGCGGACACCGCCCGGGACCCTGCCCTCCGCGACCTCCGCCGCCACTGCCTCGCCTACTGCGGCTCCCTCGAAGAGCACCACGGCGCGGAAGACGGCGCACTCGGCGCCATGGAGCGGCAGTTCCCCCGCCTCGCCCCCGCCGTCGCCCGCATCCGCGAGGAGCACCGCGACGTCACCGCGATGCTGGAGCGCGTACGCGACCTGGCCGCCGCGGCGCCGCAAGCCGCTGCCGCTCCCGCCGCCGCCCCCGTCCGCGCCGAGCTGCACGCCCTCGCCGCCCGCCTCGACGCCCACTTCGCGTACGAGGAGCGCGAGCTGCTCCCCGCCCTCGGCCTCCCGGCACCGCCTACGCGCGCTGTCACCGCCGGCCCGTAACCTTGGCCTCGTGCAGGTACGCCACGACGCCCCCCTCGCCCCGCTGACCACCCTCCGCCTCGGCGGCCCCGCCGCCCGGCTCGTCACCGCGACGACGGACGCCGAGGTGGTCGAGGCCGTGCGCGCGGCCGACACCGCCGGGACGCCGCTGCTGGTCGTCGGCGGCGGCAGCAACCTCGTCGTCTCCGACGCCGGCTTCCCCGGCACCGCGCTGCGCATCGCCACCACCGGCTTCGACCTCGACGGCACCGCGCTCGAACTGGCCGCGGGGGAGAACTGGTCCGACGCCGTCGCCCGCACCGTCGACGCGGGGCTCGCCGGCGTCGAATGCCTCGCCGGCATCCCCGGCTCGGCCGGTGCGACGCCGATCCAGAACGTCGGGGCGTACGGCCAGGAGGTCGCGGAGACGATCACCGAGGTCGTCGCGTACGACCGCACCACCGGCGAGACCGTCACCGTCTCCGGCGCAGACTGCGGCTTCTCGTACCGGCACAGCCGCTTCAAGGCCGACCCCGACCGCTTCGTCGTGCTGCGCGTCCGCTTCCGGCTCGCCGACGAGGGCGGCCTCTCCGCGCCCATCCGGTACGGGGAGACGGCGCGCATGCTCGGCGTCGCGCCCGGCGAGCGGGTGCCGGCCGCCCAGGCGCGGGACGCGGTGCTGAAGCTGCGCGCGGGCAAGGGCATGGTGCTCGACCCGGAGGACCACGACACGTGGTCGGCGGGCTCCTTCTTCACCAACCCGATCCTCGACGAGCGGGCGCACGCCGCCTTCCTCGCCCGCGTCGCCGACCGCCTCGGCCCCGACGCGCGCCCGCCCGCGTTCCCGGCGGGGGAGGGGCGCACGAAGACGTCCGCGGCCTGGCTCATCGACCACGCCGGCTTCACCCGCGGCTACGGGACGGGCCCGGCCCGCATCTCCAGCAAGCACACCCTGGCCCTGACCAACCGCGGCTCGGCGACGACGGAAGACCTGCTCGCGCTCGCCCGCGAGGTGCGCGACGGCGTACGGGACGCCTTCGGCGTCACGCTGGTCAACGAGCCGGTGACGGTCGGCGTCAGCCTGTAGCGACGGCCGGCGTCTGCCCGCGGCCGGCGGCTCCGCGTCGGCCCGCGGCGGCCGTACGGGCCCTCACCCCCGCGCCGACCCGAGCCCCACCGTCCGCCCCCGCACCGCGGGGTCGTCCATCAGGTCGAGCACCGCCCGCGCCAGGTCCGCCCGCGCGAGCGTCCCCGTACCGGGCACGTTGCCGCCGACCCGGCGCCGGTAGCGCCCCTTGCCGCGCCGGTTCGTCAGCTTGCCCGGCCGCAGCACCGTCCAGTCGAGACCGCTGTGCGCCAGCTCCGACTCCATCGCGGCGGCCTCCGCGTACACGTCCTTGAAGAGCGTCCGCAGCACCGGCGACACCGCCCGCCCCAGCACCCCCTCGTCCGGCGGCAGCGGCCCGACCGGCGCCGTGCTGACGACCAGCAGCCGCCGTACGCCCGCCGCCCGCGCGGCACGTACCAGCGCGTGCGCGGCGGCGCCGAGGCGGCCCGTGGGCCGGCCGCCGCCCGGCAGCCCGGGGCAGAACAGCAGCGCGTCGCGGCCCCGGACGACGGGGCCGAGGGCCGCGGGGTTCGTCAGGTCCTCGACGGTCATCACCGTCAGCCGCCCGCGTCCGCCGCCCTGTCCGCCCCGGCCCGGGCCGTCCGCCGCGCCACGGCCCTTCCCGCCCGATGCCGCGCCGCCCCCGGGGTCCGCGCCCGCCACCGCGGCCAGGCTCCGCGCCTCCTTGCGCACCACTGCCGTCACCTCATGCCCGGCGGCGAGGGCCTGCCGGACGACCTCCCGGCCGGTCCCGCCGGACGCGCCCAAGACCGTGAGCTTCATGGTCCCTCCCGTAAGTGGGTGCTCACCCACCCCCTGTTAGGGTGAGTGAATGCCCACCTCGCCGTCAAGGCCGGCTCCGGAGCGCATCGTCGACGCCGCGGAGCGGCTCATCCGCACCGCCGGGTTCGTGCACGCGACCACCAAGGAGATCGCGCGCGAGGCGGGCTGCTCGGAGGCGCTGCTCTACAAGCACTTCGTCAACAAGGAGGACATCTTCCTCCGCGTCCTCATCGAGCGGCTGCCCCGCCTGACCACGCTCTTCACCGAGCTGACCGACGACGACCAGGACGCCGAGGACACCGAGGATGCCGACGGACCGGGCACCCGCGGCGTCGAGGAGCGCCTGACGGCCGTCGCCCGCAAGGCCGCGGACTTCTACGAGGAGATGCTGCCCATGGTGGGCGCGCTGCTCGCCGAGCCGGGGCTGCTCACGCGGTTCGCCGAAGGGCTCGCCGCGGTCGGGCGCAAGGGGCCGTACGAGGCGGGCGACGCGCTCACCGACTACCTGGTCCGGGAGCGCGAGCGCGGCCGGATACGCGCCGACGCGGACCCGCGGGCCGCGGCGGGGATGCTGATCGGCGCGTGCTTCCAGCGGGCGTTCTTCGTGGCCTTCGGCGGGCCCGCGGCGGTTCAGCCGGCGGACGACTTCGCCGCGGCTCTGTCCCGTACGCTCTGGGCCGCACTCGCCCCGCCGTCCGCGGCAGCCGCACCCCCGGCAGCCCCGCCCGCCGCCTGACGGCCGGCCTCCGGCTCTCCCGACAGCCAGTCGTCCACCCGCGCCAGCAGCCCCCGCCGCACGTCCTCAGGCGCCACCGAGGCCCGTACGGACTGCCGCGCCAGCTCCGCCAGCTCCTCGTCCGTGAACCCGTGGTGTGTACGCGCCAGCTCGTACTGCGCCGCCAGCCGCGAGCCGAAGAGCAGCGGGTCGTCCGCCCCCAGCGCCATCGGCACCCCCGCGTCCCACAGCGTCCGCAGCGGCACGTCCTGCGGCCGCTCGTACACCCCCAGGGCGACGTTCGACGACGGGCACACCTCGCACGTCACCCCCGCCGCCGCGAGCCGCGACAGCAGCCGCGGGTCCTCGGCGGCGCGGATGCCGTGCCCGATGCGGCGCGCGTCCAGGTCGTCCAGGCAGTCGCGGACGCTCGCCGGGCCCGCCAGCTCGCCGCCGTGCGGGGCGGCCAGCAGGCCGCCGTCGCGGGCGATGGCGAAGGCGCGGTCGAAGTCGCGGGCGAAGCCGCGGCGCTCGTCGTTGGAGAGCCCGAAGCCGACGACGCCGCGGTCCGCGTAGCGCACCGCGAGCCGGGCGAGGGTACGGGCGTCCAGCGGGTGCTTCATCCGGTTCGCGGCGACCAGCACGCGCATCCCGAGGCCGGTCTCCCTGGCCGTGGTCTCGACCGCGTCGAGGATGATCTCCAGCGCCGGGATCAGCCCGCCGAGGCGCGGCGCGTACGAGGTGGGATCGACCTGGATCTCCAGCCACCCCGAGCCGTCCGCGAGGTCTTCTTCCGCGGCCTCGCGCACCAGCCGCTGGATGTCCTCGGGCGTACGCAGACAGGAGCGGGCCAGGTCGTACAGACGCTGGAAGCGGAACCAGCCGCGCTCGTCGGTCGCGCGCAGCTTGGGCGGCTCGCCGCTGCTCAGCGCCTCGGGCAGGTGCACGCCGTACTTCCCGGCCAGCTCGATGAGCGTGGCGGAGCGCATGGAGCCGGTGAAGTGCAGGTGGAGATGTGCCTTCGGCAGGCGGCGTACGTCTCGTGCGGCGGCGCGGTGGTCGTGCTCCATGGAGAGATCTTGCCGCATCCGCGGAGGGCCGCGACACCGGCACCTACGAACGAGGGCTTGCCCGGACGGTTGTCCGGGCAGGCCCCGCCTGCTCACGTGCCCTGCTACTCCGCCTCCGCCAGCAGCTTCTGCATCCGCGAGACGCCCTCGACCAGGTCCTCGTCCCCCAGCGCGTACGACAGCCGCAGGTACCCCGGCGTCCCGAACGCCTCACCCGGGACCACCGCGACCTCGGCCTCCTCCAGGATCACCTCGGCCAGCTCCACCGAGTTCGCCGGCCGCCGGCCGCGGATCTCCTTGCCGAGCAGCCCCTTCACCGACGGGTACGCGTAGAACGCGCCCTCCGGCTCGGGGCACTCCACACCCTCGATCTCGTTCAGCATCCGCACGATCGTCCTGCGCCGCCGGTCGAACGCCTCGCGCATCTTCGCCACCGCGTCCAGGTCGCCGGAGACGGCCGCCAGCGCGGCGGCCTGGGCGACGTTGGAGACGTTGGACGTGGCGTGCGACTGCAGGTTCGCCGCGGCCTTGATCACGTCCTTCGGGCCGATGGCCCAGCCGACCCGCCAGCCGGTCATCGCGTACGTCTTGGCCACGCCGTTGACGACGACGCACTTGTCGCGCAGCTCCGGCACCACCACCGGCAGCGAGTGGAACTCGGCGGTCCCGTACACCAGGTGCTCGTAGATCTCGTCGGTCAGCACCCACAGCCCGTGCTCCGCGGCCCAGCGGCCGATCGCCTCGACCTGCTCGCGGGCGTAGACCGCGCCGGTCGGGTTGGACGGGGAGACGAAGAGCAGCACCTTCGTGCGCGGCGTGCGCGCGGCTTCGAGCTGCTCGACGGAGACCCGGTAGCCCGTGGTCTCGTCGGCCACCACGTCGACGGGCACGCCGCCGGCCAGCCGGATCGACTCGGGGTAGGTGGTCCAGTACGGGGTCGGGACGATGACCTCGTCGCCCGGGTCGAGCAGGGCGGCGAACGACTCGTAGATCGCCTGCTTCCCGCCGTTGGTGACGAGCACCTGGGCCGGCTCCACCTCGTACCCCGAGTCGCGCGCGGTCTTCGCGGCGATGGCGGCCTTCAGCTCGGGGAGCCCGCCTGCGGGCGTGTAGCGGTGGTACGTCGGGTTGGTGCACGCTGCGATCGCGGCCTCGACGATGTAGTCGGGCGTCGGGAAGTCGGGTTCGCCTGCGCCGAAGCCGATCACCGGCCGGCCGGCCGCCTTCAGGGCCTTGGCCTTGGCGTCCACGGCGAGCGTCGCGGACTCGGAGATGGCGCCGACGCGGGCCGACACCCGTCGTTCGGTCGGGGACTGGGACGCGGTGTTTGCAGCGGTCATGACGCCCATCGTTCCAGACGGGCGGGGGGCCGGGCACGTGGGTTGCACGGCTCGTACGCGGGGCGCGCGGCGTACTCGTTCGACGGCGGGGCGTGAAACCCGTACACTCAACCACCGTGCCAGCCCTGGTGCAGATCTTGCACGCGCTCGTGAAGCCCCTGCAGGAATGCGTTAGGTTGGGATGACACAAAGGGTCGTAGCTCAATTGGTAGAGCACTGGTCTCCAAAACCAGCGGTTGGGGGTTCAAGTCCCTCCGGCCCTGCTACGCGCATCCCCTTCAGGGGGTGCGTACGCAGTTCACAGCAGCCCCGCCGTGCTGCACCACCGGGCGCGGCAGGTCAACGAACCGGGATCCAGGTGAGGGACGAGTGACGGAAGCCTCCACCGCGACGCCTGACCGCCCCGAAGGCGACGCGCGACCCGCTCGCCGCGGCGGCAAGCGCGGCCGGAAGGGCCCGTTCGCCCGCCTGGCGCTCTTCTACCGCCAGATCGTCGCGGAGCTGCGCAAGGTCGTCTGGCCGACGCGGAACCAGCTCACGACGTACACGACCGTCGTGATCATCTTCGTGGTGGTCATGATCGGCATCGTGACGGTGATCGACTTCGGGTTCACCGAACTCATGCAGTACGTCTTCGGCTGACCGATTCGCGTACGCCGCCCCGTAAGGTACGTAAGGTAGGCGACTGCATGTGCACATCCCCTTTTGAGCCAGGAAGAAGCAGCTACCGTGTCTGACCCGAACCTGAACGACGCAGTCGCGACCGACGAGGTCGCCGGCGCTGCGCAGGCTGAGCCTGCCGAGCAGGTGGAGGCGGCCGAGACGGCGGCGGTGGCGGCCGGACGCGAAGACGCCGAGGAAGCCGAGGCCGCCACCGAGCAGGCCGAGGACGGCGCCGAGAGCGCGGCCGGCGAGGCGGACGAGGCCGAGGCCGGCGACGAGACGGCCGGCGACGAGACCGCCGCGGACGCGGACGAGAAGCCCGACGAGACCGACGAAGCCGCCGAGCCGGCCGAGGAGGCCGTCGACCCCGTCGAGGCGCTGCGCCAGGACCTGCGCGGCCTGCCCGGCGAGTGGTACGTGATCCACACCTACGCGGGCTACGAGAAGCGGGTCAAGGCCAACCTCGAGCAGCGAGCCGTCTCCCTGAACGTCGAGGACTTCATCTACCAGGCCGAGGTGCCCGAGGAAGAGGTCGTCCAGATCAAGAACGGCGAGCGCAGGAACGTCCGCCAGAACAAGCTCCCGGGCTACGTCCTGGTGCGGATGGACCTGACGAACGAGTCGTGGGGCGTCGTGCGCAACACCCCGGGCGTCACCGGCTTCGTCGGCAACGCCTACGACCCGTACCCGCTGACCCTCGACGAGATCGTCCGCATGCTCGCCCCGGAGGCCGAGGAGAAGGCCGCCCGCGAGGCCGCGGAGGCCGAGGGCAAGCCGGCGCCGTCCCGCAAGGTCGAGGTGCAGGTGCTCGACTTCGCCGTGGGCGACTCGGTCACCGTCACCGACGGCCCGTTCGCGACGCTCCAGGCGACGATCAACGAGATCAACGCCGACTCGAAGAAGGTCAAGGGCCTGGTGGAGATCTTCGGCCGGGAGACCCCGGTCGAGCTGAGCTTCGACCAGATCCAGAAGAACGACTGAGGGCACCCCGCCCGCCACGCTTCCGACCAGGTCAGACGGCTGCACAGCCGCTCTGACCTGCTCGGTTTCAGGACCCGTACCCGAGACGGCTATCGTGGTGCGGTATGCCTCCGTCCGGGCGATCGGCAAATCACCGGATCGAGGCGCAAAACCTCTCATTCAAGGACCCGGAGAGACATGCCTCCCAAGAAGAAGAAGGTCACGGGGCTGATCAAGCTCCAGATCCAGGCCGGTGCCGCGAACCCGGCCCCGCCGGTCGGCCCCGCGCTGGGCCAGCACGGCGTGAACATCATGGAGTTCTGCAAGGCGTACAACGCCGCGACCGAGTCGCAGCGCGGCTGGGTCATCCCGGTGGAGATCACGGTCTACGAGGACCGCTCGTTCACCTTCATCACCAAGACGCCGCCGGCCGCGAAGATGATCCTCAAGGCCGCGGGCGTCGAGAAGGGCTCCGGCGAGCCGCACAAGACCAAGGTCGCGAAGATCACCCGCGACCAGGTCCGCGAGATCGCCACCACCAAGATGGCCGACCTCAACGCCAACGACCTGGACGCCGCCGAGAAGATCATCGCCGGCACCGCCCGGTCCATGGGCGTCACGGTCGAGGGCTGAGCGCCCCGCGTCACCCGCAGCACCCTGTGGCAGGGCCGTGCGCCGGCCCGGACCACGACTCCGTACCGACACATCAGGAGCAGCAGTGAAGCGCAGCAAGGCACTCCGCAGCGGCGACGCCAAGGTCGACCGCACGCGGCAGTACGCACCCCTTGAGGCCGTCCGCCTCGCCAAGGAGACGTCCACGACGAAGTTCGACGGCACCGTCGAGGTCGCCATGCGGCTGGGCATCGACCCGCGCAAGGCCGACCAGATGGTCCGCGGCACCGTGAACCTCCCGCACGGCACCGGCAAGACCGCCCGGGTCCTGGTCTTCGCGACCGGTGACCGTGCAGCGGCCGCGGAGGCCGCGGGCGCCGACATCGTCGGCGCCGACGAGCTCATCGAGGAGGTGCAGAAGGGCCGCCTCGACTTCGACGCGGTCGTCGCCACCCCGGACCTCATGGGCAAGGTCGGCCGCCTCGGCCGGTTCCTCGGCCCGCGCGGTCTGATGCCGAACCCGAAGACCGGCACGGTCACGCCCGACGTGGCGAAGGCCGTCACCGAGATCAAGGGCGGCAAGATCGAGTTCCGCACCGACAAGCACTCCAACCTGCACTTCATCATCGGCAAGACCTCGTTCGACGAGCAGAAGCTGGTGGAGAACTACGGTGCGGCGCTGGAGGAGGTGCTGCGGCTCAAGCCGTCGGCCGCCAAGGGCCGTTACATCAAGAAGGCCACGATCACCACGACGATGGGCCCCGGCATCCCGGTGGACCCCGCGCGGGTGCGCAACCTGCTGTCGGAGGAGCCCGCGGTCTGACGGGCGCCGCCCGTTCGACAACCGCGCATCATCTGTCACGGCCCTGCAACGGGTCGGACCCGGAACGCCCATGGGGCACCGGGTCCGGCCCGTTTCTGGTGTTCACTGGCCCGTACGGGCAGAACACCTGCCCGTACGAGAACGATCACCACGAGGGGGCGGGGATTCCCATGCACACGACCGTGAAGCGCGCAAGTGTCTCTCTGGGGGCGGCGCTGCTGCTCGCATTCGCGGCGGCCTGCGGGTCCGACTCGGGCGGCGGTGACGGCGGTTCCGGCAACGGGGGCGGCGACGGCGGCGGCAACGGCGGCAGCGGGACCATACGGGGCGCCCAGGCGGCACTGAAGGCGATCGACGAGAAGACCTCGGGCGCGGAGTCGTCGAAGTTCGAGAGCACCATGGTCATGGGCGAGGCGATGACCACGGAGAACGAGGGCGAACTCGACTGGGCCGACGGCGCGATAGGCACCGCCACCGTCAAGTACACCGACGGCCAGATGGCCTCCTCGATCCAGATGATGGACGACGACGGCACGCTGGACGCCCGCTACCTGCCGGACGCCTACTACGCGGGCGTCGAGGGCGCGTTCCAGACCCAGTACCCGGACAAGAAGTGGATCCGCTACGACTACGACGACCTGTCGGAGTTCATGGGCCCGTCCGGGGACTACATGAAGGACCAGATGCAGAACAGCACCCCGGGGCAGGCCGTGAAGCTCCTGCTGGCCTCCGAGGACGTCGAGGAGGTCGGCGAGGAGGAGGTGCGCGGCGTCCAGACCACGCACTACTCCGGCACCGTGGACGTCTCCGACCTGGCGCGCGCGTCCTCCAAGACGCTGAGCGAGCAGCAGCTTTCCGACCTGGAGGACCAGCTTGAGGCATCCGGCGTCACCACGCAGACCGTCGACATCTGGGTGGACGAGAACGACCTCATGATCAAGCGCGAGGAGTCCGGGAAGATGACGGGCGGCGAGTTCAGCACCACCGTCTACTACTCGGACTACGGCGTCGACGTGAACGTCGAGGAGCCGTCCGCGGCGGAGAGCATCGACTTCACCGAGATCCAGTAACAGACGGGCGGTTTCCCGTATCCGATAGCGTGTTCCCCTCCATGTCCCGGGACACGCGTACCCGGAGGGAAAGGATCACCATGCGCTCGACCTTCGTACGGGGCGGAGCCGCGCTCGGCGCGGCCGCCCTCGCCCTGACCGCCTTCACCGCCTGCGGCGACGACGACGGAGACGGCAAGGCGGGCGGCAGGAAGGGCGGGAACGCCGCCCAGCCGGTCGACGTCACGCCCGCAGCCGCCGTCCGCAAGGCCACGGAGAAGGCGGAGGACTTCACCTCCCTCGAATACCGGATGGCGGGCGAGGTGCCCGGTGAGGGCGCGATGGAGGGCACCGGGGCCATCAGCATGGACCCGCCGGCCATGCAGATGAAGATGACGGTGGACGGGGCGACCGCCGACGAGAGCGGCGAGGTGGAGATACGTCTCGTCGACGACGCGATGTACATGAATGCCGGCCCCGAGGCCGCCGCCGAGCTGGACGGCAAGACCTGGCTGAAGATCGGCATGTCGGACGGCGGGTCGGGCGGCGGCGAGAACCCGCTGCTGGAGCTGAAGCAGGCGGACGACAACCCCGCCGAGGAAGCCCAGATGATGAACGCGGCCGAGGACCTGGAGAGGGTCGGCGAGGAGAAGATCGAGGGGGTCCGGACCACCCGCTACACCGGCACGATCACCCTCGACGACCTCCGCGCGGACCTCAAGGGCAAGGACGCGAAGACCAGGAAGGACCGCCAGGAGCAGATCGACGAGATGGCGGAGCAGGGCTTCGACGAGTTCACCATGGACATGTGGATCGACGGCCAGGACCACACCAAGCAGTTCCGCATGCAGGCCGAGACGAAGGAGGGCCCGCTGGACACCACCATGACCTTCCTGAGCTACAACGAGCCCGTCACGGTGGAGGCCCCGCCGGCCGCCGAGACCGCGGACATGGACGCCATGATGAAGGAAGCGGACGCGGGGAGCGGCGCGTAGCGCAGGAGACCACGTCGCGTACGGACCGGCCGTCCCGGGGGGCGATTTGCCCGCGGGACGGCCGCTGCCGTACGATTCCCGCTTGTAGCCAAAGACCGCTGGCCGCCGCCGTACGCCCGCAGGGGAGTGCGGTGGCCGAAGGCTCCGCGTACGCCGCGGACGGCCCGCGCAGGTGAACGAGGAAGACCTCCCGCCGGGCCCCGGGCCCGTGCGGTCGAGTCACGCCCCGAGCGCCTGCGCCGGGGCGTTTGCCGTGTGCGAGGGCCTCGTGCATCCGGAGGGCGGTCCCATCACCCGGAAGGAGGCTGAGGCTCATGGCGACGCCGGACAAGGTCGAGGCCGTCAAGGAGATCGCGGACAAGCTCCGCGGCTCCAACGCGGCCGTCGTAACCGCGTACACCGGACTGAGCGTGGCGCAGCTTAAGGATCTGCGCCGTTCTCTCGGCGAGAACGCGCAGTACCGAGTGGTGAAGAACACGCTGACCAAGATCGCGGCGAAGGAGGCCGGGCTCGACCAGCTCGACGAGCACCTCCAGGGCTCGACCGCTGTCGCCTTCGTGACCGGTGACCCGGTCGAGGCGGCCAAGGGGCTGCGTAACTTCGCCAAGGACAACCCCGCTCTCGTCATCAAGGGCGGTGTACTCGACGGCAAGGCTCTCACCGCCGACGAGATCAACAAGCTCGCGGACCTCGAGTCCCGTGAGGTGCTGCTCGCCAAGCTGGCCGGCGGCATGAAGGCGTCCATGGCGAAGGCCGCGGCGACCTTCCAGGCCCCGCTCACGAAGTTCGTCCGCACCGCGGACGCGCTGCGCGACAAGGTCGAGCAGGGCGGTGCCGGTACGCCGGCTCCCGCCGACGCCGCGGAGTAGCGGAAGCGCTCCTCGTGGCTCAGCGGGCACCGCGAACGCCCGCCGTACCGATGCATCAGCACAACCGGCACCAGCCGACTTAGTGGAAGGACCGCCACCATGGCGAAGCTCAGCCAGGAAGACCTGCTCGCGCAGTTCGAGGAGATGACCCTCCTCGAGCTCTCCGACTTCGTCAAGAAGTTCGAGGAGAAGTTCGACGTCGAGGCCGCCGCGCCGGCCGCCGTCGTCGCCGCCCCGGGCGGTGGCGCCGCCGCCGCCGAGGCCGCCCCGGAGCAGGACGAGTTCGACGTCGTCCTGCTCGGCGCCGGCGAGAAGAAGATCCAGGTCATCAAGGTCGTGCGCGAGCTGACCTCGCTCGGCCTGAAGGAGGCCAAGGAGCTGGTCGACGGCACGCCGAAGCCGGTTCTGGAGAAGGTCAACAAGGAGGCCGCGGACAAGGCCAAGGAGTCCCTCGAGGGCGCCGGCGCCTCCGTCGAGGTCAAGTGAGCCTCGTCCCGGCCGGTCGGGGCGCTGTGAGCCGGGACCGCCGGGGCTGACGGCCCCGTTGCCGCAATCGAGGGCGATCACCCAACCGGGTGGTCGCCCTCGCTGCGTTGCCGGGGCCCCGGCCGGAGCGCTTGCCCCGCGGGCACCGGCGGGTATGGTGATCTTCACCGGCCGGGGCGGCCGACATGATCTCCCTGGGGCAGGGGGGCCTTGACGAACGGCCAGCGGCGCGCGATTCTCAGGTCGTCACATCTCAGGTCGTCACATCGGTCCGTACTCCGAGGCATGGATCGGCGACTGAGTGGGAATGGCTTCAAGCGCGAAGGCATCCGGTATTCGGCATAACTTCAGGGGAGGCCCCACGCGAGGCGGGTGCTCCTCAGGCAGGGAGAGATCGAAGATTTGCTGGTCTCCAGCCTCCGCTGGACATCAGTGTGGCGAGTCGCTACACTGACCCTTTGCGCTGCCTGTTAACTGCCCCTGCCCGTCACCAGGGGTCTGTCCAGAGCTCGTACGATCTTGAGAGACACGCTTTGACCTGGGCGTTCTCCTCCCCGTGTGGGTTTTGGGACCGGTACGCGCGTAGTGAGTCCGAGCCCTCGGAAGGACCCCTCTTGGCCGCCTCGCGCACCGCCTCGACCGCTAGTACGAACAACGGCGCCAGCACCGCCCCGCTGCGCATCTCTTTCGCGAAGATCAAGGAACCCCTCGAGGTTCCGAACCTTCTTGCGCTCCAGACCGAGAGCTTCGACTGGCTCCTCGGCAACGACGCCTGGAAGGCTCGTGTCGAGGAGGCCCTGGATCATGGACAGGACGTCCCCACCAAGTCCGGCCTCGAGGAGATCTTCGAGGAGATCTCCCCGATCGAGGACTTCTCCGGGTCGATGTCGCTGACCTTCCGCGACCACCGCTTCGAGCCCCCGAAGAACTCCATCGACGAGTGCAAGGAGCGCGACTTCACCTACGCCGCGCCGCTCTTCGTCACCGCCGAGTTCACCAACAACGAGACCGGGGAGATCAAGTCCCAGACGGTCTTCATGGGCGACTTCCCGCTCATGACGGACAAGGGCACCTTCGTGATCAACGGCACCGAGCGTGTCGTGGTCTCGCAGCTCGTCCGGTCCCCGGGCGTCTACTTCGACTCCTCCATCGACAAGACCTCCGACAAGGACATCTTCTCCGTCAAGGTCATCCCCTCCCGGGGCGCCTGGCTGGAGATGGAGATCGACAAGCGCGACATGGTCGGTGTCCGCATCGACCGCAAGCGCAAGCAGTCGATCACCGTGCTGCTCAAGGCCCTCGGCTGGACGAACGAGCAGATCCTCGAGGAGTTCGGCGAGTACGAGTCCATGCGCGCCACCCTGGAGAAGGACCACACCCAGGGCCAGGACGACGCGCTGCTCGACATCTACCGCAAGCTGCGTCCGGGCGAGCCGCCGACCAAGGAGGCCGCGCAGACGCTGCTGGAGAACCTGTACTTCAACCCCAAGCGCTACGACCTCGCCAAGGTCGGCCGCTACAAGATCAACAAGAAGCTGGGCGCCGCCGCGCCGCTCGACGCCGGCACGCTGACGGTCGAGGACATCATCGCCTCGATCAAGTACCTGGTGAAGCTGCACGCCGGTGAGGTCGAGACCGTCGGGGACAACGGCCAGTCCGTGGTCGTCGAGACCGACGACATCGACCACTTCGGCAACCGCCGCATCCGCAACGTCGGCGAGCTGATCCAGAACCAGGTGCGTACGGGCCTCGCCCGTATGGAGCGCGTCGTGCGCGAGCGCATGACGACCCAGGACGTCGAGGCGATCACGCCGCAGACCCTGATCAACATTCGGCCGGTCGTCGCCTCCATCAAGGAGTTCTTCGGCACCAGCCAGCTCTCGCAGTTCATGGACCAGACGAACCCGCTGTCCGGGCTCACCCACAAGCGCCGGCTCAACGCGCTGGGCCCCGGCGGTCTCTCCCGTGAGCGGGCCGGCTTCGAGGTCCGTGACGTGCACCCGTCGCACTACGGCCGCATGTGTCCGATCGAGACGCCGGAAGGCCCGAACATCGGCCTCATCGGCTCGCTCGCCTCGTACGGCCGGGTCAACGCCTTCGGCTTCATCGAGACCCCGTACCGCAAGGTCGTCGGCGGCGTCGTCACCGACGACGTGGACTACCTGACGGCCGACGAGGAGGACCGCTTCGTCATCGCGCAGGCCAACGCGCCGCTCACGAACGACCTGCACTTCGCCGAGAACCGGGTCCTGGTCCGCCGCCGCGGCGGTGAGGTCGACTACATCCCCGGCGACGACGTCGACTACATGGACGTCTCGCCGCGCCAGATGGTGTCGGTCGCGACCGCGATGATCCCCTTCCTGGAGCACGACGACGCCAACCGCGCGCTCATGGGCTCCAACATGATGCGCCAGGCCGTGCCGCTGATCCGGGCCGAGGCCCCGCTCGTCGGCACCGGCATGGAGTACCGCTGCGCGGTCGACGCCGGCGACGTCATCAAGGCCGACAAGGACGGCGTGGTCCAGGAGGTCTCCGCGGACTACGTCACCGTCGCCAACGACGACGGCACGTACACCACGTACCGCGTCAACAAGTTCCACCGCTCCAACCAGGGCACCTCCTTCAACCAGAAGGTGCTCGTGGACGAGGGCTCCCGCGTCATCGAGGGCCAGGTGCTCGCCGACGGCCCCTCGACCGACGAGGGCGAGATGGCGCTCGGCAAGAACCTCCTGGTGGCGTTCATGCCGTGGGAGGGCCACAACTACGAGGACGCCATCATCCTCAGCCAGCGCCTCGTGCAGGACGACGTCCTGTCCTCGATCCACATCGAGGAGCACGAGGTCGACGCCCGCGACACCAAGCTGGGCCCCGAGGAGATCACCCGGGACATCCCGAACGTCTCCGAGGAGGTCCTGGCCGACCTCGACGAGCGCGGCATCATCCGCATCGGCGCCGAGGTCGTCGCCGGCGACATCCTGGTCGGCAAGGTCACGCCCAAGGGCGAGACGGAGCTGACCCCGGAGGAGCGGCTGCTGCGCGCGATCTTCGGCGAGAAGGCCCGCGAGGTCCGTGACACGTCCCTGAAGGTCCCGCACGGCGAGACCGGCCGCGTCATCGGCGTCCGCGTCTTCGACCGCGAGGAGGGCGACGAACTGCCGCCCGGCGTGAACCAGCTCGTCCGGGTCTACGTCGCCCAGAAGCGCAAGATCACCGACGGCGACAAGCTCGCCGGCCGGCACGGCAACAAGGGCGTCATCGCCAAGATCCTGCCGATCGAGGACATGCCGTTCATGGAGGACGGCCACCCGGTCGACATCATCCTCAACCCGCTCGGCGTGCCCTCCCGGATGAACCCGGGTCAGGTGCTGGAGATCCACCTGGGCTGGCTCGCCGCCCAGGGCTGGGACGTCTCCGGCATCAAGGAGGAGTGGGCCGAGCGCCTGCAGGGCATCGGCGCCGACCAGGTCGCATCCGGTACGAACGTGGCGACGCCGGTCTTCGACGGCGCCCGTGAGGACGAGCTGGCCGGCCTCATCCAGAACACGCTGCCCAACCGCGACGGCGACCGCATGGTGCAGCCGTCCGGCAAGGCGCAGCTCTTCGACGGCCGCTCCGGCGAGCCGTTCCCGGAGCCGATCTCCGTCGGCTACATGTACATCCTCAAGCTGCACCACCTCGTGGACGACAAGCTCCACGCCCGGTCCACCGGCCCGTACTCGATGATCACCCAGCAGCCGCTGGGCGGTAAGGCGCAGTTCGGCGGCCAGCGGTTCGGCGAGATGGAGGTGTGGGCCCTGGAGGCGTACGGCGCCGCCTACGCACTGCAGGAACTGCTCACCATCAAGTCGGACGACGTGACCGGCCGCGTGAAGGTCTACGAGGCCATCGTCAAGGGCGAGAACATCCCCGAGCCGGGCATCCCCGAGTCCTTCAAGGTGCTCATCAAGGAGATGCAGTCCCTGTGCCTGAACGTGGAGGTGCTCTCCTCCGACGGCATGTCCATCGAGATGCGCGACACGGACGAGGACGTCTTCCGTGCCGCCGAAGAGCTTGGCATCGACCTGTCCCGGCGCGAGCCGAGCAGCGTCGAAGAGGTCTGACGGGTCCGGCGGGGGCTTCCCTCGAAGCTCCCGCCACCCCCTCGGCCCTAGCGGGCCCGGGAGGAGGCACCCCCTCCCCGCGACCCGCGATCAGACCATTGACACACGACCCTGAGAGGGATTGACGAGAGTGCTCGACGTCAACTTCTTCGACGAGCTGCGGATCGGCCTGGCGACCGCGGACGACATCCGGACCTGGTCCCACGGCGAGGTCAAGAAGCCCGAGACCATCAACTACCGCACCCTCAAGCCCGAGAAGGACGGCCTCTTCTGCGAGAAGATCTTCGGCCCCACCCGGGACTGGGAGTGCTACTGCGGCAAGTACAAGCGCGTCCGCTTCAAGGGCATCATCTGTGAGCGCTGCGGCGTCGAGGTGACCCGCGCCAAGGTGCGCCGTGAGCGGATGGGCCACATCGAGCTGGCCGCGCCCGTCACGCACATCTGGTACTTCAAGGGCGTCCCGTCGCGCCTCGGCTACCTGCTCGACCTGGCGCCGAAGGACCTGGAGAAGGTCATCTACTTCGCCGCCTACATGATCACGTGGGTGGACGACGAGCGCCGCCAGCGCGACCTGTCGTCGCTGGAGGCCCAGATCTCCGTCGAGCGCCAGCAGATCGAGCAGCGCCGCGACGGCGACCTGGAGGCCCGCGCCAAGAAGCAGGAAGCCGACCTGGCCGAGCTGGAGGCCGAAGGCGCCAAGGCCGACGTGCGCCGCAAGGTGCGCGAGGGCGGCGAGCGCGAGATGAAGCAGCTCCGCGACCGGGCCCAGCGCGAGCTGGACCGCCTGGACGAGGTGTGGAACCGCTTCAAGAACCTCAAGGTCCAGGACCTGGAGGGCGACGAGCTGCTCTACCGCGAGCTGCGCGACCGCTTCGGCACGTACTTCCAGGGCGGCATGGGCGCCGCGGCGCTCCAGAAGCGCCTGGAGTCCTTCGACCTGGACGAGGAGGCGGAGAAGCTCCGCGAGATCATCCGTACCGGCAAGGGCCAGAAGAAGACCCGTGCCCTGAAGCGGCTGAAGGTCGTCTCCGCGTTCCAGCACACCCGCAACAGCCCCAACGGCATGGTGCTGGACTGCGTCCCGGTGATTCCGCCGGACCTGCGTCCGATGGTGCAGCTCGACGGTGGCCGCTTCGCGACCTCCGACCTGAACGACCTGTACCGCCGCGTCATCAACCGCAACAACCGGCTGAAGCGGCTGCTCGACCTCGGCGCGCCCGAGATCATCGTCAACAACGAGAAGCGCATGCTGCAGGAGGCCGTCGACGCGCTGTTCGACAACGGCCGCCGCGGCCGGCCGGTGACCGGGCCCGGCAACCGCCCGCTCAAGTCGCTGTCCGACATGCTCAAGGGCAAGCAGGGCCGCTTCCGGCAGAACCTGCTCGGCAAGCGCGTCGACTACTCGGCCCGTTCCGTCATCGTCGTCGGCCCGCAGCTCAAGCTCCACCAGTGCGGCCTGCCCAAGGCCATGGCGCTGGAGCTCTTCAAGCCGTTCGTGATGAAGCGCCTGGTGGATCTCAACCACGCGCAGAACATCAAGAGCGCCAAGCGCATGGTCGAGCGCGGCCGCACGGTCGTGTACGACGTGCTGGAAGAGGTCATCGCCGAGCACCCGGTGCTGCTGAACCGGGCGCCGACGCTGCACCGCCTCGGCATCCAGGCATTCGAGCCGCAGCTCGTCGAGGGCAAGGCCATCCAGATCCACCCGCTCGTCTGCACCGCGTTCAACGCGGACTTCGACGGCGACCAGATGGCCGTGCACCTGCCGCTCTCCGCGGAGGCCCAGGCCGAGGCCCGCATCCTCATGCTGTCCTCGAACAACATCCTCAAGCCGGCCGACGGCCGCCCCGTCACCATGCCCACCCAGGACATGGTGCTCGGGCTGTTCTTCCTCACCACCGACGAGATCGAGGGTGAGAAGAAGGGCGAGGACCGCTCGTTCGCGTCGGTCGCCGAGGCGATCATGGCCTTCGACGCCGGCGAGCTGTCGCTCCAGGCGAACGTCGACATCCGGTTCCCCGTCGGCTCCGTGCCGCCGCGCGGCTGGACGCCGCCGGTGGCCGAAGCGGACGACGGCGTCGGGGGAGGCGCCGCGGCCGACTCGGACTGGCAGCCGGGCGACCCGTTCCGGCTCCGCACCACCCTGGGCCGCGCGCTCTTCAACGAGCTGCTGCCCGAGGACTACCCGTTCATCCACTACACCGTCGGCAAGAAGCAGCTCTCCGAGATCGTCAACGACCTCGCCGAGCGCTACCCGAAGGTCCTCGTCGCGCAGACCCTGGACAACCTGAAGTCCTCGGGCTTCTACTGGGCCACCCACTCCGGCGTCACCATCGCCATCTCGGACGTGGTCGTGCCGGAGGCGAAGAAGGAGATCATCGCCGGGTACGAGGCCCAGGACGAGAAGGTCCAGAAGCAGTACGAGCGCGGCCTGATCACCAAGGACGAGCGCACCCAGGAACTCATCGCGATCTGGACCAAGGCGACCAACGAGGTCGCCGAGGCCATGAACGAGAACTTCCCGAAGACCAACCCGATCTTCATGATGGTCAACTCGGGTGCGCGCGGAAACATGATGCAGATGCGCCAGATCGCGGGTATGCGCGGCCTGGTGTCCAACGCCAAGAACGAGACCATCCCGCGGCCGATCAAGTCCTCGTTCCGCGAGGGCCTGTCCGTGCTGGAGTACTTCATCTCCACGCACGGCGCCCGCAAGGGTCTCGCCGACACCGCGCTGCGCACCGCCGACTCGGGTTACCTGACCCGTCGTCTGGTGGACGTCTCGCAGGACGTGATCATCCGCGAGGAGGACTGCGGCACCGACCGCGGCCTCAAGCTGGAGATCGCGTCGGTCGGCGCCGACGGCGTGCTGCGCAAGGCCGAGGACGCCGAGACCTCGGTGTACGCGCGCTGCCTCGCCGAGGACATCGTCGTCGACGGCAAGGTGCTGGCCCCGGCCGGCACCGACCTGGGCGACGTGCTCATCGACGAGCTGATCCGGCACGGCGTGGCGACGGTCAAGACCCGCTCGGTGCTCACCTGCGAGTCCGCCGTCGGCACCTGCGCCATGTGCTACGGCCGTTCGCTGGCCACTGGCAAGCTGGTGGACATCGGCGAGGCCGTGGGCATCATCGCCGCCCAGTCCATCGGCGAGCCCGGCACCCAGCTCACGATGCGCACCTTCCACACCGGCGGTGTGGCGGGTGAGGACATCACCCAGGGTCTGCCGCGTGTCGTCGAGCTCTTCGAGGCCCGTACGCCCAAGGGCGTGGCGCCGATCTCGGAGGCCGCGGGCCGGGTGCGGATCGAGGAGACGGAGAAGACCAAGAAGGTCGTCGTCACCCCCGACGACGGTTCCGAGGAGGTCGCGTACGGCGTGTCCAAGCGCGCCCGTCTCACCGCCGGCGAGGGCGACCACGTCGAGGTCGGCCAGAAGCTGACCGTCGGTACGGAGAACCCCCACGACGTGCTGCGCATCCTGGGCCAGCGGGCCGTGCAGGTCCACCTGGTCGGCGAGGTGCAGAAGGTCTACAACAGCCAGGGCGTGTCCATCCACGACAAGCACATCGAGATCATCATCCGGCAGATGCTGCGCCGGGTGACGATCATCGAGTCCGGCGACGCGGAGCTGCTGCCGGGCGAGCTGGTCGAGCGCTCGAAGTTCGAGCAGGAGAACCGGCGCGTGGTGGCCGAGGGCGGCCAGCCCGCCTCCGGCCGGCCGCAGCTCATGGGCATCACGAAGGCGTCGCTGGCCACCGAGTCGTGGCTGTCGGCGGCGTCGTTCCAGGAGACGACCCGGGTGCTGACCGACGCGGCGATCAACGCCAAGTCGGACTCCCTGATCGGCCTCAAGGAGAACGTGATCATCGGCAAGCTGATCCCGGCCGGTACGGGCCTGTCCCGCTACCGCAACATCCGGGTGGAGCCCACCGAGGAGGCGAAGGCCGCGATGTACTCGACCGTCGGCTACGACGACATCGACTACTCGCCCTTCGGCACCGGCTCCGGCCAGGCGGTCCCGCTGGAGGACTACGACTACGGCCCGTACAACCAGTAACGGCCACGGTCACCGCACGCCCCGCAGGGCGGCTCTCCCCCCGGGAGAGCCGCCCTGCGGCGTTCCCGGGGCCACTGGGCGCCCGCGCGGGTCCCGGCCGCCCGTGTGTCCCGGGGCCGCGCTGCGGCAGCGTGTGAGCCGGACGAAGCGGGGTGCGGGGGGCGCGGTGGCGTCAACTTTGCGGTGTCGCGCCGGAACTCCCCCGGCGCCCCGTGCGTCGAGCACAATAGAAGCACGCGGTACGTGGAGACCGCGGGTGGGGAGGTTCCTGAGTGTCCATGCAGCCGTGGGACCACAGCCGGCCCCCGTCCATGCGTGCCGCGCACGCCGACCGGGAGCGGACCGTCGATGTGCTCAAGGCCGGGTTCGCGGAGGGCAGGCTCACCCAGCCGGAGTACGAGCAGCGCATGGCACAGGCGTACGACGCGCAGACCTACGGCGAGCTGCACGCGCTCGTCAACGACCTGCCGCAGGGCCCCGCCGGCATCCCCACGATGCCGGCTGTGGTGCCGCGTACGTTCCAGCCCGTGCCCGTCCTGCCGCCCCCGCGGCGTACGAACAGCTCGGCGATCGGCGCGATGGTGTGCGGGGCGCTGGTGCCGGCGACGTTCGGCGTGACGTTCATCCCGGCGATCGTCCTGGGCCACAAGGCGCGCGCCGAGATCCGCAGGACCGGCGAGCAGGGCGAGGGCATGGCCCTCGCGGGCCTGGTCATCGGCTATCTGACGCTCGGTTTCGTCGCCTTCATCGCCCTCATCGTGGCCGCCGCGGCCGGCAGCGGAGGATAACCATACCCAGGGCTGTCGTCCCTTATGTCTCTTTGTTTTGACCGGAGCGGGTGGCTGTAGGTACCCTCTGACCTTGTGCCTGGGGTGTCCCCGGGTCTTCGCGTGCGCGGGGGCGCTCCCGCGAAGGCGCCGAGGCTGTGACACCGAAGAGCTGCACTTCCCCGTGAGACTGGCGGGGACGTACGGGGCTTGCGACACACCCGACCGCGTGGGTCGGGGGCCGGCCGGTCTTCACGGACAGAACCCCAGGTTAGAAGTATCGAGATCGGCACACAGAAACCGGAGAAACGGTGCCTACGATCCAGCAGCTGGTCCGCAAGGGCCGGCAGGACAAGGTCGAGAAGAACAAGACGCCCGCGCTCGAGGGTTCGCCCCAGCGCCGCGGCGTGTGCACGCGTGTGTTCACCACCACCCCCAAGAAGCCGAACTCGGCCCTGCGTAAGGTCGCGCGTGTGCGTCTGACCAGTGGGATCGAGGTCACCGCTTACATTCCGGGTGAGGGGCACAACCTGCAGGAGCACTCGATCGTGCTCGTGCGCGGTGGCCGTGTGAAGGACCTGCCGGGCGTTCGCTACAAGATCATCCGCGGTTCGCTCGACACCCAGGGTGTCAAGAACCGCAAGCAGGCCCGCAGCCGCTACGGCGCCAAGAAGGAGAAGTAAGCATGCCTCGTAAGGGCCCCGCCCCGAAGCGACCGGTGCACATCGACCCGGTCTACAACTCTCCTCTGGTGACCTCCCTGATCAACAAGGTGCTGCTGCACGGCAAGCGCTCCACCGCCGAGCGCATCGTGTACGGCGCCATGGAGGGCCTGCGCGACAAGACCGGCAACGACCCGGTCATCACGCTGAAGCGCGCCCTGGAGAACGTCAAGCCGGCCATCGAGGTCAAGTCCCGCCGCGTCGGCGGCGCGACGTACCAGGTCCCGGTCGAGGTCAAGCCCGGCCGGTCCGCCACGCTCGCGCTGCGCTGGATCGTGGGTTACTCCCGCGCCCGCCGTGAGAAGACGATGACCGAGCGCCTCATGAACGAGCTGCTGGACGCCAGCAACGGTCTCGGCGCCTCCGTCAAGCGCCGCGAGGACACGCACAAGATGGCCGACGCCAACAAGGCCTTCGCGCACTACCGCTGGTAGTCGAGAACCCCGTATTACGAGAGAGAAGACTGAGCCAACATGGCCACCACTTCACTTGACCTGGCCAAGGTCCGCAACATCGGGATCATGGCGCACATCGACGCGGGCAAGACGACCACCACCGAGCGGATCCTGTACTACACCGGTGTCTCGTACAAGATCGGTGAGGTCCACGACGGCGCAGCCACGATGGACTGGATGGCGCAGGAGCAGGAGCGCGGCATCACGATCACGTCCGCCGCGACGACCTGCCATTGGCCGCTCGACGAGGTCGACCACACCATCAACATCATCGACACCCCGGGCCACGTCGACTTCACCGTCGAGGTGGAGCGCTCGCTGCGTGTGCTCGACGGTGCGGTGACGGTGTTCGACGGCGTGGCCGGTGTCGAGCCGCAGTCCGAGACGGTGTGGCGCCAGGCCGACCGGTACGGCGTCCCGCGTATCTGCTTCGTCAACAAGCTGGACCGCACGGGTGCCGAGTTCCACCGCTGCGTCGACATGATCACCGACCGGCTGGGCGCGACCCCGCTGGTGATGCAGCTCCCGATCGGTACCGAGGCCGACTTCAAGGGCGTCGTCGACCTGGTCCGGATGAAGGCGTTCGTGTGGTCGCCCGAGGCCAAGCTCGGCGAGGCGTACGACGTCGTCGACATCCCGGAGACGCACCTCGAGGCGGCCGACGAGTGGCGGGGCAAGCTGCTCGAAGCCGTCGCCGAGAACGACGAGGAGATGATGGAGCTGTACCTGGAGGGCGAGGAGCCCACCGAGGAGCAGCTCTACGCGGCCGTGCGCCGCATCACCATCAACTCCGGCAAGGGCGAGGGCACCACCGTCACCCCGGTGTTCTGCGGCACCGCGTTCAAGAACAAGGGCGTGCAGCCCCTGCTCGACGCGATCGTGCGCTACCTGCCGTCGCCGCTGGACGTCGAGGCCATCGAGGGCCACGCCGTGGGCGACCCCGACGAGGTCATCGTCCGCCGGCCCTCGGAGGAGGAGCCGCTCTCCGCGCTCGCCTTCAAGATCGCCAGCGACCCGCACCTGGGCAAGCTGACCTTCATCCGGGTCTACTCGGGCCGGCTGAACGCCGGCTCGCAGGTGCAGAACTCGGTGAAGGGCCGCAAGGAGCGCATCGGCAAGATCTACCGGATGCACGCCAACAAGCGCGAAGAGATCGACTCGGTGGGTGCCGGCGACATCGTCGCCGTCATGGGTCTGAAGCAGACCACCACCGGCGAGACCCTGAGCGACCCGGCGAATCCGGTCATCCTGGAGTCCATGGACTTCCCGGCCCCGGTGATCGAGGTCGCCATCGAGCCGAAGTCCAAGGGCGACCAGGAGAAGCTGGGCGTCGCGATCCAGCGCCTCGCCGAGGAGGACCCGTCGTTCCGGGTCAAGACGGACGAGGAGACCGGCCAGACGATCATCTCGGGCATGGGCGAACTGCACCTGGACGTGCTGGTCGACCGCATGAAGCGCGAGTTCAAGGTCGAGGCGAACGTCGGTAAGCCGCAGGTGGCGTACCGCGAGACGGTGCGCCGGCCGGTGGCGAAGCACGAGTACACGCACAAGAAGCAGACCGGCGGCTCCGGCCAGTTCGCGCGCGTCATCATCGCGCTCGAACCACTGGAGGGCGACGGCTACGAGTTCGTCAACGAGGTCACCGGCGGCCGCATCCCCAAGGAGTACATCCCCTCGGTGGACGCGGGCAGCCAGGAGGCCATGGAATTCGGCATCCTCGCCGGATACCCGCTGACGGGCGTGCGCGTACGCCTGCTGGACGGTGCCTACCACGAGGTGGACTCGTCCGAGATGGCCTTCAAGATCGCCGGCTCGATGGCCTTCAAGGAGGCCGCCCGCAAGGCCGCTCCGGTCCTGCTGGAGCCGATGATGAAGGTCGAGGTCACGACGCCCGAGGACTACATGGGCGACGTGATCGGCGACATCAACTCGCGCCGTGGACAGATCCAGTCCATGGAGGACCGGAGTGGTGCCAAGCTGGTCACCGGTCTGGTCCCGCTGTCGGAGATGTTCGGCTACGTCGGCGACTTGCGCAGCAAGACGTCCGGCCGGGCGAGCTACTCCATGCAGTTCGACTCCTACGCCGAGGTTCCCAGGAACGTCGCCGAGGAGATCATCGCGAAGGCCAAGGGCGAGTGAAGCCGTAGGCTGTAGCAAACGGCATACGGGTCATACCGCCGCAGATCCCCCGGGAGCTGCGGCGGGTGCCCCGGCCGCCGACCACAGGCGGACTGGTCAAGGGCATCCCCCTAGGGGTCCTGACCGGTTCGGAACGACCACCTGAACCCCTCCGTAGAAGGCGGGGGGCGTACAGCACCAGTCCACAGGAGGACCCCAGTGGCGAAGGCGAAGTTCGAGCGGACTAAGCCGCACGTCAACATCGGCACCATCGGTCACATCGACCACGGCAAGACCACTCTTACCGCGGCGATCACCAAGGTGCTGCACGACGCTTACCCGGACCTGAACGAGGCTTCGGCCTTCGACCAGATCGACAAGGCTCCGGAAGAGAAGCAGCGCGGTATCACGATCTCCATCGCGCACGTCGAATACCAGACCGAGTCGCGGCACTACGCGCACGTCGACTGCCCCGGTCACGCGGACTACATCAAGAACATGATCACCGGTGCCGCCCAGATGGACGGCGCGATCCTCGTGGTCGCCGCCACCGACGGCCCGATGCCGCAGACCAAGGAGCACGTGCTGCTCGCCCGCCAGGTCGGCGTGCCGTACATCGTCGTCGCGCTGAACAAGGCCGACATGGTGGACGACGAGGAGATCATGGAGCTCGTCGAGCTCGAGGTCCGTGAGCTTCTCTCCGAGTACGAGTTCCCGGGCGACGACGTCCCGGTCGTCAAGGTCTCCGCGCTGAAGGCGCTGGAGGGCGACGCCGAGTGGGGCAAGACCGTCCTCGACCTGATGAAGGCCGTCGACGAGTCCATCCCGGAGCCGGTCCGCGAGATCGACAAGCCGTTCCTGATGCCGATCGAGGACGTTTTCACGATCACCGGTCGTGGCACCGTCGTCACCGGCCGCATCGAGCGCGGCATCCTCAAGGTGAACGAGGAAGTCGAGATCATCGGCATCAAGGAAGAGAAGACCAAGACCACGGTCACGGGCATCGAGATGTTCCGCAAGCTGCTGGACGAGGGCCAGGCCGGTGAGAACGTCGGTCTCCTCCTCCGCGGCATCAAGCGCGAGGACGTCGAGCGTGGCCAGGTCATCATCAAGCCGGGCACCGTCACCCCGCACACCGAGTTCGAGGCGACGGCGTACATCCTGTCGAAGGACGAGGGCGGTCGGCACACCCCGTTCTTCAACAACTACCGCCCGCAGTTCTACTTCCGCACCACTGACGTGACCGGCGTCGTGCACCTCCCCGAGGGCACGGAGATGGTCATGCCGGGCGACAACACCGACATGAAGGTGGAGCTGATCCAGCCCATCGCCATGGAGGAGGGCCTGAAGTTCGCCATCCGCGAGGGTGGCCGGACGGTGGGCGCCGGCCAGGTCACGAAGATCCTCAAGTGACCTGACGGTACGACGTCCCGGGGCCCCGGTTCCGCCTTACGGCGGACCGGGGCCTTTGGCGTGGGCGGGGGGCTGCCTGTTCAGGCAAGTCGGCTTTGGGGGAGAGGTGAATGGAATTCCAATTGCCTGATGAGAGCGGTGCGAAATGCGTCAACGCGCGGAGTTATCCACAGCCCCGAAAGCGGGGGTGGTGAACGCTGCGGGGACTCCTATAGCGTCGGCTTCCTAACGTATCGTCACCGTACCGGGAGTTGATCGTGTCCCCCCGCGCCTTTTCCGCCGCCGCCCTGGCGGCCACCGCCGCCCTGAGCCTGCTGCTGACCGCCTGCGGCAGCGACGGGGAGGACGGCGACACCAAGCCGGATGACAAGATCCAGGGCGCGGACAAGCCGAAGGAGTCCCCGTCGCCGACCGCGGAGGAGGCAGCGGACAGACCGGAGATCAAGCTGCCCGAGGACGTCCGGGTCGTTGCCGACTGGTCGGAGACCGGCAAACCAGCCGAGGACGCGATACTGCGAGACACGGAGCAGCGTATTGCCGCGATCGAGATGGCTCTCGCGGAGCAGGATCCGACGCACGCGGCGTTCCGCTTCTACTCGGAGGGGGAGGCTGCCGCTGCGACAGAAGAGTACGTGAAGGCGTACGTGGATGAGGAGGCCCGCCTCACCGGAACGATCCGGTTGTACGAGCCGACTGTGACGATCAGGGACGACGGCACGGCCACACTGGTCTATTGCGAAGACCAGAGCAAAGCGTTCGACAAATATCTGAAGACCGGCGAAGTCAACAAGACTCCTGTCACGAAGAACAGCTACTTCAGTCACGGTGCCACGCTTCGGAAGGACGAGCAGGGCACGTGGGTCACGATGACGGACGTAACAACACAGGGGGCTTCATCATGTCAGCCCTGAAATTCGCGCGCGCGGCGTTAGCCGGGGCGTTACTTGTCGCCGCTGTCACGAGCAGCAGCTTCGTGGCGCATGCGGAAGGGGAGATCGGCAACGGCACCGGCAATGTCGAAGAGCCACCCAGCGGCCCGGGTGGCGGTGCCGAAGGGCAGAATCTGTACGCCGAGGCCGGTGGGGTGGTGTTCGATGAGTCTGAGAACGGGGGCGGGGGTGGCTCCGGGGGGTCCGGGGGAGGCGGGGCGTTGGAGCCCGTGGGGGACTGGGCGCCGCCGCCCTGTTGGTACGCGCCGCTCTACACACCCAGGCAACTGAAGAAAGAGATGGAGCACACCTGGTCCCTGGAGTCCACCGGCTACCAGTGGGACGCCGAGCAGCGCGCGAAGTACTCCCAGGGCGGGGACAAGCCCGGCACCTACGAGGACTTCAACATGGCCAAGTCCGGCGACGGCTACTGGTGGGACGGCTACGTGCCGGACGGCGGTGCTGGTGTCCCCGGTGCGCTGGACTGTGACGACGGGCCGTTCTGGGTGGACGAGGGCGATCCGCCGCCGGCGGAGTATCAGGACGCCGTGACGCCGCAGATCCTCTCCGAGATCGCGTACAACCGCATCCGCGTGCCGGACACGGAGATCAACCTCAAGCCCGACGCCGAGAACGCTCAGAAGGTGAATCTCCCCACCTGGGCCTGGCTGGACGCCGCCACCTTCGAACCCGTCTCGGTCACCGCGGAGGTCCCGGTGCTCGGGATATGGGCCAGAACCACGGCCACCCCGGTGTCCCTCACCCTCGACCCCGGCACCGCCGACGCCGAGCTGCACCCCTCCTCGGGCACCTGCCCCATCAACGACGACGGCTCCATCGGCACCCCGTACACCGCGGGATCCGCGGAGGAGACCCCGCCCTGCGGGCTGACGTACCTGCGTGCCACGCCGGACGGTGAGACCTACACGTTCCGCGCGACGATCAACTGGTCCATCGAATGGGAGGGTTCCGGCGACACGGGCGGTGATCTGCCCGACGGCTCCTTCGGCGCGACCACCGAGCTGGAGGTCGACGAGATCCAGTCCGTCGTCCGATGACGCGGGTCAGGAGGGGCACGTGAGCGATCTGTACGTGGACATGGAGACCCTCGACCGGGTCCGGCACAACATCGAGCGCATATCGGAGCTGATGAAGCGGCCGGGGCGGGAGATGGAGGACGTCGACGGCTGGTCGATGGGTGTGGATGCGCTGGCTCGTCGAATGGACGACTTCGGCAACGAGTGGTCGTACGGCATCGGGCAGATCGAGAAGTTCTCGGACGCCGCGTCGGAAGCTCTGCTGAAGGTCAAGCAGGAGTTCCAGCGGGTGGACGGTGAGCTTGCCGATGCGCTCCCGCGAACGCGCTCCCAGGCCGGCGGGGGACGCAAGTGAGTGAGTCACGGCCGGCCGACTTCTCCTCCCTTGGGTTCATGCCGTGTCCGGGTGACGTGGAAGGCGCTGAGGACGTCGCGAAAGTGGTGCGGCGGACGGCGCGGGCGCTTTCGGAGATCTGCCACGTGTTGCACGGGACCGGCCCCGGCGACTGGAAAGGCAAGGCGGCGGAGGCTTTCCGGGAGAAATTCGATGACGACTTCCGGCCCAAGATGGACGAGGCTCGTGACTCGTTCGGCATGGCCGCCACGGCCCTGGAGGGCTGGGCCGAGTACATGCGCGTCGAGCAGGCTACGGCACGCCAGTTGGAGCGGGAGGCGGAGGACGCCGAGCGCGAACTGGGCAAGGCGCTACGCAGGCTGGACGCGGCCACCGATGACGAGCCGCCTGCCGAGGGCTCCCCGGACCGATACCGGAAAGCCAGCATGGCAGGGGCCAAGCCCGATCGGGCCGGAGAGGAGGGGCAGCGCCGAGAGGCGCAGGGCGCGGTCGACAACGCGTCCCTGCGGCTGGAAGACGTGCGGCGCCGCGCCCGCTCCCTCGCGGACGACTACCGGGCCGAGGGCCAGATGGTCGCGAACCGCCTCCGCGGCGCGATGGAGATCGCCCCTGACGAGCCGGGGCTGTTCGACAAGATCGCCGACACGATCAGCGATCTGTCCGGCTCGTTCGGCGAGTACCTGGAGACGGTGACAGAGGGCATCGCGAAGCTCGTCGACGACGTCGTCCAATGGGTGGAGGACCACGCCGCCAACATCGCTGCGATCGGAGATGTGTTCGCGGCCGTCAGTGCTGTTCTCGGGGCTGTCTCCATGGCGTTCTACTTCGCGGCATGGGCGACTCGGGTTCCCCACCTCGCAGTGGTCGGTGGTGCCATTGGACAAGCTGCGGCCGGCACGGCGACGATCGCTTTCGCTGCGCACAGCGTGGCGCGGATGGCCGGCGCTGACGTTTCGGACCGCACGCTTGCGCAGGATGCCGTAGGAGCTGTCCCGTTTGGGGCGAACGTGAGATTCATTGGGAATACCGGGCAAGCTATCGCGAGGAGTTCGCATGCCTCCGGTGCGTCCAATCTGGGATTGGTCGACTCCTGGATCGGGCTGCACGCGAACCCGCAGGTATTCGAGAACTTCGTGCCGAAAGGCAACCGACAGAAGGCAGAGATGTTCCTGCCAGGGGGAGCCGGCACGATGCTTGTCGCCTTCGAGAATGCATGGAAGTCAGCCTGAGGGTCACGAAAGGGGATCACGGGGCCGTGGATGACAGGGAGATCATCAGCTACTTCGACGGTCGCGCGACCTTCGACATTACGATCTCTAACGGTCGGGCCTGGGATGTGCCGAAGATTATCGATATGGCCTACGAGTTCGGCTATACATTCAGGTTCGTCTACTACGGCCCGGGAATCCAGCGGCTTGTGTTCGAGCGCGACGACGGAGAGCATGGCCGTTCCAGGGCCTGGTGGTCCGTCGCCCACTACCGTCAGTATGGGGTTTGGGGGCGCCCGCAACCGCGGGTCTCACTCCCTGTACACATGGGCCCCCGTATCGACCCGTTGGAAGCGGCCAAGGCGCGTTACGCCCTGGGCATGCTTCGGAACAAGGCATGGGGTCTGCGCGTGTCAGCAATTCTTGCTGCGCTGATCGCGATCGCTGTCTGGAGTTTTCACGACAGGGTAGAAGTTATCATCCCGATCTTGCTCGTCGGGGTCCCCTTCGTTCTCGTCGGAGCTCTCACGCCATGGTTGCCTAGTAGGCGTCTCAGGCGGCATCAGCAGACTGTGGAGACATTCGAACTGCAACAGGCGGTTGAGCGGGGATTCATCCCGCCCCCGTCGCCTCATAACGAAGATTGAGGGCGAATCCCATGGCATTGGTGACCTTCGAGGTTCCTGCGGGCTACAGTCAGATGCCTGTCGGGCTGACTCTGGCCCAGACCCGTGAGTTTGTGGCCGGCCCTGCTGCTGTGACGGAAATCGCGGGCGACGAAGCGGAGAACCAAACGGTTCAGCTGCAGCAGTGGTCTACTGCGTTGCAAGCGCTCGGCGCCATGTACGCGGGGGCGTACTGGCCGGGGGAGGGGGACCTGTCGCGGTTCGGCGTTCTGCTCGTGGCTGCTCAGCCTCTCACCTACGGTGACGCTCACCTCGCCTCGCGAGGACTCCCGCATGCTCTGCGCGGCCCCGAGGACGATGCGATAGCCGCCAAGCCGTTCGACTTACCGTGTGGACCGGCGTCCGTCTTCGCACGGCAGATCGGCCTGCCGGCGGAGGGGGAGCGGTCCGCCGCTGAGGGCGGTGCTGTGGTGCCGGTCGGTGAATTCCAAGCGTTCGTACCGGTGCCCCGGGAGTTGTCGGCCGGCCGTGAGGAGATGGTTGTGGTCGCTGTCCAGACGCCGGATCTGGACCACTGGGACATGTACGCGCAGCACCTCGTGCTCCTGTTGAAGAGCATTCAGTTCGACGAGGAGCCCAGGAGCGACTGAGGGGAGCGACTGAGGGACGTGGGCACCCCAGCTCCGCGGGAGAGCGCGGAAAAGCGTTTGAGCGGGGTGGTGTTGGGGGCTAGCGTTGGGGGTGGACCGTGGAGTCGGCTTGTGGAGGTGAGACCCGTGAACGCAGTTATCGGTGGGTGCTCCCTCGATCCGTCACGGTCCGGCGGCTGACGTTCGGTGTCGCCAGGAGCGCCTGAGATCGAGGCACTCCTGGAGGGAGACGCCGATGGATGCGAAGCCTTTCCTCTCCGGCCTGAGCGACGACGCGGTGACGATCACCCGTGTCGCGGACAGGCACTGGCAGGCACTGGATGACGACCTGGTCGTCGGCAGCGGGTACGCGGAGTACCGGGCCGACGGCCGTTTGTTCGTCGGTATCGACGCCTGGCACCCGGACACCTTCGACCGCATCGCCCGGGCGATGCTGCCGGAACTGCCCGCGCCGCTGTACACGGTGGTCGACGAAGCCGACGCCGGGATGACGGACGCCTGGCGGCGGGCCGGGTTCACGGTCGGGCGCCGCGAGTGGGAGTACGTCATGGCGACTGACCCGCGGGACACCGGGCTCGACGGCGCGCTGCCGCCCGCCGGCGTGACGGTCGTTCCCGCCGGTGAGGCGGACGAGGGTCTGCTGCGGGCGGTGGACCGTACGATCCGGGACGAGGTCGAGGCGGCGGCCGGGTGGTGGCAGTCGATGCCCGCGGAGGTGATCATCCGCCCCGCGGGCGACACCGTCGTCGACCCGGCGAAGTACGCGGTGGCCGCCGCCCCGGACCGCTACCTCGGCCTGATCCGCGTGGTGACCGTGAACCGGTCCCGCGTCGGGCTCGTCGCGGTCCGGGCCGGCGAGCAGCGCCGCGGCATCGCGCGGGCGCTGCTCGCGCACGCGCTGGGGACGTTGCACCGCTCCGGGACCACCGCGGCCTGGACCGAGGTCCACGAGTCCAACCGGGCGGCCACGGCGCTGTTCGAGGGCATCGGGGCCCGGCCCGTGAGCAGCAACCTGGAGCTGGTCCGATGACGAAGGACAAGAACGTCATCGAGGCCGAGGGCCGGGTCGTCGAGTGCCTGCGCAGCGCCATGTTCACCGTGGAGCTGGAGAACGGCCACCGGGTGCTCGCGCACATCAGCGGGAAGATGCGCAAGCACTACATCAGTATCAACCTGGAGGACCGGGTGCTGGTGGAGCTGCCGCCGTACGACCTGGCGCGCGGCCGGATCGTGTTCCGGTACCGCAACTAGCGCGGTCACAGGGCCCCGGCCGCGGCGCTGCCGCCGCCGGGGCCCGCTACGGTGCGGGGGAGAGGCACGGAAGGGGCACGGGGTGGAACTGGCCGGGGAGCTTCGCCGGCCGCGGACCGTCGAGGACGCGGTGGCGGAGCAGCAGCGGTTGCGGGGGCTCGTACGGGCGGAGTCCGTGGGCGACGCGGCGCGCTGGCGCACGGCGGCCGGCGTCGACGTGGCGTACGACGACGAGGCGGGGGTGTGCGCCGCTGCGGTTGCGGTGCTGGACGTGGCGAGTCTGGATGTGGTCGACGCGGTGACCGCCGTGTCGCGCATCGAGTTCCCGTACGTCCCGGGCCTGCTGGCGTTCCGCGAGATTCCCGCGGTCGCGGCGGCGCTGTCCGCGTTGGCCGGCGCGCCGGACGTGTTCGTCTGCGACGGCTACGGCGTCGCCCACCCCCGCCGCGTCGGCCTGGCGAGCCACCTGGGGGTGCTGACGGGGATTCCGGCGTTCGGCGTGGCCAAGAACCCCCTGTACTTCCGGTGCGACGAGCCGGGGGCCGAGCGGGGTTCGTCGACACCGCTGCTCGACGGGGCGGAGGCGGTGGGGCGCGCTCTTCGTACGCAGCCGGGTGTGAAGCCGGTGTACGTGTCCGCGGGCCACCTGGTCGGGGTGGACGAGGCGTGCGCGGTCACGCTCGGACTGGCGAGGCGGTACCGCCTCCCCGAGACGACGAGGGCCGCGGACCAACTGTGCCGCGGGGCGCTGGCGGAAGCGGGACCGGCCGGGCCCGCTCCGTCCGGCGGGGCGCCTTCGTCCGCGTAGCCGCGGTGCGCGGTCCGGTCCGCCGCGGGCGCCGTACACTCCTTCGATGCCTGCCTCCGGCGCGACTTCGCGGCGCGCCAGCGTCGAGACGCTCCTGACGGATCTCCATGCCGCACCCGTCCGCGTCACCGCCTGGGAGCGGTTGGAGCCCTGGGCGGTCGCGCGCGTGACGCTCCGCGGCGGGGCCGCGCCGCGGACCGCCGTCGTCAAGTGGGTACGCGACGGGCCGGGGGAGCCCCGCACCGAGCCAGGGCGGTTGCATACCGAGGTGGCCGCGCTCCGGTTCCTCTCCGACGACCTCGGCCTCGCGCTCGCCCCGCGCACCACCGCGCCTCCCCCCACCTCGCCGGCTGGGCCCGCCGCACCGCCGCCCTGCTGCGCCGCCGCTGGCCGGACGCGGACCTGGACTTCACCGACCCCGCCGCGTTCCCGCCGTACACGGCGCGCCGGCCCTGACGCGCCGGGCGGGGCCTCAGCGTGCGCCCGTGCGGGACCGGTCGAAGTGCGCGCGGTACGCCGTGGGCGTGGGGCCGACCTGGGCCGCCATGTGCTTGCGCAGCGAATCCGCGCTGCCCGCGGAGATGCACGAGGCGCTCGTGAAGCCCGGCCACCCGTTCGTCGTCGATTACTCGGAGACGGAGAAGGCCCTCGGGGTGGCGGCGACGGTGGTGGACGAGTGCTGAGGGAGGTGGTGTGAAGGGCCGGGCGGGCGTGTGGGCGTGTGGGGCCCGGGGTGAGAAACGCTTCCTCCCGCGGGACCCGCCGGGAGCAGGAGGCTTCTCCTGACGACGGCGGCCGGCGACCACCAGGACGGAAGAGCCCCCACGTGATCTCGTCGGGGCAGCGGCGACCCGTTCCGAGGTCTTCACGAGGCGACAACTGAACTGTACGATCGCAAACTATGATGGACAGTGCGTTCGCCTCCGCGAGCGGCGGCGTGGCCCGGACCATCAGGGCTCACCGCGAGGCCCGCGGCTGGTCCCTCGGTGCGCTGGCGGGCCGGACCGGCCTGTCGAAAACTCTGCTGTCGACGCTCGAATCCGGCGCCGGCAACCCGTCGCTGGAGACGATGTGGCGGCTCGCGCGCGCCTTCGACATCACGCTCGGAACGCTGCTCGGCGAAGAGAACGTGCCGGAGACCCGGGTCATCCGGGCCGACGACGGTCCGTCGATGACGTCGGAGAGCGGCCTGGTGGCGCGTCTGGTCCTCGCCGAGGGCCGCAGCCACCGCACCGAGATCTACGACGTCCGCGTCCTGGCAGGGACCCCGTATACCAGCCTGCATCCGCCCGGCACCGAGGAACTCGTGTACTGCACCGAGGGCTCGCTGGAGGCGGGCCCGGAGGGCCGGGAGGTGGAACTGTCTGCAGGCGACGCCCTCTGGTTCCCGGGTGACGTGACGCACCGGTACTTCTCCCGCGAAGGGGCCCGCCTGCTCTCCGTCATGAGCTATCCGCCCGCGCGGTACGGCGACGTGAGCGGCAGTCCGGAGACGTACCGGACAGCCAGGCAGCAGGGCGGTTGAAGCGCCGCCCGACTCGACCCGGAGGTGGTTCGTGAACGACACACAGCACACACCCGCCAAGCGCGTCATCCACACGCCGAACGCGGTGCTGCCCGTCGGCCCGTTCCCCCAGGCGGTACAGGCCGGTGACTTCCTGTTCATCTCCGGCACCGTCCCCTACGACTCGGCTCGCGAGGAGGTCGTGGAAGGCGGTATCGAGGAACAGACAGCGCACGTCATGGGCAGCATCAAGGCGATACTCGAAGCGGCCGGCGGCACACTGGACGACCTCGTGAAGGTCACGATCCACATGAAGGACGTCGACGACTGGGCCAGGATGAACGCGGTCTACGAGACGTACTTCGACGACTACCTCCCGGCCCGGATGACGATGCAGTCGCCGCCGCCGCTGGGCTTCCTCGTCGACATCGACGCCATCGCCCACCTCCCCGGCCGGTGAGCCGGGGCGCCCGGCCGTCCTCGTGAAGACCGCTGAAGCACCCGGGATCCCTTCCGGTCCAGCCGGGCCGGACGGGATCTCGTCATGCGGTTGGGAGGGGAGCAGGCGCGCGGGGCCGACTCGGGGGCAATGTGATTGCCTCCGCGCCGCGTGCTGCGCATCCTGCGGGGATGCGCTTCTCCGCCAACATCCCGAACTTCGGCGACTTCGCCGACCCCCGCAACGTCGTGGCCGTCGCGACCGCCGCCGAACAGGCCGGCTGGGACGGGCTCTTCGTCTGGGACCACGTCCTGCACCGACGCCACCTGGGCCGCCCCTTCGGCGACCCGTGGATGCTCCTGACCGCTGCCGCGCTGGCGACCGACCGCATCCGGCTGGGCACCCTGCTGACCCCCGTCCCCCGCTACCTCCCGCAGCAACTCGCCCGCCAGGTCGCCACCCTCGACCAGCTCAGCGGCGGCCGCGTGATCTTCGGCGCCGGCCTGGGCGGTCCCATCGAGGACGAGTACCGCAGCTTCGGCGACACCGCCGAGCCGCGGGTGCTCGGCGAGCGGCTGGACGAGGGCCTGGAGCTGCTTCAGAGCTTCTGGTCCGGAGAGCCGGTGACCCACCGAGGCCGGCACTTCGAGGCCCAGGACGTGACCCTCCTGCCCGCCACCGCCCAGCAGCCCCGCCCGCCGGTGTGGATCGGCGGCTTCTGGCCCCGCCGCCCGCCCATGCGGCGGGCGGCGAGGTGGGACGGCGCGGTGCCGTTGTTCGAGTCCTCCCGCCACGGATACGTACCGGACCTGGCGGAGGTACGGGATCTCTTCGCCTACGTACGCGAACACCGCGCGGCGGCCGGGGCCGAGGGCCCCTTCGAGTACGTACTCGGCGGCGCGACACCCCCGGACCCGGCGAAGGCGAGGGACATCGTGGGCCCACTGCGCGACGAGGGCGCCACGTGGTGGGACGAACGGCAGGTCCAGACGGGCCCGGAGCTGGACAGCCTGCCGGCGGTACTGCGCCGGGTGGAGGCGGGTCCGCCGGTGGTCGAGTAGGGGGTGGAGGCGGGTCCGCCGGTGGCGGGTGGCGGGTGGCCGGTGGCCGGTGGCCGGTGGCGGGTGGAGAGGGTGCCGGGGGTGCGGGTCGGTCTGGGTTCGTGCCGCGGGGTCTTCCGGCCTGGTTCTCCCCGGCCCCACTTCCCCCTCACGCCCGCCCAAGGGTATGCGCGTGCTCTGACAACGGACCCGGTCAGCGGTGCGGTGGGCGTCCCCATCTCCCCTCACACCCACCCAAGGGTATGTGCCTGCTCTGACAACGGACCCGGGTCCCGGGCGGGGCCGGTGGGTCTGGCGTGTGTGGGGCGGGTGCGGGGGGCGGGTGCGGGGGGTGCGGCGCCGGGATGGGCGGACGGTACGCGGCGTGGGGCGGGTGCGGGGGTGCGGCGCCGGGGTGGGCGGTCGGTACGCGGAGTGGACCGGGTGCGGGGGTTGCGGCGAAGGGAGTGGCGGTGTCGTTGGGGCTCCCCCCGGGCCACCCCGCTCTTTCAGTGTGGGCCTGCGTCCGCCGTCAAGGGCGTTCCCTCCGCTTCGCTGCGGGAACGTCGCTACGCGATGGGGCTTCGCCCCACCCTTGACTGCGGACTCCGGCCTTGGACAGACCGGCAGCTAAGGGTGGCCCAGGGGGAGCGGGCACCCTCGAACCGAATCTACGGATGCAGAGCCCCGCGGACGGAGAGGCGGACCACCGGAGCCGGCTCTGCCCGATCGCCGAGGCGTCCCTGCGGACGGGGGCGAGCCACCGGGAGTTGGGCTCGCCCGGTTGCCGAGGCGTCCCGGAGCCGGGGGCGGACCACCGGGGCCGGGCGCGCCCCGATCGCCGAGTGCCGCGGACGCCGTGGGTCGGGTCACCGGAGCCGGCCCTGTCCGGTCGCCGAGTGTCGCGGGAGGCCGTGGGGTCGGATCGCCAGAGCCGTGCCGGCTCCGATCGCCGGTATCCCGGACGGCCGGGGGCGCATCGCCGGAGTCGGGCCTCCCTCGATTGCGGATGCCCCCGGCGGGCGGGGGCGGAGACCGGAGCCGGGCTCATCCCGTTCGCGTATGCCCGCTGGAACAGGGGCCGGACCCCGGAGCCGGGCCTGCCCGATTGCCGTGGTGCCCGGCGGGTGGAGGCGGATCGCCGGAGTGGGTCGGCCCACTCGCCGGAGCCGCCGGAAGGCCGGGGGCGGAGGCCGGCGCTGGCGTCGCCCGGTTCGCGGTCATCGGGCGGGGTGGTTCCGGTGGATGCGTGTGGGTGGGCGAAAGTCTGGTCCCGTGGGGCTTTTGGAGTGGTTTTGGGGGTGGGTTGCCGAGAGTTTGTCCCAGTGGCACGCATCGCGGCCACTTCACGCCCCGAGTCCTGGGGCTACGGGCCGCGCGTGCACTCCGCGCAGAGAAACTCGGGCTTCGGAGGCCGATTCGGGCCGGATTGCCGGGTGTTGCCGCAGGTTACGTCCGGATTTCTCCGCTTGAGCGCCCCGGGCTACCTGGCAGCGGATGGGCGTGAGTTCCATGCGTGTCGATGCGCAAAAGTCGATCCCCGCGGGCGATTTGCCCCGATCCTCAGGGGGTGCTTCCGAGAACTCGTACCGGTTTCCTCCGCTCGGGGGCGCGAATGGCGGCTCGTGCGCTTGGAGTCGGCTGGGTGCGCGTCGATGGGCGAAAGTCTGGCCGCCTGGGCGATTTGCGCCGATCTGCAGGGGCGCATTGCCGTAACTTCGCCCGTCGCGGCTTGCCCGGACGCGGTTTCGAGCCGAGTCGGGGGCATCCGCAAGCGGGGCGGCCCCGCTGCGGTGGTGTCGGCCCCCGTCCGCCGGGCACCGACCCGTAGGGCATTCAAGGGGTGCCGCTCCCCCCGGGCCACTCATAGCCGCCGGTCTGTCTCGGGCCGGAGTCCGGGGTCAAGGGTGGGGCGAAGCCCCATCGCGAAGCGACGTTCCCGGAGCGAAGCGGAGGGGACGCCCTTGACGCCGGGCGTAGGCCCGCACACTCAGGAGATGGGTGGCCCGGGGGGTGCCCACACGGCGCCGCCCCACCCCGACACGGACCACCCCGTGCGCCGGGTTGGCGCCGTCACAGCAGGTGGTCCGCCTTGCCGGCTTTGATGTCCCGGATGAGCGTGCGGAGGGCTTCCACGGAGTCGGTGATGCGGTCCTCTTCCTGGCCCGCCACGGCGATGTGCGCGTTGCCCTCCGGGTCTGTCCCTATGCGGAAGCACGCATTGCCTTCGCCGCAGAACGGGTCTTCCCAGTCGATGGTGTGGGTCATGGTTACCTCGTTTCAGAGTTGGCGTGCGATCTCGCGGATGAAGGCGCGGGACTCGTCTGGCGGCAGAGCGGCGTCCTCCTGCCGGTCGAGTTGCGCTCGGTACTTCGCGAGTTGTCCTTCCGCATGCAGGAAGTCCGGCCCGTGTGAGTTGTCGATCTGCACGGTGTCGAGTTGGGGGACCGGCCCCTCGGCGTAGAAGATGTTCTGGCCGGCGCCGGGGAAGGACCCCCGCTCGAACGGGATCACCCGGACGGTGACCTTCTCCCGGTCAGAGGCGTCGAGCAGGTGCTGCAACTGCCCGCGAGCGACCAGCCGACCGCCGAACTGCATGCGCAGAGCAGCCTCGTGCACGACTGCAACGTAGCCGGGCGGGTTGGTGCCGAGGAGTACCTGTTGGCGTTTGGCGCGGAGAGCGAGTCGCAGGCCGACCTCGTCCTCCGGCAGGGGCGGCATGACCTCGCGGAAGACGGCGAGGGCGTGGTCGGAGGTCTGTAGCAGGCCCGGGACGTGCACGGTCGTTCCGATACGCATCCGGCTGGCGTGCGCCTCCAGCTCTGCGATGTCCAGCAGCCCGTGGGGGAGGCTGCCGCGATACCGTTCCCACCAGCCCTTCTCGCCGGGCTGGGCCATCGCGATCAGGGCCTCGACGTACTTCTCGTCGGTGCAGTGGCAGTTGCAGGCGAGAGTGCGCAGCCGCTCGGGTGTGATGGTGCGCTGGCCGAACTCCATATTGGAGATTTTGCCGCTATCCACTCCCAGCAGCCCGGCGGCGTACGTGGCAGACATGCCGGCCGAGGTGCGGATCTTCCGTACCTCGATCCCCAAGCGCTTCTGCCGCTCAGTGGGCGTGTTCCTGGCAGCCATGGCCATCCCTTCATGCGCGGGGCAGAATTTTTCGCGAGGCTAGCAATTTTGCCCCACATGCGCCTACTCTCGGTAGTGCGCAAGGTACTCACAGCAACGCCGGAAGCGCACCGCGCGAGCATGCCCGCTCTCCCTGGGGTGGGCGTGCTCGCGCCCAGGGAGGCATGCCACCGGCACTTCAACGACCAACCCAGGCCCAGGAGTACGCCATGCCCCCACACCTCCCCGCCCCAGCCCCCACCCCCACTCCGCCCATCCCGCCCCTCCCCGTCCGCCGGACCTTCCCCGCCCACCCCCTCTCCGTCCCCCGTGCCCGTCGTGCCGTCCTCGACGCCCTGCCCCGCCCCCACCACCCCCGCCTCCGCGACGATCTCCAGCTTCTTGTCTCCGAGCTCGTCACCAACGCCGTACGCCACGGTGCCCAACCCGCCGGCGACCATCTCGTCGAGCTGCTCCTCTGGCCCGCCGACGGTCACTACTGGCTCGCCGTCTCCGACCCGGGTCCGGGCCTCCCCGCCCTCTCCCCGGCGCCGCCGGACGCCGCCGACACCGCCTGCGGCGGTCGTGGGCTCCTCCTCGTCGACACACTCGCCGCCGCCTGGGGCGTCGTCCCCCGCCGCGTGCGCGGCAAAGCCGTCGTCGCCGGGCTTCCGTTCCCCGCCCCTGACTACGGACGGGCCCGCGACGGATACTGACCGCAGGTATCCAGCCGAGGGGGGAACACCCATGACGCGTGCCGAGATCCCGGGGAATCCCGAGCGGGAGCGGCGATCCCTGGGAAGGCCCCAGAACAGCCCCCGCCGCCCCTCCGCCGCCCTTCCGCAGTTCCTGCGCCGCCCCTCCGCCGCCCCTGCGTCGCCGCTCCGCGCCCGGCGTGGTATTTGGGCCGATTGGCGCGAGCCGAGCGCCGTATGGCACACTATCCGGGTTGCTCGGCTGAGCGTCGATGCTGCGCGCCTCCCGCCGGGAGGACCGGAAGCGAGTCCCACGTATTCGTCGCCCCTCATCAGGGGCGGAAGTACGGGAATCTTCCGGGAAGCGTCAGCGGGGTGCAGGCCAGGGCACTCGGTGGGATCTTCCCCCCTCTTCCTGCAAGGAAAACTCCTGCGGACCGCGGACCTCCGTGGACGTCCGTAGGAGAAATGCTTTCGCGGGATCAATGCGGGGAGGGTTGCGACACGCCCGACCGCGTGGGTCGGGGAACGGGTACGCGGCGAAACCACCGGGCGCCGGAGCGCTACGAGAACAGGACTGCTGAGAAGCCATGGCGGGACAGAAGATCCGCATCCGGCTCAAGGCCTACGACCACGAGGTCATCGACTCCTCGGCGAAGAAGATCGTCGAGACGGTGACCCGCACTGGTGCGTCGGTCGCGGGCCCGGTGCCGCTGCCCACTGAGAAGAACGTGTACTGCGTCATCAAGTCGCCGCACAAGTACAAGGACTCGCGCGAGCACTTCGAGATGCGCACCCACAAGCGTCTGATCGACATCCTCGACCCGACCCCCAAGACCGTTGACTCGCTGATGCGCCTGGACCTCCCGGCCGGCGTCGACATCGAGATCAAGCTCTGAGAGGTCGCGAAGAGATGGCTAAGCAGATCAAGGGTGTCCTGGGCGAGAAGCTCGGCATGACCCAGGTCTGGGACGAGAACAACCGTGTCGTCCCCGTGACCGTGGTCAAGGCCGGCCCCTGCGTCGTCACCCAGGTCCACACCGCAGACTCCGACGGCTACGACGCCGTCCAGATCGCCTTCGGCGAGATCGACCCGCGCAAGGTGAACAAGCCCCTCAAGGGCCACTTCGCCAAGGCCGACGTCACTCCCCGCCGCCACCTGGTGGAGATCCGCACCGCGGATGCCTCCGAGTACACCCTCGGCCAGGAGGTGACCGCCGAGACCTTCGAGGCCGGCGTGAAGGTCGACGTGACCGGCAAGAGCAAGGGCAAGGGCTTCGCCGGTGTCATGAAGCGCCACGGCTTCGCCGGCGGCAAGGCCAGCCACGGCGCCCACCGCGTGCACCGCAAGCCGGGCTCCATCGGTGGCTGCGCCACCCCGGGCCGCGTGTTCAAGGGCATGCGGATGGCCGGCCGGATGGGCAACCAGCGGGTCACCACCCAGAACCTGACCGTCCACGCCGTTGACGCGGAGAAGGGACTGCTGCTCATCAAGGGCGCCGTCCCCGGTCCGAACGGCGGCCTCGTCCTGGTCCGTAGCGCGGCCAAGGGGGCCTGAGGTAATGAGCACCGTTGACATCCTTTCGCCGGCGGGCGAGAAGGCCGGGACCGTCGAACTCCCCGCGGAGATCTTCGACGCGCAGGTCAGCATTCCGCTGATCCACCAGGTCGTCACCGCCCAGCTGGCCGCTGCCCGGCAGGGCACGCACAAAGTGAAGACCCGCGGCGAGGTCCGCGGCGGCGGCAAGAAGCCGTACCGCCAGAAGGGCACCGGCCGCGCCCGCCAGGGCTCGATCCGCGCCCCGCAGTTCGCGGGCGGCGGCATCGTGCACGGCCCCGTGCCGCGCGACTACTCGCAGCGGACCCCGAAGAAGATGAAGGCCGCCGCGCTGCGCGGCGCCCTCTCGGACCGGGCGCGCCTCGGCCGGATCCACGTCGTCACCGGCGTGGTCGACGGCGAGGTCTCGACGAAGGCCGCCAGGACCCTCCTCGGCAAGGTCAGCGAGCGCAAGAACGTGCTGCTGGTCATCGAGCGGGACGACGACCTGTCGCTGCTGTCCGCCCGGAACCTGCCCGACGTGCACATCCTGGACGCCGGTCAGCTCAACACGTACGACGTGCTCGTCTCCGACGACGTGGTCTTCACGCAGGCCGCCTTCGAGCGGTTCGTGGCCGGCCCCGTCAAGGGCGGCGGCAAGAGCCAGTCTCCTGCCGACGAGGTCGAGCTCCAGAAGGCTGAAGGGAGCGACGCCTGATGGTCGACATGGACAAGACCGGGGCCGAGGCCGCGGACGAGACGGCGGCGGAGTTCACCGTCACCAGCAAGACCTACGACGACCCGCGCGACGTGCTGCTGAAGCCCGTCGTCTCGGAGAAGAGCTACGCGCTGCTCGACGAGAACAAGTACACGTTCATCGTCGACCCGCGGGCGAACAAGACCCAGATCCGGCAGGCCGTGGAGAAGGTCTTCCAGGTCAAGGTCATCGGGGTCAACACGATCAACCGCCAGGGCAAGCGCAAGCGCACCCGCACCGGCTACGGCAAGCGCGCCGACACCAAGCGCGCCATCGTGACCGTCGCCGAGGGCGAGCGCATCGACATCTTCGGCGGCCCGGTCTCCTGACGGGGACCGACAGGGCTGTCCGTCACGGACGAGGACTGAAGAAATGGGTATCCGCAAGTACAAGCCGACGACTCCTGGCCGTCGTGGCGCCAGCGTCGCCGACTTCGTCGAGGTAACGCGGTCCACGCCGGAGAAGTCGCTGGTCCGCCCGCTGCACAGCAAGGGCGGCCGAAACAATTCCGGTCGTGTGACCGTCCGCCACCAGGGCGGTGGCCACAAGCGCGCCTTCCGCGTGATCGACTTCCGTCGGCACGACAAGGACGGCGTCCCCGCCCGGGTCGCGCACATCGAGTACGACCCGAACCGCACCGCGCGCATCGCGCTGCTGCACTACGCCGACGGCGAGAAGCGCTACATCCTCGCGCCGGCCGGCCTGAAGCAGGGCGACCGGATCGAGAACGGCGCCGGCGCGGACATCAAGCCGGGCAACGCGATGCCGCTGCGCAACATCCCGGTCGGTACCGTCATCCACGCCATCGAGCTGAAGCCCGGCGGCGGCGCGAAGTTCGCCCGCTCCGCCGGTGCGCACGTGCAGCTTCTGGCGAAGGAGGGCCGCATGGCCCACCTGCGGATGCCGTCCGGCGAGATCCGGCTGGTCGACATCCGCTGCCGCGCCACGGTCGGCGAGGTCGGCAACGCCGAGCAGTCGAACATCAACTGGGGCAAGGCCGGCCGCATGCGCTGGAAGGGCGTGCGCCCGACCGTCCGCGGTGTCGTGATGAACCCGATCGACCACCCGCACGGCGGTGGCGAGGGCAGGACCTCCGGTGGTCGCCACCCGGTCTCGCCCTGGGGCCAGAAGGAAGGTCGTACGCGTTCGCCGAAGAAGGCGAGCAACAAGTACATCGTCCGCCGCCGCAAGACGAACAAGAAGCGCTAGGAGCGGGTGGAGTAGAGATGCCGCGCAGTCTGAAGAAGGGGCCCTTCGTCGACGACCACCTCATCAAGAAGGTGGACACGCAGAACGAAGCAGGCACCAAGAACGTCATCAAGACCTGGTCCCGCCGCTCGATGATCGTCCCGGCCATGCTGGGGCACACGATCGCGGTGCACGACGGCAAGAAGCACGTCCCGGTGTTCGTCACCGAGTCGATGGTCGGGCACAAGCTCGGCGAGTTCGCGCCTACCCGCACCTTCAAGGGCCACGTCAAGGACGACCGCAAGTCGCGTCGTCGCTGACCTGCGGAGTGCGAAGACCATGACTCACATTGAAGGGACAACCATGGAAGCCAGGGCCTCCGCGCGCTATGTGCGCGTCACGCCCATGAAGGCCCGCCGTGTGGTGGACCTCATCCGTGGCATGAACGCCACGGAGGCTCAGGCGGTCCTGCGTTTCGCCCCGCAGGCCGCGAGCGTGCCCGTCGGCAAGGTGCTGGACAGCGCCATCGCCAACGCGGCGCACAACTACGACCACACCGACGTCGACAGCCTCTTCGTCAAGGAGGCGTACGTCGACGAGGGCCCGACCTGGAAGCGGTTCCGGCCCCGCGCGCAGGGCCGGGCGTACCGGATCCGCAAGCGCACCAGCCACATCACGCTGGTCGTCGGCAGCAAGGAAGGGACCCGGTAATGGGCCAGAAGGTAAACCCGCACGGGTTCCGGCTTGGCATCACCACCGACTTCAAGTCGCGCTGGTATGCCGACAAGCTGTACAAGGACTACATCAAGGAAGACGTCGCCATCCGCCGGATGATGACGCAGGGCATGGAGCGCGCCGGCATCTCCAAGGTGGAGATCGAGCGCACCCGTGACCGCGTCCGCGTCGACATCCACACCGCCCGGCCGGGCATCGTCATCGGCCGCCGCGGCGCGGAGGCCGACCGGATCCGCGGCGACCTGGAGAAGCTCACCGGCAAGCAGGTGCAGCTCAACATCCTTGAGGTGAAGAACCCCGAGACCGACGCGCAGCTCGTGGCCCAGGCCGTCGCCGAGCAGCTCTCCTCGCGCGTCTCCTTCCGCCGGGCCATGCGCAAGAGCATGCAGTCCGCGATGAAGGCGGGCGCCAAGGGCATCAAGATCCAGTGCGGCGGGCGGCTCGGCGGCGCCGAGATGTCCCGCTCGGAGTTCTACCGCGAAGGCCGTGTGCCCCTGCACACCCTGCGCGCCAACGTGGACTACGGCTTCTTCGAGGCCCGTACGACCTTCGGCCGCATCGGCGTGAAGGTCTGGATCTACAAGGGCGACGTGAAGAACATCGCCGAGGTCCGCGCCGAGAACGCCGCGGCCCGCGCCGGCAACCGCCCGTCCCGCGGTGGCGGCGGCGGTGGCGACCGTCCGCGTCGCGGCGGTGAGCGCGGTGGCCGCGGCCGTCGTCCGCAGCGTGAGCAGCAGCAGGCTCCGGCTGCCGAGGCCCCCCGGGCCGAGGCCGCCGGCACCGCCGCCGGTAGTGCCGCGGGCTCTGCTACCGACAGCACCGGAACGGAGGGCTGACCCATGCTCATCCCTCGCAGGGTCAAGCATCGCAAGCAGCACCACCCGAAGCGCCGCGGTCTCGCCAAGGGCGGCACCGAGCTGGCGTTCGGCGACTACGGCATCCAGGCCGCCACGGCCGCGTACGTCACCAACCGGCAGATCGAGGCCGCGCGTATCGCCATGACGCGGCACATCAAGCGTGGCGGCAAGGTGTGGATCAACATCTACCCGGACCGCCCGCTGACGAAGAAGCCCGCCGAGACCCGCATGGGCTCCGGCAAGGGCTCGCCGGAGTGGTGGGTCGCGAACGTCAAGCCCGGGCGCGTGATGTTCGAGCTGTCGTACCCGAACGAGAAGACCGCTCGTGAGGCGCTGACCCGCGCGGCTCACAAGCTTCCGATGAAGTGCCGGATCGTCCGGCGCGAGGGTGGTGAGTCGTGATGGCCGCCGGTACCAAGGCGACCGAGCTGCGTGAGCTCTCCAACGATGACCTCGTGGAGAAGCTGCGCGAGGCCAAGGAAGAGCTGTTCAACCTCCGCTTCCAGGCGGCGACCGGACAGCTCGAGAACCACGGCCGGCTGAAGGCCGTCCGCAAGGACATCGCCCGGATCTACACCCTGATGCGCGAGCGTGAGCTGGGCATCGACACGGTGGAGAGCGCCTCATGAGCGAGACGAATGTGACCGAAGAGACCAAGACCGAGCGCGGCTTCCGCAAGACCCGTGAGGGTCTCGTCGTCAGCGACAAGATGGACAAGACCGTCGTCGTCGCCGTCGAGGACCGCGTCAAGCACGCGCTGTACGGCAAGGTCATCCGCCGTACGACCAAGTACAAGGCGCACGACGAGCAGAACAGCTGCGGCGTCGGCGACCGCGTCCTCCTCATGGAGACCCGGCCGCTGTCGGCGACCAAGCGCTGGCGCGTCGTCGAGGTGCTCGAGAAGGCCAAGTAAGTATTCCTGGGGGGAGCCCCCAGGACGGTTCCGCCAGGCTCGGCGGGTCCCCGCTACCACGGGTCCCGCCGGGAACCGGCAGACGATCAGGAGATAGACGTGATCCAGCAGGAGTCGCGACTCAAGGTCGCCGACAACACGGGTGCAAAGGAGATTCTTTGCATCCGTGTGCTCGGCGGATCGGGCCGCCGCTACGCGGGTATCGGTGACGTGGTCGTCGCCACCGTCAAGGATGCGATCCCGGGTGGCAACGTCAAGAAGGGCGACGTCGTCAAGGCGGTCGTCGTGCGCACCGTCAAGGAGCGCCGCCGGCCGGACGGCTCGTACATCCGCTTCGACGAGAACGCCGCCGTCATCCTCAAGGCCGACGGCGACCCCCGCGGCACCCGTATCTTCGGCCCGGTCGGCCGTGAGCTGCGCGAGAAGAGGTTCATGAAGATCATCTCGCTCGCGCCGGAGGTGCTGTAGCACATGAAGATCAAGAAGGGCGACCTGGTTCAGGTCATCACCGGCAAGGACAGGGGCAAGCAGGGCAAGGTCATCGCGGCCTTCCCGCGCGAGGACCGCGTCCTGGTCGAGGGTGTCAACCGGGTCAAGAAGCACACCAAGGCCGGCCAGACGGCCCGCGGGTCCAAGACCGGCGGGATCATCACGACCGAGGCCCCCGTTCACGTCAGCAACGTTCAGCTGGTGGTGGAGAAGGACGGCCAGAAGGTCGTGACCCGGGTCGGCTACCGCTTCGACGACGAGGGCAACAAGATCCGCGTTGCCAAGCGGACGGGTGAGGACATCTGATGACTGCCACCACTGCGACCGCCGCGGGCACGCCCCCGCGTCTCAAGCAGCGCTACCGGGACGAGATCCAGGCCAAGCTGAAGGACGAGTTCTCGTACGAGAACGTCATGCAGATCCCCGGCCTGACCAAGATCGTGGTCAACATGGGCGTGGGCGACGCCGCCCGCGACTCCAAGCTGATCGAGGGCGCCATCAAGGACCTCGCCACGATCACCGGCCAGAAGCCGTCCGTGACCAAGGCCCGGAAGTCCATCGCGCAGTTCAAGCTCCGCGAGGGCATGCCGATCGGCGCCCACGTCACGCTCCGCGGCGACCGGATGTGGGAGTTCCTCGACCGGCTGCTGTCGCTCGCGCTGCCGCGCATCCGCGACTTCCGCGGCCTGTCGCCGAAGCAGTTCGACGGCCGGGGCAACTACACCTTCGGTCTCACGGAGCAGGTCATGTTCCACGAGATCGACCCTGACAAGATCGACCGGGTCCGGGGCATGGACATCACCGTGGTCACCACGGCGAGCAACGACGACGAGGGCCGTGCCCTGCTTCGTCTCCTCGGCTTCCCGTTCAAGGAGGCATGAGCCGTGGCAAAGAAGGCCCTGATCGCGAAGGCCGGCCGTAAGCCGAAGTTCAAGGTGCGCGGTTACACGCGCTGCCAGCGCTGCGGCCGTCCGCACTCCGTGTACCGCAAGTTCGGCCTGTGCCGCGTGTGCCTGCGTGAGATGGCGCACCGGGGCGAGCTGCCGGGCGTGACCAAGAGCTCCTGGTGATCCGCCGGATCACCGGGACGCTTTGACCGACTACTACGCCGTAGGTCCCCGCACCACACCCTCCCCCAGCTTCGCTGGGGGCACCCCCAGACCCGGGGGCCGGGGTGGGTCGGATGTTCGGAAACCGCGGCGAGAGAGGCCGAAGGCCATCACATGACCATGACCGATCCGATCGCAGACATGCTGACCCGTCTGCGGAACGCGAACTCGGCGTACCACGACACCGTGACGATGCCGCACAGCAAGATCAAGACGCACATCGCGGAGATCCTCCAGCAGGAGGGGTACATCAGCGGCTGGAAGACCGAGGAGGCCCGGGTGGGCCAGAGCCTCGTCCTGGAGCTGAAGTACGGCCCGAACCGCGAGCGCTCGATCGCGGGCATCAAGCGGATCTCGAAGCCGGGTCTGCGGGTCTACGCAAAGTCCACCAACCTGCCGAAGGTGCTCGGCGGCCTGGGCGTGGCGATCATCTCCACTTCCCACGGGCTGCTCACCGACAAGCAGGCAGGCAAGAAGGGCGTGGGCGGGGAAGTCCTCGCCTACGTCTGGTAACGGAAGGGAACGGAGGTAAAGCCATGTCGCGTATTGGCAAGCTGCCCATCCAGGTTCCCGCCGGCGTGGACGTCACCATCGATGGCCGTACGGTCAACGTGAAGGGCCCCAAGGGCTCCCTCTCGCACACCGTCGCCGCGCCCATCGACGTCGCCCGTGGCGACGACGGCACGATCGTCGTCAGCCGCCCGAACGACGAGCGCAAGAGCCGGGCGCTGCACGGCCTGTCGCGCACCCTGGTGGCGAACATGGTCACCGGTGTGACCCAGGGCTACGTGAAGAAGCTGGAGATCAGCGGGGTCGGCTACCGCGTCCAGGCGAAGGGCTCCGACCTGGAGTTCGCGCTGGGCTACAGCCACCCGATCCTCATCGAGGCCCCCGAGGGCATCACCTTCAAGGTCGAGAACCCGACGCGCTTCAGCGTCGAGGGCATCGACAAGCAGAAGGTCGGCGAGGTCGCCGCGAAGATCCGCAAGCTGCGCAAGCCCGACCCGTACAAGGCCAAGGGCGTCAAGTACGAGGGCGAGTACATCCAGCGCAAGGTCGGAAAGGCGGGTAAGTAAGCCATGGCATACGGTGTGAAGATCGCCAAGGGCAGTGCCCGCAAGGCGGCCGCCGTCAAGCGCCGGCACATCCGCGTGCGGAAGAAGATCTCCGGTACGCCGGACCGCCCGCGCCTGGTCGTGACCCGCTCGAACCGCCACATGGTCGCGCAGGTCGTCGACGACATCGCCGGCCACACGGTGGCCTCGGCCTCCTCGATGGACACGTCCATCCGCGGCGCCGAGGGCGACAAGACGGCGCAGGCCAAGCAGGTCGGCGCGCTGGTCGCCGAGCGTGCGCGGGCCGCCGGAGTCGAGGCCGTGGTGTTCGACCGCGGTGGCAACAAGTACGCCGGGCGCATTGCCGCTCTGGCCGACGCCGCCCGCGATGCCGGGCTGAAGTTCTGAGAGAGGAAGACCAATGGCTGGACCCCAGCGCCGCGGTGGCGGCGCCGGCGGCGGCGAGCGGCGGGACCGGAAGGGCCGGGACGGCGGCGCTGCTGCCGACAAGACCGCGTATGTTGAGCGCGTTGTCGCGATCAACCGAGTCGCCAAAGTTGTGAAGGGTGGTCGTCGCTTCAGCTTCACCGCGCTGGTCGTGGTGGGCGACGGTGACGGCACCGTGGGTGTCGGGTACGGGAAGGCCAAGGAGGTGCCGGCCGCCATCGCCAAGGGTGTCGAGGAGGCCAAGAAGCACTTCTTCAAGGTCCCCCGGATCCAGGGCACCATCCCGCACCCGATCCAGGGTGAGGAGGCCGCGGGTGTCGTGCTGCTGAAGCCGGCGTCGCCGGGTACCGGTGTGATCGCCGGTGGGCCGGTGCGTGCCGTGCTGGAGTGCGCGGGCATCCACGACGTGCTGAGCAAGTCGCTCGGCTCGTCCAACCCGATCAACATCGTGCACGCCACGACGGCCGCACTGAAGGGCCTGCAGCGCCCCGAGGAGATCGCCGCCCGCCGTGGCCTGCCGCTGGAGGACGTGGCGCCCGCCGCAATGCTGCGCGCCCGCGCTGGGGTGAACGGCTGATGGCACAGCTCAAGATCACCCAGAGCAAGTCCTACATCGGGAGCAAGCAGAACCACCGGGACACGCTGCGTACGCTCGGCCTGCGCCGGCTGAACGACAGCGTGGTCCGCGATGACAGTCCCCAGGTGCGCGGCATGGTGCACACCGTCCGCCACCTGGTGACGGTCGAGGAGGTCGACTGACATGGCCGTCCAGGACGCGGCGGAGCAGAAGCCGCTGAAGATCCACAACCTGCGGCCGGCCCCGGGCGCCAAGAAGCCGAAGACCCGCGTGGGTCGAGGCGAGGCGTCCAAGGGCAAGACCGCGGGCCGCGGTACCAAGGGCACCAAGGCCCGCTACCAGGTGCCGGAGCGCTTCGAGGGCGGGCAGATGCCGCTGCACATGCGGCTGCCGAAGCTCAAGGGCTTCAAGAACCCCGCCCGCAAGGTGTACCAGGTGGTGAACCTGGACAAGCTGGCCGAGCTCTACCCCGAGGGTGGCGAGGTCACGGTGGCCGACCTGGTCGCCAAGGGCGCGGTGCGCAAGAACGAGCTCGTGAAGGTGCTGGGCAACGGGGACGTCTCCGTGGCGCTGCAGGTGGCCGTGGACAAGGTCTCCGGCTCCGCCCGCGAGAAGATCACCGCTGCCGGCGGCTCGGTCACCGAGCGCGTCTGAGTGTGACGAGCAACCGGGGATGTCCCGCATGGGCATCCCCGGTTGGTCGTTCCACGGCAGCCGCACCCCCCGGTAAGGTGGCGTGCACTGTCCCTACCCATGTGGGCGTACGCCTGCGTGGGACGTCTACCGACCATCCGCTGAACAAATGACCCGTCAGCCCCCGTGATCAAGCACGGGGGCCGCAGGAGGCACCGTGCTCACCGCGTTCGCCCGGGCGTTCAAGACACCCGACCTGCGCAAGAAGCTGCTGTTCGTGCTGGGCATCATCGTGATCTACCGGCTCGGTGCGCAGGTTCCCGTCCCCGGAACCGACTACCAGGCCGTGCAGCAATGCATGGACGAGGCCAACGCCAACCAGGGCCTGTTCGGCCTGGTCAACATGTTCAGCGGTGGGGCCCTCCTGCAGATCACCATCTTCGCGCTGGGGATCATGCCGTACATCACGGCGAGCATCATCCTGCAGTTGCTGACGGTGGTGATCCCGCGGCTGGAGGCCCTCAAGAAGGAGGGCCAGTCCGGCACCGCGAAGATCACACAGTACACGCGCTACCTGACCGTCGCCCTCGCCGTGCTGCAGGGCACCGGTCTGGTCGCCACGGCGCGCAGCGGCTCGCTCTTCCCGCAGTGTCAGGTCAACGACCAGATCATTCCCGACGACTCGATCTTCATCATCATCACGATGGTGATCTGCATGACCGCCGGTACGGCGATGGTCATGTGGCTCGGCGAGCTGATCACCGACCGCGGCATCGGCAACGGCATGTCGATGCTGATGTTCATCTCGATCGCCGCCGGCTTCCCCGGCGCCCTGTGGAACATCAAGCAGTCCGGCAAGATCATCGACGGCTGGGGCGAGTTCATCGTCGTCATCGCGCTCGGCCTGGCGATGGTCGGCCTGGTGGTCTTCGTCGAGCAGGCGCAGCGCCGCATCCCCGTGCAGTACGCGAAGCGCATGATCGGGCGCCGTTCCTACGGCGGCACCTCGACGTACATCCCGCTGAAGGTCAACCAGGCGGGCGTCATCCCGGTGATCTTCGCGTCCTCGCTGCTCTACATCCCCGCCCTGGTGGTTCAGTTCACCGGTTCCAATTCGGGCGCGGCGCAATGGGTCGAGAAGAACTTCGTCACCGGTGATCACCCCGTCTACATCATCACGTACTTCCTCATGATCGTGTTCTTCGCGTTCTTCTACGTGGCCATCACGTTCAACCCCGAGGAAGTCGCGGACAACATGAAGAAGTACGGTGGCTTCATCCCGGGCATCCGGGCCGGCCGTCCCACCGCGGAGTACCTGAGCTACGTGCTCAACAGGATCACCTGGCCGGGCTCGCTCTATCTGGGTCTGATCGCACTGGTACCGACAGTGGCGTTGGTGCTGTTCAAGGCGAACCAGAACTTCCCCTTCGGCGGTACGAGCATCCTCATCATCGTGGGTGTCGGGCTGGAGACGGTGAAGCAGATCGAGAGCAAGCTGCAGCAGCATCACTACGAAGGGTTCCTCCGCTGATGCGAATCGTCCTCGTCGGGCCTCCCGGTGCGGGCAAGGGCACGCAGGCCGCCCTGCTCGCCAAGAACCTGTCCATTCCGCACGTCTCCACCGGTGACCTCTTCCGTGCCAACATCAGCAAGGGCACGGAGCTGGGCCGCCAGGCGAGGGCGTACATGGAGGCGGGCAACCTGGTTCCGGACGAGGTAACCGTGGGGATGGCCTGGGACCGCATGGAGCAGCCCGACGCTGCCGGCGGCTTTCTGCTGGACGGCTTCCCGCGGAACGTGGCGCAGGCGGTGGCGCTCGACGGGCTGATGAAGGAGGCCGGGCTCGAGCTGGACGCCGTGCTCGACCTGGAGGTGCCGGAGGACGAGGTCGTCAAGCGCATCGCCGGCCGGCGGATCTGCCGGAACGACAGCAGCCACGTCTTCCACGTCACGTACTCCCCGCCGGAGCGCGAGGGCGTGTGCGACGTCTGCGGCGGCGAGCTGTACCAGCGCGACGACGACAACGAGGACACGGTCCGGCGCCGGCTGGAGGTCTACCACGAGGAGACCGAGCCGATCATCGACTACTTCAAGGCCCAGGGCCTGGTGACGACGATCTCGGCGCTCGGCTCGGTCGCCGAGGTCACCCGGCGGGCGATGGAGGCGCTGCCCGGCGAGGTGTCGGCGGACCGGTCGTGAGCCGCCCGTAGCAGCCGCGGAACATCCAGCCGGCCCCCGCCCGCCCGCGGGGGCCGGCTGACGCGGTTCCACGGCCCGTACAGACCTCTGCGCGGCCCGTGGGCCCCCGGGGCGTACGTTCCTTGCGCCACGGGCCCGTACGACCCCTGTACGACCCCTCTACGCCCACCGCACCGGCCCCCGCCCGGCGGCCCGCGGCGGGCACGTATCGTGGACGGGGGAGACGTCCCTCGCCGGCCCAGGAGGCAGCAGCCGTCATGGTGGAGATCAAGACCCCGGAACAGATCGCCAAGATGAGGGCCGCCGGCCTCGTCGTCGCGGCCATGCACCAGGCGTGCGCCGCCGCCGCCGTGCCCGGGGCCACCACGAAGGACCTCGACGAGATCGCCGCCAAGGTCCTCGCCGACCACGGCGCCAAGCCGAACTTCCTGGGGTACGGGGGCTTCCCCGGCAACATCTGCACGTCGGTCAACGACGTCGTCGTCCACGGCATCCCCGACCGCGAGACCGTGCTGCGCGAGGGCGACGTGATCTCCATCGACGCCGGCGCCATCGTCGACGGCTGGCACGCGGACGCCGCCATCACGGCCTTCGTCGGCTCCGGGCACAAGGCGGAGCTGCACGAGCTGAGCCGGGTGACCGAGGAGTCCATGTGGGCCGGCATCGCGGCCGTGCGCAAGGGCAACCGGCTGGTGGACATCTCCGCGGCCATCGAGGGCTACATCCGCCGCCAGCCGCGCCCGGCCGCCGGCAAGTACGGCATCGTCGAGGACTACGGCGGCCACGGCATCGGCTCGCAGATGCACATGGACCCGCACCTGCTGAACTACGTCGACAGGCGCCGCGGCCGCGGCCCCAAGCTCGTCCCGGGCTTCTGCATCGCCATCGAGCCGATGGTCAGCCTCGGCACCCCGCGCACGCACGTCCTGGCCGACGAGTGGACGGTCAAGACGGACGACGGAAGCTGGTCGAGCCACTGGGAGCACTCCGTGGCCCTCACCGAGGCCGGCCCGCTGGTGCTGACGGCCCCGGACGGCGGCCGCGAGAAGCTCGCGGCGTACGGGATCACGGCGGCCCCGGACCCGCTGGGCTGAGGCGGCGGCGCACGCGGGGGCGCCCGGTTCGCCGGGGGCTTAATGATCTTGCGGAGCGGGCACACTCCCGATTTCGCCTTTCTGGCGCGGTCGCGTAGACTGACTCGTCGGTCCCCGTGCACCCGTGTGCCCGGGGCCATCCAGGTAGCCGAATCCGGAAGGTGAAGCGCTCAAGCATGGCCAAAAAACAAGGGGCCATCGAGATCGAGGGCACCGTCGTCGAGTCTCTGCCGAACGCGATGTTCAAGGTGGAGCTCCAGAACGGGCACCAGGTCCTCGCGCACATCAGCGGCAAGATGCGGATGCACTACATCCGTATCCTTCCCGACGACAGGGTCGTGGTGGAGCTGTCTCCGTACGACCTGACGCGCGGACGGATCGTCTACCGCTACAAGTAGATCTTGCTTCGTCCCGCTCCCGTGGGGCGGGGCACCGACCCGGAGAACCTCCAGACACATGAAGGTCAAGCCGAGCGTCAAGAAGATCTGCGACAAGTGCAAGGTGATCCGCCGCCACGGCAGGGTCATGGTCATCTGCGAAAACCTGCGCCACAAGCAGCGCCAGGGCTGACGTACGCCGACCGATCGCCTCGCACCGCTCGCAGCTCATCGCGCGACGCAACAAGCGAACAAGTAAAGAAGCAGTCACCCGACCCCCACGAACGTGTGTGGGACGAAACCCCCGGCTCGGAGGCCGGGGACCCGGCTCGTAGCGAAATACGGGAACGGTGCTGCGGAAGACCTCCGACAAGACACAGGAGCCTTCAATGGCACGCGTTGCAGGTGTCGACATCCCGCGCGAGAAGCGCGTGGAGGTCGCCCTCACCTACGTGTTCGGCATCGGCCGGACGCTCTCCCAGCAGACGCTGGCCGCGACCGGGGTGAACCCCGACACCCGCGTCCGCGATCTGACCGAGGAAGAGCTCGTCAAGATCCGCGAGTTCGTGGACAACAACCTCAGGACCGAGGGTGACCTCCGCCGCGAGATCCAGGCGGACATCCGGCGCAAGGTCGAGATCGGCTGCTACCAGGGCCTGCGGCACCGCCGCGGACTGCCCGTTCACGGTCAGCGCACCTCCACCAATGCCCGCACCCGCAAGGGTCCGCGTCGCGCCATCGCCGGCAAGAAGAAGCCGGGCAAGAAGTAGTCCGCAGCGGTCCGCTCCGTGCGCCCGCATCGCTGCAGGACCGACCACCTCCACGGGAGATAACACCGAATGCCTCCGAAGAGCCGAGCGGCAGGGGCCAAGAAGGTCCGCCGCAAGGAAAAGAAGAACGTGGCCCATGGCCACGCTCACATCAAGAGCACGTTCAACAACACGATCATCTCGATCACCGACCCGTCCGGGAACGTGATCTCGTGGGCCTCCGCCGGCCATGTCGGCTTCAAGGGCTCGCGCAAGTCGACGCCCTTCGCCGCCCAGATGGCCGCCGAGTCCGCCGCGCGCCGCGCCCAGGAGCACGGCATGCGCAAGGTCGACGTCTTCGTGAAGGGTCCCGGCTCCGGCCGTGAGACCGCGATCCGCTCCCTCCAGGCCACCGGCCTCGAGGTCGGGTCCATCCAGGACGTCACGCCCACCCCGCACAACGGCTGCCGCCCGCCGAAGCGCCGCCGGGTCTGAGAAAAGCGAAGTAGGAGACGACAAGACATGGCGCGTTACACCGGGGCCGACTGCAAGCGTTGCCGTCGGGAGAAGCAGAAGCTCTTCCTCAAGGGAGCCAAGTGCGAGAGCGCTAAGTGCCCGATCGAGATCCGTCCTTACCCCCCGGGTGAGCACGGGCGCGGGCGCACCAAGGACAGCGAGTACCTGCTGCAGAAGCGCGAGAAGCAGAAGTGCGCGCGCATCTACGGGGTGCTGGAGAAGCAGTTCCGCGGTTACTACAACGAGGCGAACCGGCAGTCCGGCAAGACCGGCGAGAACCTGCTGCGCATCCTCGAGACGCGGCTGGACAACGTGGTCTACCGGGCCGGCTTCGCCAAGTCCCGCGACCACGCCCGCCAGCTCGTCCGGCACGGCCACATCACGGTCAACGGGCGCAAGACCGACATTCCGTCGGCCCGCGTCGTGCCGAGCGACATCATCGAGGTCCGCGAGTCCTCCAGGAACCTGACCCCCTTCGCGGTGGCGCAGGCGGAGGCCGGTGACAGGACCGTCCCGGCCTGGCTGGAGGCGATCCCGTCGAAGCTGCGGATCCTCGTGCACAGCCTGCCCGAGCGCCAGGTGATCGACACCCAGGTGCAGGAGCAGCTCATCGTCGAGCTCTACTCGAAGTAAGTCTTCGGGCGGAAGCTCGCAGGTACGGGCGGTATGGCGCGTTTGCGTCGTGCCGCCCGTACCCTGGTCGGTACAGCGGGCGTCAAATAGCGGGCGCCCACGACTGAAGGAAACACACACATGCTGATCGCTCAGCGTCCCTCACTCACCGAAGAGGTCGTCGAGGAGTACCGCTCCCGGTTCGTCATCGAGCCGCTGGAGCCCGGCTTCGGCTACACCCTCGGCAACTCCCTCCGCCGTACGCTCCTCTCCTCGATCCCGGGTGCCGCGGTCACCAACATCCGGATCGACGGCGTTCTGCACGAGTTCACCACCGTGCCGGGCGTCAAGGAGGACGTCACCGACCTCATCCTCAACATCAAGCAGCTCGTCATCTCCTCCGAGCACGACGAGCCCGTCGTGATGTACCTGCGCAAGCAGGGCCCGGGCGTGGTGACCGCCGCCGACATCGCCCCGCCGGCCGGTGTCGAGGTGCACAACCCGGACCTGGTCCTGGCCACGCTCAACGGCAAGGGCAAGCTGGAGATGGAGCTGACCGTCGAGCGCGGCCGCGGCTACGTCTCCGCCGTGCAGAACAAGCAGGTCGGCCAGGAGATCGGCCGGATCCCGGTCGACTCCATCTACTCGCCGGTACTCAAGGTCAGCTACAAGGTCGAGGCGACCCGTGTCGAGCAGCGCACGGACTTCGACAAGCTGATCGTCGACATCGAGTCCAAGCCGTGCATGCGCCCCCGCGACGCGGTGGCCTCCGCCGGCAAGACCCTGGTCGAGCTCTTCGGCCTGGCCCGCGAGCTGAACATCGACGCCGAGGGCATCGACATGGGCCCGTCCCCCACGGACGCCGCCCTGGCCGCGGACCTGGCGCTGCCGATCGAGGAGCTGGAGCTCACGGTCCGCTCGTACAACTGCCTCAAGCGCGAGGGCATCCACTCGGTGGGCGAGCTGGTGGCCCGCTCCGAGGCGGACCTCCTCGACATCCGCAACTTCGGCGCCAAGTCGATCGACGAGGTCAAGGCGAAGCTGGCCGGCATGGGCCTGGCCCTGAAGGACAGCCCGCCCGGATTCGACCCCACCTCGGCCGCCGACACCTTCGGCGCCGACGACGACGCCGACGCCGGCTTCGTCGAGACCGAGCAGTACTGATGTCCCGGGGGGCGCGACGCCCCCCGGACCCCGATCACCGGTACCTGACACGGCCGGTGCGGTAAAGGAGAAACACCATGCCGAAGCCCACCAAGGGCGCCCGACTGGGCGGCGGCGCGGCGCACGAGCGCGCCATGCTGCGGAACCTGGCCACCGCTCTCTTCGAGCACGGTCGCATCACCACGACCGAGGCCAAGGCCCGCAGGCTGCGTCCGTACGCCGAGCGGCTGGTGACCAAGGCGAAGAAGGGTGACCTTCACAACCGCCGCCAGGTCATGCAGCTCATCTCGGACAAGAGCGTGGTCCACACGCTCTTCACCGAGATCGGCCCGCGGTACGACAACCGCCCGGGCGGCTACACCCGGATCACCAAGATCGGCAACCGTCGCGGCGACAACGCCAAGATGGCGGTGATCGAGCTGGTCGAGGCGCTGACCGTGCAGCAGGAGGCGGTCGGCGAGGCCGAGGCGGCGACGAAGCGCTCCGCGAAGGACGTGGCGGGCGAGGAGGCGGCGGCCGGTCTGAAGAAGGACACGGAGGCCGCCGGGGCGGCGGACGCCACCGAGGCCGGGGCCGCGGAGTCCGAGGCTGCGGAGTCCGAGGCCGGCGAGGCTGCCGAGTCCGCCGAGGGCAAGGACGCCAAGAACGCCTGACACGCGTTTCGTGCATGACGACGGGCCCGTTTCCCTCCGGGGGAGCGGGCCCGTCGCGCTGGGAGGAACGAGGAACAGGGCAGTGAGTGACGAGGTGGCGGCCGGCTTCGTACGGGTGCGGCTGGACCTGTCGTACGACGGGAGCGGCTTCTCCGGCTGGGCGCGGCAGCGCGAGGGGCAGCGGACGGTGCAGGAGGAGCTGGAGACGGCGCTGCGCGTCGTCCTGCGGGCGCCCGCGCCGTACGAGCTGACGGTGGCGGGGCGTACGGACGCGGGGGTGCACGCGCGGGGGCAGGTGGCGCACGTCGACCTGCCGGAGCCGGTGTGGGCGGCGCAGGGGGAGCGGGGAGAACTACTGCTGCGGCGGCTGGCGGGGCGGCTGCCGCACGATGTCCGGGTCTGGCGGGTGACCGCCGCACCGCCGCACTTCAACGCCCGGTTCTCGGCGATCTGGCGCCGGTACGCGTACCGCGTCGGCGACGACCCCGGCGGCGTCGACCCGCTGCTCCGCGGCCACGTGCTGTGGCACAACCGGCCGCTCGACGCCGCCGCGATGAACGCGGCGGCGGAGCTGCTGCTCGGGGAACACGACTTCGCGGCCTTCTGCAAGCGGCGGGAGGGGGCGACGACGATCCGGCGGCTGCTGGACCTGCGGTGGTCGCGGCGGGCGGACGGGGTGCTGGAGGCGACGGTGAAGGCGGACGCCTTCTGCCACAACATGGTGCGGGCGCTGGTCGGGGCGATGCTTTTCGTCGGCGACGGGCACCGGGAGCCGGAGTGGGTGGGGCGGGTGCTGGGGGCGGCGGTACGGGACTCGGCGGTGCAGGTCGTGCGGCCGCACGGGCTGACGCTGGAGGAGGTGGGCTACCCGGCGGACGAGGCCCTGGCTGCCCGCAACACAGCCTCCCGCCGCCTCCGCACCCTGGGCGCCGACTAGGAGATCCACCCCCCCCGCCCCGGGGGCTCCGCCCGTCTCCGGTGCGTACGGATGCCGGGCGCTGGTCCCCGTCACTCCCGAAATCCGGGGCTTCGCCCGCGGTGCCCCAGGCCCCGTCGCCCCCCGCCGGGTGACCCTGACCTCCCAGCCCCGTGCGCCTCGGCCTCGCGCGCCCCCGGCAGGGGTGGGGTGGGGGCATGCGTTTTCTTGCCGGGCTCTGTTGCCTTCTTCTCCTCGCCGCCTGTGCCGGCCCCTCCTCCCTCGCCCCCGACGCCCGGCCCCCCGCCCCCTGTCGCGGTGTCGACTGCCTGCGTCACATGACCCTCCCCGAGAAGGCCGGGCAGATGATCCAGGTGCAGAACGCCTTCCTCGGCGACCCCCGCGACCTCGCCCGTCTCGGCATCGGTGCCATGCTCAGCGCCGGCGACGACGGCGGGCCCCGCGGCCCACGCGACGATGCCGCCGCGTGGGCCCGGATGGTCGACCGGTATCAGCGGGCAGCCCTGCGCAGCAGGCTGCGCATTCCGTTGCTCTACGGTGCCGACGCCGTGCACGGCATGAGCGGTACCACCGGGTCCGTGATCTTCCCGCACCACATCGGCATGGGCGCCACCCGCGATCCCGCTCTCGTCCGCCGCGCCGAGCGCGTCGCGCGGGACGAGACGCTCGGCGCCGGGGTGCGGTGGGCGTTCACGCCGTGCGTGTGCGTGCCGCAGGACGTGCGGTGGGGGCGTACCTACGAGGGGTACGCCGAGGATCCCGCCCTCGTGGGGAAGCTCGGCGCCGCCTCCGTGCGCGGGTTCCAGGGGCCCGCCCTCGGCCCCCGCTCCGTGCTCGCCACCGCCAAGCACTACCTCGGCGACGGCGGCACCGCCTACGGTACCGCCACCGGCGAAGGCCGGCTCCTCGACCAGGGCGACGTACGCGTCACGGAAGCCGAGCTGCGCCGCGTGCACCTCGCCCCGTACCGCGACGCCATCGCCGCCGGCGTCGGCTCCGTCATGGCCGGCTACAGCAGCGTCCACGGCACGAAGACCCACGGCGACCGGCGGCTCCTCACCGGCGTGCTCAAGGGCGAACTCGGCTTCCGCGGCTTCGTCGTCAGCGACTACGACGCCGTGCAGCAGCTCCCCGGCAAGGACCTCGCCGCCCAGGTCGCGCGGGCCGTCAACGCCGGCATCGACATGGTCATGGTCTCCAGGGACTACCGCGGCGTGCACCGCGCCCTCGTCGGCGGCGTCCGCCGCGGGGACATCCCCCGGCAGCGCGTGGACGACGCCGTACGCCGCATCCTCGCGGCCAAGGACCGCCTCGGGCTCTTCGACGACCCCTTCACCGATCCCGCCCGCACCGCCGCCGTCGGCTCCCCCCGGCACCGCGCCGTCGCGCGGCAGGCCGTACGGGCCTCGCAGGTGCTGCTCCGTAACGAACGCGGCGCGCTGCCGCTGCCGCGGCGCGGCCCGTACCGCATCGTCGTGGGCGGCAACGGCGCCGACGACCTGGGGCGGCAGCTCGGCGGCTGGTCGGTCGGCTGGCAGGGCGGTACGGGGCGGACGACGCGGGGGACGACGTTCCTCCAGGCGCTGCGGGCCGCCACCGCCGGCACCGGTATCGAGGTGGCGACCGAGGGGCGCGGCGACGTCGGGATCTGGGTCGGCGGCGAGAATCCGTACGCCGAGTGGTTCGGCGACTCCAGGACCCTTGCGCTGGGGGCGCGGAACGAGGCCGATCTCGCCGACGTGTGCGGGCGCGCGAAGACCTGCGTGGGCGTCCTGTACTCCGGGCGGCCGCTGGTGCTGGGGAAGGCGCTGGCGCGCACGGACGCCTTCGTGGCGGCGTGGCTGCCCGGGACGGAGGCGGGCGGGATCACGGACGCGCTCTTCGGGGCCGGGTTCAGCGGGCGGCTGCCGGTCACCTGGCCGCGCCGGGCGGCGGACGCCCCCGCTTCCCGGGAGGCGGGGGCGAATCCCCTGTTCCGGTACGGGGCCGGGCTCCGGCCCTACTGAAGGGGCGGGTGGGGTGCCGGCCGCGGCGTTTCCGGTCGTCCCGCGGGGGCGGGTCCCCCCGGCCCCCCTACCTCGCCGCGAACACCTCCGTGAACCCCTCCCGCCACGTCGGATGCCCCGGCTGCCACCCCAGCTCGCGCTTCGCCTTGTCGTTCGACGCCCCCCGGCCTTCCGTCATCACCGTCGTCACCCACTTCCCCGCCGCCAGCCGCGCCAGCCACACCGGCAGTCGCCGCGGGGGCCGCGCGCCCATCGCCGCCGCCAGCCGCGGCAGCCATTCCTTCTGCGCCGCGGGGTCGTCGTCCGTGATGTTGTAGATGCCCGGCGTGCCCCGCTCCACCGCGGCGGCCGTCGCCGCCGCCGCGTCGTCGATGTGGATCAGCGAGATCACTCCCTCGCCGCGGCCCACCAGCGGCAGGAGGCGCTTGCGTACCATCTCCGCCTGCTCGCCGCCCGGGTAGATCGTCGTGCCGGGGCCGTAGAAGCCGCCGTAGCGCAGGACGATGCCCTCGATGCCGGGGGCGCTGGTGACCGCCTCCTCCAGGTGCTTCATGGCGCCCAGGCTCTGCTCGGTGCCGGGGGGCGGGGTGGTGTCGAGCGGGTCGTCCTCGGTCTTGATCAGGCCGCCCTCGCGCTTGTACGGCCAGCCGGCGAAGCTCTGCGCGATGAACCGGCGGGTGCCGGTCTCGGCGGCCGCCGCCAGCAGGTTGTCGGTGCCCTCGCTGCGCAGCCTGTTGGTGGTGGCGAAGACGGTGTCGAGGCGGCGGAGGTCGCGGGCGCTCAGACTGGTCTGCTGGGAGAGGGCGGTGGCCTCGTGCACGATCACCTCGGGGGCGGCGTTCGCCACCGCTGCGCGTACGGCAGCCGCGTCGAGCACGTCGAGTACGACCGGCTCCGCGCCCGCCGCGCGCAGCCGCTCTGTCTTCGCCTCGCTCGTGGTGGTGCCGGTGACGGTGTGTCCGGCCGCGTTGAGCAGGGGTACGAGTCGGCTGCCTAGGGCGCCCGTGGCGCCAGTGACGAGGATCTTCATGGGTCCAGCGGATCACCGCGCGCGCCCGCGCACCACGTGTGTTGCCCCGTTCGGGGGGCCGTTCTCGCCCGAAAGACTGGCGGGGCTACTGCTCCGTTGACTGCAGGGCCTGCTCCCGGCCGCGGTCCATGATGCGGCGGTAGACGTACGCCCCGGTGTCCCGTACGGCCTCGCTCGTCGGGGCGTCGTCGGCGGTGACGGCCTTGCCGTCGGCGTAGCCGGCGATGGTGAAGTAGGCATAGCGGCCGAGGGTGTTGCTCGTCAGCCGGCAGGCGGTGGCGCGGCAGAACTCGGGGACGCCCTGGCCGGGCAGCGACTCCAGGTTGCCCTTCGCCTGCTCGGCGGTGCGGGCGGCCGGACCCTCGTCGGCGAAGGCGGCGACGCCGACGGTGACCGCGGTTCCCTCGCGGGTGTAGGTGGCGCGCAGCAGCCGGTCGCAGCCGTTGGCGGTGAGGATCTTGCCGAGCTTGCTGGAGGCGCCGGAGGCGCAGTCGCGGGTGTGGTGGGTGGCCCTGCGCTCGTACGTGTGGCCGCTGACGGTGATCTCCGCGTTGGGGAAGAAGCTGTCGACGGTGAGCGGGGCCGTGTCCTTGTCCGCGGAGGCGATGAACTCCTTGGGGTCCGGCGGCGGGGCCACCGAGGAGAACGACGGGTCGCCCTTGCCGCTCTCGCTCCCCGCGCCGGATATCCGGTCCTCCGAGGCGCTGCTCGACGGATCGTCGTCGCCGCCGGAGGTGGTGACGACGGCCGCGGCGACGGCGCCGGCTATCACGACAGTGGCCAGCGCCCCGCCGACGATCGTCCACAGCCTCCGCTTGCGGCGCCGCTCGGCCGCCGCGGAGTCGGCGAGCGCGCTCCAGTCGGGCGCGGGCCCGCCGGATCCCGGCGGACCGAAGCCCGATCCCTGCCCCTGCCCCCCGGGGCCGCCGTAGCCGCCCCCCTGCCCGAAGCTCATGGCGGGCATCTTAACCGGGCCCGCCGTCACCCGGACGGCGGCGTGGGGGCGGGGGGCGCCGCGGGGGGCGGTCCTGGGAGCGGTCCGCGGGCGTACGGGAATCGGGCGGGTCCCGTACGGCGCGGAAAACCCGTTTCGCCGGGGCGCCGCGGGCCGCGAGGATGGGATGCATGGGACACCTGGAGGCCGCGCACCTGGAGTACTACCTGCCGGACGGGCGGCCGCTGCTCGGCGACGTCTCGTTCCGCGTCGGCGAGGGCGCGGCCGTGGCGCTGGTGGGGGCCAACGGGGCGGGGAAGACGACCCTGCTGCGGCTGCTCGCCGGGGAGCTGCAGCCGCACGGCGGCAGCATCTCGACCGGCGGCGGGCTGGGGGTGATGTCGCAGTTCGTCGGCTCGGTGCGGGACGAGCGTACGGTCCGTGACCTGCTGGTCTCCGTCGCCCAGCCGCGGATCAGGACGGCCGCCGCGGCGGTCGACGAGGCCGAGTTGCTGATGGGGGTCCGGGGGGCCGCTCCCCCGGAAGAGCACAGTATGGAGCGGGACGACGAGCGGGCCCAGCTCGCGTACGCGCAGGCGCTGAGTGACTGGGCGGAGGCCCGGGGGTACGAGGCGGAGACGCTGTGGGACAAGTGCACGACGGCCGCCCTGGGCGTGCCGTACGAGCGGGCCCAGTGGCGCGAGGTGCGGACGCTGTCGGGCGGCGAGCAGAAGCGGCTGGTGCTGGAGGCGCTGCTGCGCGGCACGGACGAGGTGCTGCTGCTCGACGAGCCGGACAACTATCTGGACGTGCCGGGCAAGTTGTGGCTGGAGCAGCAGCTCCGCGAGACGCCGAAGACGGTGCTGTTCGTCAGTCACGACCGGGAGCTGCTGGCGCGCAGCGCGGAGAAGATCGTCAGCGTCGAGCCGGGCCCCGCGGGCAGCGACGTATGGGTGCACGGCGGCGGCTTCGGCACGTACCACCAGGCGCGCAAGGAGCGCTTCGAGCGCTTCGAGGAGCTGCGCAGGCGCTGGGACGAGGAGCACGCGAAGCTCAAGCGGCTGGTCATCATGTACAAGCAGAAGGCCGCGTTCAACTCCGACATGGCCTCGCGCTACCGGGCCGCGCAGACGCGGCTGCGGAAGTTCGAGGAGGCCGGCCCGCCGATGGCGCCGCCGCGGGAGCAGGACATCCGGATGCGGTTGCGCGGCGGGCGGACCGGGGTGCGGGCGATCACGTGCGAGGAGCTGGAGCTGAGCGGGCTGATGAGCCCGTTCTCGCTGGAGGTCTTCTACGGCGAGCGGGTCGCGGTGCTCGGCTCGAACGGCTCGGGGAAGTCGCACTTCCTGCGGCTGCTGGCCGGGGGCCCCGCGGGAGAGGCAGTGGCGCACAGCGGGGCGTGGAAGCTGGGCGCCCGCGTGGTGCCGGGGCACTTCGCGCAGACCCACGCGCACCCGGAGCTGCAGGGGCGCACGCTGCTGGACATCCTGTGGAAGGACCACGCGAAGGACAAGGGCGCGTCGATGTCGGCCCTGCGCCGGTACGAGCTGGACCGGGCGGCGGAGCAGCCCTTCGAGCGGCTCTCCGGCGGCCAGCAGGCCCGGTTCCAGATCCTGCTGCTGGAGCTGGAGGGGGCGACGGCGCTGCTGCTCGACGAGCCGACGGACAACCTCGACCTGGAGAGCGCGGAGGCGCTCCAGGAGGGCCTTGAGGCGTACGAGGGGACGGTGCTGGCGGTGACGCACGACCGCTGGTTCGCGCGCAGCTTCGACCGGTTCCTGCTCTTCGGCGCGGACGGCCGGGTCCGGGAGACGCCGGAGGCGGTCTGGGACGAGGGCCGGGTGGCCCGGCGGCGTTGATCTTCCGGGCCCGACGGGGGCCGGGCCGGCGCCGGGGGAGCGGCAGGGGTGTTTTGACCTGGTGGCGCGGGCCCCGGTATTCTGCTGGATTGTTGTGCGTATTGGCTGCTCGTTCTCACGCGTGAGGCCGTTACGCCTGGTCCACCAGGACGATTGATCAGCGATCACCGTCGGTTTGCGTCGCCGGCGCGGTCTACTGCTGTCGTGATCTCCGGGTGACCTTGTCAGAGAACACCCACTGAAGAAGCGAAGGCTACGACCGTGCGTACGTACAGCCCCAAGCCCGGCGACGTCCAGCGTCAGTGGCACGTCATCGACGCCACCGACGTCGTTCTGGGCCGCCTGGCCTCCCAGGTCGCCCAGTTGCTGCGTGGTAAGCACAAGCCGGTGTACGCGCCTCACGTCGACGCTGGTGACTTCGTCATCATCATCAACGCCGACAAGGTGCACCTCTCCGGCAACAAGCGGACCCAGAAGCTGGCCTACCGCCACTCCGGCTACCCCGGCGGTCTCCGCTCCGTCCGCTACGACGAGCTGATGGACAAGAACCCGGAGAAGGCCGTCGAGAAGGCCGTCCGCGGCATGCTGCCCAAGAACACCCTGGGCCGTCAGATGCTCAGCAAGCTGAAGGTGTACCGCGGTGCCGAGCACCCGCACGCCGCTCAGCAGCCGGTCCCGTACGAGATCACCCAGGTCGCGCAGTAGTCCCGGCCACACCCCCTAGAGACAGAGAAGCTGAGGAGAATCGTGGCTGAGACCACCGCTGAGGCGCCCGTCGAGGACGTCGAGGAGTACACGACCGAGACGCCCGCCGAGGACTACACCACCGAGTCCGTCGCGGGGCGCTTCGGTGACCCGCAGCCGGCCGCGGGCACCGGCCGCCGCAAGAACGCCATCGCCCGGGTGCGCATCGTCCCGGGCTCGGGCAAGTGGAAGATCAACGGCCGCACCCTGGAGGGCTACTTCCCGAACAAGGTGCACCAGCAGGAAGTGAACGAGCCCTTCAAGGTGCTGGAGCTGGACGACCGTTACGACGTCGTCGCCCGCATCGCGGGCGGCGGCATCTCCGGCCAGGCCGGCGCGCTGCGTCTGGGCGTGGCCCGTGCCCTCAACGAGGCGGACGCGGACAACAACCGCGGCCCGCTGAAGAAGGCCGGCTTCCTCACCCGTGACGACCGCGCGGTCGAGCGGAAGAAGGCCGGTCTGAAGAAGGCACGTAAGGGAACGCAGTACAGCAAGCGCTGATCGATCATCGTACTGCTACTGTGCGCAGAAGCCGTCCGTGAACCCCCGTCGCCCGCCCTCCGGGCGGGCGACGGGGATCTGCGGACGGCTTCTCGCCCCGGCGGCCCCCGGAGAGTTCTTCGGGAGGGCGCCGGGGCGCGCTTGTATGGTCGGCATACGGTCCGCGGGTATGGTCACGTGAGGACTTTTAACGGTCCGTAGCCGAACGTACTCGCTCAGAATTGAGCACTCGGGAGCACTCGGAGGAGATCAGTGGGACGACTCTTCGGCACCGATGGCGTGCGCGGCGTCGCCAACGCGGACCTCACCGCGGAGATGGCCCTCGGGCTGTCCGTGGCGGCGGCACACGTGCTCGCCATCGCCGACGCCGCCCAGCCGGCCGGCCAGCGCCCCAAGGCGGTGGTCGGGCGCGATCCGCGGGCGTCCGGAGAGTTCCTGGAGGCGGCCGTCGTCGCCGGACTGGCCAGCGCGGGCGTCGACGTGCTGCGCGTCGGCGTGCTGCCGACCCCCGCGGTCGCGTACCTCACCGGCGCGCTCGGCGCCGACCTCGGCGTGATGCTCTCCGCCAGCCACAACCCGATGCCCGACAACGGCGTGAAGTTCATCGCCCGCGGCGGCCACAAGCTCTCCGACGAACTCGAAGACGAGATCGAGGAGCTCTACCACAAGCACGAGCGCGGCGAGCCCTGGGAGCGCCCGACCGGCGCCGGCGTCGGCCGCGTCCAGCGCTACGAGCAGGGCTTCGACCGCTACGTCGCCCATCTGCTGGGCGTCCTGCCGCACCGCCTCGACGGGCTCAAGGTCGTCGTCGACGGCGCCCACGGCGCCGCCGCCCGCGTCTCCCCGGAGGCGTTCCAGCGGGCCGGCGCCGAGGTGATCCCCATCGGCACGGAACCCACCGGCCTCAACATCAACGACGGCTACGGCTCCACCCACCTCGACCAGCTCAGCGCCGCCGTCGTCGAGCACGGCGCCGACCTCGGCATCGCCCACGACGGCGACGCCGACCGCTGCCTCGCCGTCGACGCCGCGGGCAAGGAGATCGACGGCGACCAGATCCTCGCCGTCCTCGCCCTCGGGCTGCGCGAGGCCGGCCGGCTGCGCAAGAACACCGTCGTCGCCACCGTCATGTCCAACCTCGGCTTCAAGCTCGCACTGGAGCGCGAGGGCGTGGACCTGATCCAGACCGCGGTCGGCGACCGCTACGTGCTGGAGGAGATGAAGCGCGGCGGCTACGCCCTCGGCGGCGAGCAGTCCGGCCACGTCATCGTCCTCGACCACGCCACCACCGGCGACGGCACCCTCACCGGCCTGCTGCTCGCCTCCCGGGTGGCCGCGAGCGGCCGGCCGCTGGCGGAGCTGGCGGCGGTGATGGACCGGCTGCCGCAGGTGCTGATCAACGTGCGGGACGTCGACAAGTCCCGGGTCGCCAGCGCCCCGGAGCTGCGCCAGGCCGTCCTGGAGGCGGAGCGCGAACTGGGCGCGACGGGGCGGGTGCTGCTGCGCTCGTCCGGTACGGAGCCGGTGGTGCGGGTCATGGTGGAGGCGGCCGACATCGACCAGGCGCGGTCGGTGGCGGGGAAGCTGGCGGACGTGGTGAAGTCGGCGCTGGGCTGAGGCGGTTGCCGCAGCCGCTGTCGCCGTCGTTCCGGTTGCCGTTGCCGTACGCCGTGCTGGGGGCCCGCCCCGTACGGCGTACGGCCGTCAGAGCCGCCGCTGCGGGTGCTGCGCCGCGGCCCGGCTCTGCTGGAGGTGCTGGCCGAGCGTCTGCTCTGTGTGCCAGGCCCAGTACAGCTTCTGCGCCAGCAGCGTCAGCGTCCCGGCGACGACGATGCCCAGCAGGTTGAGCAGCAACTGCTCGGACGAGCCGCGCGCCTGGCCCCAGTCGCCGTAGCTGACGGCGACCGACGCGTTGGCCGCCGCCGGCACCGTCGTCACCGAGATCGCGACGCCCACCAGCGCCCCGGACTTCGACGACGTCAGCGACAGCGTGCCCACCGTGCCCGCCAGCAGCGCGACGATGAACGAGAACCAGTCCGGCGCGAAGATGAACCCCGTCTGCGGTCGAAGGGCTTCCAGATCCGTCTCCGTGAACAGCCCGAAGGCGTCCATCATCACGCTGAAGGCCACGGTCAGCACCATCGCCGCCGCGAACCCCGCGAGCAGCGCCGCCAGCGACCGCCCCACCAGCCGCGGCCGCCACTGCACCAGGGCCACGCACAGCCCCGCCACCGGGCCGAACTCCGGCCCCACCGCCATCGCCCCGACGATGAGGATCGCGCTGTCGATCATCACGCCGCAGGCGGCGAGCAGCGTGGCGACGCCGAGCATGGCGAGGTACGTGAGCGACAGCGTCGACTCCTCGTGCGTCTCCTCGACCAGCGACTCCCACACCACCGCGTCCGCCGCCTCGCCCGGCGCGGCCTCCTCGGCCTGGTCGGCGCGGCGCGAGAGCGTCAGGTCGACCTGGTCGACGCAGACCGCCCCCCTCGTCGTACAGCCCGCGCACGCGCAGCTCCTGGAGCAGCTTGTCGGACGCTTCGCGGGCGATGTCGCAGAGCACGACGTCGCCCTCGGGGTCGAGGGAGGCGCCGCGGAGCACGGCGAGGTGGGCGGTGCCGACGGTCTTGTGCAGGAGCCCGACGACCTCTGCGGTACGGGCGGCGGGGCACTGGATCCGCAGGTGCAGCATGCGCCGAGGTTAGCGGGTGCCGGGAGGCGGGATTCCGTACAACCGTCCGACGGGACGGGCCCCGGGCGGCACGTACCCGCGGGACGCCCGGCCGCTGCCGGACCGGCGCCCCGCGGTGGCGTAGCGCGCGTCAGAGCTTGCGCAGGGAGAGGCGCTGGACCTTGTGGTCCGGGCCCTTGCGCAGGATGAGGGTGGCGCGGCCGCGGGTCGGGGCGATGTTCTGGCGCAGGTTGGGCTCGTTGATCGTGCGCCAGTTGCGTCTCCCGTACGCCATCGCCTCGGCCTCCGGCACCTCCGCGTAGCGGCGGAAGTACGACAGGGGGTTCTGGAAGGCCGTCTCGCGCAGCTTGCGGAACCGCTCGGCGTACCAGCGCTCGATGTCCTCGGTACGGGCGTCCACGTACACGCTGAAGTCGAAGAAGTCGGCGAGCGTGACGCGGGTGCGGCCGTCGCGGCCGGGGAGCGCGGGCTGGAGCACGTTGAGGCCCTCGACGATGAGTATGTCGGGGCGCTGCACCTTCAGCCGCTCGCCGGGGACGATGTCGTACGTGAGGTGGTCGTAGACGGGCGCGGTGACCTCGTCCTTCCCGGACTTCACGTCGGCGACGAAGCGGGTCAGCGCGCGGCGGTCGTACGACTCGGGGAAGCCTTTGCGCGCCATCAGCCCGCGGGCTTCGAGTTCGGCGTTGGGCAGCAGGAACCCGTCGGTGGTGACGAGTTCCACGCGCGGGTGCTCGGGCCAGCGCGCGAGCAGCGCCTGGAGCAGCCGCGCGACGGTGGACTTGCCGACGGCCACGCTGCCGGCGACGCCGATGACGAACGGGGTGCCGGCCTGGGGGCCCGCGGTCTCGCCGGGGCCGCGGAGGAAGGTGTGGACGGCGTCCCGCAGGCCGTGGGTGGCGCCGACGTAGAGGTTGAGCAGACGGGAGAGGGGCAGGTAGACCTCCCGCACCTCGTCGAGGTCGATCACGTCGCCGAGGCCGCGCAGCCGCTCGACCTCCGCCGCGGTCAGTGGCAGCGGGGTCCGGTCCCGCAGGGCGCTCCACTCGGCGCGGGAGAGGTCGACGTACGGGGAGGGACTGTGCGTGCTCGTCGGCGAGGCCACGGGGACATTGTGCGCGGGGGCGCGGGGGGACGCGCGGGCGGGGCGTGTCCTGCCTCTAGGCCGGGGCCGCACGGAGGGTTAGGGTCCGGATGCGTATTCGAATCCAGGGGGCGAGAATGTCGGTAATGCAGACGGTTTGGCATGAGAGACGCAGACGGTTCGCGGCGGCGGACGCCCGGCGGCGGCGGGCCCGGGGCGCGCGCGAGGCGTTCGCGGGCCGGGTGAGGGGCGACCTGGCGGCGGAGCTGCCGGACGAGGACCTGGGGGAGGACCTGGTCGAGTCGCTCGACCTGTACCGCATGGGCAGCAAGCCGCGCTGCGAGGAAGTGGAGTACCTGGACCTGGTGCAGGAGGCGGTGGAACGGATGGCGTGGGGCAGATAGCCCCCTCGGTCGCCCCTGGGTCATCCTTCGGCGATGACGACGGCGGAGGCGACGCCGGCGTCGTGGCTCAGCGACACGTGCCAGGTACGCACCCCCAGCTCGGCGGCGCGCGCGGCGACGGTGCCGCGGACGCGGAGGTGGGGGCGCCCGTTGTCGTACACGCACACCTCGGCGTCGTGCCAGTGCAGCCCGGACGGCGCCCCCAGCGCCTTGGCCAGCGCCTCCTTGGCCGCAAACCGCACCGCCAGCGAAGCGACCCCCCGCCGCCCGCCGTCGGGCAGCACCTGCTCCGCGGGCAGAAACAGCCGATCCGCCAGCTCCGGCGTCCGCTCCAACGCCGCCCCGAACCGCCCCACCTCGGCGACATCGATCCCGACCCCGACGATTCCACTCATGCGCGGCAGAGTAACGGGTGGGCACGCAGGCGCCGCGATCACGGCAGCTCCGCACTGTCGGTGCGGCTGCTCACCGTCCCGTACAGGATGACCGCCCAGACGGTCTTGCCGATGCCCCCGGGGCGTGGCGTGACACCCCACGCGTCGGCCAGCGCATCGACGATCCGGAGCCCCCGGCCCTCCTCTGCGTCGTCGGGTGCGCGGGTGAGAACCGGGGGTGCGGGTTCGGCGTCGTCGACTTCGACTTGCAGCCGTCCGCCACCGCGGGTGACCCGTACGAAGAAGTGACGGCCGGGTACGTGGCCGTGGCGAACAGCGTTGCCCGCCAGTTCGGCCACGACCTGCATGGCGTCATGGATGGTCGTGGCGTCGACGCCCCAGCCGCCGAGGGTGTCGGCGATGTCCATGCGCGCCAGGTGAGCGGTGCGCGGGCTGGGTACGTACGTGCGTCCCCAGGTGGTGAACGGAGGGCCCGCGGGGGTGAGGGCGGCGGTGGGCGTGGTGGTCATGGTGCCTCGCTGGAGTGAACGCGGTGAGTAGCGGCGACATGACACATAGTGGTCCGGTGGACCGGTCCAGTCGAGCGGCGCTCAGCGATCTCCGCCCATCGGGTACTCGTCGCTCCGCTCCCACAACTCCCCGGGCGTGACGCCCTCTTCGCACACCAGCGGCCTCCCCTCGCCGTCGTACGCCGTGTGCAGGTCCACCGCGACCGCCAGCGGCAGCGAGCGCTCCAGCCGCTCCGCCTCCACCACCGTGGCCAGCCGGACGCCGACGACGTCGACACCGCGCGTCGGGGTACGGCCGGTCTGCCGGCTGACGTAGTGGGTGGTGCCCTCCGCCAGCGGCCCCGACTGCGTGAGCCGGGGGCATGCCTCGGCCACGTCCGGGGGAAACCACGCGCTGACGTATGTCAGCGGGGTGTCGTCTTCCAGTACCACCAGCCGGTCCCTGCGCAGCGCGCGCTCTCCCGGCTCCAGTTCCAGCGCCTGCGCCACGTGCGCCGGGGGCTCCTCGCGTCCGGGGCGCCCCACCCGGCGGAACGGGTGACCGCCCGCCAGCCGGCTGTTCCCCGAGGCCCGGTGTCCGGCAGGCCGGGCCAACGGGGTGTCCACGACCCGGAAGCCCTGACCCTGCCGCTCCCGGTCGATCACCCCGTCGAGCCGCAACACGTCCATGGCCTTGATGGCGGTGGCGCGGGAGACGCCCCAGCGCTCGCACAACTCCCGCTGGGAGGGCACCAATGCGCCCGGCGCCAACTCACCTTCGGTGATCCGTGCGCGGATCCAGTCCGCGATCTGCTCGTACTTCAGCACGGCCATGTGCCCTCCAGGTGACTTCCGTTGGACTGGACTGGTCCACCGGTCAAGGTAGAGCATTGCCGACATGACTTCCGAGCCCCAAGTCGCGCCCGAGATCCTGCACTTCTACGGCGCCGACTTCGACGAGGCCACCCGGCTGACCGGCACCGCGGACGGACGGTTGGAGCTGGTGCGTACGCGGGAGCTGCTGCGGCGGCATCTGCCCGGGGCGCCGGCCGACGTGATCGACGTGGGCGGAGGGCCCGGGGTGCACGCGGCGTGGCTCGCCGGGGACGGGTACCGGGTGCACCTCGTGGACCCGGTGCCCCGGCACGTCGAGGCCGCGCGCCGGGCCGGGGTGGACGCGGAGGTGGGCGACGCCAGGGCGCTGCGGGCGGCGGACGGTTCGTACGACGTGGCCCTCCTCCTCGGCCCGCTCTATCACCTGCTGGAGCGCGGCGACCGCGACCGGGCCTTCGCCGAGGCCCGCCGCGTCACCCGGCCGGGGGGTCTCGTCGCGGCGGCGGCGATCGGCCGGTACGCCTCCGTCTTCGAGCACACGGCGACCACGCTGCTCGCCAAGGACCGCGTCCACGACGCCGTACGCGACATCCTGGCCACCGGCCGCCACGATTCCGGGCGCAAGGGATTCACCGCCGCGTACTTCCACACGGCCGCGGAGCTGGAGGCCGAACTGCGTGCCGCGGAGCTGAGCGACATCACCGTGTACGGGGTCGAAGGCCCCGGCTGGGCGCAGCTCAAGGCCGTCGAGCAGCACACGGGGCAGCGGCCGGCCGAGCATCACCCGGCGTTCGAGGCAGCGCTGCGGGCGGCGCGGCTGGCCGACGGCCATCCGGACCTGCTGGCCGCCGCGTCCCACCTGCTGGCGGTCGCCCGGCGGTGAGGGCGGCGGGGACGCGGCTGCGGGGCTTTGCGGGGCGGGGGAGGATGGGGGGATGAGGAGTGCGTACGGGGTGGAGACGGTGCGGCGTGCCGAGGCGGCGCTCATGGCCGGGTTGCCCGAGGGGGCGCTCATGCAGCGCGCCGCCGCGGGGCTCGCCGCCGCCGCGGCCGGGTTGCTGGGGCGGGTGTACGGGCGGCGGGTGGTGCTGCTCGTGGGGAGCGGGGACAACGGCGGGGACGCGCTGTACGCCGGGGCGCGGCTGGCGCGGCGCGGGGCGCGGGTGACGGCCGTGCTGCTCCGCCCGGAGCGTACGCACGAGGGCGGGCTCGCCGCCCTGTGGGCCGTCGGGGGGCGCGTCGTGCCGGCTGAGGAGGGCGGCGACCCGGGGTCGCCCCTGTGCCGCGTGTTCGACCGCGTCGACCTCGTCGTCGACGGCATCGTCGGCATCGGCGGCTCCGGCGGCCTCCGGCCCGCCGCCGCCGCGCTCATGCGCGTCGTCCGCGACACCGGCGCCCCCGTGCTCGCCGTCGATCTGCCCAGCGGTGTGGAGGCCGACACCGGGGAGGTATGGGGCGAGGCCGTGACCGCCGACGCCACCGTGACCTTCGGTACGTACAAGCCCGGGCTCCTCGTCGACCCCGCCGCCGAGCGGGCCGGGGCGCTGCGGCTCGTGGACATCGGGCTCGGCCCGTACCTGCCCCCGGTGCCCGACCTGGAGGCCCTCCAGCACGCCGACGTCGCCGCGCTGCTGCCGGAGCCGGCCGCCGAGAGCGACAAGTACCGGCGCGGCGTCGTCGGCGTCGTCGCCGGCTCCGAGCGCTACCCGGGCGCCGCCGTCCTCGCCGTGGGCGGGGCGCTGCGCGGCGGGGCGGGGGCCGTGCGGTACGTGGGGCCCGCGGCGCGGGCGGTCATCGAGCGGTACCCGGAGACGCTGGTCCACCCCGGGCCGCCCGGGAAGGCGGGCCGGGTGCAGGCGTGGGTCGTCGGGCCGGGGCTGGGGGACGGGCCCGGTGCGGAGGAGGTGCTGGAGCAGGTGCTCGCCACCGACGTGCCGGTGCTGGTCGACGCCGACGGCCTGCGGCTGCTGGACCGGGCACGGGTACGGCGCCGGTCCGCCCCGACGCTGCTCACCCCGCACGCGGGGGAGGCCGCCGCTCTTCTCGGCGTCGACCGGGCCGAGGTCGAGTCCCGCAGGCTCGCCGCCGTGCGGTCGCTGGCCGACGCGTACGGCGCGACCACCCTGCTCAAGGGCTCCACCACCCTGGTCGCCGACCCCGGCGGCGAACACCCCGTGCGCCAGAACCCCACCGGCACCTCCTGGCTCGCCACCGCCGGCAGCGGCGACGTCCTCTCCGGCCTCACCGGCTCCCTCCTCGCCGCCGGCCTCGCCGCCCGCGACGCCGGCTCGGCCGGCGCGTACCTCCACGGCCTCGCCGCCCGCACCCTCGCCGCCGGCGCCCCGATCACCGCCCACGAACTCCCCGACGCCCTCCCGGCCGTCTGGCGCGACGTCCGCGACATCCGTACAGCCTGATCAGGCGGAGTGCGAGACTGGGTACCGATGAGCGACTCCCCCCTCCGCGCCCGCGCGGAGATCGACCTCACCGCGTACGGCGCGAACATCCGCGCCCTGCGCGGCATCGCCCCGCGCGCGCAGTTCATGGCCGTCGTCAAGGCCGACGCGTACGGCCACGGGATGCTGCCCTGCGTCCACACGGCGCGCGCCGCCGGCGCCGAGTGGATCGGGACCGCCACCCCGCGGGAGGCGCTGGACCTGCGCGCCGCCGGCGACCGGGGCCGGATCCTGTGCTGGCTGTGGACGCCCGGCGGGCCGTGGCGGGAGGCCGTCGAGGCGGACCTCGACATCACCGTCAGCGGCCTGTGGGCGCTGCGCGAACTGCTGCCCGCCGCCCGCGCCGCCGGGCGCACCGCGCGCGTGCAGCTCAAGGCCGACACCGGCCTCGGCCGCAACGGCTGCCTCGCCGCCGACTGGCCGGAGCTCGTCGCCGCCGCCCGCGCCGCCGAGGCCGAGGGCGCCATCGAGGTCACCGGCGTCTGGTCGCACTTCGCCTGCGCCGACGAGCCGGGACACCCCTCCGTCCGCAGCCAGCTCGACGCCTTCCACGACGCCCTCGCCGTCGCCGACCGCGCGGGACTGCGCCCCGAGGTGCGGCACATGGCGAACTCGCCCGCCATGCTCACCCTCCCGGAGGCCCACTTCGACCTCGTCCGGCCCGGGATCGCGTCGTACGGGCTGTCGCCGAGCCCCGAGGTGGGCGCTCCCGCGGACTTCGGGCTGCGCCCCGTGATGGCGGTCAAGGCGTCGCTGGCGCAGGTCAAGGAGGCGCCGGCCGGCCTCGGTATCTCGTACGGGCACCACTACGTCACCCCGGGCCGGACCACCCTCGCGCTCGTGCCCCTCGGCTACGCCGACGGGGTGCCGCGGCACGCGTCCGGTACGGGCCCCGTGCTGGTCGCCGGGAAGTGGCGGACGGTCGCGGGGCGGGTCGCGATGGACCAGTTCGTCGTGGACCTGGGCGGGGACACCGCGGCGGCGGGCGACGAGGCGGTGCTCTTCGGCGCCGGGGACCACGGCGAGCCGACGGCGGAGGACTGGGCGCGGGCGGCGGGCACCATCGGGTACGAGATCGTCACGCGGATCGGACCCCGCATACCGCGCGTGTACGTGGGCGGTGCGGGGGATGCCACCCCCATGGACACCGACACGGACCGCCCCGGGCCCCGCCATGGCTGACCCCCTCGCCACCCCCGTCCCCGTCTCCGGACCCGGCGGCTGGGCGAGGGCCGGCCGGCGCGCCGGTATCGCCGGCGTCGCCATCGGCGTGCTCGCCGCCGGGGCCGCCGCGGGCGTGGCCGTGGAGCGCCTGGCGATGGGCCGCGACGTACGCCGCAGGGCCCGGCAGGCGCTCGACGCGGCCGGTCCGTACGGCACCTTCCGCGGCACCTCGGGCACGGCCGTCGCGGACGACGGCACCGAGCTGTACTACGAGATCGAGGAGGCGGACGACTTCCCGCCCGTACTCCCCGACGGCACACCCCCCGATCCGCTGACCGCCGCCCCCCGCCGCCGGCGCCGCCGCTTCGTGGGACGCCGCGACCCCGCGCCGCTCACCGTCGTCTTCTGCCACGGCTACTGCCTCACCCAGGACTCCTGGCACTTCCAGCGCGCCGCGCTCCGCGGCCGTGTCCGCACCGTCTACTGGGACCAGCGCAGCCACGGCCGCTCCGCCCGCGGCATCTCCCAGCTCGCCGGCGACGAGCCGGTCACCATCGACCAGCTCGGCCGCGACCTCAAGGCCGTCGTCGACGCCGCCGCCCCCGAGGGTCCGCTGCTGCTCGTCGGGCACTCGATGGGCGGCATGACGATCATGGCCTTCGCCGACCAGTTCCCCGACGCGGTACGGGACCGGGTGGCCGGCGCCGCGTTCCTCGGCACCTCCGCGGGCGACCTCGGCCGGGTGACGTTCGGGCTGCCCGCGGCCGGCGCCTGGGCGGTACGGCACTTCGTGCCCGGCGTCCTGAAGGCCCTCGGCAGCCGCGCCGAGCTGGCCGAGCGCGGCCGGCAGGCGACGGCCGACCTCTTCGCGGGGATCATCAAGCACTACTCGTTCGGCACCGAGGGCGTCGACCCGGGCGTCGCGCGCTTCGCCGAGCGGCTGCTGGAGAGCACGCCGATAGACGTGGTCGCCGAGTTCTACCCGGCGTTCGCGGCGCACGAGAAGGACGAGGCGCTCGCGCTCCTCCGCGACCTCCCCGGGCTCGTCCTCGTCGGCGACCGCGACATGGTCACGCCCCCGGAGCACAGCGAGCGGATCGCCGCGCGGCTGCCCGGCGCCACGTTCGAGGTCATCGAGGACGCCGGGCACCTGGCCATGCTGGAGCGCCCGGAACGGGTGAACGACGCGCTGGCCGCGCTGCTCGCCCGCGCGGGCGAGCGGCTGCCCACCGGGCCCGGGCCGGAGCCGGGGGCGGGGCCCGTACGGCGGCCGCGCGGCACGTCGCGCCGGACCCTCTAGGGCCTGTCGTCAATCTCGCGTCGTTCGCCCGCAGGCGCGGGATTGACGACAGGCCCTAGCATCCAGTGCCATGAGCGCCGCCATGACCACCACCGCCGTCCAGTTGACCGTCGAGTCGCCCGAGCAGATGCAGGAGCTGGGCCGCCGGCTGGCCGCCGTGCTGCGCGCCGGGGACCTCGTGCTGCTCACCGGGGCGCTGGGCGCGGGCAAGACGACGCTCGCGCGCGGGCTGGGGGCGGGGCTCGGGGTGCGGGGGGCGGTGACGTCGCCGACGTTCGTCATCGCGCGCGTGCACCCGTCGGTCTCGGGCGGGCCGCCGCTGGTCCACGTCGACGCCTACCGGCTGGGCGGCGGTCTGGAGGAGATGGAGGACCTGGACCTCGACGTGTCGCTGCCGGAGTCGGTCGTGGTCGTGGAGTGGGGCGAGGGCAAGGTCGAGGAACTGGCCGAGGACCGGCTGCACGTCGTCATCGAGCGCCGCACGGGCGGCGCGCCCGAGGAGGAAGCGGACGCCGCAGAGGCGGACGTACGGCGCGTCACCGTCACCGGCGTCGGCGAGCGCTGGGCGCACGGCGCGCTGGCCGCGCTCGCCCGCACCTGAACAGCAGTGCTGGACCTTCCGACAAATATGCCGACGCGCTGTCGGCATATCGTTGCTCCAGGTCGGCGGGCGTGGTCCCATGGGCGTATGGCACCTGAGCAAGACGGGCAGCGCCCCGCCGTGGGAGTCGCCGAGCTGCTCGCCGCCTGCGCGGCGGCAGAGGCGGTCTCGACGCCGCCCGCCCCCGAACCCGAGGCGGCCGGGACGGACGGGCGGCGGGCCGGGCGGCGGGCCCCGGAGGGCCCCGCCGAGCCGGAACAGCACGCCGCGTAGCGCAGGATCGCGATGCCCCGCCCCGGGGCATCTAGGCTGCGCTGCATGGACATCGGCATCGGACTTCCCTCCACCATCCCCGGCATCCCCGGAACGCTGATCCCTGAGTGGGCCGCCGCGGCCGAGCGGGCCGGGTTCTCGACCCTGGGCACCATCGACCGCGTCGTCTACGGCAACCTCGAAACGATCCCCACCCTCGCCGCCGCCGCGGCCGTCACCGAGCGCATCGGCCTGACGACGACCATCCTCATCGCCCCGTACCGCGGCAACGGCGCCCTGCTCGCCAAGCAGCTCGCCTCCGTCGACGCGCTCTCCGGCGGCCGGCTCACCGTCGGCGCCGCGGTCGGCGGACGGGAGGACGACTACGAGGCGACGGGCGTGCCCTTCACCGAGCGGGGCCGGATCTTCGACGACCAGCTCGCCGAGATGCGCGCCGTCTGGCGGCAGGACCCCCGGGGCCGCGCCCACCCCGTGGGCCCGGCGCCGGTGCAGGCGGGCGGGCCGCCGATCCTCTTCGGCGGGAACGCGCCCGCCGCCTTCCGGAGGGTCGCGGAGTACGGCGCCGGGTGGATCCTCGGCGGCGGCAGCCCCGAGCAACTGGCCGGCGGCGCCGAGAAGGCCAGGGCCGCCTGGCGCGAGGCGGGCCGGGAGGGCGAGCCGCGGGTGGCGGCGCTGGCGTACGTGAGCCTCGGCCCCGACGCCGAGGAGCACGCCCGCAGCTACCTGCTGGACTACTACGGGTTCCTCGGCGACTTCGCCGAGAAGATCGCCGCGGGGGCGCTGACCTCGCCGGAGGCGGTCGCCGCCGCCAAGGCCGCGTTCGCGGACGCGGGCTGCGGCGAGCTGGTGCTCTTCCCCTGCAACCCGGACGTGGCGCAGGTCCCGCTGATCGCGGAGGCCGCCGGGCTGTAGGGACGTACGGAGGAAGGGGCGGGGGTCCGGCTGCGGGTCCCCGCTACTTCACCACCGCGACCGGGACTCCCACGGTCGCGAAGCGCCACAGCGCCCTGCCGTCCACCCGCGACGAGCGCACTCCGCCCGTCTTCTCCGTCGCGTCCGGTTCCGGCCGCGAGCCGTCGACCGCGGCGCTGAACCCTATGACCGTGCCCTCGGACTCCGTGAAGATCACCACGTGCTCGACCGGCACCCCGTCCGAGCCGGTGATCTGCCGCGACCGCGAGGTCACGGTGTACATGCCGGGCGGCGGGTCGACGGTGCTCGGGGTCACCTTGTACGTCCGCAGCACCGAGTTGTCCTCGCCGACGAGCCACACGCGCTTGTCCTTCAGTGCGTACACCACCCGCAGCCCGGAGCCCGAGCGCGCCGGCAGTTCGAGCTTCTTCTCCTTGGCCTTGGTCGGCTCGGGGCTGGCGACGCCCGGGCGGTTGCGCGCCAGGGAGTCGGGGGCGTTGGCGTTGGCCTGGTAGGCGAGGAAGGCGACCACGCCCAGGGCGGCGGCCGTCAGCCCGGCCACGAATTTCCCGCTGCCTGCCACGCGGTACGCCCCTTCCGGTACGGCGGCCGCAGGGCCGCTCTTCCCCAGTCTTCCCCCGGCCCGTCCTCATGCTGCACGCACCGGTCCGCCCCGCCTGCTCCGCCCGACGGTAGCACCCGCCGCCGCGCGCCCGGGGCGGCCGCGGCCGGAGTCACCGGCCCGGCGGACGCGCTCCGGGCACCCCTTCCGCGCGACTACCCTGAAGGGCGTGCTGCTCGCCATGGATACCGCCTCCCCCGCCGTCACCGTCGCGCTCCACGACGGCGACCCCGCGTCGCCCGCGCTCGCCGCGTCGCACCAGGTCGACGCCCGGCGCCACGGCGAGCTGCTGCTGCCCGCCGTCGACCGGGTGCTCGCCGAGGCGGGCCGCGGGCTCGGGGAGCTGGCCGGCGTCGTCGTCGGCGTCGGCCCCGGTCCCTACACCGGGCTGCGGGTGGGGCTGGTGACCGCCGAGGTCCTCGGCATGACGCTCGGCATCCCCGTGTACGGGGTCTGCACGCTGGACGGCATCGCCTACGCCGCCGGCCGCGACGGCGCCGGCGGCATTGACGGCCCGTTCGTCGTGGCCACCGACGCCCGGCGCAAAGAGGTGTACTGGGCGCGCTACGCCGACGCCCGCACCCGCGTCACGGACCCGGCCGTCGACCGGCCCGCCGACCTCGCCGGACAGGTCGCGGGCCTGCCCGCCGCCGGGGCGGGCGCCGAGCTGTACCCCGAGGCGTTCCCCGACGCCCGGCCCCCGGCGCACCCGCACGCCGCCGCCCTCGCCGCGCTGGCCGCCGAGCGCCTCGCGGCGGGCACCGAGTTGCTGCCGCCCCGCCCGCTGTACCTGCGCCGCCCCGACGCGCAGGTCCCCGCCGCGTACAAGGCGGTCACCCCGCGATGACCCCGCGCCCGGACACGTACGAGAGCGGCCCATGACCGCCGTCGCCCTGCGCGAGATGCGGTGGTGGGACATCGACCCCGTGCTCGCCCTCGAACGGGACACCTTCCCCGAGGACGCCTGGTCCCCGGCGATGTTCTGGTCCGAGCTGGCCCACGCCCGCGGCCCCGGCGCCACCCGTGCGTACCTCGTCGCCGAGGACGAGGCCGGCCGCGTCGTCGGCTACGGCGGCCTCGCCGCGCTCGACGGCACCGGCGACATCCAGACCATCGCCGCCGCCCGCGACCACTGGGGCACCGGCCTCGGTCCGCGCCTGCTGGAGGCGCTGCTCGCCGCCGCCCGCCGCTTCGGCTGCCGCGAGGTGCTGCTGGAGGTGCGCGTCGACAACGTGCGCGCGCAGCGCCTCTACGAGCGCCACGGCTTCGCCGTGATCGGCGTCAGGCGCGGCTACTACCAGCCCGGAAACGTCGACGCGCTCGTCATGCGCCGTACCGAGAAAGAGTGACGCCCCCCATGGCAGACGAACCCCTGGTGCTCGGCATCGAGACGTCCTGCGACGAGACCGGTGTCGGGATCGTCCGCGGGCACACGCTGCTCGCCGACGCCATCGCCTCCAGCGTCGACGCGCACGCCCGCTTCGGCGGCGTGGTGCCCGAGGTGGCGAGCCGGGCGCACCTGGAGGCGATGGTCCCGACGATCGGGCGGGCGCTGCGCGACGCCGGGGTGGCGGCCCGCGACCTGGACGCGATCGCGGTGACGGCGGGCCCGGGGCTCTCCGGGGCGCTGCTCGTCGGGGTGTCGGCGGCCAAGGCGTACGCGTACGCGCTGGGCAAGCCGCTCTACGGCGTCAACCACCTCGCCTCGCACATCGCCGTCGACCAGCTCGAACACGGCGCGCTGCCCGAGCCGACGATGGCCCTGCTGGTCTCCGGCGGACACTCCTCGCTGCTGATGTCCGCCGACATCACCGCCGACGTCCGCCCCCTCGGCGCGACCATCGACGACGCGGCGGGCGAGGCGTTCGACAAGGTCGCCCGCGTTCTCGGACTCGGCTTCCCCGGCGGCCCGTTCATCGACAGGGCCGCGCGTGAGGGCGACCCGGCCGCGATCCGCTTCCCGCGCGGCCTGACGGGCCCGCGCGACCCCGTGTACGACTTCTCCTTCTCCGGTCTGAAGACCTCCGTCGCCCGCTGGGTGGAGGCCAGGCGCGCGGCGGGGGAGGACGTGCCGGTGGCGGATGTGGCGGCGTCGTTCCAGGAGTCGGTGGCGGACGTGCTGACGCGCAAGGCGGTACGGGCCTGCCGGGACAACGGCGTCGGGCACCTGATGATCGGCGGCGGCGTGGCGGCGAACTCGCGGCTGCGGGCGATGGCCGAGCGCCGCTGCGAGGACGCGGGGATCGTGCTGCGGGTGCCGCGGCCGAAGCTGTGCACGGACAACGGGGCGATGGTCGCGGCGCTGGGCGCGGAGATGGTGGCGCGGGGGCGGGCGGCGTCGGACTGGGAGCTGTCGGCGGACTCGTCGCTGCCGGTCACGGAGACGCACGTACCGGGGCACGAGCACGCGCCCGGGCACGGCCACGACCACGTGCACGAGCTGGCGAAGGACAACCTGTACTCGTGACCGTCATGGCGCTGATGTGGGAGGCCAGGGCCGCGGCCGGGCGCGGCGACGAGCTGCTGGCGTGGGCGCGGGCGCAGCGCCTGCCCGCCCGGCCGCTGCGGCGCGAGACGTTCCGCGCGCCGGGGGACCGGGTGCTGGTCATCACCTGGTGGGACGCGGACTGCGGCAACCGCGAGGCCCCCATGCCGGAACTCGGGGACCCGGACGCGGGACTGCTGGCCCGGCCGGTGCACCGGTGGCGGTTCACGTCGCTGGGGCCGGACGGCCCAGAAGCACCGTAGGGGCGCCGGCGACGCGGGTGAGGAAGACGGTGCAGGACACCGCGGCCGGGCCGGTGAGCTTCAGCTTGCGCCGCAGCTCCTCGGGTTCGACGGCGGAGCCGCGCTTCTTGACGGTGACGCTGCCGACGCCGCGTTCGCGGAGCAGGGCGCGGAGCTTCTTGACGTGGAAGGGGAGCGTGTCGGTGATCTCGTACGCCGTGGCGTACGGGGTCCGCACCAGGTCGTCGGCCGTGACGTACGCGATGGTGGGATCCAGCAGCCGCCCGCCGGCCTGCGCCGCCACCTCGGCGACGAGGTGCGCGCGGATGACGGCGCCGTCCGGCTCGTACAGATAGCGCCCCACGGGGCCCGCCGGCGGGTCGGGCAGGCCGCGGCCCACGAGGGTGGCGCCGCCGGGCAGCAGGGTCGCGCGGCGGCGGCCGGGGGAGACGGCGCCGGATGCGGCGCCGAACCAGAGCACGGCCTCCTTCACGTCGCCGGCGTCGGAGACCCACTCCGCCTCCGCGGCCTCCGGCACCGCCTCGTGCGGGATGCCGGGGGCGACCTTCAGCGCGGCGTGCGAGACCCGGCCGGCGACCTCGACGGCCCAGGACAGCGGCGGGGAGTACGCCTCGGGGTCGAAGACGCGGCCGCGCCCTCCGACCCGCCGCGCCGGGTCGACGAAGACCGCGTCGTATCCGGAGATGTCCACGTCCCCCACCTCCGCGCAGCGCACCTCGACCCGCTCGGCGACCCCCAGCGCCGCCGCGTTGGCGCGCGCGGCGGCGGCCGCCGCCGGGTCCCGGTCGACGGCGAGCACCGCGATCCCGGCCCGCGCCAGCGCCACCGCGTCGCCGCCGACGCCGCAGCACAGGTCGGCGACCCGGTCGACGCCGAGCGCCGTGAACCGGGCCGCGCGGTGCGCCGCCACCGCCGTACGGGTGGCCTGCTCGACGCCGTCGGGGGTGAAGTACATCCGCGCCGCGTCCGCCCCGAACTTCGCCGCCGCGCGCTGCCGCAGCCGGGCCTGCCCGAGCGCGGCGGAGACCAGCTCCGCGGGGTGGGTGCGGCGCAGCCGGGTGGCGAGGGCCAGTTCGTCGGCGGGGTCGTGCTCCCGCAGCTCGGCGAGGAGCGCCTGCCCCTCGGGGGTGAGGAGGGCGGCGAGGGGGTCGTCGGGGGCGTCGGGGCCGTGCATGGGCCCATTGTCCGCTGTCCGCCGTACGGGCGCTGGTACGGCGTGGCGCCGTGACACCCCGTTCCGTACTGGAAGGATGCGGGCTCCGGAACTAATACGACAAAAGGATAAAATGCTCCCACGTGCCCGACCATGCACCGGCCTCCTCGCCCTGGCCGCCACCGCCGCGCTCCTCGCTTCCGCCTGCTCCTCCGGCACCGCCGGGCCCGACCACCCCCGCCCCCTCACCCACCCCGACGGGGACGCCAAGCCCGCCATCGCCGGCGGCCTGGCCGCCGCCCCCGCCCGCGCGCTCGCCCGCACCGCGGAGCACCAGCAGCGCGTCCACGCGCAGCGGCTCGCCGCCGCCCGCACCTGGGGCCTGAAGGCCGCCCCGCTGCTGCCGCCGGCCCCGCCGCGCAGCAAACCCGCGCTCGCCACCGAACCCGGCTACGAGGCGAAGGGCGGCGGTCCCGGCCTGCCGCCCGTCATCACCCGGGTGCCGACCGACGACCGCGTGATCTTCCTGACCATCGACGACGGCTACCGCAAGGACCCCGAGCTGCTGCGCATGCTGCGCGAACTCGGCGTGCCCGTCAGCGCCTTCCTCGCCGACGAGGTCGCGCGCGACGACTACGGCTACTTCCGTGACCTCCGCGACCTCGGCACCACCGTCAGCAACCACACCCTCCACCACCCCAACCTCCGCGAACTGCCCTACGCGGCCCAGCGCGAGGAGATCTGCGGCCAGCAGCGCGTCCTGGAGCGCGAGATGGGCACCAGGCCGCGGATCTTCCGCCCGCCGTACGGCAATTACGACGCCGACACCCTGCGCGCCGCCAAGGAGTGCGGCATCGATCTCGTACCGCTCTGGCAGCAGGAGGCGTTCCCCGGACGCTGGACGTACTCCCGCGCGGACACCGCGTTCCACCCCGGCGATATCGTGCTCACCCACTTCGAAGGACCTTCCGAATTCGGCGGCACGATGACCGACATGCTCCGTACGGTGCTCCGTAAGGCGAACGACGAGGGCTTCGCCGTTGCTCGCTTGGAGGCTTACGTATGAGGCGCACCCGCCGCTCCGGGCGGCGGTCGTCAGCCGCCGCGATAGCCGCCGTCTGCCTGCTCGCGCTCACCGCCTGCGCGGACGCGGCCAGGCCGACCGAGGAGTGGTTCCCGCAGGGCGCGGAGGAGTCCGCCGCGCCCGGGGACGGGCGGGCGGACGGCAAGCCGGGCGCGCGGCACGCGGGGCGTACGCCGCGGGCGCTGCCCGGCGGCGACGGCACGGCCCGCAAGGACGTCCCCCGCGCCACCGGCCCCGGGGCGTACCGCCGCTGGGGCCTCGACCGCCCCCTCGCCGCGCCGCCCGCGCCCCCCGCGAGCCGCCCGGTGCGGCCGGGGGACTCCGGGCTGCCGGCGGTCGCGGGCCGGGTGCCGACCCGGGACAAGGTCGTCTTCCTCACGATCGACGACGGCTGGGACAAGGACCCCGGGTTCATCCGGATGGCGGCCGATCTGCGGCTGCCGTTCAGCATGTTCCTCTCCGACTCGGCGGCCGGCGGGGACTACGGCTACTTCGAGGAGCTGCGGCGCCTCGGCAACTCCGTCCACGGCCACACCCTCACCCACCCGGACCTCACCTCCCTCCCGTACGCCGGGCAGCGCCGCCAGATCTGCCGGCAGCAGGAGCGCGTCGCCGGGGCCTTCGGCGTCCGCCCGACGCTCTTCCGGCCGCCCTACGGCACGTACGACGCGGCGACGCTGCGGGCCGCGGCCTCCTGCGGCGTCCGCGCGATGCCGCTGTGGCGGGCCGACATGAAGGCGAGCGGCCTGGAGTACCGCAGCGGCGACCGGCTGCGCCCCGGCGACATCGTGCTGGCGCACTTCCGGGGGCCCGAGCAGCAGGGCGGGCGGACGATGACGGACGTGATGGCGGAGTTCGTACGCGAAGTCCAGCGGCAGGGCTTCACGGTGGCCCGCCTGGAGGACTACATGTGACCCGGACGGGGGCGCGGCCGGTATGACTGTACGGCCGGCGGCGGGCGACGCGGGTGGCAATCTGGCACTCGGCTTGACCGAGTGCTAAAGGGCGGCATAACCTCGGCTCTGGCACTCCCCCGGGGAGAGTGCCAACACAGCGACGAGGCGGATCCGGCACCCGCGACGACGGATCCTCCAGGATCGCCACCCCAGACATTCAACCCCGCGAGATCTCCGAAGGGGGAGGTCGGATCGTGACGACCGCCAGCACCAAGGTTGCCATCAAGCCGCTTGAGGACCGCATCGTGGTCCAGCCGCTCGACGCCGAGGAGACCACGGCCTCGGGCCTGGTCATTCCGGACACCGCCAAGGAGAAGCCCCAGGAGGGCGTCGTCCTTGCCGTCGGCCCCGGCCGCTTCGAGGACGGCAACCGGCTTCCGCTCGACGTCTCCGTCGGCGACGTCGTTCTCTACAGCAAGTACGGCGGCACCGAGGTGAAGTACAACAACGAGGACTACCTCGTCCTCTCGGCCCGCGACGTGCTCGCGATCATCGAGAAGTAATCGGGGCGCTTCCCGCTTCTTCCCACACCAGGCCGCGCCCCGGATCCGTTCGCCGAGCAGGACATATCGAAACGGGCCGGGGCGTCGGCGCTCCCTACGGCGCCCCTTGAGAGGACCCACGTTCCATGGCGAAGACTCTGAAGTTCGACGAGGACGCCCGCCGCGCTCTTGAGCGCGGCGTGGACAAGCTTGCCGACACCGTGAAGGTGACGATCGGCCCCCGCGGCCGCAACGTCGTCATCGACAAGAAGTTCGGCGCCCCGACCATCACCAACGACGGCGTGACCATCGCCCGGGAGATCGAGGTCGAGGACCCGTACGAGAACCTGGGCGTGCAGCTCGTGAAGGAGGTGGCGACCAAGACCAACGACATCGCGGGCGACGGCACCACCACCGCCACCGTGCTGGCCCAGGCACTGGTCCGCGAGGGCCTGCGCAACGTGGCAGCGGGCGCCTCCCCCTCCGCGCTCAAGCGCGGCATCGACGCGGCCGTCGCGGCGATCTCCGACGAGCTGCTGAAGGCCGCCAGCCCGATCGACTCCAAGTCCGACATCGCCGCGGTCGCCGCGCTCTCCGCGCAGGACGACCAGGTGGGCCAGCTCATCGGCGAGGCCATGGACAAGGTGGGCAAGGACGGGGTCATCACCGTCGAGGAGTCCAACACCTTCGGCCTGGAGCTGGACTTCACCGAGGGCATGGCCTTCGACAAGGGCTACCTGTCGCACTACATGGTCACCGACCAGGACCGCATGGAGGCGGTGCTGGAGGACCCGTACATCCTCATCAACCAGGGCAAGATCTCCTCCATCCAGGACCTGCTGCCGCTGCTGGAGAAGGTCATGCAGGCCGGCTCGGCGAAGCCGCTGCTGATCGTCGCCGAGGACGTGGAGGGCGAGGCGCTGTCCACCCTCGTCGTCAACAAGATCCGCGGCACCTTCAACTCCGTCGCCGTCAAGGCCCCCGGCTTCGGCGACCGCCGCAAGGCGATGCTCGGCGACATGGCCACCCTCACCGGCGGCACCGTGGTCTCCGAGGAGGTCGGCCTCAAGCTCGACCAGGTCGGTCTTGAGGTGCTGGGCACCGCCCGCCGCGTGGTCATCACCAAGGACGACACCACGATCGTCGACGGCGCCGGCAAGGCCGACGAGGTCGCCGGCCGGGTCGCGCAGATCAAGGCCGAGATCGACGCCACGGACTCCGACTGGGACCGCGAGAAGCTGCAGGAGCGGCTGGCGAAGCTGGCCGGCGGCGTGTGCGTCATCCGCGTCGGCGCGGCCACCGAGGTCGAGCTGAAGGAGAAGAAGCACCGCCTGGAGGACGCCATCTCCGCCACCCGCGCGGCGGTCGAGGAGGGCATCGTCTCCGGCGGCGGCTCGGCCCTCGTGCACGCCGCGAAGGTGCTGGAGGACGGCCTCGGCCTCACCGGCGACGAGGCCACCGGCGTGGCGGTCGTGCGCCGCGCGTCGGTCGAGCCGCTGCGCTGGATCGCGGAGAACGCGGGCCTGGAGGGCTACGTCATCACCTCCAAGGTCGCGGAGCTGACCGCGGGCCAGGGCTTCAACGCCGCCACCGGCGAGTACGGCGACCTGGTGAAGGCCGGCGTCATCGACCCGGTGAAGGTGACCCGCTCGGCGCTGGAGAACGCGGCGTCGATCGCCTCGCTCCTGCTGACCACGGAGAGCGCGGTCGTGGAGAAGCCGGAGCCCGAGGAGGACGCGGGCCACAGCCACGGCCACGGCCACGGCCACTGACCTCCGGTCGGTACCACGGGCACCACACACCGCAGGGCCTCGCCTCCGCAAGGGGACGAGGCCCTGCGGCGTGCGCCCCCGCCCGGCCCGGCCCTCCGGGCCGGCCCGGAGGCCCGGTGCGGCGGAGCCGCGAGGGGCACGGGGTCCCGGGGGCGGAGCCCCGGGTTCCGGGAAGGGGCGGGGCCGGGAACCACCTCCCCTCCCCACGGTGCCGGGCCCGGTCGGGCGGCGGCCCGACCCGCTACTGGGGCCCGTACTTGCGGCCCGCCCCCGTCGACACCCGCCCCAGCAACCCCCGCGGCACCAGCTTCGCCGCCCCCATCAGCGCCTTGTACCGCGGATCGGGGATCGACACCGTACGTCCCCGCCTCAAGTCCCGTAGCCCCTCCGCCGCCACCTTGTCCGCGTCCAGCCACATCCACCCCGGGATGTCGTCCGTCCCCATCCCCGCCCGCTCGTGGAACTCCGTCCGGATGAACCCCGGGCACAGCACCATCAGCCGCACCCCGCTCCCCGCCAGATCCCGCGCCACGCCCTGCGTGAACTGCACGACCCACGACTTGCTCGCCCCGTACGTCCCCCGCGGCACGAACGCCGCCACCGACGCGACGTTCACCACCGCACCCCGCGACCGCTCCCGCATCGCCGCCGCCGCGGCCGTCGTCAGCCGCAGCACCGCCTCGCAGTGCACCTTCAGCATCGTCAGCTCGTCGGCGAGCGTGACCTGGAGGAAGCGCCCCTTCAGCCCGAACCCCGCGTTGTTCACCAGCAGGTCCACCGGCTGCCCCGCACCGGCCTCGCCGAGGCGCTTCTCCACCGCCGCGATGCCCTCCTCCGCCGCCAGGTCCGCGGGCAGCACGGACGTCTCCACGCCGTACCGCTCGTGCAGCTCCGCGGCCTGTGCGTGCAGCCGCTCCGCCGTCCTGGCGACGAGCACCAGGTCGTACCCAGAAGCCGCCAGCCGGCGCGCGAACGCGGCGCCCAGGCCGGCCGTCGATCCCGTAATCAGCGCAGTCGTCATGTCCGCACGCTAGCGGGCCGAGGTCAGGACACGGTCGGCATCCCGGTCAGCACGAGGTCAGCGGCCGGCCGGTGCGCCCGGTCAGTGCCCGCCGTGTCCCTCCCCGCCGCCCGGCGGGCGCCCGGCCTTCTCACCCGGGTTCACGACCGCGAACTGGCCCATCATCCCGCCGTCCTCGTGCGACAGCAGATGGCAGTGGTACATGTACGGCACGTCCGGATCGGGCGGCCCGTCGAAGCGCAGCACGAGCTTCACCTCCCGCCCGTTCGGTACGTACACCGTGTCCTTCCGCCCGCGCAGCTCCGGCGGCGGCGGTTCGCCGTCCACCTCCAGGACCCGGAACTGCACGTCGTGGACGTGGAAGTTGTGCGTGATGCCGTCCCGGTTGCGCACCGTCCAGATCTCGGTCGCGCCGCGCTCGACGGTCGCGTCGATCCGGTCCATCGCCATCGGCTGCCCGTTGATGCCGCTCGTGCGCAGGTCGAAGTGGCGCTCGCGGGAGGCGTCGGCCGGGTCCGGCAGCTCCACGTCGCCGAAGCGCGCCGGCACGGCGGGCGCCGGGCGCAGGGTGCCGGCGGCGCGCAGCTCCAGTACGTCGAAGGAGTCGTCGCCGCCGGCGAAGCGGGACTGCCAGAAGTCGCCGCCGCCCGGCGGGCTGCTGCGCAGGACGGTCCGCTCGCCCGGCCGCATCCGCACCAGGATCTCCGCGCGTTCGCCGGGGGAGAGGAGCACGCGGTCGGTGCGGTACGGGGCGCCGAGCAGGCCGCCGTCGGTGCCGACGAGTTCGAAGGCCCGGTCGTCGGCGAAGCCGAAGTCGTAGACGCGCGCGGTGGAGGCGTTGAGCAGCCGCAGCCGGACGACCGCGTCGCGTACCTCCTGGTACGGGGCGAGCGTGCCGTTGACCATCGTCTCGTCGCCCAGGAAGCCGGTGTTCCGCATCATCCGGTGACCGTGGTCGAACCGGTCGCCGTCGAAGCGCACGTCCTGGACGACGACGGGCACGTCGTTCACGCCGTACTCGTCCGGAAGCCCGAGCTTGCGCGCCTTCGCGTCGTCGACGAGGAACATCCCGGCGAGCCCGCGCTGCACGTGCCGCTCCGTCCGTCCGTGCGGGTGCGGGTGGTACCAGAGGGTGGCCGCGGGCTGGTCGACGGTCCAGTGCGGCCGCCATTCGCCGCCGGCCTCGACCGTCTGGTGCGGGCCGCCGTCCATGGCGGCCGGCAGGTGCATGCCGTGCCAGTGGACGGTGGACGGCTCGTCGAGCCCGTTGTCCACCTCGACGCGGACCTTCTCGCCGCGCTCGGCGCGCAGTGTCGGCCCGAGGTACGTCCCGGGCCACCGCGTGTCCGCGGCCGTGGCGGGGCTGGTGAACCCCCAGGTCGGTGTGGTCCTGCCGGGCCCGAACTCCGTCTCGCCCGCGCGCATCCCCAGCCGGAAGACCCGGGTGCCGTCCGCCTCCACCTCGCCTTCCTCCAGCGGCGGTATCCGCAGCTCGTCGGCGAAGTCGACCTTGCCGACCGTGGAGACGTCCGCGGTGGCGTAGAACCATGCTCCGGCCCCGACGGCCACCGTCACGATCGCGACCGCCACCGCGGTGAGGGCGAGGAGCACGCGCTTGAGCCGCGGTCGCGGTCCGCTCGTCTTTGTCATGTGTCAGAGTTTTCTGACACATGAGGTGGGCGGGCATCGGGTATCGCACGGGTACGTCCCGGAGGGAACCCTGAGCCCGCCCTCCGGGTCGGCCCGGAGAACCGGGGCCGTCAGGACGCGCGGGCCGCCGCCTTGCGGGCCTTCTCCCGGGACTCCGGATGCAGCGCGTCCCCGGCGGCGAGGAGCCGGGGCAGCAACTCCCGCTCCAGGGTGCTCGCGCGGAACCAGAACGCGGCCGTCACCTCGTGGTCCGGGCGGTGCTCGATGCGGATCCCGTCCCCGGCCCGGATCTCGCCCGGCTCGATCACCCGCAGGTACGCGCCCGGGCGGGCCGCCTGCGTGAAGCGCTTGACCCAGCCCTGCTCGCCGAGCCAGCCGGCGAACGTGCGGCAGGGTATGCGCGAGCTGGTGACCTCCAGCAGCAGGTCGGGGCCGATCCGCCAGCGCTCGCCTATGCGCGCGCCGCAGACGTCGAGGCCGGAGGTGGTCAGGTTCTCGCCGAAGACGCCGTTGGGCAGCTCGCGGCCCAGCTCCGCGCCCCAGATGTCGAGGTCTTCGCGCGCGAACGCGTACACCGCCTGGTACGTGCCCCCGTGGTGGCGCAGGTCGCCGATGACGTCGCCGGCGAGCGCGCTGCCGCCGATGCCCTTGGGGCCCGGCTCCTCGACGCGCACCGGGCCGTCGGTCGGGCGCTTGTCGATGCCGGTGAGAAAGCCGGGGGCGTCGGTGATGCCGGGCGCGGTCTGCGGGCGGGCGAGGTTCACGGAGAGCACCTGCATCCCCCGACCGTAACCGCCCCTTCCCGCCAGGCTCAACGGGCTTTTCGATCGCGCGGGCCCGAGCGCGCGACTCGCCTAGGCTGGGGGCATGTTCGACGCCCGTCACCTGCGTGTTCTCCGGGCCGTTGCCGCGACCGGCTCGTTCTCCGCCGCCGCCCGCGAACTCGGCCTCACCCAGCCCGCCGTCAGCCAGCAGATGAAGGCGCTGGAACAGACGGCGGCCACGCCGCTGCTCGTCCGCGCCGGCCGCGAGCTGCGGCTGACGGAGGCGGGGGAGGCGCTCGTCCGGCACGCGGGCGGCATCCTCGCCGGGCTGGCCGCGGCGGAGGACGAAATCGCGGCGCTCGCGGGGCTGCGTGCGGGGCGGGTGCGGCTGGTGTCCTTCCCGAGCGGCAGCTCCACGATCGTGCCGGGCGCGCTGGCGGCGATGCGGGAGGCGCACCCGGGGACACGGATCTCGCTGGTGGACGCGGAACCGCCGCGGTCGGTGGAGATGCTGCGGGAGGGGGAGTGCGAGATCGCGCTGGCGTTCCACTACCCGCCCGCCGGCGAGACCGTGCCGGAGCGCGGTGCCGACGCCGCCGCCGCGGGCGGCGGTGCCGCCGGCGAGCCCGTCGACGGCTGGGACGGCCTCGTCGTACGGCCGCTGCTCGCCGACCGGCTGCTGTGCCTCGTGCCGGAGGGCCACCCCGCCGCCGCGGCGGGCCGGGTGGAGCTGGCGGAGCTGGCCGCGCAGCCGGTGATCGCGGGCTGCCCGCGGTGCCGGCGGCACCTGGTGGAGCTGTGCGAACGGGCCGGCTTCGCGCCCCGTATCGACTTCGCGACCGACGACTACCCCGCCGTCGTCGGCCTGGTGCGCGCCGGGCTGGGGACCGCGGTGCTGCCGGGGCTCGCGGTGCGCGCGGTGCCGCCGCGGGGGGTCGTCACCGTGCCGCTGACGCCGGAGGCGCGGCGGGAGGTGGTCGCGCTGACGCTGCCGGACCTGGCGCGGGTGCCGGCGGTGGCGGCGATGCTCGACCGCCTGGCGGCGGCGGCGAAGGACGCCCGGGACGCGTAGGACGCGGACAACGCCCGGAGCAGGGGGCGCGGGATACGGAGGACACCACCCCGGCGACTCCCCGCGGCGGTCCGCCTCAATTGTGGGGTGTCGGCGTCCGCGTCGGCGCTTCTTCCGGGGCGGGTGCCGCCGCGGGTGCCGGGGACGCGGACCCCGGGGGCGGCGTCCGGTGCCGGGCGCGCCCCAGCAGTTCCTCGCGCTCGTCCTCCGTCAGCCCACCCCACACGCCGTACGGCTCACGAACCGCCAGCGCGTGCGCGGCGCACTCCGCGCGCACGGGACAGCGCATGCAGACCTCTTTGGCGGACGCCTCCCGCGCGCTCCGGGCTGCGCCCCGCTCCCCCTCCGGGTGAAAGAACAACGAGCTGTCGACACCGCGGCACGCCGCGATGAGCTGCCAGTCCCACAGATCGGCGTTCGGGCCCGGCAGCCGGGAGAAATCAGCCATTTTGTATCACCTTGGGAGCGCCGTGGGGACCCTTAATGGTCGTGACACTACCCTTCCAGGCTTACCAGATGTAAATAGTACTCATCCGGAAAAGAGAAAATAGCTGATCAGAGCGGTAGGAATAGGTGCATTCGGGTCACGGCGCGGCGCGGCGCGGTGACTGCTTCTCCGTGACCGCTTCCTCACGTAGAGTGGCGACGTGTGTGGCCCCGGTCCCCGTGGCGACGGCCGTTGCAACAGGTGCCACCAGCCCCCGTAACTCTTTCGGGTGACCGTCGTTGAGAGTGCGGAAGCGGTTGACTGCGAGCGCGTTCGTCCCGGGCGCGCCTTACGCGCGGTCGACCGCCGAAGGTGACGATACGTACCAGCCCTGGAGGCTCAAGGTGACGCGCATCAGCTCCGGAGGGCGGCCATGACTTCCGTCCTCGTTTGCGACGACTCCCCACTCGCCCGAGAGGCGCTGCGCCGTGCGGTTGCGACCGTGCCCGGCGTCGAGCGCGTGACGACGGCGGCTAACGGCGAGGAAGTACTGCGCCGCTGGGGTGCCGATCGTTCGGACCTGATTCTGATGGATGTACGGATGCCAGGGCTCGGCGGCGTCGAGACGGTGCGCCGGCTGCTCTCGGCCGACCCTGGGGCCCGGATCATCATGCTGACCGTGGCCGAGGACCTCGACGGCGTGGCCCTCGCCGTCGCCGCCGGCGCCCGCGGCTATCTGCACAAGGACGCCTCCCGCGCCGAGCTGCGGGCCACCGTCACGCAGGCCCTCGCCGACCCCACGTGGCGGCTCGCGCCGCGGCGGCTTCGCTCCACCGAGATGGGGGCCGCGCCGACGCTCACGGCGCGTGAGATCCAGGTGCTCGAAGGCATGAGCCACGGGCGGTCCAACGCCGAGATCGGCCGCGAGCTGTTCCTCTCCGAGGACACCGTGAAGACCCACGCGCGCCGGCTTTTCAAAAAGCTCGGCGCCTCCGACCGGGCGCACGCGGTGGCGCTCGGTTTCCGCTGGGGTCTCGTACGCTGACCTGCTGCGCATCCGCCGCGCCGGGGCTTCGCGCCCCGGGCCGGCACACCCGCCCCGTAGCCGGCGGCGGGCCCGCGGAACGGGGCCGCGGGCCACGGGGCGATCCGGTTTCCCGCGCGAAGGCGCATGCTTGAGGCATGGGTTCTCCGGAACGAGGCGCATCGGGCACAGCCGAATCCCGCACGGGGGCAGCGAAGGGAGGGCGCGCGTGGTGACCGTCCGCGCGGTTGCGCATAACGCTTCGGTCTACAACGACGGCCGCGACACCGCGGAACGTTCGGGGGCGAGGCACCATGGACGGATGCGCGGCAACGAGACCACTGTTTCCCAGACGGCCGAAAGGCCCGTCGAGATCAGGGGACTCGTGCAGCTCGCGGCCGAGGGGGACGAGCGCGCGACGCACGACCTGCTGGCCCACGTGCACCCCCTGGCGCTCCGCTATGTTCGCACGCGGCTGCACCGGTTGCCCGGCGACGCACGGCACTTCGTCGACGATCTCGCGCAGGAGGTCTGCATCGCGGTGCTCTGCGCGCTCCCGCGCTACCGCGACACCGGCCGCCCCTTCGAGGCGTTCGTCTTCGCCATCGCCGCGCACAAGGTCGCGGACCTCCAGCGCGCCGCGATGCGCGGTCCAGGATCCACCGCCGTGCCCTCCGACGAGATGCCGGAGCGGCCGGACGACTCGCTGGGCCCCGAGGAGCAGGCGCTGCTGAGCAGCGACGCGGAGTGGGCGAAGCAGCTCCTGGCGAGCCTGCCGGCGAACCAGCGGGAGCTGCTGCTGCTGCGGGTGGCGGCGGGCTTCAGCGCGGAGGAGACCGGCCAGATGCTCGGCATGACGCCGGGTGCGGTGCGGGTGGCGCAGCACCGGGCGCTGAGCAGGCTGCGGGCGCTGGCGCGGCAGTAGGCGCCGGACGGACGGGCCGTGGCGGGGGCGTACGGGCCGTCGCCCGGGGCGTACGGCAGGGGCGCGTACGGCGTACGGAGAGCGGGCCGCGGCGCCGGTCCGAAGGTCCCGCCGGCCCCGGACCTCGTACCTTCGTACACCGGCCACCAGCCCCGTTACGTGACGCTCCGGCGCGCCGTTACCATGGTCAGTCCCATCGGGCAAGACCCACCGGAAGGGTGTCATGACAGAGCGCGCCGCCGACGTCCCTGACAAGTTCGCGACCATCGGACTCACCTTCGACGACGTGCTGCTGCTGCCCGGCGCCGCCGACATGGCCCCGGGCGAGATCGACACCGCGAGCCATGTGTCGCGGAACGTCAAGGTGAACATTCCGCTTCTCTCCGCCGCCATGGACCGGGTCACCGAGTCCCGGATGGCCATCGCCATGGCCCGCCAGGGCGGCGTGGGCGTCCTGCACCGCAACCTCTCCATCGAGGACCAGGCCAAGAAGGTCGACCAGGTCAAGCGCTCCGAGTCCGGCATGGTCGCCGACCCGATCACCATCCGCCCCGACGCGACGCTCGCCGAGGCGGACGCGCTCTGCGGCCGGTTCCGGATCAGCGGGGTACCGGTGACCGACGACGGCGGCCGGCTCGTCGGCATCGTCACCAACCGCGACATGGCCTTCGAGCCCGACCGCAGCGTCGAGGTGCGGTCGATCATGACGCCGATGCCGCTGGTCACCGGCCGGGTCGGGATCTCCGGCGCGGAGGCCATGGAGCTGCTGCGCCGGCACAAGATCGAGAAGCTGCCGCTGGTCGACGACCGGGACGTGCTCAAGGGCCTGATCACGGTCAAGGACTTCGTCAAGGCCGAGAAGTACCCGAACGCCGCCAAGGACACGGAGGGCAGGCTGATCGTCGGCGCCGCCGTCGGTGTCGCGGGCGACGCGTACGACCGCGCGCAGGCGCTGGTGGAGGCGGGCGCCGACTTCATCGTCGTGGACACCGCGCACGGCCACTCGCGGCTCGTCGCCGACATGGCCGCGAAGATCAAGTCGAACGCGGCGGTCGACGTCGTCGCCGGCAACGTCGCCACCCGCGACGCCGCCCAGGCGCTCGTCGACGCGGGCGTCGACGGCATCAAGGTCGGCGTGGGCCCCGGCTCCATCTGCACCACCCGCGTGGTCGCCGGCGTCGGAGTCCCGCAGGTCACCGCGATCTACGAGGCCGCGCAGGCGGCCCGGGACGCCGGCGTGCCGGTCATCGGCGACGGCGGCCTGCAGTACAGCGGCGACATCGCCAAGGCGCTGGTCGCCGGCGCGGACACGGTGATGCTCGGCAGCCTGCTGGCGGGCTGCGAGGAATCGCCGGGCGAGCTGCTCTTCATCAACGGCAAGCAGTTCAAGTCGTACCGCGGGATGGGCTCGCTGGGCGCGATGCAGTCGCGCGGCGGCACCAAGTCGTACTCCAAGGACCGGTACTTCCAGGAGGAGGTGAAGAGCGACGACCAGCTCATCGCCGAGGGCATCGAGGGCCAGGTCCCGTACCGCGGCCCCCTCGCCTCCGTCGTGCACCAGCTCATCGGCGGGCTGAAGCAGTCGATGTTCTACGTCGGCGGGCGCACCGTCCCGGAGATGAAGGAGCGCGGCCGGTTCGTCCGCATCACCTCCGCGGGCCTGACGGAGAGCCACCCGCACGACATCCAGATGACGACCGAGGCCCCGAACTACTCCCGCAAGGTCTGACCGGACCGACCGGGGGATACTGGGGCGGCAACCGTCTGGAAAGGGCAGCATCCGTGACTGAGATCGAGATCGGCCGGGGCAAGCGCGGGCGCACGGCGTACGCGTTCGACGACATCGCCATCGTGCCGAGCAGGCGCACCCGGGACCCGAAGGAGGTCTCGATCGCCTGGCAGATCGACGCCTACCGCTTCGAGCTGCCCTTCCTCGCCGCCCCGATGGACTCCGTCGTCTCGCCGGAGGCGGCCATAAGGATCGGGCGCTTCGGCGGCCTCGGGGTGCTCAACCTCGAAGGGCTGTGGACCCGTTACGAGAACCCGGAGCCGCTGCTCGCCGAGATCGCCGGGCTGGACGAGCGCGACGCGACGCGGCGGATGCAGGAGATCTACGACGAGCCGATCAAGGAGGAGCTGATCGGCCGGCGGCTCGCGGAGGTCCGCGAGTCGGGCGTGGTCACGGCGGCGGCGCTGTCGCCGCAGCGTACGGCGCAGTTCTCCAAGGCGGTCGTGGACGCGGGGGTGGACATCTTCGTCATCCGCGGCACGACGGTCTCCGCGGAGCACGTCTCGTCGGCGGCGGAGCCGCTGAACCTCAAGCAGTTCATCTACGAGCTGGACGTGCCGGTCATCGTCGGCGGCTGCGCGACGTACACGGCGGCGCTGCACCTGATGCGCACGGGCGCGGCGGGCGTGCTGGTCGGCTTCGGCGGCGGCGCGGCGCACACGACGCGCAACGTGCTGGGCATCCAGGTGCCGATGGCGACGGCGGTGGCCGATGTCGCCGCGGCGCGCCGGGACTACATGGACGAGTCCGGCGGCCGCTACGTGCACGTGATCGCGGACGGCGGCGTCGGCTGGTCCGGCGACCTGCCGAAGGCGGTGGCGTGCGGGGCGGACGCGGTGATGATGGGCTCGCCGCTGGCCCGCGCGACGGACGCGCCGGGGCGGGGGCACCACTGGGGGATGGAGGCGGTCCACGAGGACGTGCCGCGGGGGAAGGTGATGGACCTGGGCACGGTGGGCACGACGGAGGAAGTCCTGCTGGGCCCGTCGCACACCCCGGACGGATCGATGAACTTCTTCGGCGCGCTGCGCCGGGCGATGGCGACGACGGGCTACTCGGAGCTGAAGGAGTTCCAGCGCGTCGAGGTCACGGTGGCCGCCTCCCGCTGACGAGCACCACCCCGGCCCCGGCGGGAGGGCAGTCCCGCGGGGCCAGGGGGTGCGCTCACGAACCGCCGCCCGGCGGCCAGGTCTCCCGCTCCCGGTACGCCCCGGCCCGTACCGGCTCCCGCATCGGCGAACTCCCCGGCGACGGCGGCCGATTCGCGGCACCCGCATGATTAGCGCCCGGCACCGGACGACCGCAAGCGCACGGACATCCACGCCAAGCCTGACATATCCGAGGGATTCCCGAAGACCCGCTGGTCCGCGCCGTTTTGCTGATTGCCGGAGCTGGCAGGTTGTGCATTTGTCCAGACCTCGGTGGTGACCCCTCGTGTGGGAAGTGTCACCCCTCGGAGGTGTGACGTTTAAGCGGGGTCCCGGCGCTGTTCATGTGAAGGTCGCTACCGACGAGCGTGGAGGGGATTCCCATGGGGCGTGCGAGCGATGTGTTACCCGAAGCGGCCGGGATGAGCCGGTACGTGGAGGGGGTGGTGGCCGAGTGGTTGCGGGCGGCGCGGCGGTTGCCGTTGGACTACTCCGTGGAGAGCCTCCGCGTCGCGGACCGGATCGTCGCCGGGATCCGCGCCGGGCAGGGGGCCGACGAGCGGGCGGTGGCGCACGCGCTGCGCGGGGTCGGGGCGTACGTCGGGGAGGTCATGGTCCGGGCCGGGGGCGGGAGTTGGGTGGACCTCGACGACCGGCAGCGCGACTACTTCGAGCAGCCCGTCGGCGTACGGATGCCGGACGGGCGGGTGTGGAACCCCCTCGGCCGCGCCCTGCGCCGCTACGACCGCGGCAAGGGCGGCCGGGAGTCGCTGTACGTCTTCTACCTGCTGCTGCACGGCCGGCTGAGCACCGCCCTGCCGCCCGCCTGACGCACGGCGGTGCCGTCCGGTCCCGGCGGCGCGACGACGCAGGGCCGGGACCGCGAAGTACGCGGTGCCGGCCCTGCGTCGTGTGCCGTCTGCTGCTGCCTCAGCCGTTGCCGAGGCGCTTGGTCAGGGCGAAGCCCGCCGCGCCGCCGACCGCGTACATCGCGGCCACCAGGGCGTCGAAGTCCTCCTTGAAGGCTTCCTTCAGCAGGTCGAACTCGTCGGTGAACGCGGTCGCGATGCCGATCTGGCCGTCCGTCCAGTGGTTGATCAGCATCGCGTAGCCGAGGAACTGGCCCATGATGGCGCCGAGGATGCCGAGGACGATGGCGACGAAGGGCAGCGCCGGGTTCCGGCCGCCGAGCTTGCCGAACGCGAGGCCGACGAGGATGCCGGCCGCGGCGGCGGGGTAGGCGTACAGCGTGTACTCGCCGGCGTCTCCCCCGGACGCGCGCATGATGGCGCCGTAGATGACGGCGCCGACGATCATCGCGACGATGCCGACGCCCACGGCGAGGCCCGTGTTGCCGGAGGCGGCCGGCGGCTGCGCGTAGGGCGGCGGGGCACCGTACGGCTGCTGGCCCGGGGCGCCTGGACCTGGTTGCTGCTGGTAGGGCTGGGACATGGGTGTTTCCCCCCGGAGAGATGAGTCTGCCGTGCCCGGGGACAGTTGGTGTGGTGGGCGCGGTCAGTGGGAACCCGCGGCACGCTAGCAGTTGAGCGGTGCCCGACAACAAGCCCTTAAGGGGAGTCGTGACGCGACTGCGACATGCTGTTTCGAACTTCGGACACTCGCTGGCTGACCAGGAACGCTTCCGCCGCGGCCACGAGGTAGAACGTCATGTCGTTCTTCCCCAGCACCCCGCTGCGCCAGAAGTCGTACGCCGCGCCCACGTCCGCCGTGCCGAGGTGTACGGCCGTCGCGGCGAGCTGGGTGAGGAGGACGCCGGCGAGCGCCACGGGGATCGCCAGGAACGCCGAGCCGCGGGACTCCGCGCCCGCGCGGCCCACGGCGGCGCCGACGAGGAGGCCGAGGGCCAGCGCCCAGTAGCCGAGCTCCAGGCCGCGTTCGCCCACCAGGCCCTGCGTCCCGCCCAGAACCAGCGCTCCCGCCACGGTGGCGGCGGCGCCGACGGCGAGCGCCTGCAGCAGCCGGCCGCGGCTGTCGGCCGTCGTCATCACCGCATCACCCATACGGCCGAACGGTAGCAGTTCCGCCGCGCCACCTCCGGTTCCGGCACTCTGCGGGACGGGTGATCCCGAGGTGGTCACGTCCCCTGCCGCACGCCCTGCCGCATGCCGCCGCGCCGCGCGCCGCTCACAGCCGGTGCGCCGCTCCCGGCGGCGTCGCCCCCCGGGTGTCGAGGAGGAGCTGCGCCTTCACCGCCAGCGCCTGGAGGTCGTACGTCCGGTGCGGCTGGAGCAGCACCGTCAGGTCCGCGTCCGCAGCCGCGTCGTACACCGACCCCGTCCGCGGCACCGGCCTGCCCAGCACCTGCCACGCCGTGACGTACGGGTCGTGGAACCCCACCCGCGCGCCCAGCTCCGTCAGCCGCGCCGCGACGTCGGTCGCCGGGGTGCGCTCCAGGTCGGCCACGTCCGGCTCGTACGTGACGCCGAGGAGCAGCACGCGGGCGCCGCGGGCGGACTTGCCGTGCTCGTTGAGGAGCTGGGCGCAGCGCTGGACGACGTACCGCGGCATCCGGCCGTTGACCTCGCGGGCGAGGTCGACCATCCGCAGCGGGTGGTCGAAGCCGGGCGCGGTCCTGCCGCCCGGATGCGGTACGGGGACGGGGACGCGGCCCGGGTCGACCGGCACCCCGTGGCCGCCGATGCCGGGGCCCGGGCGGAAGCTGTGCGCGGTGCCGAAGGGGCGGGTCTCGGCGCAGCGGACGACGTCCCACAGGTCGATGCCCCGGTCGTGGCAGAACCACGTCAGCTCGTTGACGAGGGCGAAGTTCACGTGCCGTACGTTGCCCTCCAGCAGCCGCACCGTCTCCGCCTCGCGCGGCCCCCTGGCCCGTACGACCCGCTCCGCGAACCGCCCGTAGAACGCCACCGCCGCCTCCGTGCACCCCGGGGTCAGCCCGCCGACGACCTTCGGCGCCGAGGCGGTGTCGGCGGGGTCGAGGGGGCCGGGGGAGTAGGCGAGGTGGAAGTCGCGCCCGGCGCGCAGCCCGGAGCCCTGCTGGAGGAGGGGCCGCAGGAGGTTCTCGGTGCTCCCCGGGTAGGCGGCGGACTCCAGCAGCACGGTGGTGCGGGGCTTGAGGTGCCGCGCCAGTTCGCGCGCCGCGTCGGCGACCGGGCCGAGGTCGAGCGCGCCGTCCTCGGCGAGCGGGGTGGGCACGCAGATGACGGCGGTACGGACCCCGCCGAGGTCGGCGGGGTCCGCGGAGGCGCGGAACCCGGTGGTGAGGAGTCTGCGTACCTCGGCTGCCGTCAGCGAGCCGCCGACCGGCGGGCGGCCGGTGGCGAGGGCCTCGGCGGCGCGGGGATCGGGGTCGTATCCGACGACGGAGAAGCCGGCCGCCGCCGCGGCCCGGGCGAGCGGCAGGCCGTGGTGGCCGATTCCGATGACGGCGACGTCTGCGGGCATGTCTGGGGGACTTTCCTTCCCGGAGGGCCCCGGACGCCGGGCCCGGGGTGGAGAGAGGCTCTTGTCAGGCTACGGGCATATATGACTGTTATTCAGTATTGGGCGGTTTGCGGCGCCCGTGGCGGCGGTTGCGCCCGCCGTACGGCGGCTGCGCGCCGTGCCGCGAAGGCCGACGCACGGTGGCTGTACGGCGCGGGTGCGGACAGAATCGACGTGGGCACGTGGACTGCCGCAACGGGGCGACAGGACGGGAGGCATCCGTGAAGACAGCGGTACTGGGGCCGGCCGAGCGCGGCGCGGCCCTCGCACAGATGGCCGAGCGCGAGCTGGACCTGCTGGTCGTTGGCGCCGGCGTGGTCGGCGCGGGCACCGCGCTGGACGCGGCGACCCGCGGCCTGGCCACCGGGCTGGTCGAGGCGCGGGACTGGGCGTCGGGCACGTCGAGCCGGTCGAGCAAGCTCATCCACGGCGGGCTGCGCTATCTGGAGATGCTGGACTTCGCGCTCGTCCGCGAGGCGCTGAAGGAGCGCGGGCTGCTCACCGAGCGCCTGGCGCCGCACCTCGTCAAGCCGGTGCCGTTCCTCTATCCCCTCAAGCACCGCGCCTGGGAGCGGGCGTACGCCGGCTCCGGCGTGCTGCTCTACGACGCCATGTCCGTCGCCCGCGCACACGGCCGCGGCATGCCCGCGCACCGTCACCTCTCCCGCTCGCACGCCCTGCGTGTCGCGCCGTGTCTGCGGAAGGACGCGCTCGTCGGCGCACTGCAGTACTACGACGCGCAGGTCGACGACGCCCGTTACGTCGCCACGCTCGTGCGCACCGCCGCGCAGTACGGGGCGCAGGTCGCCAACCGCGCGCGGGTCGTGGGCTTCCTGCGGGAGGGCGAGCGCGTCGTGGGCGCGCGGGTGCACGACCTGGAGCAGGGCGGGGAGTTCGAGGTACGGGCGCGGCAGGTCGTCAACGCCACCGGGGTGTGGACGGACGAGACGCAGGCGATGGTCGGCGAGCGCGGGCAGTTCCACGTGAGGGCGTCGAAGGGCATCCACCTCGTCGTACCGAAGGACCGCATCCACTCCACCTCCGGCCTCCTCCTGCGCACCGAGAAGAGCGTGCTCTTCGTCATCCCCTGGGGGCGGCACTGGATCATCGGCACCACGGACACCGACTGGGACCTCGACAAGGCCCATCCCGCGGCCTCCTCCGCCGACATCGACTACCTGCTGGAGCACGTCAACGCCGTGCTCGCGGTGCCGCTGACGCGAGACGACGTCGAGGGCGTGTACGCGGGCCTGCGGCCGCTGCTCGCCGGCGAGTCCGACGCGACCAGCAAGCTGTCGCGCGAGCACACCGTGGCGCACCCGGTGCCCGGGCTCGTCGTCGTCGCGGGCGGCAAGTACACGACGTACCGGGTGATGGCCAAGGACGCCGTCGACGAGGCCGTGCACGGGCTCGACCAGCGCGTCGGGCCGTGCGTCACGGAGGACGTGCGGCTGCTGGGCGCGGAGGGGTACCAGGCGCTGTGGAACGCGCGGGCGCGGACCGCGGCGCGGACGGGGGTGCACGTCGCGCGGGTGGAGCACCTGCTGAACCGGTACGGGTCGCTGTCGGAGGAGGTGCTGGAGCTGATCGAGCGGGACCCGTCGCTCGGCCTGCCGCTCACGGGCGCGGACGACTATCTGCGCGCGGAGGTCGTCTACGCGGCCTCGCACGAGGGCGCGCGCCACCTCGACGACGTGCTGACGCGGCGTACCCGGATCTCCATAGAGACCTTCGACCGCGGTACGCAGTGCGCCGCCGAGGTCGCCGCGCTGATGGCGCCGGTGCTCGGCTGGGACGGCGACCAGGTCGAGCGTGAGGTGGCGCACTACGACAAGCGGGTCGAGGCCGAGCGCGAGTCGCAGCGGCAGCCGGACGACCAGACGGCGGACGCGGCGCGGCTGGGCGCACCGGAGATCGTGCCGTTGTGAACGTTCCGCTGTGACCGTGCCCCCGCGGGGGTGCGCGCGCCGGTGCTCCCGCGGGTGCCGCGGGGGCCCGGCGCCGCGGTGGCGGCATGCCGGTTGTAGGTGCATGTAAGCAACCGCGGCACGGGACTTGGGCGGCGTCAACGCCGCAGACCAGGCCGCCCGCGGCGGGAGATCGATCGTGGCAAACCTCGCCCGGCGCTCAGGGGTGTCCGTGCGATAAGACACAATGGAGGTCCTGCCGGGGTGAATCGCTGAGGGGATCGATGGGGCGCGAAGGGGACGGCGCGACGGGTCGGCTGCTGGCCGGCCGCTATCGGCTCGGGGAGGTGCTCGGCCGCGGTGGCATGGGCACCGTCTGGCGTGCCACGGACGAAGTGCTGGGCCGTGCGGTGGCGGTCAAGGAGCTGCGGCTGCCCACCAGTGTGGACGAGGACGAGAAGCGCCGCCTCGTCACGCGAACGCTCCGCGAGGCGAAGGCGATCGCCCGCATCAGGAACACCGGCGCGGTCACGGTCTACGACGTGGTGGACGAGGACGACCGCCCCTGGATCGTCATGGAGCTGATCGAGGGCCGCTCGCTCTCCGACCTCACCCGCGACGACGGCCCGCTGACGCCCCGGCGCGCCGCCGAGGTCGGCCTCGCCGTGCTCGACGTGCTGCGCGCGGCCCACAGCGAGGGCATCCTGCACCGCGACGTGAAGCCGTCGAACGTGCTCATCTCCGACGACGGCCGCGTCGTGCTCAGCGACTTCGGCATCGCGCAGGTCGAGGGTGACCCGTCCATCACGACGACGGGCATGCTCGTCGGCGCCCCGTCGTACATCTCGCCCGAGCGCGCCCGCGGGCAGAAGCCGGGCCCCCCGGCGGACCTGTGGTCGCTCGGCGGGCTGCTGTACGCGGCGGTGGAGGGGCATCCTCCGTACGACCTGGGGTCGGCGATCGCCACCCTGACCGCGGTGATGACCAAGCCCATCGATCCGCCCGAGAACGCCGGTCCGCTGGAAGACGCCATCTACGGACTGCTGCGCAAGGACCCCGGCGAGCGGCTCGACGACGCGGGCGCGCGGGCGCTGCTGCGCGCCGTCGTCGACGCGCCGGAGGACGTGCCCGGCGAGCCCTCGGCGGCGACGGCGCCCACGACGATGGTGCCGCTGCCGGTGGTGCCGGACGCGGGCGGCGGGGCGGGCGCGGGGCAGGGCACGGCGGCGCCGGCGCGGCGGAAGACGGAGCGGAAGAAGACGTCGCGCAGACTGACTTCGGGGGCGCAGGGAAGCAGGCGTACGGCGGGACGGGCCGGGACGGCCGCGGGCGCGTCGGGCGCCGGTGCCGCCGCTGCCGGTGCGGGTTCCGCCGCGGCGGCGGAGGCGGCGGCTCCGGCCGACGCGCCGGCACCGCCGCAGACGCCGCCGCGCTCCGACGCCGCGCCCGGTACGCCGGATCGGCCGACGGCGCCGCCGCGGTCCGGGGCGGCTGCCGCCGGGACCTCGGGCGCGGCCGCCGCCGGTCCGGGGACGGCCGGGGCCGGAGGCCGGGAGGCCGGTGCGTACGGCGCCGAGGGCCCCGCCGCCCGTACGGCGGTCACGGGTGCGGCACCGCCGGCGGCCCGGGCACGGGCGGGCGCCGGTGACCTCGCCGCGCGCGTGGCGGCGCTGCCCCGGCGCACGCTGGCGGTCATCGCCGCCGTGGTGGCGCTGGCGATCCTCGGCACGGTGCTCGCCGTGGCGCTCGGCGGCGACGACTCCGACTCGGGCACGTCCGGCGACGGCGGCGGGCAGAGCGCGGGCGCGGGCACGCAGGACGGCAAGGAAGCGAAGCAGGACAAGGACCAGGGCGGCAGCGGCGAGAACGACGCCCAGGAGGACAAGCGCAAGCAGGACGACGACGGCGCGGCGGGCGACGAGGACGACGACTCCTCGGGCCCGGGGTCCGGAAAGAACGAGGACGGGGGCGACGACGGCTCCGGATCCGGTTCCGGAAAGGACCCCACGAACGTACCCGGCGGTTACGCGACGCTCACGGAGCCGGAGTTCAAGTTCTCCGTCGCCCTCCCCGACGGCTGGAAGCGCACCGCCACCTCGCCGGGCGGCGGCGGCGCGATCCTCAGCGGATCGTCCTCCTTCCCGCGCGTGCAGATCGACTTCACGTCCCAGCCCAACAACACCGAGGGCGGCGCGCTGTCGAACTGGCAGAAGATAGAGGGCGCCGTGAGTTCCTCCAGCTCCGGCTACCGCAAGATCTCGATGAAGGAAATCGAGTGGCGCGGTTATCCCACGGTCGCGGACTGGCAGTTCAGCCGCGTGCAGGACGGCCAGAGGATCAGGGTCCTGGACCGCGGATTCGCCGTCGACGACAACCACGGCTACGCGATAATGATCAGTTGTCCGGAGAACGAGTGGAACGGCGCGGAGTGCCGCGGGCTGCGCGACACGGCGTTCGAAACCTTCAAGCCGGTCGACTAACCCGCGCGAGCGGGGCACAGACCACCCGTCGAGCACGTATCGTGATGTCTCGCGGACCGTACGCATCCGGACCAGGCTGAATACCGACCGCATTTGGCCCGGTCTCAGGTTCATTGCGCGGTTGTGGGGAGGCGTTCGTGGACGACTACGCGGGCCGAGTGCTCGCCGACCGTTACCGGCTACCGGCTGCCGTCGACGCCGAACCCATCCACACGCGCGCCTTCGACACTTATAGCGGGCAGGACGTCCTCATCGGACAGGTGCCGCTGCCGGAGATCGTCGAGGCCGAGTTCATCGAGGACGGCGGCGGCGCGGATCCCTCCGGGTACGGCGACGGGGCGGGTCGCGGCGCGGCGAGCGCGGTGGTGCAGCGCGCGATGGACGCGGCCCGCGCGGCGGCGGCCATTCCGGACCACCCCCGGCTGGCGCAGGTCTTCGACGTCTTCGAGGAGGGCGGCAGCCTCTGGATCGTCAGCGAGCTGGTGCCCGCGCGGACGCTCGAAGGGCTGCTGGAGGAGCGGCCGTTGAGCCCGTACCGCGGGGCGGAGGTCGCGGCGGACATCCTCACGGCGCTGCGCGCGCTGCACGCGCACGGCTGGACGCACCGGAACATCACGACGCGCACGGTGCTTGTCTGCGACGACGGCCGGGTGGTCCTCACGGGCCTGGCGTCGGGCGCGGCGGAAGAGGCGCTGTGCGGCTACGATCCGCTGCCCCCGCCGCCCGGCCGCGGCGAACCCCCGCGCCCGTCGGGCAGCCCGGGGCCCCGCCCCGGCGTCACCGCGGAGCAGGCGGCGGGAGCGGAACCGGGTCCCGGCGACGCGCCGGGCCTGCCGCAACTCCCGGACCCGGCGACGGGGTTCCTGCCGGCGCAGGGCGCGCCCGGCGCTCCGCGGGGTGCGGTCGGCGGGCCGGAGGGCGGTGTCTTACCGCCGGGGTGGGACGACCGCGGGGGACCGTACGGCGACAGCGCGGAGGCGCGCGGTGGTGCGGGCCCGTACGGCACGCCGCCGTACGACGAGGACGACGAGGTGTGGCGCTCCGCTCCGTACGGGGCGGGTCGCGGCACTGATCCGGCGGAGGACGAGCCGCGGGGCGGCGACGGCCGCGAACCGGGCTGGGGCGCGCCGGGCGGCTCGGCCACCGGAGCGGGCACGGGCGAAGCCGCGGCGGAGGGCTGGCCGTTCGGCGCGTGGCAACAGGGCGGCCCGGCAGCGGGTGCGACGGGCGGCGAGCGCGGCGGCCCGCAGGGCGGACACCCGGGCGGCGGTGCCGCCGGGACCCCCGGGCAGAGGCCCGGCGTGCCGGGCGGTGGACCGGCTCAGCAGGCGCAGAGGAGTGGCGCGCAGTCGGGCGGCGGTGCCCCTGTGGCGCGCGGGCAAGGATCCGGGGCCCCGGGCGTAGGCCCGGCCCAACGGCCGTACGCCGGTGGTGCGCAGGGCGGCGCCGCGCAGGGTGCGCCGGGAGGGCAGCCGGGCGGCGGCCCTGCCGGGGCCCGCGGGCAGGGGCCCGCGGTGCCGGGTGGTGGACCGGTTCAACAGCCGTACGGGAGCGGGCCGCAGGGCGGCCCTCCCGCGGGGCAGGGGCCTCGCGGTGCCGGACCGGCCCCGCGCGAGGGGCAGTCGGGCGGTCGCCCCGTCCCCGCCGGTGGCGGGGACGTGCCCGCGGCGCGGGCCGGGGTGATGGCCGCGTACCAGGCCGGTACGCGCGCCGCCGAGGCACGCATCGCCGGTGGCGCCGGCGGCGCGAGACCTCCGGTGGTGCCGGGGCAGGCCGCGCGTACGCCCGAGGCCGGCCGGCCTCCCGGTGCGGGGGCGGGTCCGGCGTACAGCGACCGCATCGACATCGGCGGCGGTCCTCCCGCGCAGGGCGGCGCCGCCAACCCGGCCCCGCAGACCGCCGGTTCGCCGGATACCGGCGCCCCCTGGGACGACCTGCCGCACGACGCGGGCGACGACGGCTACGACGAGTACGGCACCGCGGACCCCTACGGCACACGGACGGCCGCCCCCGGCGGCCCGTACCGGTCCACGGGCGCGCCCCCCGGCGCCCCGGCCCCCCACGCCGGCGGCCCTGTTCCGCCCGGCGCCCCCGGCTCCGGCGGCGCACCCGGTGCGCCCGTGCCCGGCCGCGCGCCCGGCGCCACCGGTGCGCCGGGTTCCTACGGCTCCGGCCCGCCCGGCGGTGCGCCCGCGGGCGGTGCGCCCGGTCCGTATCGCGGTACGGGCGCACCCGGCGCCCACGGCGGCATCGGGTCCGGCTCCTACGACCACTCCGGTCCTGCCTACGGCGGTCCGGGCACGGCCGCCGGAACGCCCGCGCCCGGCGGGCCCCCCGCATCCCGCGGGCCGGGACCGGGCCCCGCGCCCGGCGCCGCCCCCGGCCACCACCACCCCACCGACCGTGCCCGCCCGCCCGGCGCCCCCGGGGGCCACCCCGCCGCCGGCCAGCCCGGCGGTCGCGGTCCCGGTGCCTACGGCAGCCCCGGCGCCAGGCCCGCCGAGTTCGCCGAGCCCGAGCAGCAGTCCCTTCCCGACTCCCTCCCCGGCGGCGCCTCCTACGGCGGCAGCCTGCCCGGGGTGCGCCCCGGGGCGTCCATCGCCGTGCCCGTCGGCGCGCAGGCCGTGCCCGCGGACCGCGACGCGCCGCCGGGACCCGAGGCCGGCGGGGCCACCCGCTACCCCGGGCCCAGCACCCGGCTCGCCGCCGAGCGCGCGCGGACGACGCGGATGCAGGTCGTCGGCGCCGTCACCGAGCGGTGGGCGCCCGAGCAGGCCGGGCCCGTCCACGAGCACTGGCAGCTCGCGCCCCCCGTCGGCCCCGCCGCCGACCTCTGGGCGCTCGGCGCGCTGCTCTTCCGCGCCGTCCAGGGGCACTCCGCGTACCCCGAGGAGGACGTCGCCGAGCTGGTGCAGCTCGTCTGCTCCGAGCCCCCCGCGCACGCGGAGGAGTGCGGGGCCCTGCGCCCCGTCGTGGAGTCGCTGCTCCGCCAGGACCCCACGGAGCGGCCGGACTTCGAGGAGCTGCGCGGCTGGCTGCGGTCCCTGATCCGGACCGCGCCCGAGCCCGGCATCGGCAGCCGTACGGTCACCGTGCCGCAGCACGGCACCGGCCGCGGCGGCGATCCGCGGCGGCTGCCGATACTGCGCAGGCGCGGCGAGCTGATGCGCAGACGGCGCGCGAACAAGTCGCCGGTGCCGGTGCGGAAGCGGCACAAACGCCGGGCGCGGCGCGGTCCGCGCGGGCCGCGCAGCCTCGGCCGTACGCTCATCGCCCTGATCTTCGTCGCCATGGCGGGCGCCATCGCGTACGCGGCGATGTTCATGCCCGGGGCCGACGAGGCGGGCCGCGACCAGCGCAGCGCCGTCGGCGCGGGCCGCGGGGACGAACCGGGGGAGCCGGCGGCACCGCCCTCGGACTCCGACGACACGAGCGAGGCCGGGGAACGCGGGCAGCCGAAGGAGTCCGGGGACGCCCCCGACAAGCCGAAGGACGACGGGCAGGGCAGCGGCGAGGGTTCCGAACTGCCCGACGGCTTCGTGCTCCGCGAGGACCCGGCGGGCTTCGAGGTCGCCGTCCGCGACGACTGGCAGCGCACGGCCGGGAGCGACGGCCAGGTCAGCTACGTCGGCGGGGACTACGAACTCCTCGTCGTCCCCGGCCGCGACGGTGTCGGCGAGTTCGGCAGCGATCCGATGGCGTACCAGCAGCAGAGCGAGCCGGAGCTGGACGAGTACCGCGACTCCGCGTGGGCGCAGGCCGACGGGCTGCGGCGGATCGAGGTCGGGCAGCGGGTCATGGCGGAGGGCGAGTTCGACTGGACCGACGGCAGCGGGCGCCAGGTGCACGCCCGCAACCTGGCGATGATCTGGGACGACCATTACCACGTGGTCCTGCTGATCGGCCCGGACGGGAAGAACGACGAGGTGGAGCGGTTCCACCGGATCGCGGCGGAGAGCTACCGGCCCACAGGGTGACGGGGCGGCGGGCCCCCGGCCGGGCCCGCCCCTTCCGTCCCGTACGCGCCACACGCCCCCCGCGTGACCCCGCGCGCCCCCTTCCCGTCACTTCGCTCCGCTACCCTCCCGCCCATGTCCGACCAGGCCACCCCTCTCGCCCGCCGCCTCGGCGTCGGCGACGCCGTGCTCGTCGGCCTCGGCGCCATGCTCGGCGCCGGGATCTTCGCCGCCCTCGCGCCCGCCGCCCGCGCCGCCGGCTCCGGGCTGCTCATCGGGCTCGGCGCCGCCGCCGTCGTCGCGTACTGCAACGCCACCTCCTCCGCCCGTCTCGCCGCCCGCTACCCCGCCTCCGGCGGCACCTACGTCTACGGCCGCGAGCGCCTCGGCCCCTTCTGGGGCTACCTCGCCGGGTGGGCGTTCGTGGTCGGCAAGACCGCGTCGTGCGCGGCGATGGCGCTGACGGTCGGCGCGTACGCCTGGCCGGAGCAGAAGCACGCCGTCGCGGTGGCCGCCGTCGTGGCGCTGACGGCCGTCAACTACCGCGGGGTACAGAAGTCCGCGCTCCTCACCCGGGCGATCGTCGCGGCCGTGCTCGCGGTGCTGGCCGCCGTCGTCGTGGCGGCGTTCACCAGCGGCGCCGCCGAGGCGGACCGGCTGCGGCCGGGCGGCGACACCTCGCTGTGGGGGGTGCTGGAGGCGGCCGGGCTGCTGTTCTTCGCCTTCGCCGGGTATGCGCGCATCGCCACGCTCGGCGAGGAGGTGCGCGATCCGGAGCGCACCATCCCGCGCGCGGTGCCGGTGGCGCTGGGCATCACGCTCGTCGCGTACGCGGCGGTGGCGGTGGCCGTCCTCGCCGTCCTCGGCGCCGGCGGTCTCGCGCACGCGACGGCGCCGCTGTCGGACGCGGCGTCGGCGGCGGGCGCGGGGTGGCTGGAGCCGGCGGTGCGGGTCGGGGCGGCGGTGGCGGCGCTGGGCTCGCTGCTGGCGCTGATCCTCGGGATCTCCCGTACGACGCTCGCGATGGCCAGGGACCGCCATCTGCCGCACGGTCTCGCCGCGGTGCACGAGCGGTTCCGGGTGCCGCACCGGGCGGAGCTGGCGGTCGGCGCGGCGGTGTCGGTGGCGGCTGCGACAGTGGACGTGCGCGGGGCGATCGGGTTCTCGTCGTTCGGGGTGCTGCTGTACTACGCCGTGGCCAACGCCTCGGCGTGGACGCTCCACCCGGAGGAGGGCCGCCCGCCGCGCGTGGTGCCGGCGGTGGGTCTTGCGGGGTGCGTGGTGCTGGCGTTCTCGCTGCCGCCGGCGTCGGTGGCGGCGGGCGCGGGGGTGCTGGCGGCGGGCGCGGTGGCGTATGCGGTACGGGGACGGTGGGCGGAGCGGTGACGGAAGGCGGCGCGGTGACCGGCTCCGCGGTGCTCCTCGCGCGGGCGCGGGCGCAGTGCCTCGCGGGAGGCGTGCGGTGCGCCGGCGCGGAGGAGGTCGTGGCGCGCGTCTTCGCCGTGCAGGCGCAGGACCTGGAGGCCGCGGCGCTCGGGCTGCGGGCGCGCGCGTACGGGCTCACGCGCACTGCCGTGCGCGAGGCGCTGGAGGAGCGGCGGACCCTGGTCCGCGGCTGGTTCATGCGCGGCACGCTGCACCTCGTACCCGCGGCCGACGTGCACTGGCTGCTCGCCCTCTACGGCCCCCGCCTCGTCTCCCGCGCCGCCCGGCGCTACCGCGACCTCGGTCTGGACGAGGACGTGTACGCGCGCGCGGAGCGCGTCGTCGTGGACGCCGTCGCGGCGCACGGGCCGCTGACCCGCGCCGAGTTGGCCGAGCGGCTGGCGCGCGTCGGCGTCGAGCCCGGCGGGCAGGCGCCGTTCCACGTCATCCGCAGGGCGGCGCTCGCGGGGCTGGTCTGCCACGGGCCGCTGCGGGCGGGGGAGCCCACGTACGTCGCGCTGCGCGACTGGCTGCCGCCCCCGGCAGGACCGCAGCCGGCCGGCGACGCCGCGGTGCGCGAGCTGGTCCGGCGCTACCTCCGCGGCCACGGACCCGCCGCCCCGGGCGACTTCGCCGCCTGGTCCGGCCTGCCACCGGGCACGGCCCGCCGCGTATGGCCGGAGCCGGCGCCGTACGGGCAGGGTGCGGAAGAACCACCCGGAACGGGCGACCAGCGCCCGGACGAGCCGGGACCGCCTCCCGACGTGCGTCTCCTCCCCGCCTACGACGACTACTGGCTCGGCTGGCGCGACCGCGACGCCGCCATCCCCCGGGACTTCATCCGCTCCGTCCGCCCCGGCGGCGGGCAGATTCGCGCCGCTGTTACCGTAAATGGCCGCGCGGCCGGCACATGGACCCGCCCGCGGCCGGGAAACGTGCAGGTCAGCATCTTCGCCGAAGGCCCCGACCCGGTTGCGGCGGATGTCACGGCGGAGGCCGCGGATGTCGCACGTTTTCTACAGAGCTGATATCCCGGGGAACGACCGCGCGGTAGTGCGCTATTGATGGTGCCATGACGGACGAGGGGGACAAGGTGGGGGACGAGCCCACGAGCTACGGCCTGCGGCCACCGCAGCAGAACGCCGGCGGAATCGCGCAGGGGCCCGCGGCCACCCAGTTCGTCGGCGATCCTTCGGTGGGCCGGCTGATCGGCGGGCGCTACCGCCTCGCCGCCCGCCTCGGCGTCGGCGGCATGGGCACCGTCTGGCGGGCCCACGACGAGGTCGTCGACCGCGACGTCGCCGTGAAGGAGCCCCGGCTGCCCGCCGACCTCGACGAGCGGACGCGGCAGACGGCGTACGAGCGGATGCAGCGCGAGGCCCGCGCCGCCGCCCGGATCGACCACCCCTCCGTCGTCACCGTGCACGACGTGGTGATGGAGGACGGCAGGCCCTGGATCGTGATGGAGCTGGTCCGCGGCCGCTCCCTCGGCGACCAGCTCACCGAGGGCACCCTCGACCCGCGCGAGGTGGCGCGCATCGGCGTCGCCGTGCTCGGCGCGCTGACCGCCGCGCACGAGGCGGGGATCCTCCACCGCGACGTCAAGCCCGACAACGTGCTGCTCGGCCGGCACGACCGCGTCGTGCTCACCGACTTCGGCATCGCCCAGATCGAGGGGGAGCAGGGGCTGACGGAGACCGGCGCTTTCGTCGGGTCGCCGGAGTACATCGCGCCGGAGCGGGTGCTCGGCCAGCGGCCGGGCCCCGAGTCCGACCTGTGGTCGCTGGGCGTCGTGATGTACGCGGCCGTGGAGGGCATGTCCCCGTACCGCCGGCAGACCGCGCCGGCGACGCTGCAGGCCGTGCTCTCCGCCGAACCGGCGGCGCTCGCGCGCGGGTCCGGGGCGCTGGGCACGGTCGTGATGCAGTTGCTGCGCAAGGACCCGGCGGCGCGGCCGGCGCCGGACGAGGTGCGCCGGCAGCTGGAGGCGGTGGCCAGGCCGGCGCCGGCGCCGACGATGATCGCCCCGGTGGGCGGCGGCGCGGGCGGCGGGCTCGGCGGGAAGCTCGCTGCGGCGCTGCCGAAGGGGCGCGGCGGGAGGCTGGCCGTGCTGGGCGGGGCGATAGCCGTGGTGGCGGCGCTGGTGTTGACGCTGGCGAACCCGTTCGGCGGTGGCGACGGCGCGCCGGAGGGCTGGAAGACGTACGACGAGACGGAACAGCTCAAGGCGTCGCTGGCGGTGCCGGAGGACTACAAGCGCAGCGTCGACGAGGGCACGGTCACGTACACGGACCCGGGCGGCACGCCCAGCCTGTGGCTCACCCGCTCCTCCGGCAACGAGGACAGCGCGCTGGCCGAGGCCAACCAGACGCTGGACTGCGACAAGGGCGAGAACCTGGAGTGCACCGAGCTGAGTTCCGACGTCGACGGGTCGGTCAAGGAGTTCGAGTACCGGGGCAAGGACGCCGCCGTGATGGTCACGACGTGGACCCGCGACGAGGGGTACGAGACCGAGACCGAGATGCGCAGCCGGGAGTTCTTCTACGTCAACGACGACAACATCGGCTGGCACCTGACCGTGGAGATGCCGGCCGCGGGCGAGGGCAAGCGGGACGGCGATCGGGTCTTCGAGGAGGTCGTCGACTCGCTCGACATCCAGGATCTGTGACGGGGCGGGGCGGCCGTTGGTGCGCCCCGGTGGTACGGGCTGCCGGCCGTGACCGGCGCCGGTACCGCCCCGCACGTATGAGCCAGCAATCGCTGGCGGAATTCGGTTACCGGCAGGTATCCAAAGGCGCTGCCGGAGTCCTACCCTCGGCCTTATGACGGAGACCGCCGTAGGCAACCCCACCGCTTCCGCTTCCGACGGCGCCCGCACCGCCGGCGCCGTCGCCGCCGAGTTCGTCACCCCCGCGCTCGTCGAGCGCCTCACCCGCGGCGTCGCCGGCACCGGCACCGTCGCCGTCCGGTCCCCTCTCACCGGCGACGTGCTGGCCGACGTGCCGGAGGCCGGGCCCGCGGACGTGGAGGCCGCGTTCGAGCGGGCCCGCGCCGCACAGCGCGCCTGGGCGGCCAGGCCCGTACGCGAGCGGGCCGCCGTGCTGCTGCGCTTCCACGACCTGCTCCTGCGCGACCAGGACGAGGTGCTGGACCTCGTGCAGTTGGAGACCGGCAAGGCGCGGCTGCACGCGCACGAGGAGGTGCAGTCCGTCACCCTGGCTGCCCGCCACTACGGCCGCAGGGCCCCCGCCTACCTCGGCCCCAAGCGCCACACCGGCGCGCTGCCGACGCTGACCAAGGTCACGGAACTGCGCCACCCGCGCGGCGTCGTCGGCCAGATCGCGCCCTGGAACTACCCGCTCGAACTCTCCGTCGGCGACGCCCTGCCCGCCCTCGCCGCGGGCAACGCCCTCGTCATGAAGCCCGACTCCAAGACCCCGCTGACCGCCCTCTGGGCGCGCCGGAAGCTGGTCGGGGCCGGGCTGCCGGAGGAGGTGTGGCAGGTCGTGATCGGCCCGGGGCCCGTCGTCGGCCCCGAGATCGTCCGGCACGCCGACTACGTCTCCTTCACCGGCTCCACCCGCACCGGACGCGAGGTCGCCCAGGGCGCCGCGGCCCGGCTCGTCGGCGCCTCGCTGGAACTGGGCGGCAAGAACCCCATGCTGGTGCTCGCCGACGCCGACGTGGAGAAGGCGGCGGAGGGCGCGGTGCGCGCGGCGTTCGCGTCGGCGGGGCAGTTGTGCATCTCCGTCGAGCGGCTGTACGTGCACGAGTCGGTCGCCGACGCCTTCCTCGCCCGCTTCGTCGCCAGGACCAGGGCCCTGCGGCTGGGCAACACCCTCGGCTACGGCGCCGACATGGGCTCGCTGGTCAGCGCCCAGCAGTTGGAGACCGTCACCCGGCACGTGGACGAGGCGGTCGGCAAGGGCGCCGAGGTGCTGGCCGGCGGGCGGGCGCGGCCCGACGTGGGCCCGTACTTCTACGAGCCGACGATCCTCGACGGCGTCGAGCCCGGCATGACCGTCTGCGACGAGGAGACCTTCGGGCCGGTCGTCTCGGTCTACCGCTTCCGCGACGAGGACGACGCCGTCGCGCGCGCCAACGCGACGCCGTACGGGCTGAACGCGAGCGTGTGGACGAAGGACGGCCGCCGGGGCCGCCGGATCGCGGCCAGGATCCGGTCGGGCACGGTGAACGTCAACGAGGCGTACGGGGCCGCGTATGGCAGCGTGCAGGCGCCCATGGGCGGAATGAAGGACTCCGGGATCGGCCGCCGGCACGGCTCGGAGGGGATCCTGAAGTACACGGAGTCGCAGACGGTGGCGGAACAGCGGGTGGTACCGCTGGCGCCGTTCGCGCTCGGGCCGCTGCGGTACGACGACGACAAGAGTTACGCGGCCTTCATGAGCCGCGGACTGCGCGCGCTGAAGGCGCTGCGGTTCCGCTGAGGCGGGTGTGTGTACGGAGCCGTTGCGCGCCGCGCGTCCGCGGGCGGCGCGCACCCGGGCGGTGGCGCCGGGGCGGGCGCGGGGCGGCCGGTCCGGGCGTCCCCGGAGCCGACCGCATCCTGCCGGGACCGGGAAGCTGTCCCCTGCATCCGGTCACCGCGTCCGGTCCAACGAACCGGGTGTGGCGGCGGTCACGCCACCCGGACGCCGACCGGGTGACCCGCGAGAACGGATTTGCCCCCGCCCGTCCCCCTTGCTGAAACCATTCTGTGACTGGAGGGACCGGACTCCCCTTCGGATATCGGATCGTCACCGTAGGAGTCTGGAACGCGGGGGTTCGTATGGCCTTGAATGCAGTGCCATGCACTTCCTCCGGCCCCTTGTGACGTTCCCGCGCGTGGTGCGCCACTACTCCTGGGTCGGCGCCGACTTGCCCCTCGACGAAGACGTCCTGCTGGACGCTCCGGGACAGCGCGTCCGGGCGGTGCTCCCGGCCGCCGAGGCGGGCGACTTCCGCCCGGCCCGCGAACTCCTCGCCGGTGCCGGGCGGGCGGCGGAGTGGGAGCGCCGGGACACCTACGTCGCGGAGTTGGCGACCGCGGCCCTCGACGACGACGGGTGGCTGCGGCGGTGGCGGGAGTGGGACCCGGAGTGCGGGGACGCGGCGGTGGTCGAGGCGGAGCGGCTGCTGCGGGCGTGGCGGGCGGAGCGGTACGGGCCGCGCAGACGGAGGTTCGAGGGCTGGGGCGTACGCCGGCGGGGCGGGGCGGCGCCGGGGCCGTGGGCGGGCGCGGGGCCCGCCGAGGGGGCCGGTGCCGGGGGCGGTGACGGTGACGGGGCGGGTGGCGCGTGGGCCGGGATGGCCGACGCGGAGTCGTGGCCGTGGTACGGGGTGCCGGGCGCGGGGCCCGGGTACGGACGGCCGGGTTCGGGAACGGAGCACGACCGGCCGGGTACGGGGGCGGGCGCGGGGGCCGACTCCGGCGCCGGACCGGGGGGACCGGCGCCGGGGGGCGGGGATCCCCGTACCGGCGCGGGAGGAACCGCCGGGACCGCCGGAGCCGCCGGTGCGGCCGGCCCCGGCGGCGGGCGGCGCTCCCGGGGCCCGTACGGCGCCGGCGGCCTTCCCGCCACCGACCCCCGGGCCGTGCTGCGCGACGTCCTGCCCCTCGTCCGGCTGGCCGCGGCCCAGGCGCCCGGCGACCCCGTGCCGTGGCGCATCGCCCTCGACCACGCCACCGCCGTACGCGCGCCGCGGGAGGCGTTCGTCTCCCGGTTCGCCGAGGCGGTCGTCCGCGCGCCGGGACACCACGGGGCGCACGTCGCGGCGTTGCGCTACCTCGCCATCGTCGGAGACGCGGACGTCGAGGAGTTGATGGTCTTCGCGGAGGAGTCGGCGGAGGAGGCGCTGCCGGGGTCTCTGCTGCACGCGCTGCCGCTGGAGGCCGCGTCGCTGGGCGTGTGCCGGACCCGTAGCACACCGTCCGGCGGCCCCGACCCCGCCGACGCGCCCGGCTCGTCCACCACCTGGGCCGTCGAACGCGCGCTGGAGCTGTCCGCGCACTACGAGCCCGGCGACGCCGAGGCCGCCGGTTTCCGCAACTGCCTCGCCGCCGCGCTCGTCCGCGCCCGGCGCTGGGACGAGGCGCTGGAGGTCTTCCGCGCCGTCGGCTCGGACGCCCGCGGCGTGCCCTGGGCACGGCCCGGCGACGACACCGAGGCCATCAGGCGCCGCTTCCTCCTCGCCCGCCAGGAGGTACGGGCCCAACTCGCCCGGCGCGTCCCGCTCTTCGGCCCCCGCCCGGACAACGCCCCCGGCCCCGGCGCCGCCTTCGGGCCGGCAGGCCCCGGCACCCGGCCCGAGCCGGCCCCGTACGCCGGGATCGTCGTCTGCACCGCGCCCCCGGCCGCGGTCGCCAAGGCGGCCCACGCGGCGGACCTGCGGCTGCGCCTCACCCCCACCGGCGGCGCCCGCACCTGCGCCCAACTGCGCACCCGGCAGCGCCCGGCGCCGGGCAGGCCGCCGGTGCGCGTGCCGGGACGGGCGCCGGGCCGGTGGCCGCGGGGCCGTACGGCGGCGGGGGAAGCGCCGTCGCCGGACGCGCTGCTCGCCGCCGCGGCGGCGATGACGCGGGGCGAGGGCTGGCCCGCGGTGGCGCTGTACGCGGTCGACGGCGCGGCGGGGATCGCGGTGTACCGGGGCGGGGAGCGGACGGCGGAGTTCACGTGGCGCGCGTCGGGCACGGCGGTGGCGGCGACCGTACGGGACGTGGCGCAGAGCGCGTCGCCGGGCGGCGGCGGCGCGGCGCCCGGCAGTCCTGAGCGGGCGCCGCGGGGCGGCACGGGGCGGGTGGCGCAGTTCGCGGAGGTACGGGACACGGCGGAGGCGATCGCCGCGGCACTGGCGGTCGCGGACGCCAGACCGCTCACGGGCGTGCTGCGCACGGCGGGCACGCGCCGCCCCCGCAGCACGCTGGCGGAGGCGCTCCAGGCCCTGGATCTGGCGGCGCTGGCCCCTCTCTTCGCCCCCACGCCCGCCGACCCGCCCTCCCGCCCGACCACGCCCCAGGCGGGTCCGGACCCGATCTCCTGAGGCGCCGCGCGCCGCCGCGTGCTGCACGGCGGCGCGGCGGCCGGCGCCGTAGAGGCCGCACTCCGGAAGGCCGAGACCCTGGGCGGCACCCGCCGCATGGGCCCGGAAGGCACCCCCGGAACCCTGGTGGTCGGCCACTTCACCGACCCGGAGGGCCATCTGATCGGCGTAGCGGGCACGAGGTAACCGGAAAGGCCGGCCCCGTCGCCCCCGGGATACCGGGTGGTGACGCAGAGCGGTGGGGGCACCTGGGGTCTCAGGTGCCGCCGGCCCCCGGCGCGCCGTATCGGGCGAGCATGGTCAGCACCGCTTGGTCGACCGCGTTGGAGAGGGCGGAGTCGTCAGGTTCCCAGCGTGCGAGCAGCATCCGCGGCCAGAACACGTAGTTGGAGATCATCCCGAGGAATTGGGTCGCCGCCATCTCCGCATCGTCAAGCCGGGCCGTACCGGCGGCGTTCTCCGCTGCCAGGTAGCGGCGGACCGATTCGAAGTAGGGCATCTTGCCGAGCTTGAACTGGGTTTCGCCGAGCTCGGGGAAGCGCGGTACCTCGGCGATGACGATGCGGAAGAGGGCGGCCATGCCGGGCTGGGTGAGCAGCGCCACGTATCGGCGTCCGATGGTCTCAAGCCCTGCGCGGAGGTTTCCCGGCTCGGGGAGGGGCGCCTCCCCGTCGTCGACCTTCCAGTATTCGGTGACGATCGCCTCGAACAGGGCCGCCTTGGTGGTGAACTGCTTGAACAGGGTCGCCCTCGACACTCCGGCCGCCTCCGCGATGCGGGCCAGCGAGGTGCCGTCGTAGCCGGAGTCGAGGAACAGCTTCGTCGCCGCCTCGATGATGGACGTCCGCTTCTGGGCCGCGACGCGCCGGTGGTACTCCGAAGGCTGTGCCGTCATGACCTCCAGTATGCCTCTCACTACGAGGTGAGTCACTTGACTCACCTCTAACCCTGCTCCTACCTTGAGAGAAGAGGTGAGTCACTCGGCTCACCCCTGTGAAAGCCTGGAAGGAAGCATCATGGGACGCTTTGAGGGGCACACCGTCATCGTCACCGGTGGCACCGGGGGCATGGGCAGCAGTCATGTGCACGGCTACCACGCCGAGGGGGCGAACGTCGTCATCGCCGGCCGCGACGACGACGCCGGCCGTGATCTCGCTGCTCAGCTCGGTCATCGGGCTCTCTCCGTCCACCTGGATGTCGCCAGTGAGGACGACTGGGCGGCGGTGGTGCGAGACGTCGAAGGCCACTTCGGGCCGATCACCATCCTGGTGAACAACGCGGGCGTCCAGAACCCGGCGGCCCCTATCGAGCACACCGAACTCCACACCTGGGAGCACTCCTTCAGCGTCAACGTCACCGGCCAGTTCCTCGGCATCAGGGCCGTGGCTCCGTCGATGCGCAGGGGAGGCGGCGGAACCATCGTCAACATCGCCTCGACCATGGCCCACGCCGGCACGGCCTTCTACGCCCCTTACACCGCCAGCAAGTGGGCCGTGCGCGGACTGACCAAGACGGCCGCGCTGGAGCTGGGACGGGACAACATCCGGGTCAACTCCATCCACCCCGGCGTCGTCTCCACACCGCTGATCAACGAACCCACCGTCGCGGGCCAGCCGGCCATCGCCGACTTCTACTCGCCCGACCCGTTCGCCATCCCCCGCCTCGCCGAACCCTCCGAGATCACCCGCCTGTTGCTCTTCATCACCTCCCAGGACGCATCTTTCGCTACGGGCTCGGAATTCGTCCTGGACGGGGGCCTGCTGCTCGGCCCTGCACTCCAACCCGAAGCCGACATCGCAGCTTGAGCCGGCATTGCAGTGCAGGGCATGGAGTCGCGGGACGTCCTGCACAGCTGCTTCACCGGCACAGGCCGATGCGGCACTAGCGGCTGCTTGCGTGCTCGATGGCGTCGAAGATGTCCGCGTCTGTTTCCTGCTGCCACCCGGGGAGCTCGGACCAGTCCGCGACATAGCCCGGCTTCGGGTCCTCGATGCGGTGATGGATCTGCGCAATCCAGCAGATGGCGACGAAGCGCCCGCGCTGTTCCCTGCTCAGCCGCCCCGTGCTGCCGCCGGACACCTCGATGAACTCCCGCACCTGACGGCACACGGCCGCCGCGGCCTCCCGCTCCCAGTCCGGGGTCTCCTCCCACGGTGTGACGTACCCGGGTTTCGGCTCTCCGGGAAAGTGCTTCTTCACCCCCGCAATCCACGCCTCGCGAAAGATACGGCCTTCCTCGATGTCCACGGATATCCCTTCATGCTGAGAAGTTCAGCGCAGAAATCTGCTCGGTCAGGTCTCTCACTCGGTGGTCGGACTTCAGCGGTTCGAGTTCCGTCCTGAGCCCGAGGAGCTTGCGGCCGATCCAGCCGGATCCGCGTTGGCGCGCGATCCGCAGGGCCTCGTTCGCGTACGACACGACCTGGTCGATGTCCCGCCGCTGCACGCCGATCAGGGCCAGATCCGCCAGAATTCCACCCCGCCGGCGGGACGAGGGAGGCAACTGCCTCAATGCCGCGTTGAGTGCGTCCTCGGCCAGATCGGGTCGCTGGAGTCTTGTGAAGCACGTGCCACGTTCCTCAGCGAGGCGTGAGCCGTCGAACCTCAACCACCCACCGTTATGCACGGGGTCGGAGAGCGCATGGACTTCCTCGGCTTCATCCAGGGACCGCTTGCATGCGTCGAGATCACCTATGGCCGCGAAGATTTCGGCCTGCACCGCGGCAACCCAGTGCCGAGTGGAAAGCTGCGCATCTCCGCGCCGGGCCACGTGACGCGCCAGCCCCACCAACGGAGCGGTTTCCTCGTACCTCTGGTCTCCGTACAGACCGATGAAGGCGTGCCGCGTCAGCGCACAGGCCCACAGGTCCGGATCCTCGGCCTCCCGCGCCGCGCCGGCCGCGAGGGTGTAGCAGTGAGCTGCGTCCATGGAGCGGTTGCCGTCGAACATGATCTCGCCCGCTAGTTGGAAGAGATCCCCCGCGTCCGCGCAGAGACGCTTGTGTTCCGCTCCGTGACTTGCCCGAAGCGCCCTGGACAGCTCGACCGCCTGATCCCGGACAAAGGGGTACACAGACTGCTTGGACGACGCCAGACCGTATACCTGCCACAGGTGCGGGCCCATGCTCGTGTAGCCCGTCGATTCCGCCGCCGCGGCCGGCGTGGGCATGGAGGCCATCGCGCCTGCCATGGTCATGAGCTGCAAGAAGTCACGTCGGATCACGTCGTCAGAGCCGCCCCCCTGCGACCTCGTGGCCGCTGTCGGAGTCTCGCCCGGTGCCAACAGGCCCTCCAGCTCCGCCGGGGTCACCTTGAGGAGCCGCGCGAGCCTCGGCCATAGAAATCCCTGCGGGGCCGCTTCGCCGCGCACCCAGCGGCCCACCGTGGTGCGGTCGACGGACAGGGCATGCGCCAACCGTTCCTGACTGTAGCCGCACGCCTTCATGCGCCGCGCTAAGCGATCACGCCTGTCCGCCATACCTCGTCCTCCCGGGCATGCCGTCTTCCCTGGTCACGGTAGTGGAGGCAGCAGACGTGCGGCACAACTGCCGCGCAAGTGACGTGGTTACGGCCGTACCGCGACCGTTGACTGGTAGCGGTCCGCTTCAACTTTCCACGAGAGGCCGTGAGATGGCCACACATGCAGAAGAGCCGCAGGCATGGAGCGCGCACACTGTGAAGTGGCAGTGGCGCAGGCATCGCGGGTGTGTCGGGCTGGCGCGGGCTCAGTTGCGCAAGGCGTTGGCCGGGTGGGGGATGGGCGAGCTGGAGGAGTCGGCTGTGCTGGTGGTGTCGGAGCTGGTGACGAACGCCGTCGTGCATGCCCGTGTGCCGCCGGGGCGGGAGATCCAGACGCGGTTCGTCCGGCAGGACCGCGGCGTGCGGATCGAGGTGCACGACGCGTCGAGCGTATGGCCCGTGCCTCGCGTGCCGGACGAGGACGGGGGCTACGGGCTGCTCCTGGTCGAGACCCTCTCCTCCCGGTGGGGTGTCGCCGAGCGGCGCGGGGTCGGCAAGGTGGTCTGGGCTGTCGTTCTCGCGCCTGTGGGCGGGGGCCGGGCCGGGCGGGCGGCAACGTGACGTGAGCCCCCCGGCCCGGTGCACCGGCCCTCGCGCCGGGGCACCCGGTGCCCCGGCGGGCGTCACACCCGGCCGCGGCTGAGTTCCAGGAGCGTCATCGCCAGGGTCGTGCCCGGGCGGCCCAGGTGGTCGCGGTAGCGGGCCAGGATCTCCATCTCGCGGGAGAGGTTCACCCGGCGGCCGCCCGAGGCGATGCGGGCCTGCTGGATGCGGGCCGAGACCGCCATCCGTTTCTCGACCAGCGCGATGATCCGCGTGTCCAGGTCGTCGATCCGCTCGCGGGCGTCCGTGATCTCCGTCGCCGCCTCGTCCGTGCGGGCGCCGGTCCTGTCCGTGGTGCCGGTCTTCGCGGGGGCCGCGGTGCGGTCGCCCGACTGGGTTGCGTTCATCTCGTCGCTCCTGGGGTCAAGGCCCCGGAGCCCGCCGCCCGGCGGCGGCAAACGCAGCGCGCCCCGGGCCTGCCGGCCCGGGGCGCCTGGGAAGTCGCTTGTCAGCTCAAGCGCACGACCATGGCAGCCGGACGGGCCGGTTGCCATAGGTAAAGACGAAGCTCCGCGTGCGCATGGCCGCCAGTATTCACCCTCGGCCCCCGGTGGCCAAAGGCGGCCCGCATGGTGAGACGGCGCCAGCCGATAGACTCGGCATCATCTCCCCCGCCCATCGCCGGAAGGCCGCAGCAGTGACCTCAGCGACCCCCGACACCGTTCTCGTCGTGGACTTCGGTGCCCAGTACGCCCAGCTCATCGCGCGCCGCGTGCGCGAGGCCCGGATCTACAGCGAGATCGTGCCGCACACCATGCCGGTGCCGGAGATCCTGGCGAAGAACCCCAAGGCGATCATCCTCTCCGGCGGCCCCTCCTCGGTGTACGCGGAGGACGCCCCCGGCATCGACCCGGCGATCTTCACCGCCGGCGTTCCGGTCTTCGGGATGTGCTACGGGTTCCAGCTCATGGCCCAGGCCCTCGGGGGCACGGTCGACAACACCGGAAGCCGCGAGTACGGGCGTACGCGACTCGACGTCACCCGCCCCGACTCCACCCTCTTCACCGGCACCCCCGAGCGCCAGGACGTCTGGATGTCCCACGGCGACGCCTGCTCCGCCGCCCCCGCGGGCTTCACGGTCACCGCGTCGACCGAGGGCGTGCCCGTCGCCGCCTTCGAGGACGACGAGCGGAAGCTGTACGGGGTGCAGCACCACCCGGAGGTCGTCCACTCCACCCACGGCCAGCTCGTCCTGGAGCACTTCCTCTACCGCGGCGCCGGCCTCGCCCCCACCTGGACGACCGCGAACGTCGTGGAGGAGTCCGTCGCCGCCGTCCGCGCGCAGGTCGGCGACGCGCAGGCGATCTGCGCGCTCTCCGGCGGTGTGGACTCGGCGGTGGCCGCGGCGCTCGTCCAGCGGGCCATAGGGAACCGGCTCACCTGCGTGTACGTCGACCACGGGCTGATGCGCAAGGGCGAGTCCGAGCAGGTCGAGAAGGACTTCGTGGCCGCGACCGGCGTGCAGCTCAAGGTCGTCGACGCGGCGGAGCGGTTCCTCACCGCGCTCGCCGGGGTGTCGGACCCGGAGCAGAAGCGGAAGATCATCGGCCGGGAGTTCATCCGGGTCTTCGAGCAGGCGCAGGCCGAGATCGTGGCCGCGGCGGGGGAGACCGGGGCGCCCGTGCGCTTCCTCGTCCAGGGCACGCTCTACCCGGACGTCGTGGAGTCCGGCGGCGGCACGGGCACCGCGAACATCAAGTCCCACCACAACGTCGGCGGGCTGCCGGAAGACCTGGACTTCGAGCTGGTCGAGCCGCTGCGGCGGCTCTTCAAAGACGAGGTCCGGATGGTCGGCAAGGAACTGGGGCTGCCCGAGGCGATGGTGCAGCGCCAGCCGTTCCCCGGCCCGGGGCTCGGCATCCGGATCGTCGGCGAGGTCACGAAGGACCGGCTCGACCTGCTGCGCGAGGCCGACGCCATCGCCCGCGAGGAGCTGACCGCCGCCGGGCTCGACCGCGACATCTGGCAGTGCCCGGTGGTGCTCCTCGCCGACGTGCGGTCGGTGGGCGTCCAGGGCGACGGGCGCACGTACGGGCACCCGGTCGTGCTGCGGCCGGTGTCGTCGGAGGACGCCATGACGGCGGACTGGTCGCGGCTCCCGTACGACGTGCTGGCGCGGATCTCGACGCGGATCACGAACGAAGTGGCGGACGTCAACCGCGTGGTTCTGGACGTCACGTCGAAGCCGCCGGGGACGATCGAGTGGGAGTGAGCGGCCCGGCGCCCCCGCCGCGGCGGCGGTAGGGCACAATTCGCTCTCATCACATGGACGGCTTGGGGTCAAGGGGGCACGAGGTGGCGGTGGAAGCGGGGGGCGACGACGCGCGGCCGCCTGCGGCGGGCGCGGGCGACGCGGCACCGCTCGGTGCCGGCGCGGCAGGTGGGCCGGCGGGCGGAGGCTCCGCGGGCGGCCTGCCGCCGGAGGACGCCGAAAGGGCCACGAGGACCGCGCAGGTCCCTGCGCAGCCCGGCTCCGGGGATTCGGGCACGCGCGGTACGCCGGCGGCGGGCGAGGCGGCTGCCACGGACGTCTCGCCCGGCAGCGGTACGGCGGGCGGGCCGCCGGGGCCCGGAGAGCCGTCCGGGTCCGGTGCCGCCCGGCCCGGTGGCGAGCCGTCCGGCTCCGTCGCCCCGGGGTCAGAACCCGGCTCCGCCCCCACCCCTGAATCCGACCCCGCCGTCGAGTTCGCCCGGCGCCGTGACGGGTTCGCCGCCGGCGAAGGCGTGCCCGCCGGGGTCGCCTACTCGCCCGGCGCCTCCCGCCAGTGGGTCTCCGACGAGCTGACCCGCTCCGCCGACACCCTCGCCGCCCGCGGTGCCGCCGCGGGCGGGACGTGGCCGGCGTCGCTGTGGCGGCGCAGCCTGTACGTCATCGGCGCCGGCCTGCTCGCCCTCCTCCTCGTCATCGGGCTCACCGCCCTCGGACCCGGCTGGACCCGGGCCCGTACCGCGGCGCTGCTCGCCGCCGTGCTGACCGCGGGACTCCTCGCCGGTGCCGCGTGGCTCAACCGCGCCCGCGGAGGGCTCCTCGCCCCCATCGTCGGCGAGGACGGCCGGCTGTCGACCGGCCGCGCGGTGGCCGGCGCCTGGACGCTGCTCGCCGGGTACGCCCTGCTGCACCTCGCCCTCGCGCTGGCCCTCGCCGACGGATCCGCCGCCCGCGACCGGCTCCTCGACGGCCTCGGCTGGTCCGGCTCGGGCGCCGGCCCGGGCGGCGCCGCCGGGCTCGTCGTCACCGTCGCCGCCGTGTGGGCCGCCGCCCTCGGCTCCCGCGCCGTCGTCGCGCACCGGCTCCGCAGCGGCGGGCTGACCAAGACCCGCGCCGCCCGCCCCCGCGGCGCCGACCTGCTCACCGACGACGCGGGGCGTGCCGCCGCCGTCGACGTCCAGTACGTCGTCGTCTCCGCCGCCGCCCTGCTCTTCGCCCTGGTGCAACTCGGCCGCCGGCCCGAGCAGTTGCCGGGGCTGCCCTGGGGCGTGGCCGCGCTGGTCGCGGTGAGCGCGGCGGTGCACCTGGCCGCCCGGCTCGTCGACGGCGGGCGGCCCGCCGTGCTCTCCGTCGTCCGGGTCCGCGAGCCCGGCGACCTGCACACCGCCATCCGTACCGGCGACGACATCGAGGTCCGCGGCACCGGCTTCGTGCCGCCGGGCGCCGAGTCGCCGGAGTTGCTGGCGCGGGTGGTCGTGCGGATCGGCGCCGTCCACGTGCACGTACCGCTGGTCCCCGTGCCCGGCGGTTTCGCCAACCCCGCGGCCACCCGGCTGACGGTCCCGGTGCCGGTGGACGTGGAGCCGGGCCGCACGGAGTTGCGGGTCGTCACCGCCGGAGGCGCGGAGTCCGCTCCGTACCTGCTCGACATCGTCGACTGAAGCGGACGCGAACGACCCGATCCGGTTGAGCGTTCACGAAACGCTTTACGTATCCCCTCCCACACATGAAGTATCGGCGCCGGGGCGATCACCGGCACGGTCCACGGCAGGAGAGGCGGACTAGACATGGCACAGGACCAAGCGTCCGGCACCACGGTTCTGGGGCGGGTGCCCCAGGGAGAGCCGCCCGGCGGCCTCCGCGCCGCCGCCGCCCGGTTCGCGCTGCTGCCGCTGCGGATCTTCCTCGGCATCACGTTCGTCTACGCCGGCTTCGACAAGCTCACCGACGACGCGTTCCTCGACTCCAGCGGCCCCGGCTCGCTGCACGACACCCTGGACACCCTGCCCGACGTCGCCATCCCGGCGCTGGTGGACCTGGCGCAGCAGGCGCCGGCGGAGTTCGGGATCGCCATCTCGCTCGGCGAGATCGCGGTGGGGCTCGGCACGCTCGCCGGGCTGTGGGCGCGGCTGGCGGCGGCCGGCGGTGCGCTGCTGTCGATGACGCTGTGGTTCACGATGAGCTGGTCGGCGGACCCGTACTACTACGGCCAGGACCTGCCGTACATGATCGCGTGGATCCCGCTGATCCTGGCGGGCGCGCCGTACTGGTCGCTGGACTCGGTGCTCGCCGTCCGCCGCCGCAGGAAGGGCCAGCAGCTCTTCGCCTAGCACGGGCCCTCCGGCGTCCGCGCCGGATCACGCACGCGCCCTCCCCGCCGCTACGCCCGGCTCCCCGGCCCGCGCCGCCGGCCGCCCGCGTCCACGTCCCCGTCCGCACCCGAACCGTCCGCACCCGAACCGTCCGCACCCGAATCGTCCGCACCCGAGCCGTCCGCACCGAAGTCGTGCGCGCCCGGGCCGTCCGCGTCCCGGGTGCCGAAGCGTGCGTCGTACGTCCCGCGCAGCTCGTCCATCGGCAGCCCCCGCAGGTCCGCACCCACGTCCACGTCCCGGTCCCGCGCCGCAGCCGCGCGCGCCTCCCGCGCCCGCCGGCGTGCGCGGCGCGCGCCGTAGCCGACGGCGGCGACCAGCCCGGCCAGCGCGAGCCCCGGCGGCACCACGACCAGCGGCACCCAGTCCGGCTGCCGCAGCGCGTCCGCCGCGTCGAGCAGGGCGAACGCCGCGCCCGAGAGCAGCACGAGCCCGGCGACGAGCTTCGCGGGCTCGAACCTATGACGCCGCACGCTGGACCTCCAACTGCCCGATCGAGACCGTCAGGTCCAGCACCAGCGTCCCCTTCGGCCCTCCGGACCCGCCGGCCGTGGGCTCCAGCACCGTCGTGCGCTCCTGCCGCGGGGAGACGTCGATGTCGCTCTCGCCGGGGTCCTCGGTGGCCGTGGTGGGCGGGAGCTGCATGTCGCCGATGTCCACCCGGGAGTGCACCTCCACGCGTACGTCGTCGGGGACCCGGACCGTCAGCTGGCCCAGGCCCACCTGGGCCGCCGTCTCGACCCGCCGGTCCTTGCCCGGATCGATCCTGCTGAGGTCGAGCCGGGCCTCGCCGCTGCCCAGCTCGTACCGGTCGCGCACGTCCGCGGCCGCCGCCGGCTGCCAGTTCCGCGTGCCCCACTCCGCCGTGACGGTGTCGGGCAGCCACAGCGCGACGGCCAGCAGGACGGTCGTCAGCAGCGCCCAGAAGGCGGTGCCGCCGCCGGTGCGGCCGATCCAGGCGCTGAGCGTGAAGCCCGCGCCGAAGACGGCCAGCGCGCTGCCCAGGCCGTACGCCAGGGTGGTGCCCAGCGGCTCCGCGCCCCAGGTGGCGTTCATGACGACGGCGCAGGTGCCGGCGGCGGCGAGGAACGTCCAGCCGCCGATGCCGGCCGCCTCGTGCTCGTCCGGGCCGCCGCCCGACGGCGCCCCCTTCTGCGTGCGGGAGCCGGTGCCCGGCGGTCCGCCCGGCGCCGCGTCCTCCGCGTCCTGGCCGTCGTCGGGGCCCCAGAGGTAGGGCGGGAAGTCGCCGTCCTTGGTGAGCGGGTCGCGCCACCACGACGGGGAGTACGGCACAGGCGGCGGCGCGGTCTCCGGCGGGGCCTCGGCCACGGCGTGGGCGGTGGCGTCGTCCACCGGGACGCCGTCGGCGGCCAGCTCCTCCGCCGCCCGGCGGTGGTGCGACCAGTAGGCGGCGCCGCCGAGGCAGAGGAGCAGCAGGGCGGCGAAGAAGTGGGTGTCGGTCGAGTTCAGCACGGAGAGGAAGAGGCCGCAGCCGACGATGGCGAACAGCAGCGCCGTCAGCGCCGGGCCCTCGACCCGGCCGGACAGCAGCCTGCGGCCCTCGCTGTCGTCCTCCCCGTCCAGCGGCATCAGCAGCCAGGCGAAGCCGTACGCGACGAGGCCGAGGCCGCCGGTGGCGGTGAGCACGCCGAGGACGACGCGGAAGATGACGGGGTCCATGCCGAAGAACTGGCCGAGGCCGCCGCAGACGCCGCCGACGACCTTGTAGCGGCGGCTGCGCCGCAGTCGCGGCCGGGCGGGTGGCCCTTCGGGCGCCCCCGGCGCCGGGTCCGCGGCGGCGTCCGCGCCGGGGCTCCTGTCCGTCATGAGTCCATCGTGGCGCACGGTACGGCAGCGCGGGAGCCGGGAAATCCCCGATGTCCCCCTGAAATCGTCCGCGGCCAACTCGTCTGGGATCCGGGATACGTCAGGGGCGCCCCTGATGCGGGGCGCCCTCGGCCATGATGTGCTCGTCAGTGTGACGATGCATGGCTTGACGTCCTCCCTCGGCGTGAGGGATTCCAACCCGCCGAACCACGTGGCAGGTTGAGTTTCGCGGTGCACCGGCCCGGCAGCCCAAGCCCTTCCCGCGCCGTAACCGCCCGCCCGGCGGCCAGCCCCTGCGGCTTGGCTGTCGCCGCTGAGGCATTGTGGACAATATCACGAGAAAGACGTAGGAAGAGGCGATGACCGCCCCCACCGCCGCGCCCGCCTCCGAGGGCGCCGCCCCGCCCGGCGGCCCGTACGACCCGTACGAGCGGCCCGTCCGGCGCCTGTACCGCAGCGCCGACGGGCGCTGGCTCGGCGGCGTCGCGCGCGGCCTCGCCGGGCACCTCGGGCTGCCGGTGTCGTGGGTGCGGATCGTCTTCGTCGGCCTGCTCATGGCGAACGGCCTGGGCGTGCTGCTGTACGCGGTCTTCTGGTTCGTCGTCCCGCTCGGCCAGGGCGGCAGGGCGGAGAAGCCGCTCGTCGACGTCGACGCCGACGGGCGCAAGCGGCTCCGCAAACCCGACAAGGGGCAACTGCTCGCCCTCCTCGCCCTGCTCATCGGCGCCGGTATCTTCGCCGGCAGCCTGGACCTGGGCCGCTCCAACGCCTTCGTCTGGCCGCTGCTGCTCATCGGCGCCGGTGTGGCCCTGGTCTGGCGGCAGGCGGACAACGCGCGGCGGGCGAAGTGGGCGGCGGTCACGCGGCGCACGAAGTTCCTGCCGCTGGCGCGCGGCGCGGCCGGGGTGGTGCTGGTCGGGGCGGGGGTCAGCGCGATATTCGTCATGCAGGGCTCCACGCGGCACATCGGCGCGGTGGTGCAGGCGTCGCTCGCGGTGCTGGTGGGCGTGGCGCTGCTGGCGGGGCCCTGGCTCGTACGGATGGTGCAGGACCTGTCCGAGGAGCGGCTGATGCGCATCCGGGCGCAGGAGCGCGCGGAGGTCGCCGCCCACGTCCACGACTCCGTCCTGCACACCCTCACGCTCATCCAGCGCAACGCGGACAACGCCGGCGAGGTGCGCAAGCTGGCCCGCGCGCAGGAGCGGGAGCTGCGCACCTGGCTCTACAAGCCGGAGGGGACCGGCAAGGACGAGGAGGACGGGGCGGGGCCCGGGACGCTCGCCGAGGGGGTGCGCAGGACGGCGGCGGAGGTGGAGGACCACCACGGGGTGCCGGTGGAGGTGGTGTGCGTCGGCGACTGCCCGCTGGACGACAAGCTGAGCGCGCAGTTGCAGGCGGCGCGTGAGGCGATGGTGAACGCGGCCAAGTACGGTGGCGAGGCGGGGCCGGTGCAGGTCTTCGCGGAGGTCGAGGGGCGGCAGGTCTTCATCTCGGTGAAGGACCGCGGCCCCGGCTTCGATCCCGACGCGGTCCCGGCCGACAGAATGGGCGTACGCGAGTCCATCATCGGCAGGATGGAGCGCAACGGCGGCACCGCCCGGCTGCGCACGCCGGCGGGCGGGGGCACCGAGGTGGAGCTGGAGATGGAGCGCGCGGAGTGAGCGCGTACGCGGACGCGGTGGGCGCAGTGAGGAGCGGACGATGACGGACGACGCAGCGGGCGGCACACCGGCGGCGGGGACCCCGGCGGCCGGGATCCGGGCGAGCGGCGCGGGCCCGGAGGGGGGCCGCCGGGTACGGGTCGTGCTCGTCGACGACCACCGCATGTTCCGGGCCGGGGTGCAGGCGGAGATCGGGGTGACCGACGAGACCGGCGTCGAGGTCGTCGGCGAGGCGGCGGACGTCGAGCAGGCCGTCACGGTGATCACCGCCACCCGCCCCGAGGTCGTGCTGCTCGACGTGCACCTGCCGGGCGGCGGCGGCGTCGAGGTACTGCGCCGGTGCTCCGGGCTGATGGGGGAGTCGCCGAGCGGCGAGGCGCCGGTGCGCTTCCTCGCGCTGTCGGTGTCGGACGCCGCCGAGGACGTCATCGGCGTCATCCGCGGCGGCGCGCGCGGGTACGTGACGAAGACCATCACAGGCACGGACCTCGTCGACGCGATCTTCCGGGTCTCGGAGGGCGACGCGGTGTTCTCGCCGCGGCTCGCCGGCTTCGTCCTCGACGCCTTCGCGTCGACGGACGCGCCGCCGGTGGACGAGGACCTGGACCGGCTGACGCAGCGGGAGCGGGAGGTGCTGCGGCTGATCGCCCGGGGGTACGCGTACAAGGAAGTGGCGAAGCAGCTCTACATCTCCGTGAAGACCGTCGAATCGCACGTCTCGGCGGTGCTGCGCAAGCTCCAGTTGTCGAACCGGCACGAGCTGACACGCTGGGCGACGGCCCGCCGCCTGGTCTGACGGGCCGCCCCCGCGCGCCTCCCCCCGCTCAGGCGGGACGTACCGCCGTCACGAACGGCATCGAGTCCACCGGCGCGTAGCGCACGGTCGCCCCCGGCCGGGGCGCGTGGATGATCTGGCCGCCGCCCGCGTAGATGCCGACGTGGCTGAGGCCGGAGTAGTAGAAGACCAGGTCCCCGGGCGCCAGCGCGGAGCGCGGTACGGTGCTGCCCGCCGCGGCCTGGGTGTAGGTCGTACGGGGCAGGGAGACGCCCGCGGCGCCCCAGGCGGCCTGGGTGAGCCCCGAGCAGTCGAAGGCGGCGGGGCCGACGGCGCCCCAGACGTACGGACTGCCGACCGCGCCCTGGGCGTACGACACGGCGCGCGCGGCCCGGGCGTTCGGCGCCTGCACCGGGCCGCGCGGGGCGCCGCGCGCCGCCCGGTCGCCCGCCGCGCCGCCGTGCCCGTCGGCGCCGAGGACGGCGTCGCGCTGGTCGGCGGTGAGGGTGTCGAGCAGCCCGCGGGCCTCGGTGAGCTTGTCCTCGATCGCGCTCTTGTGCCGCTTCAGCTCCGCCCGCGCGTCCTTCAGTTCCGCCAGCCGGTCGCGGGCCTCCGCGCGCACCTGCTCCACCTCCCGTAACCGGTGCCCGACGCCTTCGAGCGCGGTGGCCTGCCTGTCGCCGACCCGTTCGAGGAGGGCGGCCCGGCGCAGGTAGTCCTCCGGCGCGGCGGAGAGGGCGAGCTGCACGGTGGCGTCGGCGGTGCCGTTGCGGTACTGCGCGGTGGCGAAGGAGCCGAGCGCGTTGCGGGCGTCGTTGAGCCGCGCGGTCTTGCGGGCTGCCTCGTCGCGGAGGTCGTCCAGGGTCCGTTCGGTACGGTCCGCCTTCTCCTTGACGCCGTTGTACTCCTCGACGGTCCGCTCGGCCTCGTGGTGCAGCCGGTCGACCCTGGCCCTGACCCCCGCGGGGGTCGGCTGCGGGTCGGCGTGCGCGAAGCCGCCGAGCGCGGTGGCGGTGGCGGTGCCGACGAGCACGATCGCCCCGGCGGTACGGGCCCTGGTCCTTCTGTGGGACGCCACTCGGGCGTTCACCCCTTCCTTGCGCTCCGGCGGCGGCCCGCACGGGGGAGCGGGCCGCCGCCGGCTCTCGGCGGAGGCGGCCGGCGGCCGCGCCGGTGACGCGGGCGGCGGTGAGAAGCCGACCACCTGAGCGGAGACGCTAAGCCGAGGGCGCGCCGCGAGAGGAGGGGATGAAAGAGACTTACCGGACCTGCCTGGCGGTGACAAATCGTGATCAGATGAACACGGTGAAGTGATCTGCGGGTTGGCATCCGTGACCGATGTTCCGGAAGTGGTCGCCCCCATTGGGGCGAGCTGTTACGGACCGCTACGCTCCCGTCTCATGGATGTACTCATCAACCTCTTCGTCGCCTCGCACATCATCGGTGTCGCCGCACTGCTGGGCGGCTGGCTCACCCAGTTGAAGTCGTTGAGCACGGGCGACGTGCGCATCGCGCCCTCGATGGTGCACGGCGCGCTGGTCATGCTGGTGACCGGATTCATCCTCGTCGGCCTCAACGAGGCCGATGACGTGGAACTCAATCAGACGAAGATCAGCGTCAAGAGCCTGATCCTGATAGCCATCCTCGTCGCGGTCTTCATCAAGCGGAAGGAAGAGCGCATCCCGAAGCCCTACTTCGCCGCCATCGGACTCCTGACCATGACCAACGTCGTCATCGCCACCACCTGGACCTGAGGGCGGTACCGTTCTTCCGGCCCTCGGAACCCCTGCAACGACCTGCAACCCACGCCTTCAGGCCGGGCGCACCCCGCTGTGGAACGGCATGTAGTCGATCGACTCGTACTTCACGTCGTCGCCCGGCTTGGAAGCGTGGATCATCTGCCCGTTGCCCACGTAGATCCCGACGTGGCTGACGTCGTCGTAGAAGAAGACCAGGTCGCCCGGCTGCAGATCCAACTTGGCCACCTGCGTGCCGGCGTTGACCTGGTCGTAGGTCGTACGCGGCAGTGAGATGCCCGCCTCCCGCCAGGCCGCCTGGGTGAGGCCCGAGCAGTCGTACGAGTCCGGACCCGTGGCCCCCCACACGTACGGCTTGCCCAACTGGGCCTCGGCGAACGCCAGCACCTGCGCCGACTTCGAGGGAGCGGGGTCCGCGGGCGGCGGGTCCTCCTGCTGCTCCTCTTCCTGCTGCTCCTGCTCGCGCTGCTGCTGTTCGCGGCGCTCCTGCTCGGCCTGCTGCTGCCGCTCCAACTCCGCCTGGCGCGCGGCCTCCTCGGCCTTGCGCCGCGCCTCCTCCTCGCGCTTGCGCTCCAGTTCGGCGAGGCGCTTTTTCTCCGCCTCGGTGAGCCGGTCCAGCACCTTGCGCGCGTCGGACAGCTTGGTCTGCACCTCCTGCTTGGACGCCTGGAGCTGCTCCTGCGAGTCGGTGAGGGTGCGCAGGCTCTCCTGCGCCTCCGAGCGCTTCTTCGCGGCCTCGGCCTGGCGCACCTGGAACTGGTCGACCGCGGCCTTCTCGCGGTTCGTCAGCCGCTCCATGAGGTGCGCCTGGTCGAAGTAGGTCTGCGGGTCGGGCGCGAGCATGAACGTCGCGGTGGGCGTGATGCCCCCGGTGCGGTACTGGGCGGCGGCGAGCCGGCCCAGCTCGCGCCGCGACTCGTTGAGCCGCGCGGTCTCCTTGGCCACCTCGTCGAGCTGCTGCTCGACCCGGGTGCGCTGCTGCGCGGTGCGCTCCTTGGCGCCGTTGTAGCGCTCGGTGGCCCGCTCCGCCTCGTGGTAGAGGTGGTCGACTTCCTTCTGCACGTCCTCGATCGACCGCTCGGCCGGGGTCGCGCCGGCTTCCTGGGTGAGAAGCGTCGCTGATGCCAGCGCCGCGGAGCCGACGCCGACGGCGGTACGGCGCCCCGCCGGCGACTCGAGGATCCGGGTCCGCGGCTTTCGGTGGGAAGCCAAGGCAGGCCACTCCTTCCGTCCGGGCAGTGCCGTGCACGGTAGCCACTCGGTGGGACTGCTGTGAAGTCTGATGTTCGATATGCCCGAAACCGTTTCGTGATCCGAGGAACAGTTCCATGCAAGGGGGACATCCGGGGCGGGCGGTGGAGCCGGCCGCCGGGTCGCCCGGCGGAGGTGGAAAGAGGGCTGCGGGAGTGGGTTGTCGGTGCGGCGCCCTAGACTCTGTGGACGATGAGCAGCCTCTTCGACGACAGTCATCTCGCCCTCGCCGCGAGCACCCCCGAGCCGTACTACCGCGATGGCGCGCCCCGCCCCGTGACGGACCCGGAAGCGCTGCTCACGGGGCTGAACGAGCAGCAGCGCGCCGCCGTGGAGCACACCGGCTCGCCCCTGCTGATCGTCGCCGGCGCCGGCTCCGGAAAGACCCGGGTGCTGACCCACCGGATCGCGTACCTGCTCGCCAAGCGGCGGGCCCACCCCGGCCAGATCCTCGCCATCACGTTCACGAACAAGGCGGCCGGGGAGATGAAGGAGCGCGTCGAGGAGCTGGTCGGCGCGCGGGCGAACGCGATGTGGGTCTCCACCTTCCACAGCGCCTGCGTGCGCATCCTGCGCCGCGAGTCGAAGAAGCTGGGCTTCACGTCCTCCTTCTCGATCTACGACGCCGCCGACTCGCGCCGGCTGATGGCCCTGGTCTGCCGGGACCTGGACCTCGACCCGAAGCGGTATCCGCCGAAGGCGCTCAGCGCCAGGGTCTCCAGCCTGAAGAACGAGCTGATCGACGAGGAGAGCTGGGCCGCCCAGGCCGTCGACGGCTTCGAGAAGACCCTCGCCGAGGCGTACGCGCTCTACCAGTCGCGGCTGCGCGAGGCCAACGCGCTGGACTTCGACGATCTGATCATGACGACCGTGAACCTGCTGCAGGCGTTCCCGGACGTCGCCGAGCACTACCGCCGCCGGTTCCGGCACGTGCTGGTCGACGAGTACCAGGACACCAACCGGGCGCAGTACATGCTGGTGCGCGAGCTGGTCGGCCCGCCGGCGGGTCCGCCGGGGGAGGGCGGGGCCGCGGCCCCGGAGGAGGACGGGGCCGCCGCGGCGGACGGCGGCGCGGTCCGTACGACGGGCCCGGAGGGACCCGCGGAGCTCTGTGTCGTCGGCGACGCCGACCAGTCGATCTACGCCTTCCGCGGCGCCACTATCCGCAACATCCTGCAGTTCGAGGAGGACTACCCCGAGGCGCGCACGATCCTCCTGGAGCAGAACTACCGCTCCACCCAGACGATCCTCAACGCGGCCAACGCCGTCATCGAGCGCAACGCCTCCCGCCGCCCCAAGAACCTGTGGACCGACGCCGGCGCCGGCGCCCGCATCGTCGGCTACGTCGCCGACACCGAGCACGACGAGGCGCAGTTCGTCGCCGACGAGATCGACCGGCTCTCGGACGCCGGCGAGGCGCGCGCCGGCGACGTCGCCGTCTTCTACCGGACCAACGCCCAGTCCCGTGTCTTCGAGGAGGTCTTCATCCGCGTCGGCCTGCCCTACAAGGTCGTCGGCGGCGTCCGCTTCTACGAGCGCCGGGAGGTCCGCGACGTCCTCGCGTACCTGCGCGTGCTCGCCAACCCCGAGGACTCCGTACCCCTGCGCCGCATCATGAACGTGCCCAAGCGCGGCATCGGCGACCGCGCGGAGGCGATGATCGAGGCGCTGGCGCAGCGCGAGCGGATCTCGTTCCCGCAGGCGCTGGTGCGCGTCGACGAGGCGTACGGGATGGCGTCCCGCTCGGTCAACGCCGTCAAGCGGTTCAACGTGCTGATGGAGGAGCTGCGCACGGTCGTCGAATCCGGCGCCGGGCCCGCCACCGTGCTGGAGGCGGTGCTGGAGCAGACGGGCTATCTCGCCGAGTTGCAGGCGTCGACGGACCCGCAGGACGAGACCCGTATCGAGAACCTGCAAGAACTGGCCGCCGTGGCCCTGGAGTTCGAGCAGGAGCGCGGGGAGGAGGGGCCCGGGACGCTCGCCGACTTCCTGGAGCGCGTCGCGCTCGTCGCCGACAGCGACGAGATCCCGGAGGAGGAGACGGACGGCTCCGGCGTGATAACGCTGATGACGCTGCACACCGCCAAGGGCCTGGAGTTCCCCGTGGTGTTCCTCAGCGGGATGGAGGACGGCGTCTTCCCGCACATGCGGGCCCTCGGCGACGTCAAGGAGCTGGAGGAGGAGCGCCGGCTGGCGTACGTCGGCATCACGCGCGCGCAGGAACGGCTCTATCTGACGCGCTCGGTGATGCGCAGCTCGTGGGGCCAGCCGTCGTACAACCCGCCGTCGCGCTTCCTGGACGAGATCCCGCCGGCCTACGTGGAGTGGCGGCGCACGGGCGCCTCGGCCACCCGGGGCGGCGGCGGGGGGCGGTCGCCGATGGAGTCCGCGGCGGCGGCGCTGGCGTCGTCCACGTCCGCGGCCCGTACGCGGCAGGGCCCTTCGGGCTTCGCCACGGGGCGGGCGACGGAGCGGCCGGTGATCGCGCTGTCGGTGGGGGACCGGGTGACGCACGACCAGTTCGGGATGGGGACGGTCGTGGAGGTGTCGGGCTCGGGCGCGAACGCGCAGGCGACGATCGACTTCGGCGACGGGGGACGGACGAAGAAGCTGCTGCTGCGGTACGCGCCGGTGGAGAAGCTGTAGGGGCCGCGCGCCCCCCGTTTCCGGGGGCTGCGCCGCGGTCCGTCCGTGCCGCGCGGCATGCGCCTCGTGCGCGGCCTACTGCGGGTCGAGGCCCTTCTCCTGCAGCCAGGCGAGCGGGTCGACGGCGGAGCCGCCGCCGGGGTGCACCTCGAAGTGCAGGTGCGGTCCCGTGGAGTTCCCGGAGTTGCCCGAGTAGGCGACGACGTCGCCCGCCTGCACGGGGCCGGTGGTGATGGCGTAGCTGTCGAGGTGGGCGTACCACGTCTCGGTGCCGTCGGCCGCGGTGAGGACGAGCATGTTCCCGTACGAGTAGTCGTAGCGGGTGGTGACCGTGCCGTCGGTGGCGGCCTTGACCTCGCTGCCGTACGAGACGGGGAAGTCGATGCCGGTGTGCACCGACATCCAGTTGACGCCCGCCTGGCCGTAGTACGCGCTGAGCCCCGGGCTGTCGACCGGGACCGCGAACTTCGGCCGCAGCGCCTCCTTGCGGGCCGCCTCCGCCGCCTCCCGCTTCCGCTCGGCCTCCTGCTTCTCCTTGAGGTCGATGCGCTCCTGGGTGCGGCTGGCGCGGTCGGCGAAGTCGTCGGCGTCCTCGGTGACACCGCGAAGCTGCGTGTCGAGCGCGGCGTTGGCCTTCGATGCCTTCGCGGAGCCCGTGTCGGGGGCCGCCTGCGTGGTCTTGCCGTCGCCCTCGGCGCCGCCCTTGCCGGTGCCGGTGACGCTCGCGGCGGCGACACCGGCCACGCCGACGACGGCGATGGACGGCACGGCCACGGTCAGCAGCGCGGAGCGCTTGGGGCAGCGGCGGCGGGCGCGTACGGCGCGGCCGACGGGGACGCCGGCCGGGCGGCGCGCGGCGGCGGGCGCGGGGTCGGCGTCGAGCGCCGCGGGGGTCTCGGGCGCGTCGGGGTGGTCGAACCCGCCCTGCTTGTCGCTGCCTTCGATGCCGTCGTGCTCGGCGAGGGCGGTGAAGTCCCAGGCGGAGGTCGCGTCGGGGTCGGCGTGCGCGGCGTTCGCGAGGTTCTGGGCGTAGGCCGCGTGCTCGTCGTACGCGGCGGTGGCCGCCGTGGTGTCGCCGAACGCCTCGGGGTACGCGGTGGCTTCGGCGTACGCCGTGGCGTCCGGGTACCCCGTCGTGTCCGTGGCCGCCTCCGCGTACGCCGCGGTGTCATAGTGGCCGGTGTCCCAGCCGGCGGCGGTGTCGTACTGCGCGCCTTGGTGCTGCGGGACTTCGTGCTGCCCGGCGTCGTACTGCGTGCCGTCGTACGCCGCGGCCTCGTGCTGCGCGGCGTCGTACGGCGCGCCGGTGTCCCAGTCGGACCACTCGCCGGTGGCGTTCCACTGCGCGGCCGGGGCGCCCGCCGAGGGGTAGCCGTAGTCGTAGTCGTCGGCCGGGCCCGCCTGCCGCGGGATGCCGCCGGCCGGAACCCCGGCGGCCGGGGTGTCGGTGGCGGCTTCCGTCCAGAGCGCGGAGACATCGTAGCCACCGGAGGCGTGGGCATCGCCGGCGTAGGGATCGGCCGTGGCGTAGAGGCCGTTCGCGCCGTACGTGCCGAAGTCGGCCGACTGCGTGCCGGCGTCCCACGACGAGGTGGCGTCGGGCGTCAGATAGCCGCCGGCTTCGTAGCCGGTGGTGGCGTAGGTACCCGAGTCGTACGCGGCCGAGTGGCTCGCGTCGTAGCCGTCATAGCTCTGGTCGTAGCTCTGATAGCCGTGATGGAGAGGCTCTTCACCGGAACCGCCGCCGTGGCCGGAGGTGTCGTAGCCGTACCCGTAGCCGTCGAGGCTTCCATGGGCGGAGGCGTCGCCAGCGGGAGAGGCCGGGGTGGGGAAGCCCGGCGGGGGACGGTCGTTCACCACTTCTCTTTCGCCTCGGGAGCAGGAGACTGCCGCGACTGTACCGGGCGTCCCACGGCTCGACAATCTTTCCTTGGTTTCGCCGGGGCGCGTTCGGGGCACTTGCCCGATTTTTCGAGTACCCGAGGGTAAGACCGGGGCCACGGCTGTCCGATTTGCCGGTGGCCGCACGTGTGATTTCCCCCTCCCCGGATGTTGCGTTCTGCCGGGGTGCGCGATGCTGGGGATAACGTTCGTTCACACCCTCGAAGGACTCACGGACGCGCGGGACGGCGCGATGGAGGCAGCGATGAGTGGCACCGGTCCGATCCGCGTGGTGGTGGCCAAGCCGGGACTCGACGGCCACGACCGCGGGGCCAAGGTCATCGCGCGGGCCCTGCGCGACGCCGGCATGGAGGTCATCTACACGGGCCTGCACCAGACGCCGGAGCAGATCGTCGACACCGCGATCCAGGAGGACGCCGAGGCGATCGGCCTCTCCATCCTCTCCGGGGCGCACATGACGCTCTTCGGCAAGGTCGTGGAGCTGCTGCGGGAGCGGGACGCGCTGGACATCAAGCTCTTCGGCGGCGGGATCATCCCGGAGGACGACATCCCGCAGTTGAAAGGGCTGGGCGTCGCGGCGATCTTCACGCCGGGCGCGGCGACCACCGAAGTGGTGGAGTGGGTGCGGACGCACGTGCGGGAGCCGGCGGGCGCCTGAGGCGTACGCCCCGAGGCGCGCGCAGCGGTGGCGCGCTGCGCCACCGGGAACGGCGCGTGACCGGCTGCGTGTCCGCGTCCCTCAGGGCCGCAGGGCGGCGGGAGTGGTCAGCTCGTCGCGCATCGCGGCGCGTATCCGCAAGGTGGCGACCAGCCGCTGGAACGCCTCCGACCAGTACCCGGCCGCGCCGGGCGAACTCTCCTCCGCCTCCTCGTGCATCGCGGCCAGCGGTTCGAGGCGGACGGCGTACGAGGGGTCGAGGCAGCGCTCCGCGAGGCCCATCACGCCGCTGAAGCTCCACGGGTAACTGCCGCCGTCGCGCGCGATCTCCAGGGCGTCGACCACGGCCCGGCCCAGCTCCTCCGGCCACGGCACGGCGCAGGCGCCGAGGAGGCGGAACGCCTCGGACAGGCCGTGCGCCGAGATGAACTCCGCGACCCACGCGGCCCGTTCCGCCTCGGGCAGCGCGGTGAGCAGCCGCGCGGGGTCCCGCCCGGGGACGTGCTCGCCGCCGCCCGACGTGCTGCCGGGTGCGGGGATGCGCGCGGGGGAGGGCGGGCCCGCGGTGAAGGGCGGCGGCTCGTTCGGGGGCGAGGTCGGGGCGGTGCAGAGGAGGGCGCGGGCCCAGGCGGCGTCGTGCTGCCGGGCGGCGGCGCGGCTCCAGGCGGCGAGCAGGTCGGGCCGCCAGCCGTCGGCGACGGGCAGCTCGACGACCTCCGCGGGTGTCCGGTCGTCGAAGACCTCCGTCCACACCGCCAGTGGCGCCGCCGCGACCAACTGCCCGAACCACCACGACCGCTCGCCCATCCCCGCCGGCGGCGTGGCCACGATCCCGTCCCGCTCCATGGCGGCGTCGCACTCGTACGGCGCCTCCACCGCGACGACCGGCGGCTCCTCGCTGCGGTCGAGCATCACCAGCGACCGCACCCGCGCCGCCATCCGCCCGGCCAGCGCGGATCCGGGGAGACCGGCGAGGAGTTCGGCCGCCGCGGCCCGCACGCCGCGGCTGCGATCGGCCAGGGCGTCCTCCAGGAACCGCTCGTCGGAGAGGGACAGCCCCGTGCGCAGCAGTTCCACGAACGCGAGCCGGTCCTCGGCCTTCTCGGCGGACCACGTCGTGGTCAGCAACTCGACGGCGCCCGCGGGGTCGGCCCTGCGCACCTCGGCGAAGAGCGCACCGCGCACCTGGCCGGTCGCCGGCCCACCGGTCCGCGGCCCCTCCTCCCACAGTGCGCGGACGGCACCCGCGTCGCGCGGGTCGGGCAGCGCGGGCCCGGCCGCGCCGTCGCGCAGCAGCGGCGCCCACTGCGGCGCCCGCTCGGCGAGCCACAGCCCGCGCGGCCCGGCGAGGGCCAGCGCGTGCGGCCGCAGGTCGATACGGGCCCGGGCGGCGTCGAGCAGCGCGGGCAGCAACTCGGGCGGCGCCTGGTAGCCGTACTCGACGGCGTGCCGCAGCCACTCCGGTATCAGCTCGGCGAGGTCGGGCGTGGGCCCGCGCCGCCGGGTGCCGCCGCCCGTCCCGGAGCGGTCCGCGAGCAGCGCGGCGAGCCGCCGCCGCGCGGCGGAGGGCAGCCGGGGCCGCGGATCGTGCGCGGCGCACTCGGGCAGCCGCCGTGCGGGTGCCGGCACGACACCGGCCCGCCGCCGCACGGTGGCCGCGGCGGCGGCGTCGAGCAGCGCCCCCTCGTCGACCCCCCGCCGCCCGCCCCCGACGACAGCCGCACCGACCAACTCGCCCCAGCCCTCGAAGACCTGCGTCCCCACCGTCATACGACCCCCTCAGAAGACCCGCACCCCGCCCGGACCCCGCACCGGCGCGCCCCCGTCACGACGGCCGCCGCCCGTCCCGTACGCCTCGCGCGCCGCGGGCCGGCCCCCGCCGGTCCGCCGCGCCGCCACTCCTCCCGTTCCCGCGTCAGCGCCATGCGCCTGCGCCTTTCGCCGCCGCGATCGTCACGCCGGCATCCACCGCCGCGGGGACCGCGCCCGTCAGCGGGACCGCCGTGCCCGCCGACCACGTGGTCAGCGGACGGAAGCCGGCGTGGCCGAACTCGCCGAAGACCGTGACCGGGCCGCCCCCCGACACCGCGAGGAGCTGCCACACGCCCGGGCCGCGCTCCGCGGCCGGGTGGAGCGGCAGCGCGCGGTCGCCCGTGCGCTCGGCCAACTGCCAGCCCTCGTCCCCCTCTTCCGGCACCGGAACCACGTCCGTCAGGACCGCCGGTATCCCTTCCAGCCACGGATCCGCCGCCAGCGCCGCCCCGTACGCCGCGGCCACGGCCGCCACCCCCGACCCGGGCGGCACGGGCCGCACCTCCCGGCCGCCCCCCGCCGCCGGGGTCCGCGGGCCCGCGTGGACCGTGCCGAGCGCCGCGCGCAGCGGATACGCGCCCGGGTAATAGGCCAGCTCCGCGTCCAGCACCAGCCCCGTCGGCAGCGACTGCTGCGGCGCCCGGCCCGCCGCCCCGTACGCCAGCAGCAGAGCCATCCGCTCCGTGCCCGCGCCCCTGAGCCAGATGCGGCGGGTGACCAGCTTGCCGTCGTCGGCGTCCTCCTGGGCCAGCACCAGCCAGTCGTCCCGCAGCGTGCCGCCGCGCAGCAGCCCCGCGGCGTCGACCGTCAGGCCCACCCGCGACCGCACCGTCGCCGCCAGCGGCTCGGGCAGCTCGTCCAGCCGCAGGAACCCCTGGTCCAGCAGATGCAGCAGGCTGCACTCGGCGAGCAGCCGCGCCGGCCACCCGGGCCCCGAAGCCGGCAGCGTCCCCAACTCGCGCACCCGCGCCGCCAGCCCGGGCGCCTGCGCGTCGACCATCCGCGCCGCCGTCTCCTCCCACGCGGCGCCCCGCGGCGCCGTCGCCAGCCCGTCGCGCAGCAGGTCCGCCAGCCGCTGCTCCAGCTCCGCGGCGCCCGCGGCGATCCGCTGCCGCCGCTGCTCCGCCCGCCGCCGGGCCTCGGCCGCCGCCGCCGGATCCGGGGCCCGCTCCGCCGCGGGCGCGGCGGCGGCCTTCCGCTCCGCCTTCTCCCGGCGGCTCGCCAGCCACTCCGCCGCCCACTCCGGGACAGGCGCGTCCGCCGGGGTCTCGGGCACGTCGCCCTGCGCCCAGCGCAGCAGCAGCCCCAGCGCGTGCTTGCACGGGAACTTCCGGCTCGGGCAACTGCACTTGTACGCCGGGCCCTGCAGATCCACCACCGTCTGATACGGCCTGCTCCCGCTCCCGCGGCACAGCCCCCACACCGCCTCGCCCGCGGCCCCCGACTCCGCCCACGGCCCGGCCGCGGCGAGCTTGCCGCCCGCCGTACGTGACGAGGCGTCAGGCGCCAGCCCCCACACCTGATCGACGCTCCACCGTTCGCTCAGCCCCTCCATGCCCACGACGCTACGACCCCCCACTGACAACGGCTCTGACCTGCGATATCCACAGGTGCGGGGGCGGTGTCAGTGCCGTGCGGCAAGGTGGTTTCCGCAGTCACCGCGGCGGTAACGGGCGGCGGCTGCGACCGAGTCGGCGAGGAGGGGACGATGACGACCACGACAGGGGCAGGAGCGGCCATCGGAGGCAGCGGCGAGGCGGGCAGGGCTCCGGAGTCCGCGGGGTCCGCGGGCGCCGGCGGGTCCGCGGCCGCGGACGCCGCGCTGCGGCCCCACGCCGAGGACGCCTTCGCGCATGAACTGGCGGCCCTCGCCGCCGCGGACGACCGGCCGAGGCCGCCGCGCTGGCGGCTGTCGCCGTGGGCGGTGTCCACGTATCTGCTGGGCGGCACGCTCCCGGACGGCACGGCCGTCACGCCCAAGTACGTCGGCCCCCGCCGGATCGTGGAGGTGGCGGTCGCCACGCTGGCGACGGACCGGGCGCTGCTGCTCCTCGGCGTGCCCGGCACGGCGAAGACCTGGGTCTCGGAGCATCTGGCCGCCGCCGTCAGCGGCGATTCCACACTGCTCGTCCAGGGGACGGCGGGCACCCCGGAGGAGGCGATCCGCTACGGGTGGAACTACGCGCAGTTGCTGGCGGCGGGCCCCAGCCGGGAGGCGCTGGTGCCCAGCCCGGTGATGCGGGCGATGGCGGAGGGCATGACGGCGCGGGTCGAGGAGCTGACCCGTATCCCCGCCGACGTGCAGGACTCGCTCATCACGATCCTCTCGGAGAAGACCCTGCCGATCGCGGAGCTGGGCGAAGAGGTCCAGGCGGTCCGGGGGTTCAACGTCATCGCGACGGCCAACGACCGCGACCGCGGGATCAACGAGCTGTCGAGCGCCCTGCGCCGCCGCTTCAACACGGTGGTGCTGCCGCTCCCGGCGTCCCCCGAGGACGAGGTCGGCATCGTCACCCAGCGCGTCGCCCAGATCGGCGCCTCCCTCCAGCTTCCGCCGGTCCCCGAGGCGGTCGACGAGATCCGCAGGGTCGTCACGGTCTTCCGCGAACTGCGGGACGGGGAGACGTCCGACGGCCGGACGAAGGTCAAGTCCCCGTCCGGGACGCTGTCGACGGCCGAGGCGATATCCGTGGTCACCGGCGGCCTCGCGCTGGCGGCGCACTTCGGCGACGGGGTGCTGCGCGCGAGCGACGTGGCGGCGGGCATCCAGAGCGCGGTGGTCCGCGATCCGGCGGCGGACGGCGTGGTGTGGCAGGAGTACCTGGAAACGGTCGTCCGCGAGCGCGAGGGCTGGAAGGACCTCTACCGCGCCTGCCGCGAGCTCACGGCGTGACCCCATCGCAGTGCCGCACATAAAGAAGTAGTGCCGCACATAAAGAAATAGTGCCGCACATAAAGAAGTAAGGAAAGGGAGTGAGGGGGTGAAGGTGGCGGAAGAGGCGTATGCGGGCGAGGAGTTCGCCGACGCGCGGCAGGAGGGCACGGGACTCGCGGCAGGGGGAGGCGCGGCGCCCGCGGCCGGGGGAGCCGCGCGGGCCGTGGCCGCGAGCGGCACCGGGCCCGTGGCCGGGGAAGCCGCGGGGCGCCTGGCGGGGAGGAGCGCGGGATCCGTGGCCGGGGGAGTCGCCGCAGGCGTGGCAGAGAGGGGTGCGGAGCGTTTGGGCGGGGGAGCCGGGGTCGTGGAGGGGGAGCGGGCCGTGAGCGGTACGGAGGAGGGGAGCACGCGGAGCGCCGCGGCCGTCGAGCCGCTGCTGCTCGGCGTGCGGCACCACGGGCCCGGCTCCGCGCGCGGAGTCGCCGCGGCGCTGGACGCGTACCGGCCGCGGGTCGTGCTCATCGAGGGGCCGCCGGAGGCGGACGCGATCGTCGGCCTCGCCGGCGACGAGGACATGCGGCCGCCCGTCGCGCTGCTGGCCCACGCCGTGGACGAGCCGGCGCGGGCGGGGTTCTGGCCGCTGGCGCACTTCTCGCCGGAGTGGGTCGCGATCCGCTGGGCGCTGCGCCACGGCGCCCCGGTCCGCTTCATCGACCTCCCTGCCGCCCACACCCTGGCGATGACCGCCGCCGGCGCCCCCGGCGGGCCGGGCCCGGACGAGGGGCCGGAGGAGAGCCGGTCCGACGACGGGGATCGAGCAGAAGGCAAGAGAGGGGAAGGGCCGGGGCTCGACCCCGAGGCGCTCCGCATCGACCCGCTGGCGGTCCTCGCGGAGGCCGCCGGTTACGACGACCCGGAGAGGTGGTGGGAGGACGCGATCGAGCACCGCATGCCGCACCCGGGCGTGGAAGCGGAGGAGCGGGACGGTCGCACGGTGCCGGCGACCGGTGCCGGGGGCGCCGCGGCCCCGGACGCCGACGGCTCCGCCGCCACCGCCGACGCCCGCGGCCCGGCCGCCGCCACCTTCGTCGCGCTGGGTGAGGCGATGGGCGCGTTGCGCGAGCGGTACGGGGACGGAGGGCACGACCGGGACCTGGTGCGCGAAGCGCACATGCGGCTGCGGCTGCGGGAGGCGCGGCGCGAGTTCGACGGGCAGGTCGCCGTCGTCTGCGGCGCGTGGCACGTGCCCGCGCTGCGGGCACGTGCCACCGTCACCGCCGACCGCCGCCTGCTCAAGGGCCTGCCCAAGGTCAAGACCGAGGTGGCCTGGGTGCCGTGGACCCACCGCCGGCTGGCGCGGCAGAGCGGCTACGGGGCGGGTATCGACTCCCCCGGCTGGTACGCGCACCTCTTCGAGGCGCAGGACCGGCCCATCGAGCGCTGGTTGATCAAGGTCGCCGACCTGCTGCGCGCCGAGGGCCGTACGGTCTCGTCGGCACACGTCATCGAGGCCGTCCGGCTCGCCACCGCGCTGGCCACGATGCGGGGCCGCCCGCTCGCCGGGCTGGCAGAGACGCTCGACGCCGTACGGGCCGTGATGTGCGACGGCTCCGAGGTGCCGCTGGCGCTCGTCGCCGACCGGCTCGTCGTGGGGGACGCGCTCGGCGAGGTGCCGGAGTCGGCGCCCGCCGTGCCGCTGCAGCGGGATCTGGCCCGTACGCAGCGGGCGTTGCGGCTCAAGCCGGCGGCGGAGGAGCGCGAGCTGCAGCTCGACCTGCGCAAGGAGACCGACGCCGGGCGCAGCCGCCTGCTGCACCGGCTGCGGCTGCTCGGCATCGACTGGGGTGTGCCCGCGGCCTCCCGGGCGAGCACCGGCACGTTCCGCGAGACGTGGAGCCTGCGGTGGGAGCCCGACCTGTCCGTTCGCGTCGTGGAGGCGGCGCTCTGGGGCACGACGGTGGTCGCGGCGGCCACGGCCAAGGCCGAGTACGAGGCGGCGCAGGCCGGTTCGCTCGCGCAGGTGACGGCGCTGGCGGAACAGTGCCTGCTCGCCGAGCTGACGGATGCCCTGCCGGTCGCCATGCAGGCACTCGCCGACCGCGCCGCGCTCGACACCGACGTCGGCCACCTGGCCGCGGCCCTCCCGGCGCTGGCCCGCTCCGTGCGCTACGGCGACGTCCGCGGCACGGAGACCGCGGCGCTCGCGGAGGTCGCCACGGGTCTGGCCGACCGCATCTTCGTCGGCCTCCCCGCCGCGTGCGTGGGTCTCGACGCGGACGGAGCGCAGGAGATGCGCACGCACGTCGACGCGGTGCACGCGGCGGTGGCGCTGCTGGACGCGGGCGCGGGGTCGGGAGGCGCCGGTTCGGAGGCGGACGCCTCCGGCGGTCCGGTGAACGGAGGGCGTGGCACAGCGGCCGGGAGTGAGGACGGCAGGGCAGCCGGTGACGGTACGGCGGCGGAGGCGGCGGCCCTCGACCCGGCCGGTTCGCTGCGGGGGCGGTGGGCCGGTGCGTTGCGGGTGCTGGCGGGCCGGGACGCCGTGCCCGGGCTCATCAGGGGCCGGGCCGTGCGGCTGCTCCTCGACGGTGGCCGGATGCCGGCCGCGGAGGCGGAGCGGGTCATGGGCCTCGCGCTGTCGCACGCCGTGCCGCCCGCGGACGCCGCCGCGTGGGTCGAGGGCTTCCTCGGCGGCGACGGCGGCATGCTCCTCGTCCACGACGAGCGGCTGCTCGCGCTGGTCGACGGCTGGCTGACCGGTCTGTCCGGCGACGCCTTCACGGACGTGCTGCCGCTGCTGCGGCGGACGTTCGCCGAGTACGAGCCGGGGGCCCGGCGCGCCATCGGCGAGTTGGTACGCCGCGGCGCCTCCGCCGCGGGCCCGGCGGAGCCGGCGGGCCTGCCGGGCTTCGCCGACGAGATCGACCCCGCCCGCGCGGCCGCTGTCCTGCCCACGCTCCGCGCCCTGCTCGGCACCGAGGAGGAACAACCGTGAACCCCGCACCCGGTGCGTCTCCAGACCGCCACACCCCGGCAGAGGAGCCCACGATGCCCACCCCCCGGCCCGCCACGAGTCGCACCGCCCGGCGCCCCGCCACCGACCCCGCCGAGACCGCGGCCCCCGTCACCCCAACTCCTGCCCCTCCAACCTCCTCTGCCTCCGCCAGCGCTGTCCGCTCCGCGGACGCGACCCCCGCCACCCCCGCCACCCCCACCCCCGCCGACCCCACCCCCGCGATCCCACCCCCGGCACCGCCACCTCCCCCCGTCCCCGCGGGCGAGCGGTTGCGGCGGTGGCGGCTGGTGCTGGGGGGCGAAGGCGGCGGGGACGGGACCGGGGCCGCGCTGGGCGGGGACGACGCCGGGATGGATCAGGTGCTCGCCGCTCTCTACGGCGGCGCCGAGCAGCCCGGCCGCAGCGGCCGGCGGCGGGCCGGGCTCGGCGGGTCCGCCCCGCAGGTGGCCCGGTGGCTCGGCGACGTGCGGGAGTACTTCCCGACGCCCGTCGTCCAGGTCATGCAGCGCGACGCCATCGACCGCCTCGGCATCGCCTCGCTCCTCCTGGAGCCCGAGATGCTCGCCGCCGTCGAGCCCGACGTGCATCTCGTCGGCACGCTCCTCTCCCTCGCCAAGGCCATGCCCGACGAGGCCCGCGAGACCGCCCGCACCGTCGTCCGGCAGGTCACCGACGACCTGGAGCGCAAGCTCGCCGCCCGCACCCGCGCCACCCTCACCGGCGCCCTCGACCGGGCCGCCCGCGTGCAGCGCCCCCGGCACCGCGACATCGACTGGGACCGCACCATCCGCGCCAACCTCAAGCACTACGTCCCCGAGCACCGCACCGTCGTCCCCGAGCGCCTCGTCGGCTACGCGCGCGCAGCCCGCTCCGTCCGCAAGGAAGTCGTCCTCGCCATCGACCAGTCCGGCTCCATGGCCGCCTCCGTCGTCTACGCCTCCGTCTTCGGCGCCGTCCTCGCCTCGATGCGCTCCCTCGCCACCCGCCTCGTCGCCTTCGACACCGCGGTCGTCGACCTCACCGACCAGCTCAGCGACCCCGTCGACGTGCTCTTCGGCACCCAACTCGGCGGCGGTACGGACATCAACAGGGCGCTCGCGTACTGCCAGCAGCGCATCACCCGCCCCGCCGACACCGTGGTCGTGCTCATCAGCGACCTGTACGAGGGCGGCATTCGCCAGGAGATGCTGAAGCGGGTCGCCGCGATGAAGGCGTCCGGCGTGCAGATCGTCGCGCTGCTGGCGCTCTCCGACGAGGGGGCGCCCGCGTACGACCGTGATCACGCGGCCGCTCTCGCCGCTCTCGGCGCACCCGCGTTCGCCTGTACGCCCGAGCTGTTCCCCGAGGTGATGGCGGCGGCGCTCGAGGGCCGCCCGCTGCCCGTCCCCGCGGCGACGTAGAGGGACGCGGAAAGACACGGAAACACACATCCGCTCACACGGGAACCGCGCTTGTGACCGTTCTCACCGCGCCGGTGTGACCCCGAATTCATGCCGGGCTGTCGGGCAGGGCTAACCTGCAAGGCGACCCTGCCATTACAACGCGACACGACTGAATCACAAGGGACGGACGCGCGTGGATCTGTTCGAGTACCAGGCGAGGGATCTCTTCGCCAAGCATGGTGTACCGGTGCTGGCCGGCGAAGTCATCGACACGCCCGAGGCGGCGCGCCAGGTGACCGCGGAGCTCGGCGGTCGCGCCGTCGTCAAGGCCCAGGTCAAGACCGGCGGCCGGGGCAAGGCGGGCGGCGTGAAGCTGGCGTCCGACCCCGACGACGCCGTCGAGAAGGCCGGCCAGATTCTGGGCATGGACATCAAGGGCCACACGGTCCACAAGGTGATGCTCGCCCAGACCGCGGACATCGCCGACGAGTATTACGTGTCGTATCTCCTCGACCGCGCGAACCGCACCTTCCTCGCCATGGCCTCCGTCGAGGGCGGCATGGACATCGAGGAGGTCGCGGCCACCAAGCCGGAGGCGCTGGCCAAGATCCCCGTCGACGCCAACGAGGGCGTGACGGAGGCCAAGGCCCGCGAGATCGTCGACGCCGCGCGCTTCCCCGCCGAGATCGCCGACCAGGTCGTCGAGGTCCTGCAGACGCTGTGGACCGTCTTCGTCAGGGAGGACGCCCTCCTGGTCGAGGTCAACCCCCTGGTCAAAACCGCCGAGGGCAGGGTGCTGGCGCTGGACGGCAAGGTGTCGCTGGACGAGAACGCCGAGTTCCGCCAGCCCGACCACGTCGCTTTCGAGGACAAGGCCGCCGCCAACCCGCTGGAGGCCGCCGCCAAGGCCAAGGGCCTCAACTACGTGAAGCTGGACGGCCAGGTCGGCATCATCGGCAACGGCGCGGGTCTGGTCATGTCCACCCTCGACGTCGTCGCGTACGCGGGCGAGAAGCACAGCGGCGTGAAGCCCGCCAACTTCCTCGACATCGGCGGCGGCGCCTCCGCCGACGTGATGGCCAACGGCCTGGAGATCATCCTCGGCGACCCGGACGTCCGGTCCGTCTTCGTCAACGTCTTCGGCGGCATCACCGCGTGCGACGCGGTCGCCAACGGCATCGTGCAGGCCCTCGAACTGCTCAAGACCAAGGGCGAGGACGTCACCAAGCCGCTGGTCGTGCGGCTCGACGGCAACAACGCCGAGCTGGGTCGCAAGATCCTCAGTGACGCCAACCACCCGCTCGTCGAGCAGGTGGACACGATGGACGGCGCCGCCGACCGCGCCGCCGAGCTGGCCGCCAAGTAAGGACAGAGGGCAGAAGAAAACCATGGCTATCTTCCTCACCAAGGACTCCAAGGTCATCGTCCAGGGCATGACCGGCTCGGAGGGCCAGAAGCACACGCGGCGGATGCTGGCCTCCGGCGCCAACGTCGTCGGCGGGGTCAACCCCCGCAAGGCGGGCCAGAAGGTCGACTTCGACGTCGTGTCGGAGACGCGCGAATCGAGCACAGTCGAGATCCCGGTCTTCGGCTCCGTTAAGGAGGCCATCGACACGACCGGCGCCGACGTCACCGTCATCTTCGTGCCGGAGAAGTTCACCAAGTCCGCCGTGATCGAGGCCATCGACGCCGAGATCCCGCTCGCGGTGGTCATCACCGAGGGCATCGCGGTCCACGACACCGCCGCCTTCTGGGCGTACGCGGGCGCCAAGGGCAACAAGACGCGCATCATCGGCCCCAACTGCCCCGGTCTGATCACCCCGGGCCAGTCCAACGCCGGCATCATCCCCGCGGACATCACCAAGCCCGGCCGGATCGGCCTGGTGTCGAAGTCCGGCACGCTGACGTACCAGATGATGTACGAGCTGCGTGACATCGGCTTCTCCACCTGCGTCGGCATCGGCGGCGACCCGGTGATCGGCACCACCCACATCGACGCGCTCGAAGCCTTCGAGGCCGACCCCGACACCGACCTGATCGTGATGATCGGCGAGATCGGCGGCGACGCCGAGGAGCGGGCCGCGGACTTCATCAAGGCCCACGTGACCAAGCCCGTCGTCGGCTACGTCGCGGGCTTCACCGCCCCCGAGGGCAAGACCATGGGCCACGCCGGCGCCATCGTCTCCGGCTCCTCGGGCACGGCCCAGGCGAAGAAGGAAGCCCTGGAGGCCGCGGGCGTGAAGGTCGGCAAGACGCCGTCGGAGACGGCACGGCTGGCCCGCGAGGTGCTGGCAGGCTGACGCGGCTCGCCGCGCAGGTCTCGGCAGAGGCCCCCGTTTACGGAACGAGTGCGGGCCCGTCCCACCCGGGGCGGGCCCGCACTCGTGTGCCGGGGCAGGCGCGCGTCAACCCGACGTGCCGCGGACGTGTCCCACGGACGGGTGGTCCTGCTCGCCGGCGGGCGCGGCGGCTGGACCCGGCGCGAGCGGCACGGCGGGCGGGGCGCCGTGGCCGGGGGCGGGCGGCCAGACGGACCGGCCGGTCAGCCACGCGGGCGGCGCCGGTGGCGTGGCTCTGTTGCGGGCCTGGACCTCACCGATGATGGAGACGACGCCGGCGAGCAGGAAGATGACGGCGGCCAGCAGGGCGTAGCGGCGCAACTGGCGGTCCGTACGGCTCTCGCTGCGCCGCCGCGCCGCGCCCGGGGGCAGGGTGCGTATCGGCTGCGCCGCGGCGAACCGCCGCAGCCGGGCCCGCAGCTCCTCCGCCCGCCTGTTCTCCGGCAGCGCCCCCAGCTCCGGTACGGCCTCGGCCAGCGCCTCGTGCGCGTGCGTGACCCGCCCGGCGGCGGCGAGGGTGCTGGCCTCCAGCTCGGCGGCGGCGTCGGGCAGGTCGAGCCCGACGACGTCGTGGACGACGACGGCGCTGCGGTACGACTGCGGCAGCGCCCGCAGTGCCGCGAAGACCCGCCGGTCCGCCTCCTCGCCGCAGCCCTCCTCCCCGCCCGATTCCTCCCCGCCCGATTCCTCCGCGCCCGGCTCCTCCCGGCCCGGCTCGTCCCCGCCCGCCTCCTCCCCGCGCCGCACCCGGCGCCGCCACCGGGCGCGCAGCCACTCCCAGGGCTCCTGCACGTACCCGAACGCGGCCGCCCGCACCCACCCCGGCGGATCCCGGTCGGAGGCCACCTCCGGCCACCGCTCCCACGCCAGGTGGAAGGCGTGCTCGACGGCCTCGCGGGTCAGGGCGTGGTCGCCGGTGAGCAGGAACGTGTGCCGCGTGACGTCGGTGGCGCAGCGCTGGTAGAGCGCGTCGTACGCGGCCTCCGCGGCGGCGGCCGCGGTGTCGGCGGCGGCCGCGGAGTTGCGCGCGGCGGCGGCCCGCCGGCCCGCCAGGTACGCCCTGTTCCCGTAGACGCCGACCCGGTGCGCCCGGCCCGCCGCGGCCCGGTTCCGGGGCGTCCCGCCGCCCGGCCCCGGGCCGTATGCTCCAGTCCCGCCGGTCCATGCGTCCGCCCCCGCCCCGGCCACGCCCACGAACGGGATCTCCTCGGTGTCCTCCAGATCGGGAGACCGCCCCTGCCCGCGCCGCCGCCGGCGCCTCTCCCGGGGCCCGAGCGGGACCTGCGGCCCGGGCGGCGGGGATATGTCAGGGTCCATAGCACCATAGTTGCCAACACGACGGGCAAGTGCTCTTTACCAGGGCGAAACGGGTCAATTTGGCACCATGGCGGCCGTGAGCCACGTGACCGATCTCGCCCCGTCGTTATCGCCCCGGCACCAGACCCGGGGCGCCCGCAGTGCCGCCGTCGTCGCGGCGCTGGCGAGCGGGTTCCTCGCCGCCGGCCTCGGCCTCGGCTTTCTCGCCGTGCTCGTGCTGCTGCTGTGGATCACATCCCCGTATCCCGACAGCGGCCCGGGCGGCGCCCTGCACGTCGTCGCCGACCTGTGGCTGCTCGCCCACGGCGCCGATCTCGTACGCACCGAGACGCGCACCGGCACGCCCGCTCCCCTCGGCCTCACTCCGCTGCTGCTCACGGCGCTGCCGGTCTTCCTCCTGCACCGCGGTGCGCGTGACGCGCTCACCCCGCAGGACGGCAGGCCGCAGCTCGCGCCGCTGGCCACGGGCGCGTGGGTGGCCTGCGGTTACCTCGCCGTCGCCGCCGGGGTCACCGGCTACGCGCTGGCCGGGCCGCTGCACGCCGCGCCGCTCCGCGTCGCCGCCGTGGTGCCGCTGACGGTGGCGGCGGCCACGGCCGCCGGGGTGTGGTCCGCGGCCGGTACGCCCGCCGTGCTGCTGCCCCGCCGCCGGCACCCGGGAGCGGCCGACGGCCGGGCCGGCGCGGCGCCGCGCGCGGAGGTCGCCGCGCGGGCCGGGGTCGCGGGGGTCGTCGCGCTGCTCGGCGGCGGCGCCCTGCTCTGCGCGGTCGCGCTGGTGGCGCACGCGGCCGTCGCGCAGGAGCACTTCCTCTCCCTGTCCACGACGGTCTCCGGCCGGTTCGGCGTCTTCCTCCTCGCGCTCGCGCTGCTGCCGAACGCGGCGATGTGGGCGGCGGCGTACGGGCTCGGGCCGGGATTCGCCGTCGGGGCGGGGAGCACGGTGACGCCGCTGGGCGCCGCCGACTCCCCCGTGCAGCCCGTCTTCCCGCTGCTCGCCGCGGTGCCGGGGGAGGGCCCCGGCGGGCCGCTGACCTGGGCTGCCGCGGCGGTTCCGGTGGCGGCGGGGATCGTCGTCGGGTGCGTCGCGGGGACGGCCGCGGCGCCGGTGGTGCGGCAGCGGGAGCCGAGTTGGCGGTGGTGGCCCACGGTGTGGGTGACGGCGCTGGCGGCGCTCTGCTGCGGCGCGGGCACGGCCGCGTTGGCGTGGCTCGCCGGCGGGCCGCTCGGCACCCAGACGCTCGCGGCCTTCGGCCCGGTGTGGTGGCAGGCCGGCGGTGCCGCGGTGGCGTGGACGGCGGTGGTCGGGGTGCCGCTGGCGCTCACGGTACGGGCCGTCCGGCTGTTCGGCGCGGCGCCGCTGCCCATGCCGACGTCGGTGGCCGCGCCCGGCGGGCGGATGCGGGCCCGGCGGTGGCGGTGGGGGCGGCAGGGCTGGCCGCTGTGGGAGCCCCGTTCCCGGCTGGCGGAGGAGTGGGAGGAGGACCCGGGCGGCGACTGACGCCGTACGAGAAAATCCGGCGCCGTACGGGCAGGGGCCCCTGCCCTGCGCACCGTGCCCGGGCACCGCCGCAGCGGGGCGCCCGGGCACGTACGCGACCGACTGCTCCGCGACTCGCGCTCAGTCGCGCTCGAAGAAGGTCCGCAGGGGCTTGGGCAGTTCGTCGCTGCAGTGCTCCTTCGACGCCTCGGTGAGCGCGTCGCTGCGGCAGTTGAAGTAGTCGCGGTACGCGATCTGCACCGAGAACCCGACGAGCACGATGGACAGCGTGATGCCCGCCGCCACGATGCCGGTGATCGCCGCCGTGGTGTGCGGGCGGCCGCCCCGGGCCTGGCGCTGCACGGGCTGGCCGTAGGCGTCCGTGCCACCGCCGTTGGCGCGGCCGTTGGCGGCCGCCCCGTTGCCCGGCGCCCGCGACTTGCCGCGGAGCGCGTCGATGCCCCAGTAGAGGGCGAGCGAGCCGAGGAGCAGGGCCAGCGGCCACCAGTTGAACAGGGCGAAGAAGAAGCCCCACATGCCGGCGAGCAGCGCGTACCGCGAGCGGCGCTGCACCGGGTCGGTCGGGTCCCAGCGCAGGTTCTTCCCCGGCCCGTCGCCGTTGCCCCGGCCGTTGTCGCGGCCAGGCCCCGGCCCGTCGCCGGAGCCGTCGGGGCGCGGGCCCTGGTTCTGCGGGCCGCCGGGTCCCTGCTGGCCGTGGTCGCCGCCGCCCCAACCGCCGTGCCCGGGGGGCGGCTGGTGGCTGCTCCACTGGCTGCCCCACGGGGGCGGCGGCTGGTCCTGCCCGCCGTTCTGCCCGTTGCCGTGTCCGTTGCCGTGTCCGTTGCCCTGGCCGTCCTGACCACCCTGGCCGCCGTGCTGCGGCGCGCCCTGGCCGCCGCCGTGCGATCCCTGCGGGCCCTGCGGCGGTTGCCCCTGCGGCGGCGCGTCCTGCGGCCCGGGACCGTTCTGCGGCGGCCCCTGCGGCGGCGCACCATAAGGCCCGGGCCCGTACTGCGGCCCGCCCTGCGGCTGCTGCCCCTGGCCGCCCGGCGCCCCCTGGCCGCCTTGCGCGCCCTGCCCGCCGCCCTCCGGCGGCGGTGCCGGCGCCTCGGGTTCCGACGGCGGCCGGGAGTCGCGGTACACGACGCCGCCTTGTCCGGGCACGAGCACGTCCCGGGGCGCGCCGAACCGGCCGGGGGACTGCGAAGGGCCCCCGGCCGCTGCGGGGACGGGGCGTCGGAGGGCCGCGCTGCGGCGTCGGTCCTGCTGCATCTGGACGGCGTCGTCTCCTCAGGTCGTCTGCCCGTGCGGCCGGGGCGCGTGCGCGGGCGCGCGTAACTGCTACCGGAGACGCTACCCCGCCCGGCCTGGCGCGGCCCCGCCAGGGGACGCCCGGTATGGTGGCAGACGTCCGCCGCCCCTCCCCGGGACCCCTGGCACCCCAGGGTCTCGCGGCCCGTACGGACACACAATCGCCCGCCGAAGAGAGATCCCCCGTGGTTCCGCATGCGCCCGCCCGCCTCGTCGTGCTCGTCTCCGGCTCCGGTACGAACTTGCAGGCCCTGCTCGACGCCGTCGCCGAGCAGGGGGCGGACGCCTACGGCGCCGAGGTCGTCGCGGTCGGCGCCGACCGTTCCGCCGAGGCCGGCGCCGCCGGGCTGCTGCGCGCGGAGCGCGCCGGGCTGCCGACGTTCGTCTGCCGGGTCCGGGACTTCGCCACCCGCGCCGAGTGGGACCGGGCGCTGGCCGAGGCCACGGCCGCGTACGAGCCGGACCTCGTGGTCTCGGCCGGGTTCATGAAGATCGTGGGGAAGGAGTTCCTGGCCCGCTTCGGCGGCCGGTTCGTCAACACCCACCCCGCGCTGCTCCCCAGCTTCCCCGGTGCCCACGCCGTACGTGACGCGCTCGCGCACGGCGTGAAGGTCACCGGGTGCACCGTCCACTTCGTCGACGAAGGCGTCGACACCGGCCCGATCATCGCGCAGGGCGCGGTCGAGGTCCGCGAGGAGGACCACCGGGACGGGGGCGAGGTGCTGCACGAGCGCATCAAGGCAGTCGAACGGCGGCTGCTCGTCGACGTCGTGGGCCGGCTGGCCCGGGACGGGTACCGCGTCGAGGATCGAAAGGTTCGGTTCGGTGAGTAATTCTGGGTCCCCGGGCAAGGCAGGTTCCGCGTCGGACGAGGCTGCCGGGGCTGACTCCCGGCGGCCGGTACGCCGCGCGCTGATCAGCGTCTACGACAAGACCGGTCTGGAGGAGCTGGCCCGCGGCCTGCACGGGGCCGGGGTCGCGCTCGTCTCCACCGGCTCGACGGCCGCGCGCATCGCCGCAGCGGGAGCACCGGTGACGAAGGTCGAGGAGCTGACCGGCTTCCCCGAGTGCCTGGACGGCCGGGTCAAGACCCTGCACCCGCGGGTGCACGCCGGGCTCCTCGCCGACCTGCGCCTCGACGACCACCGGCGGCAGCTCGCGGAGTTGGGCGTCGAGCCGTTCGAACTGCTGGTGAGCAACCTCTACCCCTTCGCCGAGACCGTCGCCTCCGGCGCCTCGCCCGACGAGTGCGTCGAGCAGATCGACATCGGCGGCCCGTCGATGGTCAGGGGCGCGGCGAAGAACCACCCGTCGGTCGCCGTCGTCGTCAACCCGGCGCGCTACGACGAGGTGCTCAAGGCCGTCGCGGACGGCGGCTTCGACCTGGCGCAGCGCAAGCGGCTCGCGGCGGAGGCGTTCCAGCACACGGCGGCGTACGACGTGGCCGTGGCCAACTGGTTCGCCGCGGACTACGCCCCCGCGGACGAGGGACCGCAGGACTTCGTCGGCGCCGCCTACACCCGGCTCAACCCCCTGCGCTACGGCGAGAACCCCCACCAGGCCGCCGCCCTCTACACCGACGGCTCCGGCGCGGGCCTGCCCGGCGCCGAGCAGGTGCACGGCAAGGAGATGTCGTACAACAACTACGTCGACACCGAGGCCGCCCGCCGCGCCGCGTACGACCACGAGCGCCCCTGCGTCGCCATCATCAAGCACGCCAACCCCTGCGGCATCGCCGTCGCCGACGACGTCGCCGGGGCCCACCGCAAGGCGCACGCCTGCGACCCCGTGTCCGCATACGGCGGCGTGATCGCCGTCAACCGGCCGGTGTCGAAAGCCATGGCCGAGCAGGTCGCGGAGATCTTCACCGAGGTCATCGTGGCGCCGGAGTACGAGGACGGGGCGCTGGAGGCGCTGACGCGGAAGAAGAACCTCCGCATCCTGCGCAGCGCCGGGACCCCGCAGCGGGGGCGCGAGTTCCGGCCCCTCGACGGCGGGCTGCTGGTCCAGGAGCGGGACGTCTTCCAGGCCGCGGGCGACGAACCGGCCGGCTGGCGGCTCGCCGCGGGCGCGGGCCTCGACGCGGCCGGTCTCGCGGACCTGGCGTTCGCCTGGCGGGCGTGCCGCGCGGTGAAGTCCAACGCGATCCTGCTGGCGAAGGACGGCGCCACCGTCGGCGTCGGCATGGGCCAGGTCAACCGCGTCGACTCGGCGAAGCTCGCCGTGCAGCGCGCGGGCGCGGAGCGCGCGGCCGGGGCGTACGCCGCCTCGGACGCCTTCTTCCCCTTCCCCGACGGGCTTGAGGTGCTGCTCGACGCGGGGGTACGGGCCGTGGTGCAGCCGGGCGGCTCGATCCGCGACGAGCAGGTGGTCGAGGCCGCGCAGAAGGCGGGCGTGACCATGTACCTCACGGGCGCACGGCACTTCTACCACTGAGGACCGCCGGGCCGGACGGCACATACGGACGGAGCCCCGCCTTCGCCGGCGGGGCTCCGTCCGTATGCCTCACGAACGTCACGGCCTGGGACGCGCGAACCAGCGCCCTGAGTCGCGGTTCGCGACCATCACGATCGAGATGATGCCGAGCGCGATCCAGATGATGCCGAGCGGGAGCGCCAGCACGCCGAAGAGGATGAGGAAGCTCAGCCATACGATGCTGCCGACGCGCACGCCGCCCGCGCCCCTGCCGAAGAGCGAGGCGAGGACGATGCCCAGGATCGCGTGCACCAGGTAGATGCCGGCGACCACGGCCACCGCCTCGGCCGGTACCTCGACGCCCGAGCCTTCCTGGAAACCGTCCTCGAAATCGTCCTTCGCCACCGCGATGCCGATGAGCAGCAGGAGCGAGAGCAGGGACTGCAGCCCGGCCGAGATGAACATCATGATGCGGGCGGCGGTCGCCTTGCCCGGGATGCTCGTGGGGTAGTCGCCGCCACCGCCGTACGGTCCTGCGCCGCCCGGGTATGCCGGGTACGGCTGGCCGGCGCCGGGGTACTGCGGGTAGCCGTAGGGCTGTTGCTGCTGCTGGGCAGGCTGCTGCTGCGCCTGCTGTTGCTGGCCCTGGGGCCCGCCGTAGGGGTTGTTCTGGTCGGGGAGGCTCACGGTGCCCTTCTTCCGCGGTTATGGACGTACTGACACACTGACCTGGCCCGAGGACGGCTGTCCAGCCCGGCTGATTGGTCTGTTACCCGCAGCATCGGGGAGGATGGGGCCATGACCGCCCAGATTCTCGACGGCAGGGCCACCGCGGCCGCGATCAAGTCCGAGCTTGCCACGCGCGTGCAGGCGCTCAAGGGCCGGGGTGTCACGCCCGGTCTCGGCACCCTCCTGGTCGGCGACGACCCGGGCAGCCAGAAGTACGTCGCGGGCAAGCACCGCGACTGCGCCGAAATCGGCATCGCCTCCATCCAGCGCGAGCTGCCCGCGACGGCCACGCAGGAGCAGATCGAGGCGGTCGTCCGCGAGCTGAACGAGGACCCGGACTGCACCGGCTACATCGTGCAGCTCCCGCTGCCGCGGGACATCGACGAGAACCGGGTGCTGGAGCTGATCGACCCGGCCAAGGACGCCGACGGGCTGCACCCCACGAACCTCGGCCGGCTCGTGCTCAACGAGCCCGCGCCGCTGCCCTGTACCCCGAACGGCGTCATCCGGCTGCTGCGCCAGTTCGGCGTCGAGCTGAACGGGGCGCACGTCGTGGTCGTCGGGCGCGGCGTCACCATCGGCCGGTCGTTGCCGCTGATGCTCACCCGCAAGTCCGAGAACGCCACGGTCACCCAGTGCCATACCGGCACCCGCGACCTGGCCGGGCACCTCCGGCAGGCCGACATCGTCGTGGCCGCGGCCGGCTCGCCGCACCTGATCAAGCCGGCGGACATCCGCCCGGGCGCGGCCGTCCTCGACGTCGGCGTGAGCCGCGACGAGCACGGCAAGATCGTCGGGGACGTGCACCCGGGCGTCGCGGACGTCGCGGGCTGGCTGTCGCCGAACCCGGGCGGGGTGGGGCCGATGACGCGGGCGATGCTGCTGGTCAACGTCGTGGAGGCGGCGGAGGCCGCGGCTGGGGTGAGCGGGGCGGGTGGCGGGTCCGGGATCTCCGGCACGGCGGGTGCCGCCGGTACGTCCGGGATGGGCACGGCCGCGCCGGCGGCGCCGTGATGGCCCGCCGCACGGCGTTCCCCACCCGTGGCACCGTCCGCCCCGAGGGCGGCGGCCGGGCGGCGTCCGGCAAGGCCCCGCCGCCCGTGCGGCAGTGGCCGATACTCCTGGTGCTCGCGATAGCGGCGGCCGGACTGATCACGGTGGCCGCGGGCCCGTTCCGCGAGGGCACGCTGATCCTCGGCGGGTCACTGCTCGTCGGCGGCGTGCTGCGCGGGACGGTACCGGAGGTGGGCATGCTGGCGGTGCGGTCCCGGTTCACCGACATCGTGACGTTCGGGGTGCTGGGCCTGGCGATCGTGCTGCTGGCGCTGGTCGCGATGCCGGACCCGTGGCTCGAGGTGCCTTTCCTGGAAGACGCGGTCCACTTCTCCGTACGCTGACGGGCGGTCGCCCGCGCGAGGCACCGGGAGTCGGCGAGGGGGACCGGCGGGGGTCTGCGAGAGGGCCGGGGCCGGGTCGGCGCAGGGAGCCGGCGAGGGGCGGGTTCGTACCCGGGATCTCCACGTCCGCGCTGGCAGATGCGATGCTGGAGCGGGAGCGCGGCAGGGGGACCAAGGGGGAACAAGGGAGTAGCGATGGCTCGCTGGAAGGAGCTGCCCGAGGAGCTCGACCCGCAGATACGGGACTTCGCCGCGCACATGCGCCGGCTGGTCGACCGCAGCGGCCTGACCGTGTCGGAGGTCGCGGACCGCACCGGGTACAGCAGGTCGTCGTGGGAGCGCTACCTCAACGGGCGGCTGATGCCGTCGCGCGAGTCGGTCGTCGCGTTCGCGGAGGTGACGGGCGCGCGGGACGACCAGCTCATGACCGAGTGGAGCGCGGCGGACCGCGCCTGGAGCCGGGCGGAGCTGCGGAACCGGTCGGCGCTGCGCGCCCTCCGGGCGGCGGAGCCCGGCCCTGACGACCCGCAGGACCCGGAGCCCGGCCGCCAGGGGCGCGGACTCCGCGGAGTCCTGGGCCGGGGCAGGGGACGCGGCGAGGAGACACCCGGCGCGGGGGAGACGGCGCGCCTCGGGGGCGCCGGAGGTGCGGCGCAGGGTGCGGAGAGGCCCGTACACCCGGACGCGACGGAGCGCTCGGCGGTACGTCCCGGACCTCCGCCGCCGCCGGAGAGGCGGGCGACGAGGGCTGCCGGGGAGGGTGACGCGGGAGCGGGAACAGGAGCCGGGGAGAGGACCGCCGCGGCGGCGGGAGTTGGACGCGGTGCGGAGGCGGGGGCCGACACCGGTGCCGATGCCGGGACCGACTCCGGTGCCGATGCCGGGACCGACGCCGGGGGCGAGGCCGGAAGCAGCGCCGTCGACCCCGCCGCCCGGGACGCCGACGAGACCACCAAACTCCGCGCCCTCTCCCGCCCCACCCCGCCGCCCGCACCGGAGCCGGCCGGCGAGACGGCGCCTACCCGGCCGATATCCACCGCCCCCGCCCCGGCCCCGCCCGCCGCGGCGCCCCCGCGGAAGAACTGGCCCCTGCGCCGCGTGCTCCTCGCCGGCCTCGTCACCCTGCTGCTCACCGGCGGCGGCGCCGGCGTCGTCTACGTCGGCCACGGCCTGATCTCCGACCCCGGCGTCGAGGAGCAGCAGAAGCCCCGCGGCGGTCCGCCGCCCGGCTCCGGCCCGACCGGGAAGACCTCGGGCCCGGGGTCCGGCTCCGGCTCGCCGTCCGGGTCCGCGGAGTTGCCCGAGGGCGTGGAGTGCCGCGGCGACGGCTGCACGGGCAAGGACGCCGACGAGATGGGCTGCGGCGGCGAGTTCGCCCGTACGACCACGGAGACGACCATCGGCGACATGGTCCTGGAGATCCGCTACAGCGAACCCTGCCAGGCGGCGTGGGCAAGGATCACCGCGGCGGAGCCCGGCTCGACGGTCACCGCGCTGGCCGAGGTACCGGGCGAGGAGCCGGTCCGCGAGGACTCGTCGGCCGGGACGAGCGAGGGCTACACGGCGATGGTCGTGGCGGAGGAGCTGGACACCGTACGGGCGTGTGCGGAGCTGCCGGACGGGACCGCGGCCTGCACGAAGGGCACGCTGCCGTCGTAGGCGCCGTGGCCGCGGTGGTGGCCGGGGTGGTGACCGTGGCCGCCGCGGCCCTCGTGACCGGGCCCACACCGGCCGCCCTCCGGCACTCCGTGCCAGTCGGATAGATTGACCCCGGGGGCACGGCTGCCCTTGGCCGCCCGGGCCCCGCCCAGCCCGTACGTCGCGCCCCCTCATCGGAGAGATCACCATGACCCGCACTCCCGACAGCCCCGTCACCGTCACCGTCACCGGCGCGGCCGGGCAGATCGGCTACGCGCTGCTCTTCCGTATCGCCTCCGGCCAGCTCCTCGGCCCGGACGTACCGGTCAAGCTGCGGCTGCTGGAGATCACCCCGGCCCTCGGCGCCGCCGAGGGCACGGCGATGGAGCTCGACGACTGCGCGTTCCCGCTGCTGCGCGGCATCGACATCACCGACGACCCGAACGTCGCCTTCGCCGGCGCCAACGTCGCGCTGCTCGTCGGCGCCCGCCCGCGTACGAAGGGCATGGAGCGCGGCGACCTGCTGGAGGCCAACGGCGGCATCTTCAAGCCGCAGGGCAAGGCCATCAACGACCACGCCGCGGACGACATCAAGGTCCTCGTCGTCGGCAACCCCGCCAACACCAACGCGCTCATCGCCCGCGCCGCCGCCCCGGACGTGCCCGCCGAGCGCTTCACGGCGATGACCCGCCTCGACCACAACCGGGCGCTGTCGCAGCTCGCCAAGAAGACGGGCGCGGCGGTCGGCGACATCAAGAAGCTGACGATCTGGGGCAACCACTCGGCGACCCAGTACCCGGACGTCTTCCACGCCGAGATCGCCGGGAAGAACGCCGCCGAGGTCGTCAACGACGAGAAGTGGCTGGCCGACGAGTTCATCCCGACCGTCGCCAAGCGCGGCGCGGCCATCATCGAGGCGCGCGGCGCCTCGTCGGCGGCGTCGGCGGCCAACGCGGCGGTGGACCACGTGTACTCGTGGGTCAACGGCACGGCGCAGGGCGACTGGGTCTCGATGGGCATCCCGTCGGACGGCTCCTACGGCGTGCCCGAGGGGCTGATCTCGTCGTACCCGGTGACGTGCGCGGACGGTGCGTACGAGATCGTGCAGGGGCTGGAGATCAACGACTTCTCGCGGGCCCGCATCGACGCCTCGGTGAAGGAGCTCGCGGAGGAGCGCGAGGCGGTACGGGCTCTCGGTCTGGTCTGAGCCAGGCGCTGCTGTTCTGCGGCTTGCCGCTTGCTGCGTTGCCGCGGCGGGTCCTCTTCGGGAGGGCCCGCCGCGGCTTTGTGCGTGGTGGGGGCGTGGCGGGGATATTCGGTTGCGGCCTGCCGTTGGTGGTCTCTACGGTCGGGCGCATGGTCTCCGAGCCGGTCGACACACCCGACGCGCACTAGCGCCCTTGCGCCGGCCCCGCGGGTAGCGGGGCTGCTTCGGCTTGCCCTGCTCGACCCTCTCGTCTCCGGGACGTTTCCCCGTGCTTCCTCAGCCGCCTTTGCTCCGCGCCTTCGTGCGTGCGCGTCCGTACGTGCATCCAGACACAGCCCTGGTTCTCCGGCCCCTGGTCGGGCGGGATCCCCCGCCCGCGTTCGCCGCACCGCAGCGAACGTCCACCGGAGGAAGGAAACCAGCGTGTCCAGCTCCATGTTCAGGAAGAAGTCGCGGGCCCGCGTCCGCCACCACCGCGCGCAGTGGCGCGGCCGGGTCTCCGTGCCCGCGCTGATGACGTGCCCGAACGCGGCGTGCGGCGAGCCCAAGCCGCTGCACACCGCGTGCCCGAACTGCGGGCAGTACAAGGGGCGTCAGGTCCACCGCCCGTAGTGCGTGAGGACACCCCGCCCGGGCTTCCCGGCCCGGGCGGGGGTGCCGGTTCGTGCGGGGGAGGCCGAGTGGGGGCGCGAGGGGCCGAGTCCTCGGTACGGTTCGGTGTGCCGGCGGAGGGTGCGGTGCCGGGGGCGAGTCCGGGCGGGCGTGCTGCGTTGCCCGTGCGGGGCTCTCGGAGACCTGGGGGACAGGAGACTGACATGAGCAGCGGCGGGCCGTACGGGGACGAGGACGCACAGCAGCGGCGGCAGGAACCGGAGGCCCCGCCACCACCGGCGATCCCGCCGTGCCCGGCGGAGGCGCCGGCGGGGGCGGAGGCGGGGGGCTCTGAGGCGCGTGCGGGTGACGAGGAGTCAGCGTTGTCGCCACCGGAGGACCGGGTCCCGGAGGACGGGGTCCCCGAGGAGAGGGAGCCGGAGGAGAGGGAGCCGGAGGAGAGGGAGCCGGAGGACTGGGCGCCGGAGGACAGGGTCCCCGGCCAGGCCGCGGAAGACGGGGACGAGGCGGACGACGCGGACGAAGTGTCGGCCAACTCCGGTGCGGAGCGGGCGTGGTGGGAGGACCGGGCGGCGGACGCGCCGTCGGCGGGGCCGGACTGGGCGGCGGACGGCAAGGACGGCGTACCGCCGCGGCCGACCGTGGCGCCGCCGACCGCGCCCGACGTGTCCGAAGCCCGCGGGCCCATCCCACCGCCACCGGCCACCGCACCCGACTGGGGCGCGCCGGGCGGCCCCGGCGCGCAGGCCCCGCCCCCGCCCGCGGAGTTGCCGACGCAGTCCGCCCAGCCGCCGCCCCCCACCGCACCGGGCTGGGGCCCGGAACCGGCCCCGGGGGTACTCCCTCCGCCGCGGGACGTGCCGACGCATCCCGCGCCGGGGTACCCGGCGGCGCAGGGGCAGGAGCAGGCGCAGGAGCAGCCGTACGGCTACGGGCAGGACGCCTCGTACGACCCCTACGCCGCCCCCTACGCCCCGTACCCCGGCTACGAACTCGGCGTCGAGCCCGAGCGCCCGCGGCGACGCGGCGGGGTCATCGCGGCGGTGGTGGGTCTCGTGGTGATCGTGGCCGGCGGGCTCATCGCCGGCGGCTGGCTGCTGCTCAGCGGAGACGACGACGGCGAGCAGGCGGCAGAGCCGCGGCGCAGCGCCGCGGCGGACCCCAAGTCCCCGAAGGAGGAGCCTTCCCCGTCGTCCGAGCCCTCGGCGCCGTCGCCTTCGTCGTCGGAGCCCGAGGTGCCGCCCGGTTACGTCCTCGCGAGCGAGAACGGCTACTCGCTGGCCGTGCCGGAGGACTGGGAGCGGCGCGTCGACGGGGTGTCGGTGTTCTACGAAGAGCCGGTCGCGGGGGGCGCGTTCATCCAGGTCTACGAGGTCACCGAACAGGTCAGTCCGTACGAGGCGGTGCAGATCATCGAGGCCACGAAGGAGAACGCGGAAGGCTACCGGCTCAACGAAATGGCGGACCTGGGTCACTCCGCGGAGTACGACTACTCGTACATCGACGAGGACCTGGGCCCGCGACGCGTCTTGCTGCACGACCGGGAGACCGAGGACGGAAAGATGTACGCGCTTCTGGCCTCGGGCCCGGAGACGGCCTGGCCCCAACAGCGGGAGGTCGTGGACGAGATGGCGGTGTCGTTCTGCGCGGGGACGGAATGCGGGGCAGAGGCAACGGGCGGTGCGTGAGCCGGAGGGCCGTCTCCCGGCGTGGGCGGGCGGTGCGAGCCCGGCCGGCCCGCCCCCGCCGGCCTCACCCCCTCCCCAACTCCCTCGCCAGCTCCTCCACCCCCCTCAGCGTCCTCTCCAGCAACCCGCCCCCGAACGTGATCCTGCTCGCCCCCAGCCTCCCCAGCTCCGCCGGACCCGGGCCCCGGCCCTCCGCCGCCGCCAGGGCGTTGACCGGCAGGCCCGTCTCCTGCGCCAGCAGGCCCAGGTGCCTCGGCGGGGCCCCGATCGGATACACCCCGTCCGCCCCCGCCGCCGCGTACAGCCTCCCCCGTTCCACCGCCGCCCCCGGGTCCTCCACTCCGCGTACGAACGTGTCCACCCGGGCGTTGATGAAGAGCCCGTCCCCCGCCTCCGCCTTCACCTCCGCCAGGAACTCCGCCTGTTCCGCCGCGTCCCTCAGGGTCCTGCCCGGGTGCACCGTGTCCTCCAGGTTGCACCCCACCGCCCCCGCCTCCAGCAGCCGTTCGACCAGCTCCCGCGGCGGCAGGCCGTAGCCCGCCTCTACGTCCGCCGTCACCGGGACGTCCACGGCGCGCGTGATCCGCGTGATCGCCGCGAACATCTCCGCTACGGGCGTCGCCTCCCCGTCTCCGTAGCCCAGGGCCCGCGCGATGCCCGCGCTCGGCGTGGCCAGCGCCGCGAAGCCCGCGTCCGCGAAGACACGAGCGCTCGCCGCGTCCCACGGGCCCGGCAGCACCAGCGGGTCCCCCGCCTCCCTGCCGTGGTGCAGCGCCCGGAACTCCTCGGCTCTCCCCGCCACGCCCCTCACGCCCCCTGCTCGTACTGCCCCGGCCGGTAGTCCCCCGCCTCCGCCCTGCTCGTCACGCACCACCGGTTCCACGCGTTGATCACCGTCAGCACCCCGATCAGCCGCGCCAGTTCCTGCTCCCCGAAGTGCTTCGCCGCCCGCTCGTACACCTCGTCCGGGACGAACCCGTCCGTCAGCACCGTCACCGCCTCCGCCAGCGCCAGCGCCGCCCGCTCCTTCTCCGTGTACAGGTGGGGCACCTCCTCCCAGGCGTTCAGCAGGTACAGCCGCTGCTCCGTCTCGCCGGCCGCGCGCGCGTCCTTCGTGTGCATGTCGATGCAGTACGCGCAGTGGTTGATCTGGGAGGCGCGGAGCTTCACCAGTTCGCAGACGACCGGATCGAGGCCCTTCTTGGCCGCTTGCTCGACCCTGACCAGGGCGCGGTGGACGTCGGGGGCGAGTGCGAAGAGGTCGAGACGCTGTGTCATGCCTCCCACGCTAGATCTTCATATCCCAGATGTATGGTCCATTTCCATGTCGGATTCCTGGGCCACTTCAGCGGAGCTACGCGACTTCCACCGCTCCCTCGACCTGCACGTCGACGTACGCGCCGGCACCCGCGGCGCCGGTGCCGCGCTCATCAGGTCGCTGCGCGACGCGGTACGCACCGGGCGGCTCGCGCCCGGCACCCGGCTGCCGTCGTCCCGGGCGCTCGCCGCCGACCTCGGCGTGGCGCGCAACACGGTGGCCGGCGCGTACGCCGAACTCGTCGCCGAGGGGTGGCTCACCGCCCGGCAGGGCTCCGGCACCCGCGTCGCCGCCCGCAGCGAGGCGCGCCGGGTCACCACCCGGGCGCACGCCCGTGCGCACGAGCCGCCGCTCCACCCCCTCGACCGGCAGGCCGCCTACAACCTCCTCCCCGGCGCCCCCGACGCCGCCCGCTTCCCCCGCGCCGCCTGGGCCGCCGCCGCGCGGCGGGCGCTCACCGCGGCGCCCTCGGCGGCCTTCGGCCACCAGGGCCCCGGTGGGCGGGTCGAGTTGCGGCGGGCGCTCGCCGGGTATCTGGCGCGGGCGCGCGGGGTGTACGCGGAGCCGGAGCGGATCGTGGTCTGCGCCGGGTTCACCGGCGGGCTGCGGCTGCTGGCGGAGGTGCTGCGGGCCGAGGGCGCCCGGCGGGTCGCCGTCGAGCCGTACGGGCTCGGGCTGCACCGCCGCCTCCTCACCGACGCCGGGCTGCGGACGGTGCCGCTGCCGTACGACGAGGAGGGCATCGCCACCGCCGCCCTGCCCGCGACCGGCGCCGGCGCCGTCCTCCTCACCCCGGCGCACCAGTTCCCCACCGGCGTCCCCCTCGCCCCCGACCGGCGCGCGGCGGCCGTCGACTGGGCGCGGGCGACGGGCGGGGTGGTGCTGGACGACGACTACGACGGCGAGTTCCGCTACGACCGGCAGCCGGTGGGGGCGCTCCAGTCCCTCGACCCGGAGCACGTCGCGCACCTGGGCACGGCCAGCAAGAGCCTGTCGCCCGCGCTGCGGCTGGGCTGGATGGTGCTGCCGGAGCGGCTGTTGCGCGGGGTGCACGAGGTGCAGTCGCTGAGCCGTACGCCGCCGGGGGTGGTGGACCAGCTCACGCTCGCCGAGTTCCTCGACTCCGGCGGCTACGACCGCCACGTACGCGCCGCCCGCCAGCGCTACCGCCGCCGCCGGGACCGCCTCGTCGCCGAACTCGCCCGGCGGGCGCCCCGGGTGAGAGTCACCGGGATCGCGGCGGGCCTGCACGCCGTCGTACGGCTCCCGCCGAGCACCGAGCGGCGGGTGCTGGCGCGGGCGGCGCGGGAGGGGCTGGCGGTGGCCAGGCTGGGGGCGTACGAGTACGGCAACGCGGCGTGGGAGGAGGGCGGCGACTTCACCGCGCCGCCCCCGGCGGGGGAGGCGCCGGGGACGCAGGGGGAGGCGCTGGTGGTGGGGTACGGGACGCCGCCGGACCACCTGTACCCGGGGGCGCTGGAGGCGCTGTGCCGGGTGCTGGAGGCGGAGACGTAGGGGGTGCGGCCCCGTCCCGCGCAGGGGCGGGCGCGGGCCGTACGCATACGGGCGCCCCTCACGCCCCCGGCGACGCCAGCCGCACGATCGTGATGTCCGACGGCGCCCCCACCCGCACCGGCGGCCCCCACGCCCCCGCGCCGCGCGTGACGTACAACTGCGTGTCCCCGTACCGCTCCAGCCCCGCCAGCGTCGGGTTCGCCGCCTCCGCGATGTACGTCACCGGCCACATCTGCCCGCCGTGCGTGTGCCCCGACAACTGCAGGTCGACGCCGTGGTCCACCGCGTCGTGGATCACCACCGGCTGGTGCGCGAGCAGCACCGAGGCGCGGGAGGTGTCGCGGTCGCCGAGGGCGCGCGCGAAGTCCGGGGCCCTGCCGACGTCCTCGCCGGAGACGTCGTTGACGCCGGCGAGGTCGAAGCCGGCCAGCTCGGTACGGGCGTTCTCCAGCGGGTGCAGGCCGAGTTCGCGGAGGTGGTCGAGCCACTCGCCGGCGCCGTCGGCGCCGGCGAAGTACTCGTGGTTGCCGGTGACGAAGAACGTGCCGTCCGGCGCTGCCAACTGCCCCAGCGGCTCCGCGGCCGTCCCCAGGTGGTCGACGGAGCCGTCGACGAGGTCGCCGACGATGGCGACGAGGTCGGGGCGCTGGGCGTTGATCGTGTCGACGATCCGCTGGGTGTGACCGCGGCCGAGGACGGGACCGAGGTGGATGTCGCTGACGACGGCGATGCGGTAGCCGTGGGCGGACGCGGGCAGCTTGGTGAGGGGGACGGTGACGTTCTTGACCCTGGGCGCGCGGCCGAGCACGCCGTACGCCCCGTACGCGACGGTCCCGGCGGCGACGGCGGTGGCGCCGATCGCGACGGTACGGGCGACGAAGAGCCGCCGCGACACCTCGCCGCCCACCGGTGCGGAGGCGGGGTCGGCGCCGTCGGCGCGGCCGTCCGCGGAACCCTGGGAACCCGCCGCGCCCTCGTCCCCGGCCACGGTGGCCGGCCCGAGCCGCAGCGGCGCCTTCGTCCCCGTACCGCCGCCTCCGCCGCTACCGCCGCCTCCGCCGCCCGCGCCGCCGGCGGCCTCCGCGGCCACCTCGTCCGCCGCCTCCGCCGTCGCGACCTGCTGCGCCAGGGCCGCGACGGCCGCCTCGCGCTCCGCCTCGTCGACCGGCGCCGCGGCCCCCGTACCACCGCCGGCCCGCTGCGCCCGCCGCTCCAGCACCCGCAGCAGCACCGGCCCTACCAGCTCGCCCACCGCCAGCGCCAGCAGCAGATACAGCAGCAACGCCAGCCACATCAGCCCCGGCCATCCCAGCGCCTGCTGCACCGGCATCGGCGCCCCGGCCCGCTCCGAGGCCACCGTCGCGAACGCCATCAGCGGCAGCAGCACCACGACCGGCGTCGCCAGCCGCCGCGGCCAGCCGCCGCGCCGCATGGTGTCCCGGACCAGCCGCCGCCACACGTACCAGTGCGCCCCGGCGACGAGGAGCAGCATCCCGATCGCAATCGGCACGAAGACCACGGCCCTACCTCCCGGCCCGCGCCGCAGCGCCGCGCACGTCCCCGCCGGCGCCCCCGGCACCGTCAGAGCCGCCCGCGCCTGCGGCGCCGCCCGCGCGTGCCGCGCCGTCCCCCCGGCCGTGCCCGCCGCCCGCAGGCCCCTCCCCGGCCCGCCGCCCCGCCCGCACGCCGCGCAGGCCCAGCCACCCGATGGCCGTCCCCAGCGCGAAGGACGTCACGGCCAGCGTGAGGTGCACCCAGAAGTAGCCGGTGGGGTCGCCGTCCTCGAAGGCCAGCCCGCTGGAGTCCTTCCACAGATTCCGGATGAACGCGATCCAGATGAACCAGGACCACCCGCCGAAGGCGAGCAGAAACCAGGAGACACGGCGTGAGAGGTACATGCGACAAGCCTCGCACCCCGCCCCACGAACCCACGCCCGGGGCACTCTGAGCCCTCACCCCCGGGCCGCACGCCGCCCCCGGAGGGCTAGACGACCGGCGGCCGGCCGAGCCTGGACATGCGCCACACCGTCCGCCACCGCATGGGCCGCCGCCCGCCGCAGTCGGTCCGCATCCCTTCGGTGAACCCGCCGAACCACGCCCGCAGCCCCGCCGCCGACCGCACCCGCGCCAGGGTCAGCGCCAGCCAGGTGCCGAGATAGACCGGGACCAGCGGGAGCGGAAGGTGCCGGCGCGCCAGCCACACGCGGTTGCGGGCCGTCCTGCGGTAGTAGACCGCGTGCCGGGCGGGGGAGGTCTTCGGATGCTGGAGCAGCAGCTCGGGGTCGTAGACGACCTTCCAGCCGGCGTCCAGCGCCCGCCAGGCGAGGTCCGTCTCCTCGTGCGTGAAGAAGAAGTGGCCGGGCCAGGTGCCGACCTCGTCCAGCATGCGCATCGACAGGGCGTGCCCGCCGCCGAGGAAGGTGGTCACCTCTCCGCCGCGCATCGGGTCGCCGGACCGCAGCCGGGGTACGTGCCGCCGCTGGGTGGCGCCGGAGGCGTCGGCGATACGGAAGCTGACGACGCCCAGCCGTTCGTCGGCGGCGTAGTGGTCGCGGAGCCGGGCGAAGACCTCCTCGTCGACCAGGAGCCCGTCGTCGTCAAGGTCGACGACCACGTCCACGTCCCCGGAGGCGCGGAGTTCCTTGATCGCGACGTTGCGCCCGCCCGAGACGCCCAGGTTGTCGCTCAGCTCGACGGCGGTCACGCCGCCGCCGAGATCCGGCAGCCGGCATCCGTTGCCGACGACCACCACCCGCGCGGCCGGCACGCTCTGCGCGGCCACCGACTCCAGCAGGGCGGCGAGTTCGGCGGGGCGCGTTCCCATGGTCAGGACGGCGACCCCGAGGCGCGGTACGGACACGGCGGCACTCCAGACCTCGACGGCGGTGCCCGCGATGCTAACCGTTCACCACCCGGCCACCCTGTGTAGCGCCGCCGGTGGCCCTGGGCCCGGGGGTAATCCGGTGGCGGGGGTGGTGGGGGGCGGGTGAGGATCGGGGGGTGGGTGTGTTTCTGGAGACGTCGCGGCTCGTGTTGCGGCCGTTCGGTGCCGGCGATGTCGATCTTCTCGTCGCTCTGGACGGCGATCCCGCCGTCATGCGGTTCATCAACGGCGGCCGTCCCACCAGCCGCGAGGCGGTCGAGACGCGGGTGCTGCCGCGGCTGCTCCGCGACTATCCGTGGGGGACCCGCGGGTACTGGGCCGCGGAGGAGAAGGGCGGCGGGTTTCTGGGCTGGTTCGAGTTCCGGCCGGTGGAGGCGGACAGTCCCGCCGTGATCGAGCTGGGGTACCGGCTCAACCGGTCGGCCTGGGGGCGCGGCTACGCCACCGAGGGCTCGCGCGCGCTCATCGACAAGGGGTTCACGGACCTCGGCGTCGAGCGGGTCACCGCCAACACCATGGCCGTCAACGCCGGTTCCCGCCGCGTGATGGAGAAGTCGGGCCTGACCCTCGTACGGCACTTCACGGGCGACTGGCCGGAGCAGATCGAGGGCTCGGAGCACGGTGAGGTCGAGTACGCGCTCACGCGGAGCGGGTGGGAACGGACCCGGTAGCCGCCGGCGGCGCCTCGGCCGTGAAGAAGAGGAAGCAGGTCTTGGTCGCGAGGTCGTCGTAGGCGTCGGGAAGCAGCTCACGTCCCGCCGGATCCGGCCGCGGCTCGCTGAGGACCGCGAGGAGGAAGCCGGCCGCGGGGAAGGCGTCGGTCATCGCGTGCAGCGGCCTGCGCCAGAACGTCATCGGGACGGTCCGCCCGCCGAAGCTCCAGTCGAAGGTGTAGCTGGTGGTCGCGGAGTAATCGGGCCGCGGCTCCCGGTGCGTGTACGCGACGAAGGGGTGGTCCACGGACGCGATCAGCCGCCCGCCGGGCCTGAGCACGCGCCGCATCTCCGCGAGCGTAGGGCCCCAGTCCTCCAGGTAGTGCAGGACCAGCGACGCGACCACGTCGTCGAACGTCCCGTCACCGAACGGCAGGCGCTCGCGGAGGTCGGCCCGGTGCAGGTCCGCGCCGTCGCCGAGCCGCCGCGCGGCCAGCGCCAGCATTCCCGCGCTCGCGTCGACACCGGTGACGACCGCCCCGCGGTCGCGGAGCGCGGCCGTCAGCGGGCCCGCGCCGCAGCCGGCGTCGAGTATGCGCCGGCCGGTCACGTCGCCGGCGAGGGCCAGCATCGCGGGCCGCTCGTAGGAGCGTTGACGAGGCTGGTCTCGTTCTCCGCCGCGTACGCCTCGGCGTAGGCGTCGTAGTCGTTCACCCCGGCCCGGGCTCCGGCCTCGCCCGCGTCATCGTCGATACGTGCCATCGCCGCAGCCTAGATCACGGAGTCCCGGGCGGATCGCGCCAATCCCGGCCTTCGGGGCGGTAGTCCGCCCGCTGGCCCCGGTTGAGGTTCCGGGCCAGGCATACCTGGCACTCGACCCAGCCGGTCTTCCCCTCCTCGTTGGTACGGGCCACGCGGACCGGGCGGTCGTGGTCGGTGAACCCGTTGGCCTCGTACCGCGCCAGCGTCTCCTCGGCGGCGAACCCCCACATCTCGCCCACGTACATCTTCTTCTCGCAGAAGTCGCACACGTCGGCGACCTCCGGCTTCTTCACCGACTCCGGCCACGAGCCGTGGACCCGCTCCCACCCCAGGGCCGCGAAGAGCACGCAACCCGCCGGGTCCACCGCACCGTTGTCGTCGGAGATGTGGTCGTTCAGCGCGTCCGCGCGTGCCGCCGCCCGGTCGAAGATGAAGAACTCGCTGCACCGCTCGCAGACCGCCCACGGGGTGTTGCTGGAGACGTGCTGCCGCAGGAAGTCGTCGAACACGGACGGCAGCCGGTCCTCCGGAAGGAACATCTCCCACACCGCTTTGTTCGTCGCGAAGCAGTCCGCCCAGTGGGCCTCGGAGATCATCACCGTCCTGGTGGGGAGGTAGTACGCGTCCGCGCGTGCCACGGCGGCGTTGCAGCAGTCGCACACCAGGTCGTCACCACCGCGGCCGGCGCCCCCGCCGCCACTCCCGCCACCGTCGCCGTCCCCCCGCGGTGCCGCCGTGCCGCCCCGCCCCCGGCCCGCGCGCCCGCCGAACAGCCTGTCCCTGATCCATCCCATGCCCACCCCTCCTCCACCGGCGACGGTCGTACGCTCAGCGTAGAACCGGGGCCCGGGACCCCTCCCGTGTCCCACCGCCCCCATCCGGGGGCGCTCCTCGGCCAACTAGCGCACCTCGGTGTCCACATCGAGGGCGACTCCAGGTAGGTTCGCGACGTGCCGACATCTCATGTGACTATCCGCGGCGCCGCGCTCGCCGCCGCCGCCACGCTCCTGTCGCTCGGGGGCGTCGCGCCCGCCGCGGCCCAGGACGACAAGCCGCGGCCGCCCGATCAGATGTCGAACGTCGGCGGCACCCTTCTCGGCCAGCCGGGCACCCACGTCGATCTCGGCAGCGGCGCCCCCGAGCTGCCGAAGAAGCTCACCGGCAGGTCCTGGGTCGTCGCCGACGCCGAGAGCGGCGCGGTGCTCGCCGCGCACAACGCGCACTGGAAGCTGCCCCCGGCCAGCACGCTGAAGATGCTCTTCGCCGACACCCTGTTGCCCCTCTTCAACAAGGAGGAGAAGCACAAGGTCGCCGCCGAGGAACTGGAGGGCATGGGCGCGGGCAGCAGCCTCGTCGGCATCAAGGAGAACCTCACCTACACCGTCCGCGAGCTGTGGCTCGGGGTCTTCCTGCGGTCAGGCAACGACGCCGTGCACGTGCTGTCGGCCATGAACGGCGGCGTCGACGCCACGGTGCAGGCCATGAACGAGCGGGCGCGCGAGCTGGGCGCCGAGGACACGCACGTGGTCAGCCCCGACGGGTACGACGCGAAGGGGCAGACGTCCAGCGCGTACGACCTGACGCTCTTCGCCCGCGCCGGCATGCAGAACCCGGACTTCCGCGCGTACGCCGCTACTCCCCGGGCGAAGTTCCCGGGCGGGAAGAAGGGCAAGAAGCGCGAGTACTTCGAGATCCAGAACACCAACCGGCTGCTCACCGGCGACGTCGACGTGGACGTCTACAAGGGCATCGCCGGCATCAAGAACGGCAACACCACCAACGCCGGCGCCACCTTCACCGGCGTCGCCGAGCGCGACGGACGGGTGCTGCTCGTCACCGTCATGCACCCCGACGAGGGCGAGTCGAACGCCGTCTACAAGGAGGCCGGCAAGCTGCTGGACTGGGGCTTCAAGGCGGCGCCCGCCGTGCAGCCGGTCGGCGAGCTGGTCCCGCCCGAGGGCATGCGGAACGAGGACGCCGCCGGCAAGGACACCGATCAGGGCGCCGAAAAGAACGCCGGCGGCACCCAGGGCTCCGGCGACGAGGCGTCCGCCTCCGACGGCGCCAGGCCCACCGCCGCGGACGGCGAGGAGGAGGGCGGCGTCGGCACGGCGCTCGCCATCACGATCGGCTCAGTCGCGCTGCTCGCCATCGTCGCCTACGTCATCCACCGCCGCTGGCCGCTTCCCGACCTCGTCGGGCGTGGCCGTCCAGGCGGCGCAATAGAGCAGGAGGCGGGCCATGAAGTTGATCCAGATGACGAGCGCGACGGGGACGCCGAAGGCGCCGTAGACGCTCCGTCCGGCGACGCCGCTGAAGTAGCCGCTGAGAAGAAGCTTGAGTAGCTCGAAGCCCACCGCCCCGGCGAGCGCCGCCTCCACCACCCGCCGCCGCGGCGGGTGGACTCCGGGCAGCCGGGTCAGGACGTAGACCAGCAGCAGGAACCCCGCGGTCACGGCGGCGGCGAACGCGGCCGCCTCCAGCACCGCGCCGCCCCAGCCGCCCTCCTCGATGCCGATCGCGCCCAGCACCGCGCCGGCGGCGGTCGTGGCCGTGATCGAGACGGTGAGCGAGACGAGCACCGTGCCGCCGAGCCCGAAGAGGATGAGGGCGTCCTTGCCCTTGCCGAGGAACAGGTTCTCGGAGACGTCGGCCCGGTCCCACACCGCGCGCAGGGCGTCGCGCAGGGTGCTGATCCAGTTGACGCCGGTGAACAGGAGCGCGGCCAGCGAGATCAGGCCCACCGTGCCGGCGTTCGCGAAGAGGCCGCCGAGGTCGAGCCGGTCGGAGATGCCGGGCACCTGCTCGGTGATCCATTTCTCGACGTCCTTGCGCCGGCTGTCGCTGAGGATGGCGGCGGAGATCGCGGCGGCGCTGGTGAGCAGGGGGAAGAGGGCGACGAAGCTGCTGAACGTCACGGCCCCGGCGAGCCGGCTCCAGTGCCGGGCCTGGACGTACGCGAAGGCCCGGTAGGGGCGGGTGCGCATGAGGCGGGCGAGGTGCGGGCCGACGGCGGGCAACCTGGTCAGCCACTCCACGCCGCACTCCTGCCGTCGCGTCCCCCGAAGCCGCCGCCGGGTGCGCGGCTGGCCGTACGAACCGGCGTATGCCCCGGAAACGCCAGGTTATCTAGGGGGAGGGTGGGGAAAGCGGTGCGGCACGCTCGGTGCGGCGCTCCGCCTCAGCCCGGCGACGGTGCCGGCTCGGAGCGCGTCTGCGCCGGCACCTCGAGCGCCGAGTCGCCGCCGAAGCGGAACTCCCGCTCCAGCCGCCACACGCCCTCCGCGTCCTGCTCGTACAGCGAGAACCCGGTCACCGGCCACGCCGCCTCGAAGTCCGCCAGCTCCGCCGCCGCCCGGTCCATCGCCGCCTCGTCTATGTCGTGGGCGATCGTCACATGCGGGTGGTACGGGAACTGCAGTTCCCTCGCCAGCGGCCCGGAGGCGTCCCGGACCATCTTCTGCAGCCAGGAGCAGGCCGCCGCGCCCTCCACGACCTGCACGAAGACCACCGGTGTCAACGGCCGGAACGTGTCCGTACCGCTCAGCCGCATCGGGAAGGGCACCCCGCACTCGGCGATCTGCGCCAGGTGCCGCTCGATCCGCGGCAGCGCCGCGGCGTCGACGGCGGTCGGCGGCAGCAGCGTGATGTGCGTGGGAATGCCGTGGGCCGCGGTGTCGCCGAAGCCGATCCGGCGCTGCTGCAGCAGGCTGCCGTACGGCTCCGGGACGGCGATCGATACACCGACCGTCACGGTCCCCACAAGCGTCTCCTTCACGGCCCTCAGTGCTTGGCGGGCAGGAAGCCCACCTTGTCATATGCCTCGGCAAGTGTCTCCGCCGCGACCGTACGCGCCTTCTCCGCGCCCTTGGCCAGCAGCGAGTCCAGGGTCTCCGGGTCGTCCAGATACTCCTGGGTCCGGGAGCGGAAGGGCGTCACCCACTCGGTCACCACCTCGGCGAGATCGGTCTTGAGCGCACCGTAGCCCTTGCCCGTGTACTTCTGCTCCAGTTCGGCGACGGTGGCGCCGGTGAGCGTCGAGTAGATGGTGAGGAGGTTGCTGACGCCGGGCTTGGCCTCCGGGTCGTAGCGGATCTCGGTGTCCGTGTCCGTCACCGCGCTCTTGATCTTCTTCGCGGAGGACTTCGGCTCGTCGAGGAGGTTGAGCAGGCCCTTGGGCGAGGACGCGGACTTGCTCATCTTCACCGTCGGGTCCTGGAGGTCGTAAATCCGGGCCGTCTCCTTGAGGATGTACGGCGCGGGGACGGTGAACGTGCGGCCGTAGCGGGTGTTGAAGCGCTCGGCGAGGTCGCGGGTGAGCTCGATGTGCTGGCGCTGGTCCTCGCCGACCGGGACGGCGTCGGCCTGGTAGAGCAGGATGTCGGCGATCTGGAGGACCGGGTACGTGAAGAGGCCGACGGTCGTGTTGGCCGTGCCCTGCTTGGCGGCCTTGTCCTTGAACTGCGTCATGCGGGACGCCTCGCCGAAGCCGGTGAGGCAGTTCATCACCCAGCCGAGCTGCGCGTGCTCGGGCACGTGGCTCTGCACGAACAGCGTGCAGCGCTCCGGGTCGAGACCGGCGGCGAGGAGCTGCGCGGCGGCCAGGCGCGTGCTGGCGCGCAGCTCCTGGGGGTCCTGGGGGACCGTGATCGCGTGCAGGTCCACCACCATGTAGAACGCGTCGTGCGTCTCCTGGAGGGCCACCCACTGGCGGACGGCGCCGAGGTAGTTGCCGAGGTGGAACGAGCCGGCGGTGGGCTGGATGCCGGAGAGCACGCGGGGGCGACGGGTCGGGGCTGCCATGGGGCTCATTCTCTCAGGTGCGGAACGTGTTGCGGCCCGGCGGTGTAGGGAGGGTGCGGGGGCCGCCGGCGGCGGTCCGCGGGCGGTCCGTGCGCCGGGCCGGTGGGCGGCGGGGGAAGGGGCGGCGATCAGCGGGGACGGTGCGGGCGAGGCGCGGCTGGTGGCGCGCGTACGGAACGGGGAGACCGAGGCGTACGCGGAACTGGTGCGCGCCCACGCGGAGACCGCGCACCGGCTCGCGCTGCTGCTGGGAGCCGGCGCGGAGGCGGAAGACGTGGTGCAGAACGCCTTCATCAAGGCATACCGGGCGCTCGGCGGCTTCCGGGACGGGGCCGCCTTCCGCCCGTGGCTGCTGCGGATCGTCGCCAATGAGACCAAGAACACAGTGCGCGCCGCGGCCAGGCGCCGGGCGACGACCGAGCGCGCGGGCGCGCTGGCGGGCGCGACGGGGGCGGGCGGTGCGGGGGTGGCCGCGGAGGACCTGGCGGGGCGGGCGCTGGCGGTGGAGCGGCGGGAGGAGCTGGTGACGGCGCTGCGGGCGCTGCGGGAGCGGCACCGGGAGGTGGTGATCCACCGGTACCTGCTGGACCTGGACGAGGCGGAGACGGCCGCGGCGCTGGGGGTGGCGCGGGGGACGGTGAAGTCCCGGCTGAGCAGGGCGCTGCGGGAGCTGGCGCGGCTGCTGGGGGAGGACGGCGGGCTGCGGGACGGGGCGGCCGGCGGGGTTCGGGGTCGCGGGGGACGGGGCCGCGGGGGCGCGGCCGCGGGGGAGCCGGAAGGGGGCGGGGCCGGTGGGGCGTGAGCCGGAAGGGCTTGAGGGGCTGGAGGAGGAACTGCGCGCTCTGGCGCGGTCGCCGGCCGGGGGCGGCGCGGGGGCGCCCGGCGGTGGTCCGGTGGCTCGGGCGGAGACGGCCGGCGGGACCGGGGTGGACGTCGAGGGGGTCGTCGCGGGGGTGATGGGGCGGGTCGCGGGGGAGCCCGTGCCCGTCGCGGGGTGGCGGGCGCGGGTACGGCGCCGGGTGCGGGGGCGGCGGCGGGTGCTGCTCGCCGGGTTCGCGGCGGTGCTGGTGGGGCTGGTGCTGGCGGCCCCCGTACGGGCGGGGGTGGCGTCGTTCTTCGACTTCGGCGGCGTCGCGGTACGGACCGCGCCGTCCTCGGCGCCGTCCGGCCCCGGCGCCCCGCCCCCCGGTGCCGTCCCGGGCTGCGGCGCGCTGACCCTCGACGCCGCCGCCCGCCGCGCGGGTTTCCGGCCGCCGGTGCCGCCCAGGCTGGGGGCGCCGGACGCGGCGGGCGTCTCGGCGGACGGACGGATGGTGTCGCTGTGCTGGGCGGCCGGGCGCGGGGCGGGTGGCGACGCGGTGCGGCTGGATGCGTTCCGGGGGACGCTCGACCCGCTCGTCGGCAAGACGTCGCCGGTGCCGCCGGAGTGGGAGCAGGTCGGCACCGGCACGGCGCTCTGGTTCCCCGAGGCGCACCGCCTGGAGTTGCTCCTGCGCGCCCCGGGCGGCAGCACGTACACCCGTACCGTCCGCACCGCGGGCCCCACCCTCCTCTGGCAGGGCCCGGACGGGCTGACCCTCCGACTCGAAGGCGTCCCGGCCAAGCAGGAGGCCCTGCGCCTCGCGGAGTCCGTGTCGTGAGGCGGGGCGTGCGGAACCGGGGCGCCGGTCGCGGTGTACGGAGGGCGGGGCCCGGTTCGTACGGGAGCGGGCCCGGTTCGTACGCCACCGGCCGCGGCCGGACACCGACCGGACAACGGAGCGACGCCATGCGCAGACCCACCCGCCGGCACACCCGCCGCACGCACCGCCTCGCCGCGGCCGCCGCCGCGGTCCTCGCCGCCCTCGGGCTCGTTCTGGGCCTCGCCCCACCGGCCGCCGCGGGCGGTCCGACGAGCGTCCTGCTCGTCAACGGCGGCAGCGGCGAGGCCGCCGCCCTGTACGCCACCCACCCCGACTACGCCGCCCTCGACAAGGCCATCGGCGACGCCGGCGAACGGGTCGACCCGGTGCTCACCGAAGCCGGCCTCGGCGGCGCGGACGCGCGGCGGATCACGGTGACGTGGCTTCAGCACGACGTCCACGCGTGGCGCGTCGACACCGTCTACCCGGACGCCCGCGGCGGCGCGGTGGTCAGCAGGGGCACCGGCGGGGACGCGGTGACCGCGCAGACCTGGCGGCGGGTGGAGCACCCGGGGCGGCTCGGTTCGCTGCTCGGCCGGCTGGGGGTCGCGGAGCGGCCGGAGGAGCAGAGCGGGTGGTACATGCCGCCGCAGTTCGGCACCGACGCCGCCGCATCGGAGGCCGGGGGCCCGCCGGAGCCGGCCGCCGACGAGGGGGCGGACCCGGGGGAGGGGCGGGCGGCCGCGGACACGGACCGGGCCGCCCGCCGCGAGGCGACCGCCGCCGCCGGCCCGGACGCGGGGCCCGGCACCAACTGGTGGTGGGCCCTGCCGGGCCTGGCCGCCGGTGCCCTCCTGGCCACCGCCGCACCCCGCCTGTACCGCCGCCACCGGAGGGCACCGGCCGGCTCCCGCGGCGTACTCCTGGACCTCGACGGCTGAGGCCCGCCGGAGCCCGCGCCATGCGGCGCGGGCTCCGGAGAAGGCCGGCCGCAACGGGAAGGCCGGCCGCCACGGACCGGCCACCGGCGTCCCGGGGTCAGCCCACCGCCAGCCCCGGTGCCGGGAACGCCCCCATCAGCTCCGCCACCTCGCCCCTGATCCCCTTCAGCGCCACATCCGCCTCCGCGCCGCCGGTCCGCGCCGCCGCCACCCCCCGGTCGATCCACTCCGCCACCTGCGCCATCTCCGCCGTCCCGAGCCCCCGGGACGTCAGCGACGGCGTGCCGAGCCGGATGCCCGACGGGTCGAACGGCTTGCGCGGGTCGTACGGGACGGTGTTGTAGTTGACCACCAGGCCCGCCCGGTCCAGGGCCTTCGCCGCCACCTTCCCCGGGACCTCCTTGCCGGTGAGGTCGATGAGGATCAGGTGGTTGTCCGTGCCGCCCGAGACCAGCGAGAAGCCCCGCTCCGCGAGCCGCGCGGCCAGCTCCTTCGCGTTGGCGACCACGGCCGCCGCGTACTCCCGGAACGACGGCTGCGCCGCCTCGTGCAGCGCCACCGCGATGGCGGCCGTGGTGTGGTTGTGCGGCCCGCCCTGGAGGCCGGGGAAGACGGCGCGGTCGATCGCGCGCGCGTGCTCCGCGCGGGTCAGGATCATCGCCCCGCGCGGGCCGCGCAGCGTCTTGTGCGTGGTCGTCGTGACCACGTCCGCGTGCGGTACGGGCGAGGGGTGCGCGCCGCCGGCGATGAGCCCGGCGATGTGCGCCACGTCGGCGACGAGCACGGCGCCGACCTCGCGGGCGATCTCGCCGAAGGCGGCGAAGTCGATGGTCCGCGGGATGGCGGTGCCGCCGCACAGGATGATCTTCGGGCGCTCGGCGCGCGCCAGGTCCCGTACCTCGTCGAAGTCGATGCACCCGTCCTGGCGCCCCACCGTGTACTGCACGCTGCGGAACCACTTGCCGGTCACCGACACGCTCCACCCGTGGGTGAGGTGCCCGCCGTGCGGCAGGGACATGCCCATCACGGTGTCGCCGGGCTCGGCGAAGGCGAGGTAGGCGGCGAGGTTCGCGGGGGAGCCCGAGTACGGCTGCACGTTGGCGTGCTCGGAGCCGAAGAGGGCGTTGGCCCGGTCCGCGGCGAGGGTCTCGATCGGGTCGATGTTCTGCTGGCCCTCGTAGTAGCGCTTGCCGGGGTAGCCCTCGCTGTACTTGTTGGTGAGCACGGTGCCGGTGGCTTCGAGCACGGCGGCGGAAACGTAGTTCTCGCTGGGGATGAGCCGCAGCGTGTCGGTCTGGAGCTGCTCCTCGGCGGCGACGAGGGCGGCCAGCTCGGGGTCGGTCCGCGCAAGGGCGGGATGGGCGGGAGCCATGGTGTGTCCCTCCGGGTCGAGTCTGTGTCGGACCCGGGGCACCCAGGCGGGCGGCACCACTCGGCTGCTGCGCCGCGCGGCTTCCCCGTGGTCCGTTCCACGTTCGCCAGTCGCCGCACGCGGTTCCACCCTAGCGGGCGCGCCCGCCGGTGATGGATCCTTCGTCCATCATCCGAGCGAAGATAGACACAGGGGCACCACCCCTGCCCCGCCCGCACCGCCCTTCACGGCGCAACGGAACGGAGATCCCGTGACGCGAACCGACGCAGCCATCGCCGCGGCCGACGCCCACAGCGCGCACAACTACCACCCCCTGCCCGTGGTCGTCGCCACCGCCGAAGGCGCGTGGATGACCGACGTCGAGGGCAACCGCTACCTGGACATGCTCGCCGGCTACTCGGCCCTCAACTTCGGCCACGGCAACTCCCGCCTCCTCGACGCCGCCCGCGCCCAGTTGGACCGGGTGACGCTGACCTCGCGCGCGTTCCACCACGACCGTTTCGCGGAGTTCTGCGCGCAGCTCGCCGAGCTGTGCGGCAAGGACATGGTGCTGCCGATGAACACGGGCGCGGAGGCCGTCGAGACCGCGGTGAAGACCGCCCGGAAGTGGGGCTACCGCGTCAAGGGCGTGCCGGAGGGGCGCGCGAAGATCGTCGTGGCGGAGAACAACTTCCACGGCCGTACGACCACCATCGTCAGCTTCTCCACCGACCCCGAGGCCCGCGCCGACTACGGCCCGTACACGCCGGGCTTCGCCATCGTCCCGTACGGCGACCTGGCCGCCCTGGACGCGGCCGTCGACGAGGACACGGTCGCCGTGCTGCTGGAGCCGATCCAGGGCGAGGCGGGCGTGCTGGTGCCGCCGCCGGGCTATCTGGCGGGCGTACGGGAGCTGACCGCGGCCCGGAACGTGCTGTTCATGGCCGACGAGATCCAGTCGGGCCTGGGCCGCACGGGCCGTACGTTCGCGTGCGAGCACGAGGGCGTGGTGCCGGACGTCTACATCCTCGGCAAGGCCCTGGGCGGCGGCGTGGTCCCCGTCTCGGCGGTCGTCGCGAGCCGCGAGATCCTGGGTGTCTTCCACCCCGGCGAGCACGGCTCCACCTTCGGCGGCAACCCGCTGGCGTGCGCGGTGGGCCTGGAGGTCATCGCGATGCTCCGCACCGGCGAGTACCAGCAGCGCGCCACGGAACTCGGCGACCACCTCCACCGCGAACTGGGCCTGCTGACGGGCACGGGCGCGGTCCGGGAGGTACGCGGCCGGGGCCTGTGGGCGGGCGTCGACATCGACCCGGCGCACGGCACGGGGCGGCAGCTCTCGGAGAAGCTGATGGCCCGCGGGGTCCTGGTCAAGGACACCCACGGCTCCACGATCCGCATCGCCCCGCCGCTGGTCATCTCCAAGGAAGACCTCGACTGGGGCCTGACGCAGCTCCGCGAGACGCTGACCGCCTGACCGCGTCGCCCCGTCGCACGGGGCAGGGGGCGCGGCTGTGCCCCCTGCCCCCCGGTGTCCGCCTCCGCCCCGCCTCCGCCGTACGACTGGTAACAGAGCCTCATGTGGCCGTGGCCTGCGCGTCCGTTCGTGACGCTCACCGCGGGAACGGAGAATGCGGGACCGCAGCGGCATCTCCGGAGACCAGACAGCGAGGCGTTCATGGCGGGTTCCAGCACTCCGAAGGAGACCTCGGTCATCCGGAAGGAGGCCGTGAGTGAGCTGTCCAAGGTGTTCGGGGTCGACGCCCGGGGACTCGACCTGCCGCGGGCGATCCTCTTCCTGGACCTCGCGCTGGTGCCGCTGGTGGTCTTCTGGGCGATCGGGCACGAGCAGTACCTCCTCAGCGCGCTCTCCGGCCTGCTGCTCGCGGTGCTGGACGACCGTGGCGGGAGGTTCGAGCACCGCGCGGCGCGGGTCTCCGTCTACGCCCTGATCGGCGCGGGACTGACCGCGTGGGGCTTCGCCCTGGGGGGCGCGGGCTGGGGCTGGCTGGTCCTCTCCGGCTTCGCGGTCACGCTCGTGGCCGGACTGGCGGTCGCGTACGGAACGCGCAGGTTCGCGACCGCCCTGCTGCTCAACATCTGGTTCATCGCCGCACTTGCGCTCTCGTTCCAGCTCGACCACCACTCCGGCCCCACCAGCCACACGTGGGCCCAGGTGGTCGCGTGGGCGGGAGGGGCGGCACTGTGGCTCGCGGTGACGACGGCGGGGTGGCTGGCCCGCGGCCGAGGGAACGGCCCCCGCGAGACGTCGGACGCACCCGGCGGGGACGGGCCCGCCGATGACGCACGTGCCGGTGACGCGCCCGGCGGTGACGGACCCGGCGGTGACGCGCCCGGCGGTGACGCGCCCGCCGGGGAGGCGCCCGCGGGGAAGGGGCCCGCCGGGGACACGCCCGCCGGCACCCGGCCCCAGCTTCCCCCCTGGCCGGTGCTCACGTTCGCGGTGATCCGCGCCGGAGCCGTCGCCGCGGCCTGCGCGCTGGGCTTCGGCCTCGACCTCTCGTACGGCTACTGGATCCCGCTCGCGACCGTCATCGCGATGAAGCCGGCGCTGGAGCAGACCACGCTCTTCACCGCGCAGCGCCTCGTCGGCGCACTGCTCGGCGCCGCCGCGGCCTCGCTGCTGATCCTGCTGCCCGCGGGTGAGACCGGGACCAAGCTGTTCGCCGTGACGCGGGTGCTCGAAGTGGTGGCGCTCGTCCTGCTGATGCACGCGGCGGCGGTCCGCTACTGGAACCACGCGCTCTACTGCGCCGCACTCGCCGCGGGAGTGCTCATCCTGGTCAGCCTCCCGCAGCCCGCGAACTACACCGTCGAGGGCTACCGCGTGCTGTGGACGGCATGCGGCGTGGCGATCGGCCTGGGCCTCATGCTGCTGGCAGGCCGACTGGCCGCCCGCGAGGACAAGGAACCCTGACCACCGCCCTTAGCCGAGTGCCTCGATGGCCTTGAGTATCAGCCCGCGCCTCGGCACCGTAGACGGCGAGCTGGCGGAGATGCCCGAACGCCTCGAGGTGCAAGGCGATTCCGGACGGCTGGACGATTCTGACCCGGATCGGGTTTTCCTGGTTCCAGCGCACCAGGCGGCCGTCGAAGAGCCAGAAGTCGTTGCCCGGCAGGGCGATGTCCGAGGCGCGCCGGCGTGGGAGCCACATGACCTGCTTCCGGCTGGGCGGCCTCGGCCGCGCTGCGGGCGTAGGCGACGAAGGCGGCCCAGGCGTCGGGGTGAAGGTGAGGCGGGGCCCGGCCTTGTCCGTGGAGTCGCGGACGTGAACGGCCTCGGGGCAGGCGGCGACCCTCCCGTTGCGTGTGACCACGCTCACGGAAGGTGACGAGTACTGTCCACTCTCTGCGTGTGTACGCATACATGTTGTACGCGGCCAAGCTTCTCACAGGGAACTCCCAACATCCCTCCCCGCGGTGTGCCCGTCCGCCGCCCCGATACTGGGGCCATGAGCGGCGCGGCAGAGCGTAGTGCGGTGGGGCAGTCCGTTCTCGTGGTCGAGGACGATCCCGGGATCGCCGACATCCTGCAGATCACCCTCCGCTTCCACGGCTTCGCCGTGCGCGCCGCGCCCACCGCCGGGCGCGCGCTCGAACTCGCCCGCAGCCACGCCCCCGACCTCGTCCTCCTCGACGTCATGCTCCCCGACGGCAGCGGCTGGCAGGTCTGCCGGGAGCTGCGGGCGGGCGGGGACGAGCCCGCCGTGATCTTCCTCTCCGCCCGGGACGCGCCCGCCGACGTGCTCGGTGGGCTCGCGCTCGGCGGGGACGACTACATCACCAAGCCGTTCAACGTCGACGAGGTCGTCGCCCGGGTGCGTGCCGTGCTGCGCAGGACCCGGGGGCGGGCGCCCGCGGGCGGGGTGCTGCGGCACGGGGACGTGGAGCTGGACGAGGCGACGTTCACCGTACGGCGCGGGGGTGCGCCCGTGGAACTGACGCCGACCGAGTACAACCTGCTGCGCCACCTCATGCGCAACGCCGGCCGCATCCTCACCAAGGAGCAGTTGCTGCGCAGCGTCTGGCAGTTCGACACCGCGGTGGAGTCGACGGTCGTGGAGACATACATCAGCTATCTGCGGCGCAAGCTCGACCCCCTCGGTCCGCCGCTCATCGAGACCCGCCGCGGCGTCGGCTACGGACTCCGCCCCGTAGGACCGGACGGGCCTGACGGGTCTGACGGGCCCGACGGGCCCGACGAGCAGGCCGGACCGGCGGGTCCGGCAGGAGCCGGGGATTCCGCAGCGCCCGCCGGGCCGCCGCCGTGAAGCGGTTCCCCCGTTCCCTCAGCAACCGGCTCTCCGTCACCAACGTCGTCATCCTCGCCGCCGGTCTCCTCGCCGCCGCCTGCGGCAGCCTCTTCGGTACGTACACCATCCTCGTCGGCGAGGTCGACGCCACCGTGCGCCAGGACCGCGAGACCCTCGTCTCGGGACCGCTCAGCGTCACCGCCCTGGAGCAGGTGTGCCGGTTCGCCGACGCCTTCGGCGCGTCCGACGACAAAGGCTTCGGCTCCTCCGGCGAGGAGGACCCCTTCGTCCTCCTCGACTCCCGCGGCGAACTCCGGCCCACCTGCCCGCTCATCGGCGGTGACGACCAGCGGCTCTCCCGCGAGATAGCCGACTCCCTCGACGACCCCGGCGCCCTCGCCGACTCGGGGGACCTCACCAGCATCGCGGCCGGCGGCCACCACTACCGCGCCGCCGTCGCCCGCCTCGACGACGGTTCGTACGCCATCAGCACCACCCGCTACGACGGGGTGCGCAACGCCGTACGGAAACTCCTCGTCATGGAAGCCGTCTTCGGCGCCCTGCTCCTGCTGCTCCTCGCCGTCGTCTCCTCGCACGCCGCCCGCCGCCGGCTGCGCCCCCTTGAGGACATGGTCGAGACCGCGTCCGCGATATCCGAGGGCGACCTGTCGCGCCGGGTCGACACCTCGCCGCCCGGCGGCAGCGAGGTCGAGCAGTTGCGCGACGCGCTCAACGCCATGCTCCAGCAGGTCGAGGGCGCCATGGCCAGCCGGGAGGAAGCCGCCGCGCGGCAGCGGCAGTTCCTCGCCGACGCCTCGCACGAGCTGCGCACCCCGCTGGCGACCGTGCTCGGCTACCTCCAGCTCTACGACAAGGGCATCCTCGACGACGACGAGGCCGAACGCGCCCTGACCCGCGTCGGCGCCGAGGCCGAGCGCATGAGCCGCCTTGTCGACGAACTCCTCGCCCTCGCCCGCCTCGACCAGCACCCCGCCCGCGACCGCGCCCCCGTCGACCTCGCCGCCCTCGTCCGCGACGCCGCCGCCGACCTGCGCGCGCAGCAGCCGCACCGCCCCGTGACGGCCGAGGCCGCGGCGCCCGCGGTGGTCGTCGGCGACGAGGCCCAGTTGCGCCAGGTCCTCGGCAACCTCCTCGCCAACGTACGCACCCACACCCCCGAGGACGCCGCCTGCACCCTCTCCGCCGCCACCGGCGACGGCGCCGCCGTCCTGCGCATCGCCGACACCGGGCCCGGCATGCGGCCGGAGGACGCGGCGCGCATCTTCGACCGGTTCTTCCGCGCCGACCCGGGGCGCGCGCGGGTCGCGGGCGGCAGCGGCCTGGGCATGTCGATCGTGCGGGCGGTGGTCGAGGCGCACGACGGCGAGGTCGCGCTCGACACCGCGCCCGGCGCGGGCATGGCCGTCACCATCCGGCTGCCGCTGGCGGACGCGCGGGTTGAGAGTTCGGTGTGAAGCCCCTGCGGGATCCTTGAGGGCCCTGGGTACGCCCCGGCCGCCGCGGTGACGCTGAAGCCCTCACTCCCCGTCGCCGAGCCGAGGAGCCCCGCCGTGGCCGCACTGGCCCGATTCTGTTTCCGCCACCGCTACGTCGTCCTGCTGCTGTGGGTGTGCGCCCTCTTCGGCACCGCCGTCGCCGCTCAGGCCGCGGGTAGCCGCTGGGCCAACGACTTCGAACTGCCCGGCACCGAGTCCGCCGAGGCGGTCGACCTTCTGCGCGCGTCCTTCCCGCAGACCTCCGGGGACACCGACAGCGTCGTCTGGCGGGCACCGGAGGGCGCCTCGGTACGCGACCCGCAGATCCGCGCGCGCATGACGGAGGCGCTGGCCGGCATCGCCGACGTCCCGCAGGTCGGCCGGGTCGCCGGCCCGTACGCGCCCGCAGGCGGCGGGCAGATCAGCGAGGACGGGCGGATCGCGTACGCGCAGGTGACGTTCACCGAGCAGGCCATGAACCTGGAGAAGGAGAACGTCGAGGAGGTCATCGGCACCGCGCAGGCCGCGGCCGGTGATGTCGACGGACTCCAGGTCGAGCTGGGCGGCGAGGCGATCCAGGCGGTACAGGGCGCGCCGGGCGGGCTCGCGGAGGTGACGGGCATCGTCGCGGCGGCGGTCATCCTGTCGATCGCGTTCGGCTCGCTCTTCGCGATGCTGCTGCCGATCGTCTGCGCCGTCTTCGGCATCGGCACGGGCCTGATGACGGTCACGCTGCTCAGCCACACGACGGACTTCGCCGAAGCCACCACCCTCCTCGGCAGCCTCATCGGCCTCGGCGTCTCGATCGACTACGCGCTCTTCATCGTCACCCGGCACCGCACGGGGCTGCACCGCGGCTTGAGGGTGGAGGACTCCGCGGTAGGGGCCCTGGACACCGCCGGGCGCGCGGTGCTGTTCGCGGGCGGGACGAGGCGACCGACCAGCTCATCGACCGGCTACGGGACGAGGTCATCCCGGCGGCCGAGGAGGGCACCTCGCTGGACGTCCGTGTCGGCGGGGTCACGGCGATCAACAAGGACTTCGCCTCTGTCATCACCGGCAAGCTGCCGCTCTTCGTCGGCATCATCGTCGCGCTGGGCTTCGTCCTGCTGCTGGTCGCGTTCCGCTCGGTGGTGGTACCGCTGACGGCGGCGGTGATGAACCTGCTCGCCGCGGCGGCGGCGTTCGGCGCCCTGGTGGCGATCTTCCAATGGGGCTGGGGCAGCGACCTCTTCGGCCTGGGCCGCGAGGTGCCGATCACGGCGTTCCTGCCGGTCATCATGCTGGCGATGCTCTTCGGCCTGTCGATGGACTACCAGGTCTTCCTGGTCAGCCGCATGCACGAGGAGTGGGTCCACCACGGCGACAACGCCCGGGCGGTCCGCGTCGGGCTCGCGGAGTCCAGCCGGGTCATCAACGCGGCGGCGCTCATCATGATCTGCGTCTTCAGCGCGTTCGTCCTCAGCGGCGACCTGGAGGGCGTGATGGCGGGCATCGGCCTGGCCGGCGCGGTGGCCCTGGACGCCTTCGTGATCCGCACGATGCTGGTCCCCGCCCTGATGCACCTGTTAGGCCCCGCCAACTGGTGGCTCCCCACCTGGCTCGACCGCCACCTCCCCCACCTGGCAGTGGAACCCCGCGACGACCCCGGCGGAACGGAAGACGGCCCGCGCCCGGAGGAGTTGGCGAAAGTGACGGGAGGGGCGTCGTGAGGGCCGGCGACGTACGCCCGACAATTACGGAGAGTAGTCGAGTGGGGTCTTTCGGTGGTAGGCTCCCCCCGGTTGTTTCACACATGGAGGGGACATGGACACGAGGTGGGAAGCCGACCCGGCGGCGGCGTTCGCACGGCGCTTAGGGAAGTCGTCGCATGAATTAGGCCAGACCTCCGGTGACGCCAGTTGCCCGGATGTGTGGGAGCTGGAAAACGGGGATGTCGCCGTCATCGGTACCGACTTGACCACGGATTACCACGGGCGGCTTCCGGACGGGGTGAGCGTCGACCCGGGTGAGCGCCTGGTCGTCATCCCGCGGGCGACGGTCATCGCTGCGAAGACGGATATCCCGGATGAGTAGCCTGCTCGACGGTGCGACGAGTGAGCGCATGCCACTCGCCCCCTACTACGCCGACTTCGAGAAGCACTACTGGCGCAGTGCCGACCTCGGGTTCTGGAAGCTGGAGCGGCAGCAGACGTTCCAGGAACCGGGCTATGACAGTTGGGAGGCGTTCGCCCGCGGTGACTGGGCGGAATCCCTGCGCCTGCTGGACGCGGGGCGCGAGGAATTGACGCGGCGTCACCAGAAGGGCCGGGAGCACGGCTTCACGTCCCGGCGGATCCGGGTGGTGGAGGAGCCACTGAGCCCGTACATGCAGTGGGAGTTGCATGCCCTGCGGGTCCGTAGTGAAACCGGTGGGCGGATCCACGTCATCGACGCGGACAAGGTCGTCCAGTACGAGTCTGACGGCCCGCTCCCCGAGATCTACACCCTCGGTGAACACGTGATGTACGAGGCCGTGTACGACGAACGGGGCGTGCTGGAAGCCGCGCGGAAGTTTGTCGACCGTGACCTCATCCTGCGCTGCCAGAGCTTCATCCAGGAGCTCTATCAAGCCGGGGAGCCCCTGCTCGACTGGTTCGACGGACACGTTGCGCACCTGCCGCCCCCACCCGCCCAGACGTAGCGATGGGCGGTGACGGTAAGCCGGGGCACGTCAACCGGGTCGGGGGCGAGACCGTCGCCCACGCCGTCGTCCAGGCCCGGGACATCAGCGGCGGCCTGCACCTCCATCAGCACGGGCAGGCGACGCCGGTTATCGTCCCGCATCAACTGCGCGGCGGTGCCGGACACTTCGTCAACCGGTCCCGGGAGCTGGCCCGGTTGGACTCCCTCCTCGCGGAGGACACGGCCCGGTCGCGTACGTCGCGCGTGGCGGCGCTCACCGGTACCGGCGGGGTCGGCAAGACCTCGCTCGCGCTGCACTGGGCCCATGCCGCGCAGGGACACTTCCCCGGCGGGGAGCTGTACGCCAACCTGTGCGGCTACGCCGCCGAGGCTCCGGCGGCCCCGGAGCAGGTGCTCGGTCACTTCCTCGAAGACCTGGGCATTCCCGCCGCGCAGGTGCCGGCGGTACGCGAGCGGCGCGAGACCCTGTTCCGCTCGCTGACGGCGGAGCGCCGCATGCTCATCTTTCTCGACAATGCCGCCCACAGCGCACAGGTGCGGCCGCTGCTGCCGGGCACCGCCGCCTCGCTCGTGCTCGTCACCAGCCGGGACGACCTCACCGGTCTGGTGACCCACGGCGACGCCATGCGCATACGGGTGCTGACGTTCCCCGCGGACGACGCCGTCACCCTGCTGCGTGCCACCACAGCCGACGAGCGGACCGGAGACGAGGGCGCCGATCTCTCAGAACTGGCCGGGATGTGCGGTGGACTTCCGCTGGCGCTCCGTATCGCCGCGGAACGCGCGGCGGGCCGTCCGGCGATCTCCCTCCGCGAGCTGATCGACGAGTTACGCGACGAATCGGCGCGGTGGACCGTGCTCACCGCCGACCCAGGGGAAGGGAACGAGGAGGGAACGGATGCCATGCGCAGCGTGTTCGAGTGGTCCTACCGGGCGCTGCCCCCGTCCGCGGCCCGGCTGTTCCGGCTCCTCGGCCTGCACCCGGGCAACGAGTTCGGGCTGGCGGCCGCGGCCGTCCTGGCGGGCCTGGAACCCGCGCGCGTACAGCCGCTGCTGGAGACGCTGATGCGCGCCCATCTGCTGCAGCGGCGCCCCGGCGGACGCTACGAGTTCCACGACCTGGTGCGCGCCTATGCGGCCGAACTGGTGCGCCGGGAGGAGAGCGAGAACGACCGGAGCGCAGTCCTCGCGCGCTGCGTCGCCTGGTATCTCCACACCGCGGACGCGGCGCAGCGGGCCATCGCGCCCTACGACCGCTGGCCTCTCGACGACTACGTCCCGGCCCCGGACCCCGCCCCCGCTTTCGACGGCTACGAGTCCGCCTTCCGCTGGTACCGGACGGAGTCCGCCAACCTCGTCACCGCCACGCGCGCCGCCGCCGACGCCGGTGCCTTCGGCATCGCCTGGCGCCTGGCCGTCGTGCTCCGGGCGATCTACATGCACCAGAACGCCTTCGACGAGTGGGGCGCCACCGCCCGGATCGCCGTCGACGCCGCCCGCGCGTCGGGCGAGGAGGCCGGCGAGGCGGAGGCGCTGGAGAACCTGGGCAAGGCCGAGTTCCAGAGACTGCGGCTGGCGGCGGCCGAGGAGTGCCACCGGGGCGCGCTGGCCATCCGGCGGCGGCTCGGCGACGTCCACGGGATGGCGGTGTCCGCCAACGCCCTCGGGCTCCTCGGGCTCCGGCGCCGCCGCCTGGACGAAGCCGAACTCCGCTTCGCTGAAGCCGCGGAGATGTTCCGCAGCCTCGGCGAACGCCGCTGGACGGCCCTGATACGTACCAACCTCGCGGAGACGCTGTGCGACGCCGGCCGCGCGGGCGACGCGTGCATGCTCGTGGAGCAGGTGCTCGCGGATTTCCGGGACCTCGATGACCACTTCGGGGTGGGCAACGCGCTGTGGCTGCTCAGCCGGGCCCGGCGGGAATCCGGCGACCCCGGGGCCGCCGCGCGTGCGATCGCCGAAGCGCTGTCCCTGGCCGCGGCGGAGGACAACCGGCTCTGGCAGGGCCACTGGCTGGCCGAGTCGGCCCGCGTCGCACTTGCACGCGGCCGCGCGGCGGACGCCCTGCGACTGGCCCGCGAGTCGGCGGCCGTGCAGCAACGCCTCGGCGACACCGCCCGCGAGGCCACTGCGCTGGACATCGCGGGCGAGGCGTGCGGTGCGCTCGGCCGCCTGGAGGAGGCGGCCGGTCTCCATCGCGACGCCATCGAGCGGTTTCGCGAGGCCGACGCCCACTGGCAGCTCGCGCATGCGCTGGTGAACCTGGCGGAGGTGCTGGGGCGGCTGGGGGAGCCGGCCCGTACGGTCTGGGAGGAGGCGGCCGGCGCGCTGGGCCGGTTCGACGACCCGGAGGCGAGCGCGCTGGCGGAGCGGGTGGCCGCGCGGCTCGAAGCTTCCTGAGGAACGTCCCCGTGGTGCGGAGCTACTCCGCAGGTGCGGACTCGGCGATCCACAGGGGCCCGTCCGCACAGTCCAGGCGGGGTCCGTCGGCGGGCGTGAGGCTGGTCCGTAACACCTTCATGCGCTGCCCTCCGACGATCGCGACCGGGCCCCGGCCCGGGCCGATGTACCGGTGCGTCCGTACCTGGTTGTGCACTTCGTGAGCAGTGCGCGCGGTGTCGATGACGGAGAACTCCTCCTCCATGAGCCCCGCGTAAGTCGCGCCACGATCTGACTGCGGCTCACCGGCGGACGGGTCCGCCGCACGCTCCAGTGCGACGGCGAGCACCCGTCGGAGCGACTCCGCGAGCCGGGGCCACAGCGCTTCGGGCGTCGCGTCGTCCGGGATGGGGACCGTGCGCTCCTGGGCGAGGACGGGGCCGGCGTCGAACTCCTCGTTCATGCGGTGGGCCGTGACACCGAGCTTCGGATCGCCGTTCCGGATCGCCCACAGCACGGGGGCAGGCCCGCGGTACTCGGGCAGCATCGAGCAGTGGACGTTGACGACGCCGTAGCGGGGGACCGAGAGAACCGCCGGGGGCAGCCGCCAGGAGAAGCCGAAGCAGACCAGGAGATCGAGACCGTATCCGCCGAGGGCTGTCCCGAGCCCTTCGGAGCTTCCGGGTAAGAGCAGGTCGATTCCCGCGGGCAGCGCGGCGGCGATGCGCCCCGCGGTATCGGCGGCGGCTGGATCGGTCGCCGATCTGGGGCGCATGGAACGGGAGTAGGCGTAGACGACGGGGGTGTGGCCGCCTTCCACGCAGACCTCGTGCAGGGTGGCGAACTCCCGGGCACCGAATGAGATCAAGCCGACACGCATGGCAACGCTCACCGAGGCAGCATAGCGAGGCACCAGAGCCCCGGAAGGCGACTTCGACGGCGGCCGGAACCGGGGAAACCGCCCCCGCGCAGCGGAGCGGGGTGCTGCCCCTGTTGGGCTGCACCCCGGTCCGTGGTGGCGGCGTGGTCAGACGGTTACCAGGTCTTCCTTCTGCTCCGCCGCCGCGGTCGGCTCCGGCTCCTCCGCCGGGTTGCGCTTCGGGAGGGCGAAGAGCAGGGCGTACACCACTCCCAGGATCGCGATCACCCACCACATCGCGTTCTCGAACGCCCCCGCGAACGCCGGGCCCGCCTCCTGAGGGGCCGTCGGCTCGTCCATCGCGCCGAAGAACACCACCGACACCAGGCCGAGACCCAGCGCCATCCCCAACTGGTTGACCGTGTTGATCAGGCCCGACGCCGAGCCCGCGTGGCGGCGCGGGACGCCGGAGAGGACCGCGTTCGTCAGGGGGGCGAAGACCAGGCCCATGCCCGCGCCCAGGAGGGTCAGCGGCAGCACCATCTGCCAGGTGGAGATCTCCGTGCCGTAACGGTCGGACGCCGCCAGGTACAGCAGGGCTCCGGACACCATCATCACCGCGCCCCCGTGCAGCACCTTCCGCCCGAACAGCGGCGTCAGCTTCTGCACCGACATCCCGGCCGCCACCGAGCAGCCGAGCGAGAACGGCAGCCCCGTCAGGCCCGCGTGCAGGGCGCTCCAGCCGAGGCCGAGCTGCATGTACAGCGTCCACACCAGGAAGAAGATCCCCAGCGCGGTGCTGAAGGCGAGCTGCACCCCGATGCCCGCGGCGAAGCTCTTCACCCGGAACAGGGTCAGCTCGACCAGCGGCGAGCCGTCCGCGCGCTGCTTGCGCTTCTGGTACGCGACGAAGGCGGCGAACACCGGCAGGCTCGCGGCCATCGAGACGAAGCCCCACGCCGGCCAGTCGTTCTCGTGGCCCATGGTGATCGGGTAGAGCAGCATCAGCAGCCCCGCGGTGGCCAGCAGCACCCCGCGCAGGTCCAGGCGGAGCGCGTCGGGCGCCGTCGACTCGCTGATGAAGCGGCGGCCGAGGATCAGGCCGGCGATGCCGACGGGCAGGTTGATGAGGAAGATCGGCCGCCAGGCCAGCCCGAACAGGTCCCACTCGGTGAGCAGCGCGCCGATCATCGGGCCGGACACCGCGCCGAGGCCGGCGACCGCGCCGAACATCCCGAAGACCTTGCCCCGTTCCTCCGCGGGGAACGTGACGTGGATGATGCTGAGTACCTGCGGCACCATCAGTGCCGCCATCACGCCCTGCAGGACCCGCGAGCCCACGAGCATCGCCGGGTCGGCGGCGATGCCGCACAGCAGCGAGGCGGCGGTGAAGCCGCCCATGCCGAGCAGGAAGACCCGCTTGCGGCCGTAGATGTCGCCGAGCCTGCCGCCGGTGATGAGGCCGATGGCGAAGGCGAGCGCGTACCCGGCGGTGATCCACTGGATCGCGCCGAAGGAGGCGCCGGTGTCCTCCCGGATGCTCGGGATGGCGATGTTGACGATCGTCGCGTCGACGAGGTCCATGAAGGAGGCCGTCAGCACGACGGCGAGCGCGATCCACCGGCGGCGGTCCGGTCCTGCGACAGAGGCGTTCTGGAAGGTCATGGCGGTAATCTAGGATCGGTATAGGACAGGTCACGTCCTAAAGGGAAGGCAGTCTGGAAAACATGACGACCGACACCCCCAAGCGGCTTCTGCACCTGCTCTCCCTCCTCCAGACGCCCCGCGAATGGCCCGGCAGCGAGCTGGCCGGCCGCCTCGGCGTCACCGACCGCACCATCCGCCGCGACATCGAGCGGCTGCGCGACCTCGGCTACCCGGTCGAGTCCACCAGGGGCACCGCCGGCGGCTACCGCCTGGTGGCGGGAAAGGCCATGCCCCCGCTGCTCCTTGAGGACGACGAGGCCGTCGCCATCGCCGTCGGCCTGCGCAGCTCGGCGGGCCATACGGTCGCGGGGCTCGCCGAGGCGTCCGTACGGGCGCTGGCGAAGCTGGAGCAGGTGCTGCCGTCGCGGCTGCGCCGCCGCGTCACGTCCCTCGGCACCGCCACCACCCCGCTCACCCGCTGGCAGGGCCCGCAGGTCGACGCCGAGGTGCTGACGGTGCTGGCCGCGGGCGCGGCCGGCGGCGAGCGGCTGCGCTTCGGCTACCGCGCGGCGGACGGCACCGAGACCAAGCGGCTGGTCGAGCCGGCCGGGCTGGTCGCGGCGGGCCGGCGATGGTACTTCGTCGCGTACGACAACGACCGTGACGACTGGCGGATGTTCCGCGTCGACCGCATCACCCGCCCCTTCGCCACCGGCGTCCGCCCGCCGCGCCGCGAGCTGCCGGCGGCGGACGCGGCGGCGTTCGTCGAGGACCGGATGGGCGGGGACCGGCCCCGCTACCGCGCCCGCGCGACGCTGCACGCGCCGTACAAGGAACTGGCGCGCCGCCTCGCCGGCACGGAGGGGCTGACCCGGCTGGACGAGGGGCGCTGCGCGTTCGTGACGGAGGCGGACGGGCTGGACTGGCTGGCGCTCCGGCTGACCGCGCTGGGCTGCGAGTTCGAGGTGCACGAGCCGCGGGAGCTGGCGGAGTACCTACGGGACCTCGCGGGCCGCGCGTCCCGCGCGGCGGGCGCGATGGGGGAGGGGACGGGGGAGGGGACGGGGGAGGAGTGAGCGGGATCCGGTACGCGTACGAGCCGGCGGCCCCGAAGCGGGCCCGGGCCCCGCCGCCCCCTCACCCCAGCCGTCGCCGCAGCGCCCGTGCCCGGCGCGCCACCCGCCGTACCGCCGGGCTCCGCGGCACGAACGCCAGCCGCTTCGGCACCCCGCCCGGCAGCCCCTCCACCGTCAGCCGGCGCCGCTTGAAGTACCGCCACGTGTCCGCGTCCAGCTCCGCCGCCAGCCACGCCTCGACCTCGGGCCGCCGCCGCGCGTAGATCCGCGGCTGCATCGTGAACCCGACCGCCGTCAGCAGCCCGCCCAGCGCCGCCTGCGTCTCCTGGGCGGTCGGCGCCCGCCAGTCGCGCACCGCCGCCGGGTCGTCCAGCGACGGCAGCAGCGCGTCGGCGATCGTGACCGGGACGCGGTTGCTGTTCTCGTACGGGGTCAGCCGCTCCAGCAGCGTGTCCGTGCCGACGCTCGCCACCGGCAGCCCGTACAGCGTCGAGGCGGTCATCAGCGCCGTGGAGAACGCGCCCGCCACCAGCGCCGGTTGGAGGCGCTCGTACAGCACCTCCGCCAGCACCGGGGAGTCGAGCACCGTCAGCGTCACGCCGAGGCCGTCCGCCTCCTGCTCCAGCAGCCGCGAGACCCGCGCCGGTGCCATCGGGTGCGGCTTGAACACCACGCTGCGGTGGCCCAGTCCCGCCGCGCCGCGCAGCATCCGCACGTGCAGCTCCTCTTCCTCCGCCGCGGTGAGGATCTTCAGCGCCGAGAGGTACTGGCCCAGGAGGAGTGCGGGCGAGGGCCCCTCGGCGAGCCCGGCGGCGGGCAGGTCGAGGTCGGCGGCGGCCGCCAGTTCGGCCAGCACCTTCTTCAGCTCCTCGGCCGGCACGATCTCCGACGGCACCCCGAACTCCGTGAGCAGCAGGGGCCGTACGCCCGGCAGCAGGTCGGGATGGAGCAGCCGCTCGACGCGGGTGCCGACGAAGGAGGAGAGCTTGTTGCGCGTGGGGCCGTAGCTCATCAGGCCGTCGGCGTAGACGTGCAGGGCCGCGTCGGGGAAGAGCTGGACGAGCGCCCGCGCCGGGTTGACCTGGATCGACTCCACGACCAGCGTGAGCCGGTCGTCGCCCAGGCCCCACAGCAGCCGCAGGTGCCGCTCCCACAGCGGCACGTCCTCGGCACGCGGCTCCCACGCGGCGGGGTGCAGCGGGCGGATGGCGTGGTTCCAGTCCCGTACGTCGTCGAAGCGGGAGCGGAGCTGCGCGAAGCCGGCGATGGCGTCGACGGCGGGGGTGGTCTCGGGGTTGGCGGCGTTGTTGGTGATCAGCAGGACGCGGCGGTCGGCGGCGGGGAAGAGCCCGGCGTCCAGGGCGGCGGCGAGGGTCGCGGTGCCGTAGAGGGTGGAGGCCACGAAGACCTGGGTGTGCCGGCCCGGCGCGTAGCGGATCTGCAGCGGCGGATACGCGGACGCGGGGGCGGTCGAGCCGGCCGCGGGGTCGGCGGACGGGGAGGTCATCGGACGGCCACCTCCGCCGGTACGCCCCGGCGGTGGAGCCGGCGCAGCAGTTCGGAGCGGTCGGCGTCCATGGCGTCCAGCACCTCCGTCAGTACGTGCGGGGGCATGCGCCGCAGCGCGTCGGCGCTCATCTCGCGCAGTCTGCGGGCCACCGGCTTCTCGAACCGCTCGATGTTCTTCAGATGGTGCGCGATGATCGCGCAGAAGTTCCGCACCGCCTTGGGCAGCAGCAGCTCCGCGTCCCGGTCCGCCGCCGTCTCCTCGACCACCTGGTCGAAGGCGCGCAGGAAGTCGAGCTGGCGGACGTCGCCGATCTGGGTGAGGGAGTTCGCGACACCGCGGCGGTAGAAGACGCCGAGCAGCCCGACGACGGCGAACGTCCGGGCCTCGCGGTGCAGCCGCCAGATCCACGGCCGGTCCTCGGCGGTCCGCAGCCCGTCGGGGAAGTGCAGCAGGCCCTCGTCGAGCAGCCGGCGGTGGTAGATGCCGGCCCAGGCGTACGCGTAGTCGACGGACGTGGTGTGCGTCGCCGGCAGGATCGCGGAGCGCGGGTCCTGGACGACGCCGCGGCGGCCGTGCGGCACGCGGTGGACGGTGCGGGCGCGGGCGGCGCACTGCACGTGGTCGGTGCGGACGAAGTCGCAGTCCAGCTCGGTGATGACCGCCAGCAGCCGGCGGTAATGGCCGGGGGCGAGCCAGTCGTCGCCGTCGAGGAAGGTCACGTACCGGCCGCGGACCCGGTCGAGACCGGTGTTGCGGGCGGTGGCCAGGCCGCCGTTGTGCTCGTGGCGTACGTGCACGGCGCCCGGCAGGTCGCGCGCGGCCCGCTCCAGCAGTTCGCCGGTGCGGTCCGTCGAGCAGTCGTCCACCAGGATGAACTCGGTGTCCGGTGCGGCATTGGCGTGCAGGCAGGCCAGCGTCTCGGGTGCGTAGTCCTGCACGTTGCAGAAGGGAGCGATCACGGAGAGTTGACGCATCCAGGCGATGCTAGGGGCCGCCCCGCGCCCGGGGCTTGCCCTGCTCCGACGCCCGCATGAACGCCGGGCGGCGGAATGGTGAACGCCGTCCCTCTACGGACGGGTTCGCCGTTCGGCGGCGTGTTGTTAACCATTTGTACGGCCGGTGTTGGGCCACCGAGCGGAATGCCTCCCTACCGTCGGCGGCGTGCTCAACGACCCCCCGTCACAGCTTCGCACCGCTGTTCTCGCCGACTCGGACACCCGCTGGAAATGGGGCGCGCTCACCGCTCGCCGCATGGCCCCGGAGGCGGTGCTCGACGGGTACCTGCTGCACGGCAGGGCGACCCCCACGGCCCGCCAGCTCGCCGAGGTGGGCGTACCCGCGGACGCGATGAGGGAGGTCACGGCCGTCGAGTTCCTGGCCGCCGCCGACCCCGACCGCTACGACGTCGTGCTCCTCTCCTGCGTCGGCGGCACCGTGCAGGCGATGCTCCACGGCCTCGCCCGCGCCTGGCAGGGCGCCAGGCGCCGCCCGGCGGTCGTCACCGGCTACGTCGGCGTCGTGTACGAGAAGCTCTCCGACGGCCTCCTCCTGCGCAACGGCGCCGACATCGTGCTGGCCAACAGCCGGCAGGACGCCGAGCGCTTCCGCGCGGTGTACGAGGGCGTCGGCGCCTCGCCGCACAGCATCGTGGAGTGCGCGCTGCCGTTCCTCGACGGCGCCCCGTACGACCCGGCGGCGCCCGGCGGCGACCGCCCGTACACCGTCGTCTTCGCCGTCCAGCCCTCCGTGCCCGACACCCGCGAGGACCGGCTGTACCTGCTGCGCCGCGCCGTCCGGCACGCCGAGCAGCACCCGGAGCGGGAGGTGCTGGTCAAGCTGCGCAGCCGCCCGGGCGAGCACACGACGCACATCGAAGAGGCTCCGTACCAGAAGCTCGCCCAGAAGCTGCCCGGCGGCCTGCCCGCGAACTGCAGCCTGGTCTACGGGAACATGGGCGAGGTCCTGGACCGCACCGACCTGCTCGTCACCGTCTCCTCCACCGCCGCGCTGGAGTCCCTGCACCGCGGCATCCCGACCGCCGTCCTCACCGACCTGGGCGTGCGCGAGCCGCTGGGCAACCACCACTTCCTCGGCTCCGGCTGCCTCGCCTCCTGGGACGAACTGGACGCCGGCCACCTCCCCAAGCCCGACCCCGTGTGGCTGTCCCGCCAGGGCGTCCCCGGCGCGGCCTCCGCCGAGCCGTACGACGCCGCCTTCGACCGCGCCAGGGCCCGGCTGACCACCCTGGTCGCCGACCCGCAGTTGCCGCCGCTGGCGCCGTACTACACCCCCGAGACCGCCGGCGGCTACCTGCCGCGGATCCTCGCCCGGCACGGCCTGGCGCCCACCGGCGAGCCGCTGCCGCAGGCCGCGGCCGCCGCGGAGCCCGGCCCGCTGCGCCGGTGGGCGCGCACGCTGCTGCGTAAGGCGGCGCGCGCCGCGTACCGGGGCGGAGTTCAGCGCATCGCGCCCGTCATCCGCCGCATGGGGGCGCTGTGAGCGACGCACGCGCGGCCGCGACCCCGCAGGCCGACAGCGCACCCGCACGTTCGCCGCGCGGGCGGAGAAGCGAACCAGACGACGCCGCGACGTCCCGCGGCCGCCCGCATCAGCAAGGAGCCTCCATGTCCCAGCCCGAGTCCGCACCCCGCGTGCTCGCGGTCATTCCGGCCCGCGGGGGGTCCAAGGGCGTCCCCGGCAAGAACCTCGCCCGTGTCGGCGGCGTGCCCCTGGTGGCCCGCGCGGTACGGCAGTGCCTCGCGGCCCGGCTCGTGACCGACGTCGTGGTCTCCACCGACGACGACACCATCGCCTCCGTCGCCCGCGAGGCCGGCGCCGAGGTCGTCCGCCGCCCCGCGGAGATCGCCGGCGACACCGCCTCCAGCGAGGCGGCGGTGTTGCACGCGCTGGACAGCCACGAGGAGCGCTGCGGCGCGACGATGGCCGCGGTGCTCCTGGTCCAGTGCACGAGCCCGTTCCTCACCGGCGAGGACATCGACGGCGTCACGAGCGCGGTGCTCGACGAGGGCGCGGACAGCGCGCTGACGGTGGCCCCCTTCCACGGGTTCCTCTGGCGGGACGAGGCGGACGAGGCGGAGGCCGCCGCCGTCGCCGAGACCCCCGCGGCGAAGACCCTGGCCGTCGCGGAGGCCACCGCCGTCGCCAAGGCGGCGGCGACCGGTGCCGCGACGGGCACGGCGACCGGTGCCGCGCCGACGAAGGTCGCCCCGGCCGTGGAGACCGCCCCGGCTCAGGGGTACGGGGTCAACCACGACAAGTCGTACCGGCCCCGGCGCCAGGACCGGCCGCAGGACCTGCTGGAGACCGGTGCCGCGTACGCCATGCGCACGCCCGGGTTCCGCGAGCACCGCCACCGCTTCTTCGGCCGCACCGCCCCGGTGCGTACCGACGCCGCCCGCGTGCTGGAGGTCGACGAGCCCGACGACCTGACCCGCGCCCGCGCCCTGGCCCCCCTGCTCGACGTACCGGGACCGGGTTCGCTGCCCACCCGCCGCGACGTCGACGCCGTCGTCCTCGACTTCGACGGCACCCAGACCGACGACCGCGTCTACATCGACGCCGAAGGCCGCGAACTCGTCGCCGTCCACCGCGGCGACGGCCTCGGCATCGCCGCGCTCCGCCGCGCCGAGCTGAAGCTCCTCATCCTGTCCTCGGAAAAGAACCCGGTCGTCGCCGCGCGGGCACGCAAACTTCACCTCCCCGTTCTGCACGGGGTCGACCGTAAGGACATCGCACTGAAGCAGTGGTGCGAAGACGAGGGCATCGCGCCCGAGCGCGTGCTCTACGTCGGCAACGACGTGAACGACCTGCCGTGCTTCGGCCTCGTCGGCTGGCCCGTCGCGGTCGCCGGCGCCCACGCGATCGTGCGGGACGCGGCGCGTGCGGTGACGTCCACCCCCGGAGGCGACGGAGCGATCCGCGAGATCGCCTCGTGGATCCTCGGTCCCTCCCTGTAGCCCGATCCCTCCCTGGCGAGGGTCTGGAGAGTAAGGAACAGATCTGCATGAGCTCCACCCAGCGTTTCCGCACCTTTGGCGACCGCGTCGTCGGCCCCGGCCGGCCGGTGTACATCACGGGTGAGATCGGCATCAACCACAACGGCGACCTCGACAACGCGCTCGCGCTCGTCGACGCCGCCGTCGAGGCGGGCTGCGACGCGGTGAAGTTCCAGAAGCGCACGCCCGAGATCTGCACCCCCCGCGACCAGTGGGACGTCGAGCGCGACACCCCCTGGGGCCGCATGACGTACATCGACTACCGGCACCGGGTCGAGTTCGGCGAGGAGGAGTACCGGGCGATCGACGCGCACTGCAGGGAGCGCGGCATCCACTGGTTCGCCTCCCCCTGGGACCCCGAGGCCGTCGCCTTCCTGGAGAAGTTCGACGTGCCGGCCCACAAGGTCGCCTCCGCCTCGCTCACCGACGACGAACTGCTGCGCGCCATGCGCGCCACCGGCCGCACCGTGGTCCTGTCCACCGGCATGTCGACCCCGAAGCAGATCCGGCACGCGGTCGAGGTGCTGGGCAGTGACAACATCCTGCTCTGCCACGCCACCAGCACGTACCCGGCGAAGGCCGAGGAGCTGAACCTGCGCATGATCCACACGCTGCAGGCCGAGTTCCCGAACGTGCCGATCGGCTACTCCGGCCACGAGACGGGCCTGCAGACCTCGCTCGCCGCGGTCGCCCTGGGCGCCGTCTTCGTCGAGCGGCACATCACGCTGGACCGCGCGATGTGGGGCTCCGACCAGGCAGCCTCGGTCGAGCCGCAGGGCCTGGCGCGGCTCGTACGCGACATCCGCGTGGTCGAGGAGTCGCTGGGCGACGGCGTGAAGAGGGTCTACGACAGCGAGCTGGCGCCGATGAAGAAGCTGCGCCGGGTCAAGGGAGTCGTCGCGGAGGCCGCCGAGTCGGCCGACGGGGCGGGAGTCGAGAAGGAGCCTGTCGGCGTATGACCGGAGACGGCGCCGGCGGCACGACCGTCGCCCTGGTGGAGAGCCCGGTCCAGTTGCTGAACGTGCTGGAGTGGGCGTACCAGGGCGGCACCGTCATACCGTTGACGGTGGTCGTGCTGCCCCCCACCGAGCCGCTTTCGCGCGGTCAGTTGCGCCGGATGGCGGAGCTGGCGATGGACGACGGGCTGGACGTCCGCTGGCAGGAGGCGCGCGGCGGTGCGGGCCCGTTGCGCACCATGACGAGCCTGGCCCGCCCGCTGCGGCGGGCGCGCCGGGTGGTGCTGGGCGACCCGTTCTCGCGGTACGTGCAGACGCTGCTGACCGTCGTCAAGGCGCGGGAGGTCGTCGTCGTGGACGACGGCACGGCGACGATGGAGTTCACGGCGCAACTGTCGCGGGGGGAGCGGTTCGTCCGCTGGCACCGCAGCGGGCGCAGCGGCGGGGCGCGGGGGATGCTCTTCGCGCCGGTCGCGAGCGCGGCGCGGCGGCGGCTGACCCCGGCGGGCAGCGGCGCCCCGGGCGCCTCGGGCACGCGGGTGGAGGTGTTCACCTCCATGCCGGTGGTGGACCCGCCCTCGGGGCTGAAGGTGACGGCGAACGAGTTCGCCTGGACCCGCTCCCGCTTCGGCCCGCCGAGCGTCGGTACGGCGACGGACCTCGTCGGTACGTCCCTGGTGGAGACCGGCGTCGTCGACCACGACCGGTATCTGGAGGCGGTGGCGTCGCTCACCAAGGCGTACGGTGCCACGCGCTACTTCGCGCACCGCAGGGAGCGGGCCGACAAGCTGCACCGGCTCCACCTGCACGCCGGTCTGGAGATCGTCCGCCCGGACCTGCCGCTGGAGATCGTCGCCCGCCGCGGCCCGATAGGCCGCACGATCGTCAGCTTCCCGTCGACGGTGGTGCACACGCTGCCGCTGGCGCTGGCCGGTACGGGCGTGAAGGTGGCGGTCTGCGAGGTCGACCCGAGCTGGCTGACGGAGACGGCGTCGCCGCGGGCGCAGGGCTTCCTGTCGTCGGTGGCGGGGGCGGCCCGGGAGCGGCGCGGGGTCGACGGGCTGCCGGTGGGTCCTGCGACGGCGACGGGGTGGTCGGGGGCGCCGGCGGCGTCGGTGTGAGGCGGCGTTCTACGCCGCCTGCGTCGAGGTGCCTGATCTCCGGGGACGGGGGAGCCGGACCGGGGGGACGGGGAGCCGGATACGGGGTGTACGGGGAAGCGGGCCGCGCGAGCGCCGGAGTGTACCCACCGCACCCGCCGGTCATGCACCCGCGGGGCTGAAATTTTGTTGATCCCTTCCCGGTGGCCCCGGTGATCCCCGTACCCTGCAGAGTGTGAACCGACTGATGTCCCGTGACGCAGAGCCCGAGTCCGGTCCCGACGCGCTGCTGCCCGGGGTGCTCCCGGCGGCGCTGAACGCCGAACTCATCGCGTTCCGGCGGGACTTGCACATGCACCCGGAGCTGGGCAACCAGGAGTTCCGTACCACCGCCGCGATCAAGGAGCGGCTGGAGGCGGAGGGCCTCGCCCCGCGCGTACTCCCCGCGGGGACCGGGCTGATCTGCGACATCGGCGTCGAGGAGAGCGGGACGCCGCCCGGCCCGATGCTGGCGCTGCGCGCGGACATCGACGCGCTGCCGATCCCGGACACCAAGACGGTCCCGTACCGCTCGGCAGTGCCGGACCGCGCCCACGCCTGCGGCCACGACGTGCACACGGTGATCGTCCTCGGCGCGGGCATCGTCCTCGCCGCGCTGGCCCGCGAGGGCATGCTGCCTCATCCCGTACGGCTGATCTTCCAGCCGGCGGAGGAAGTGCTGCCCGGCGGCGCGACGGACGCGATCGAGGCCGGGGTGCTCGACGGGGTGGGCCGGATCATCGGGGTGCACTGCGACCCGCGGGTGGACGTGGGCAGGATCGGCCTGCGCCAGGGGGCCATCACGTCCGCGTGCGACCGCCTGGAGATCTCGCTCGACGGCCCCGGCGGCCACACCGCGCGCCCGCACCTGACCACCGACCTGGTCACGGCGGCCGCCAGGGTCGCCACCGACGTCCCGGCCCTGCTCGGCCGCCGGGTGGACGCGCGCGCGGGCCTGGCGGTCACGTTCGGCCGCCTCCACGTGGGCCACGCCTGCAACGTGGTGCCGCAGCACGCGGAGCTGTCGGGCACGGTGCGGTGCCTGGACCTGGACACGTGGCGCCGCGCGCCGGACCTGGTGCACGCGGCGGTCGACGAGGTCGCGTCGATGCACCGGGCGAAGTCGGCGATCACGTACGTCCGCGGGGTCCCGCCGGTGGTCAACGAACCGGCGACGACGGCGTTGCTGGCCGACGCGATGACGTCGCGCCGGGGAGCGGAGTCGGTGGAGACGACGGAACAGAGCCTGGGCGGGGAGGACTTCTCCTGGTACCTGGAGCACGTCCCGGGCGCGCTGGCGCGGCTGGGCGTGCGGTCGGTGGGGGAGACGGGGCTGCCGCGGGATCTGCACCAGGGGGACTTCGACGTGGACGAGGGGGCGATCCGGGTGGGAGTGGAACTCTTCACGGCGGCGGCCCTGCTGGGCGCGGGGGCGACGGACTAGCGTCACCCTCTTCACGCCGGTGATCAGTTGGATACCTGCACCGGAAGTGCCGGAGTGATGGGCTACGCCGCGCTGAGCGGCGGAGCGGGCCACCCACGCACCCGCACCCCCGCGCTCACGCACGCGCCCTCATCCGCGGGCCGACACTGACGCACCCGCGGACCCGCACCCGCGGCGGGAACCCGGGCCCGCGACGCCCCGGGCTGCTCCCCCCCCGCCGCAGGGCGGGTATCCCGCTATCCGCGGATCAGTCCTCGCCCGGTACGCACTCGCGCCAGGCGACGTGGTACGTGGTCTCGATCTCTCCGTCCGTCGAGTCCATGGCCAGCAAGCTGGTGGTCGTCGCGGGGTCCGACGTGCCGGCGTTGACGCGCAGCTCCGTGTTGATGTTGAAGTTGCGGATCTCCCCGCACGGCGCCCAGACGAGCGACTCCAGGTCGGTCTCGTCCGTCGTCGTCCAGTTGTCGTCCATCGGCCCGGTGAAGTTGTGCGTGAAGGTGTCCGTCTCGGGCGAGCCCTGGAAGTAGTACGACGCCTTCTCCATGCCGGTCGCGCCGTCCTCCAGGTAGCCGTACCCCCGGTAGTCGACGCTGGCGATGGCGTAGGTGAACCCCCCCGGCACCTTGACCGCCAGGTTGAGCTGGCAGTTCTTGCGGAAGTCCGTCGGCGTGGCACCGACCCCGACCAGGGCCGCGTAGTTGCTGTAGGTCACGGTGAAGGCCTGGTTGTCCGCGGAGACCGCGATGGCGGCGCTGCCCGGCTCACAACCGGTGCCGTTGACGGTGAGCACCTGGATCGCCATCTGGTCGGGCGGTACGTCTTCGAAGTACGGAGGGGTCGCGATATCGTTGGACGGCGACGCGATGGGGCTGCTGACGGTCGCGGCCAGTAGTGCTGCCAGGACACTGCCTGCGACAAGAGTCATGGTTCTCCAATCGGTCGGATGGACCGTTTCCCGGGCACGGCAATGCCCAAGAGCGGGCCATGCAGCGGAATCTGGCGAGCGGGCGGCAAACGGGTCCGCTGGCCGGATTCCGTCAAGAGACACGCCGGCGGCCTACCGGCGCGAAATGCGGGACGGACAGGAATTTCACAGCCTTCTCGGAAGGCGTACCGCGGGTATGGTGCTTACCCTTCGCGGTAGTTCAGCACTCCTTCCACGCCAAGTGGTATTTCGTGCTCACCGCGCTGTCGGTGGAGTCCATCGTCATCAGGCTCGTCGCCTGCTGGTCGGAGGAGCCGCGGTACACCCGGAGTTCGGTGTTGACGTTGAAGTTCCGCTTCTCGCCGCAGGGCGCCCATACCAACTCGGCCCACTCCTTGGAGTCGGTCACCTGCCAGTTGTCGTCGTACGGGCCGTCGAAGGTCTGGCTGCTCGTGGTCGTCTCCGGCGAACCCATGTGGTAGTACGACGCCTGTTCCATGCCGGACGCGCCGTCCGCCAGGTACGCGTAGCCGCGGTAGTCCACGCTCTGGATCGCGTACGTGAACCCGGCGGGGACGTCCAGGACCAGGCTGAGCTGGCAGTTCTTACGGAAGTCGATCGGGTTGGCGCCGGCCCCCGCCGCCGCCAGGTAGTCGCTGTAGGTCACGGTGAACGCCGTGTTGTCGGCGTTGGCCGCGACCGCCGCCGTGCCGGCGGAGCACCCTGAGCCGTTGATGGTCTGGATCCCGACCTTGATCTGCTCGGCGGGTCCGTCGGCCGGCTCCTCGCCCGCCGCCGCCGTCTGGGCGGCGAGGGTGGTGGCGACCAATGCCGCCAGGGCGCCACCAGCAATCAACTTACCGGACATGTTTCTCCTATCCTTTGTCTTCGGGCCGGGCCGGGGCGAAACCGGCGCCGGCCGTGCTGAATCGGGGCAGGGGAGAGCCGGGTTGCGGCTCGTGAAAGCACCTGCGTCGCAGGCGGGCCCAGATGATTCGGGGCGCTCCTGAGGGTCGCGCAGGGGATGGCGAAAGAACTCCCGGACGCCCGAGTGGGCGCGAGGGCGATGAAGCGGGGAGAACGGCTTCGGGGACTGGGAAGCATTCGTGCGGAACACTGTGGGTGGGGGTGCCGTGCGAATGCGCCCCGACCTCAGTGGAGCGTTCGTGGGAGCGTTCCCATGCTAGGGCTGTGTAAAGCCTGTGTGAAGAGGGACTTCACGAAGACAAACAAGGAGTCCGAAAACGAGTTCTCGCCGGAGTTGGCATCTGGTCGCCGATTGTCAAGTCTACGCGGGTGGACGCTCGGAATACGCGACGGTAAGGGAACTACCTCTTCGGGCACCCGGTGAGGGCTGCCGGAGTCCGGCCAGAATCACGCGCATGCGGTGCGGGAGTTGCCGTCGGAAATTCCGTTCGGCCCACCCGCCGCTTGATCGGGCCCGTCGGCGGGGACGACTACGGCGCGAAATCCTCGCGCACTCCCTCGTCCGGCCCGGACAGCCCTCGCCTGCCCGGCCCGCCCCGGTACATCGCCGCCGCGCCCGCCGGGCCCTGGCTCATCCAGTCCCCCCGTCCGCCGGTCAACGGAGCCTCCGGACTCAGCCTCCACCGCCGGCCGGTCGAGAGACCCCGCGAAATAATAGCCATGGACATAATCGCCATGTACTCTAACTACCATGAGCGAAGATCCACCCGGTCCCACGCCCGGCTTCCTGGTGTGGCGGCTCGCCAACAAGTGGCGCGTCGCCGTCGACCGTGCGCTGGCTCCGCTGGACCTCACCCACGCGAAGTACGCGCTCGTCGGCTCGCTGTACGGCTTGCAGCACGCCGGTGAGCGGCCCAGTCAGCGGCAACTCGCCGACCACACCGGCATGGAGGCGCTGTACGTCTCCAAGCTGGCCCGCGCCCTCGAAGCCGACGGGGTGATCGAGCGCACCCGTGATCCCCGCGATCCCCGTGCCATGCGGCTCGCCCTCACCGAGTCCGGTCTCGCCGTGACGCGGGAGGCCGTCCTGGTGGTCCGGGAGCTGGTCCATCGGTTGCTGGAGCCGCTGGGTGGCCTCGACGCCTCACGGACCCGCGCGTTCACCGACGAGCTGCTGACCCTCCTCGACGTACCTCTCGCCCCGCTCCTGCCGAACGACCCGACGACCCAGGGGACATCACCATGACCACCACCGCACCCGCCGCCAACGCCCGCTCCCTCGCCCTGGCCCACTACGCCGCCCGCGGGGTCCTGGAGCACGTCCTCGCCCGCCACGGCGTCACCTTCCAGCAGCAGATCGCGCTGCGCGCCGCCGTCACCGCCGACGCCCCGCAGACCGCGGACGACCTCGTCGCCCAGGTCCGGGGCTCCCTCAAGGCCGACCCTGCCGACATCCGCGCCACGCTCGACGAGCTGCTGGCCAGGGAACTGCTCGTCGCCGATGCCGCACACCTCCGTCCCACCGACGCCGGGCGCGAGTTGCTCGCCGCCGTGGGTGCGGAGACCGCCCCCTTCTCCGCGCGCATCTGGGGCGGGATCGCCGCCGAGGACCTCGCCGCCGCCGGCCGGGTCCTCGCCCTCGTCAACGAGCGCGCCAACGCCGAGCTTGCGGCCCTCACCGACGCGCCCCGCTGAACGCCGGCCCTGTCCCCCCGTCCGCCCCCTAAAACGCGTTCACCGGCTCGTACGTCCCCCACACCTCCCGCAGCGCCTCGCACACCTCTCCCACCGTCGCCCGCGCCGCCAGCGCCGTCTTCATCGGATACAGCACGTTCCCCGTGCCCTCCGCCGCCGTCCGCAACTCCGCCAGCGCCGCCGCCACCGCGCCCCCGTCGCGGGCGTCTCGCAGCCGGGCCAGCCGCTCCACCTGCCGGGCCTCGATCGCCGGGTCGACGCGCAGCGGCTCGTACGGCTCCTCCTCCGCCAACTGGTAGCGGTTGACGCCCACCACGACCCGTTCGCCCGCCTCCGTCTCCTGCGCGATCCGGTACGCGCTCCGCTCGATCTCGCCCTTCTGGAAGCCGTTCTCGATCGCGCTGACCGCGCCGCCCTGGTCCTCCACCCGCCGCATGAGGTCCACCGCCGCCTCCTCCAGGTCGTCGGTCATCGTCTCCACCACGTACGACCCGGCGAAGGGGTCGACCGTCGCGGTCATGTCCGTCTCGTACGCCAGTACCTGCTGGGTGCGCAGCGCGAGCCGGGCCGCCTTGTCGGTGGGGAGCGCGATGGCCTCGTCGAAGGAGTTGGTGTGCAGCGACTGCGTGCCACCGAGGACCGCCGCCAGGGCCTGGACGGTCACGCGGGCGAGGTTCACCTCGGGCTGCTGGGCGGTGAGCTGGACGCCCGCGGTCTGGGTGTGGAAGCGCAGCATCTGCGACTTGGGGTTGCGCGCGCCGAACTCCTCGCGCATCACCCGCGCCCAGATGCGGCGCGCGGCGCGGAACTTGGCGACCTCCTCCAGGATCGTGGTGCGGGAGACGAAGAAGAACGACAGCCGGGGCGCGAAGTCGTCCACGTGCATGCCGGCGGCGACGGCGGTACGCACGTACTCGATGCCGTCGGCGAGCGTGAACGCGACCTCCTGCGCGGGCGAGGCGCCCGCCTCCGCCATGTGGTAGCCGGAGATCGAGATGGTGTTCCACTTCGGGATCTCGGCGCGGCAGTACCGGAAGATGTCGGCGATCAGCCGCAGCGACGGCTTCGGCGGGAAGATGTACGTGCCGCGCGCGATGTACTCCTTCAGCACGTCGTTCTGGATCGTGCCGGTGAGCTGCGCCGCGTCGACGCCCTGTTCCTCGGCGACGAGCTGGTAGAGGAGGAGGAGCAGCGCGGCCGGGGCGTTGATCGTCATCGACGTGGACACCCGGTCCAGCGGGATGCCGTCGAAGAGCACCCGCATGTCGTCCAGCGAGTCGATCGCGACGCCGACCTTCCCGACCTCGCCGTGCGCGAGGACCGCGTCGGAGTCGTGCCCCATCTGCGTCGGCAGGTCGAAGGCGACGGAGAGGCCCGTCGTCCCGTGGGCGATCAGGTCGCGATAGCGGGCGTTGGACTCGGCGGCGGTGCCGAAGCCCGCGTACTGGCGCATCGTCCACGGCCGGCCGGTGTACATCGTGGGATAGACGCCGCGCGTGTACGGGTAGGCCCCCGGCTCCCCGAGCCGGACGTCGGGGTGCCAGCCGGCCAGGGCCCCCGGCCCGTACACCGGCTCGATGGGCAGCCCGGACTCCGAGTGGCGCACCATGTGATCCCAGCCTTTCCCAGCCTTCCCTGCCCTGCACGGACCGTAGTCATGAGCGTACGCTCCGCCGGTGACAACGGGCCGGGACCTCGCGCCGCCTACCCGGCGCGCCGGTACCCCCACAGCTCCGCCAGCTCCGCGAGCCGCCCGCTGAGGAGTACGCGCAGCAGGGTGGAGCCGGAGCGTACGGACGACAGGACGAAGACCGGGGACCCGACGAGACGCGGGGCGCGCGGGGCCGAGTACCCCGGCGGGGCGGCGGTGCGCGCGGGTGTGTGGGTGGACCGGGGGGCGCGCCGGGGTGGGCCGAGCGCCTGTGCCATCAGCCTGCCGCGCCGCTTGAGCCCCTTGCCGACGGCGTTCATGCGCACACCCAACCCTCCTTGCGGCCATCACGGCGGTCCGGAGGCGCACGCCGGGCCGACGGGCCATTCCAGGGGATCGTGGCAAACGCGAGGTGTCCGGCAGGCAACGGCGCGCTACGGGGTTCCGGACCGGCCGTGGCGGGGGAGAGAATTGTTCGACGTCTTGCAGGAGGGAACCGGGGGGGGGTGGGCGAATTGCGTCCAGCACGTGTGAGCGTTGACAGGAAATTCCGTTCGATCCGCGTGGCCGTCGCGCTCGCGGCCGCAGGTGCGGCGCTCGCGGCGGGGTGTTCCGCCTCGGCGGACGCGGCCGGTGGCGGGGGCCGTTCCGCGTCGCCGCCGACGTCGAGCGCCGCGCCCACGCCGTCCGAGAAGCCCGCGGAGCCCTCGGTCACGCCGTCCGGGAAGAAGCCGGCGAAGCCGCCCGAGGAGCCCGAGGCACAGGCGTCCGCGACCAGGACGCCCACCGCCGAGCCGACGCCCGAGGGCCCCGAGGTGCTGATGACAGTGGGCGACGAGACCGAGCAAGTACGCGAGCTGCAGGCGCGGCTGCGCGCGGAGGGCGTCTTCGACCGGAGCCCCACCGCGTACTACGGGCCGGTCACCGCCGACGCCGTCTCGGCGTTCCAGGAGGACCGCGGCCTGCCGCGCACCGGCGAGACCGACGTCGTCACCTGGGAGCGGCTGCTGGCCCGTACGGACGAGCCCACGCGCGACGAGCTCTATCCGCCGACCTCGCAGGCCATGGAGAAGCCCGACCCCCGCTGCAACGAGGGGCGGGTGCTGTGCGTGAGCAAGCGCAGCGACACCCTGAGGTGGATGAAGGACGGCGAGGTGCTGGCGGCGATGGACGTGCGCTTCGGGTCGCAGTACACGCCGACCCGCGAGGGCGTGTTCGAGGTCTTTCTCAAGAGCCGGCACCACGTCTCGACGCTCTACGACACCCCCATGCCGTACGCGATGTTCTTCAGCGGCGGCCAGGCCGTCCACTACTCCGCGGACTTCGCCGCCAACGGCTACGCCGGCGCCTCGCACGGCTGTGTGAACGTGCGCGACGAGGCGAAGATCGCGAAGCTCTTCGGGGACGTCCGGGTCGGCGACAAGGTGGTCGTCTACAGCTGAGCGCGCGCGGCGGCACGGCACCCGCGGTGCCGTACGCGCCGTACGCGGGGGCTGAGCTGTGGCTGTGACACTTTCTCAGCAGACGACGCTGTAAGTGATGTGCCGACTGGTCATCGGCCCAGCGCTCGGCCGGGGTTCCCCCCGTACCTGCGGCTCAGCGCATATGGCGCGGGCGGGTTGCGTTCCCCCAGCACCGCCCGCGCCACTCCCTCCTCCTGACGCCGCCTACGGATTCCGTACGCCGGAACGCGTACGGCAGCGGGCGTACGCCGCCTCTCAGGCGCCCAGGCCCAGCTTCAACTGCTCTTCCGTGCCCTCTTCCCGCTCCGCCGCCGGCGGGCCGCTCTCGTCCGCCGCGAAGGCCGCGCGCTCCAGGCTCCGTTCGCGCCGGGCCGCGGGCGTCACCAGCTCGGCGAGCTGCCGCAGCCCGCGGTGGGCCGCGGTGCGCACCGCGCCCGGCCGCTTGCCCAGCACCTCACCGGCGTCGGTGGCGCGCATCCCCGCCACCGTGCGCAGCAGCACCGCCTCCGCCTGGTCGCGGGGGAGCGTGGAGATGAGCCTGAGGACCTGCCGGGTGCCCAGCGACTCCAGCGCGTGCTCCTCGGCCGCGCGCTCCGCGGGCAGGTCGTGGACGCCCTCGTCGAGCAGCACGCCCTGCGGGCGGCGGCGTTCGCGGCGCAGCAGGTCGAGCGCCCGGCGCCGGGCAACGGTGACCGTCCAGCCGCGGAACGACGGGCCGTCGCCGCGGAACTTGCCGAGGTCGCGCGCGATCACCAGCCAGGCGTCCGCGGCCACGTCCTCCGCGTCGTCGCCCACCACGCCGCGCAGATACGCGAGCAGCACCGGCTGGAGCCGCCGGTAGAGCGCGGTGAACGCCGTCTCGTCGCCGTTCTGCGCCCGGTGGACCAGTGGCTGGAGATCCTCGTCCGCACCCTTGTGTCCCGGCGCCGCCCGTGCGGCAGCCGGTCTGTCGTAATCCCCCACCTTGTGAGCCTCGTGAGATCGGCCTGCGGCACTGTGCACCGTGCCCGCGCCCCCGCGCGCTCTCCGTCAGGCCGCTGCCCCAGCCACTCCCGGAATCGAACAGATCACTGCAACAATGCCAGACATCATGGACGTTTGACGTGAGCACCCCCACATTTATCCCGTACGGGCAGGTGACCGTCACCAATATTCTCGGCCTGCTCCGGATGAAACGGGATAAAAGGGCGCCCCGGCGGGCGACTTGCCGCGGGGCGGGGGTGCCGCGGCGTCAGCCGACGGTCTCTTCGGGCTCCGCGACGGTCGCGGTGGCCGAGGGCTCGGGGGCCGGGGACTCCGAGATGTTGGCGCTCGGATTCGATGACGGGCCCTCCTGCGGCGGCCCTTCGCTGCCACCGTTCTCGCTGCCGCCGTCGGGGTCACCGCCGCCGGTCTCGCCGCCGGAGCCGCTCGAACCGCCCGTGCTCCCGCCCGGGTCCGTGCCCGGGTCGGTCGGCGACGGGCTCGGGCTGGTCGGCTCCTCCGAGGCGCCGCCCGTGCTGCCCCCGGAGGAGCCGCCCGTGCCGCCGGTCGCGCCACCGGGGGTGCCCACGCTCGTGCCCAGCCGGTTCGAGCAGTACGACGCCATCGCCGCCGGTGAGCCGGCCGCCTGCTCCAGGACACGCAGCCGCTGCTGGCCCGGCATCGGGCCCGTACCGGCCTGCGCGGCGAGGTAGTCGCGGCAGAGTTGGTCGAGGACGGCGTCCGCGTCCGCCATGTTCGGCGGCTCGTTGCCGCGTACGTCGCCGATGACACCGCGGCCCGGCAGATCCGTGTCCGTACCGCGGCCGTGGTCCTGGGAGTCCTTGCCGTCCTTGCCGGAGTCCTTGTCCTTGCCGTCCTTGTCCGACCCCTTGCCGTCCTCCGGGGCGGAGCCGTTCTCCTTCTCGCCGCCGGGGGGCTCCGCCGACGACGTGGCGCCCACGCTCGGCGACCGGTTGCCCCCGGTGTCCTGGATGAACGACGGCGACGGCAGCACACCCGCGCTGGAGGCCACCGCGACCCCGCCCAGCGCACACGCCGCCACCGCGCCCACGACGCTCAGCCGCAGCGACCGCAGCCGCGCCACGACGCCGGAACGGTGCCGCCCGCGGCGCCCGTCGAACGGCGACTCGGCGGCGAACTCCGCGGCCGACGCCGGGCTGGGGCTCTCCTGCGCCGCCCGGAACGCCGCCAGTGCGGCCTGTTCGCCCGGCATCCGGCCGTTCGCGTCCGGACGGCCCGACTCCGCCACCCGCGCCAGCACGGCGGCCAGCCGCTCGGCGGCGGCCCGGTCCTCGGGCGACCAGTGCTTACGTCCTCGCCGGCCGTTGCCGTCCGCGAAGTCGAGCGGCTCGCCGCGAAGCAGTCGCTCCGCGACGTCCTCGTCGAGCCAGCCGTACCGGTCGTCCACCATCACATTTCCTTAAGCGTCCGCGCGGCTGATTGCGTCACACCGCCAGGCTGCTGCCCTTCCCCGGGCGGAACGTCCCCCTCTTCCTGCGGCCGCTCTATAAGCGCGGTCAACTGCTTGAGGCCGCGATGCGCCGCCGTACGCACCGCGCCCGGGCTCTTGCCCAGGACTTCGGCGGTGCGCTTGGCGTCCAGTCCCATGATCACGCGCAGCACCACGACTTCGGCGTAGTCGCGGGGCAGTCGTGCGATGAAGGCCATCGTGCGGCCCGTACCCAGCGCCTCGATCGCCTCCTCCGCGGTGTCCGAGTCCGCGGGCCGGTCGGCGAGCTGCGTCTCGTCGCCGCCGGAGACGGGCCTGCGGGAGCGCATCCGCACGTGGTCGAGTGCGCGGTTGCGCGCTATGCGCGCGGCCCAGCCGCGGAAGCGGTCGGCGTCCCCGCTGAACGAGCCGAGGTCGCGGGCGATCTGCAGCCACGCCTCCGAGGTCACGTCCTCCGCGTCGCCGTCGCCGACGAGGCTGCGCACGTATCCGAGCAGGCGAGGGTGCACCGTCCGGAACACGATGCGGAACGCTGCCTCGTCACCACGCTGAGCAGCGTGCACCGCGCCGGACAGCGCGGCGTCTTCCGCGTATTCCCCCTGCACGGTGGTCAGTCGGTCCGTGGCGCCGGGAGACGCTGTTCACGCGGACTCATCTGCGGAGCACCCCCGGATCTGGGCGGACCGTCGAGCGATAGTCGAACGAATGTCTGTGCGCCGAGTCGGCGCGCACTGCACGCTACGGCTGGTGGCGGTCCCTTCGCAACACACCGGCGGCCTCCCCACCCGACCGCATGAGGAACGGACGGGTCCGGGCAGGGCCCCCGCGGCGGCCCGGCGGCCCGCCGGGCGGGGGCAGGACGGGCCCGGGAGAAGCGGTGCGCGGGGGTTCCGCGGCACCCGCCGGCGGGGGGCTGTGACATTTCCGGGCCCTCTGGCGCTGAGTAATACAGCGGGCCCGAACGGGCACCCGCGACTGAGGCCGACGGCCGGAGCAGCTCCTGTGGGGGGTAGCGGCTCCGGCCGTCTTCTTTGTGCCGGTCAGGGCGGGACTGTCACGTTTTCGACCCCGGCGGCGCTGTACGTGTGTCAAGCGTGAGCGAACGTCAGATGTGAGCGAACCGAAGGGGCGGAATGTGAGTCCGCGTAGATCCCATGCGTACCGGCCGTTGAGCCTGCGCAGACGTGCCTGGCTGACGCTGGGCGCGGTCGTGCTCGGCGGTGCCGGCGTGATCACCGTCGCCGTGGCGGACCCCGGCTCCGGCTCCGGCGACCCGGCGGCGGCCGGGCTGGAGCCGCGCAAGCCGGCGGTGCACGGCGTCGACCTGACCGGGGACGGCGCCCGGCAGGAGGTGGACCGTACCGGGACCGAGCAGTTCTCGATGGTCGGCATCTCCTGGAGCAACGAACGCCGCGACCTCGGCGGCGCCGCCGAGGTGCGCACCCGTTCGGCCGAGACCGGCACCTGGAGCGACTGGCGCACCCTCGACACGGACGGCGGCCCGGCCACCGACGACCTGAGCCCCGCCATGCGCGGCAGCACCGAGCCGCTCTGGGTCGGCCCGTCGGACGGCGTCGAAGCGCGGGTCGTACGCGCGGACGGTACGAGCACGCCGCTGCCCGCCGGCATGGAGGTAGCCCTCGTCGACCCCGGAGTCACGCAGGAGGAGGCCGAGGAGGCGCGGGCCGCCGGCGTCGGCACGGACGCGGGCACGGAGACGGCACCGGTCGCGCAGGCGGCCGCGGTGACCGCGCCGGAGTCCGGCGCGGCTTCGTCCTCTTCGTCCTCGTACGGCACCGACATGGCCCCCGCCGCCGCCGTGACCCAGGCGGACCCGGGCCCGGCGCCCGACTCGCCCGTGACCCCGCCGCCGGTCATCCGCCGGGCCGGCTGGGGCGCCGACGAGTCGCTGGTCGAGGACCCGCCGACGTACAACCCCGACGGCATCAAGGCCGCGCTGGTGCACCACACCGCGCAGGCCGTGAACTACTCGTGCGCCGAGTCCGCCGCCATCGTCCGCTCCATCTTCCTCATGCACGTGAACGGGAACGGCTGGAACGACGTCGGCTACAACTTCCTCGTCGACAAGTGCGGCCGCATCTTCGAGGGCCGCGCCGGCGGCATCGACCAGCCGGTGCTGGGCGCGCACACCAGCAACTTCAACAGCCACTCCACCGGCATCTCCATCCTCGGCGACTACCACACGTTCAGCTACCCCTCCCGGGCGTCGCTGGAGGCCGTCTCGCGCATCGCCGCGTGGAAGCTCGGCCAGTACGGCGTGAGCCCCACCGGCAGCACGTCGCTGACGCCGATGAAGCTCGACGCGGACGACAACTTCATCCCCGCCGGTCCCCCGAAGACCATGAAGAACATCTCCGGTCACAAGGACGCCCGGTTCCGCCCGGACGGCGCGGACGCAGACGTCAACGTCACCGCCTGCCCCGGCGACCGGCTCTACGCCAAGCTGGGCCAGATCCGCGCCATGGCCGCCGCCCCCGGTGCCTCCCACGCCCTGCCCACCCGGGACTTCAACGGCGACGGCCGCGGTGACCTCGTCGCCGGTACGCCGCGGGCCAACGGCGGCGGCAAGACCGGCTCCGGCGCGGTGTTCGTCGTCCCCGGCGGCGAGAACGGCCCGGTGGCGAGCGCCAAGCGCAGCATCACCCAGAACAGCACCGGCGTGCCGGGCACGGCCGTGGCGGGCGACGCGTGGGGCACCGACACCGAGTGGGGCGACGTCAACAACGACGGCATCGCCGACCTCCTCGTCGGCGCCCCGAACAAGGACGACGCCACCGGACACGCCGACGCCGGCGTGATCACCGTCCTGTACGGTCCGGGGCTGAACTCCGGCAAGAACCTCGTCCTCGGCGACGGCTTCTCGCCGGCCGGCGCCAAGTTCGGCTCCGCGGTCGCCGCCGGCGACTTCGACGGCGACGGCCGCGACGAGGTGCTCGGCGTCGGCGCCGAGGCGTGGGCCACGCACGACCTGAACGGCAACGGCCGCGAGGGCTCCTTCCCGTACGAGACGGTCGCGTACCAGGACGCCGCCGTGGGCGACTTCAACCGCGACGGCTACGACGACGCGGCGATCACCTACCGCGACCCGAGCGGCAAGGCGCGCCTCGACATCCTGCGCGGCACCTCGGTCGGGCTGGACGTCACCGCGAACCTCGGGGTGCCGGGCGGCCGCTCGGTGGCCACCGGGGACGTCACCGGCGACGGCTACGCCGACCTCGTCGTCGGCCAGCCCTTCGCGGGCGAGTCGGCGGCCAACACCGGCGGCCAGATCACGCTGCTGAAGGGCTCCGCGAGCGGGCTGACGACGACCGGCAAGCAGATCATCCACCAGGGCACGGGCTCCGTGCCCGGCGCGTCCGAGGCCGGCGACGCGATGGGCTTCTCGGTCTCCGTCGGCGACGTGGACGCCAACGGCTATGCCGACCTGCTCACCGGGGTCTACCGCGAGGACATGACCCGCGACGGCGCCAACCGCGCCGACGCCGGCACGTCCCTGCTGCTGCGCGGCGGCTCCACGGGCCTGTCGACGGCGTCCGGTTCGCCGAAGGCGTACCACCAGGACACCGCGGGGATCAGCGGGGTCACGGAGAAGGGCGACCGGCTCGGCTCCTCGGTGCTCCTGGCCGACCTGTCCGGATACGGGCGGGCGGACCTCGTCATCGGCGTGATCGGCGAGGACGCCTACGACGGCACCCTGCTGCAGCTCGACAGCGGCAGCCAGGGCGTGTCGGCGTCGGGGGCGGTGTACTACGGCAAGTCCGCGCTCGGCACGCCGACGGGCGGCCGGCTGGGCGTGGAGCTGGCGCCGTGAGGCGCTGACTCCCGGCACCACGGCCGACGAGGGGCCGCTCCCGGTGGGGGCGGCCCCTTCGGCGTGCGTGTGGCGGCAGCGCGCCGGTGGCGGCCCGTACGCCGCTCAGCCCCTGCCCCGCACCGTCCCCGCCAGGTCCGCGAACTCCTCCCACCCCAGCCGGGGCTCACGCGGATCCCACACCTTCTGCGCCAGCGCCGCCAGCGGCAGCCTGACGCCCTCCGCCACCTGCTCCGGTGTCTGCGCCCCGGCGCGGTCCCCCCAGACCGCGAAGCGGGCGCCCAGCACCTTCCCCGGGCCCGCCAGCCGCTCCGGCACCGGCCGGGTGCCGCGCAGCACCGCGGGGGTCCACTCCTCGTAGATCCGCTTGCCCGTCGGGTACGTGAAGTCGTTGGGCTCGCCGAGGACGTAGTACAGGTACTCGTCGTTGAGGTTGACCAGCCGCCACCCGTCCTCCAGGAACGCCTGCGGGTCGCGCGCGAACGCCTCCTTGCCCGTCCAGTACTCGACCTCCCGGTCCCGGTCGGGGCTGACCTTCGCGCCCGGGATGAAGCCGTCGTTCCACGCCTTGACCTTCTTGCCGCGCTCCCTGACCGTGTCCGCCCGCTCGTTGAGCCAGGCGGCGTTGAGGTCGGCGACGGCCGCCCCGGCGCCGAAGCGCTCGCGGGCCGCGGCGGCCAGATCCGGGTAGCGGGCCTCGGGGTCGCTCGCCATCAGCGCGACGTACTCGTCGCCGCCGATGTGCACGTACGGGCCGGGGAAGAGCCGCGCGTACTCCGTCAGCAGGTCGTCCACGATCCGGGCGGCGCGCGGCTCGGAGATGTCGATCGCGCCCTCCACCGGGCTGCCCTCCGGGGTCTTCAGTTGCAGGTCCGGGTGGGCGTCGAGGACCGCGCCGAGGTGGCCGGGGGAGTCGATCTCGGGGATGACGGTGATGTGCAGGTCGGCGGCGAGGTCGAGGATGTCCCTGACCTGGGCCTTGGTGAGGTGCGGGTCGGAGACCACCTCGGGGTGGCTGTCGCTCTCGATCCGGAACGCCTGGTCGTCGGAGAGGTGGAGGTGGAGCTGGTTGAGCTTGAGGTCGGCCATCTCCCGGAGGCGGTCGGAGAGCCACGCGGCGCTGAAGTGCTTGCGGGCGATGTCGACCATGAACCCGCGCTGCCGGCGGTCGGGCCGGTCGTCGATGCGGCCCGGCGGCACGCCGCCGCCGGCGCGGGCGGCCTGGAGGAGGGTGCGGGTGCCGTAGAAGACGCCGGTGTCGGTGGCGGCGGTGACGGTCGCGCGGCCGTCGGCGACGTCGATGCGGTACGCCTCGGGGCCGCCGGCGCGGCCGGGGTCGAGCCGGAGGCGGATGTCGCCGCCGCGCTGCCCGGAATCCGGCGGCCCGTCGCCGCCGGGGGCCTTCGCGTAGAGCATGCCGAGTTCCGCGGCGAGGCGCATGGACTCGTCGGTGAGCGCGTCGTCCTCGGCGATGACGACGGCGCGGTCGGCGGGCCGCCAGCCGGTGCCGTCGGCGCGCTCGTAGGAGCGGACGGCGGGGACGGTGCGGGGGTCGGGCAGGGGTGTGCCGCGGTCGCCGCGGGGCGGGGCGGGGAAGTCCTCGCCGCCGGGCGTGGGCGTGGCGGGCGCCTGGCCCTGCCCGGTGCGGTGGGCGGCGGCGCCGACGCCGGAGCGGGGGGTGCCGTCGCCGTCACCGCCGTCGAGTACGGGGCGGAGGGCGAGGAGGACGGCGGCGGTGGCCAGGACGGTGGCCACGGCCCAGTACAGCGCGCGCCGGGGGCCCCGGAGGGCGCGGAGCGGGCCGCCGGGGCGGTGGGCGTGCCGGCCGGCGGGGGACCGGCGCGGTGGGCGGGACGGACGCGGGGGGAATCGCATGGGTGGGGACCTTCCGGAGGGCCACGGCAGAGCGTGGGGACGCGAAGCAGCACTCCTGTCGATTCAGTGCGACAAACCTCCTCTTCCGGGTGAACCGCCGGCCGGCACCACCGGAACGTTCGGTTCCGGCCGCTAGCGTGGCGCATCGCTGTTCGACCGTAACCGCCCCCGGTACGCCCCCACGCACCCGGCACGCCCCAGGGAGCCACCCTGCCCACACCCACCCCCCGAGCGACGCGCGCCGCAGCCCCCGCGGCCGACCCCGCGCGGCTGGCGGCCTTCAACGCGGCACCCGCCGCCGACGCCGAGCGCACCCTCCTCGGCTGCCTCCACGACCGGGACTGGGCCCGCCGCCTCACCGCCCACCGCCCGTACCCCGACCTCGGCGCCCTGCTCGCCGCCGCCGACGAGGCCAGCTACGACCTCGCTCCCGGCGCCGTCGCGGGCGCGCTGGCCGACGAGGCGACCGCACCGCCCGCGGCGGCGGGCCCCGCCGAGCGCACGGCGCTGCGGGCCGCGCACGCCGCGTACGAGAGCCGCTTCGGCCACTCCTTCGTCCTCTGCCTCGACGGCTGCCCCGAGGACGAACGTCTGGACCACACCCTGGCCGCCATCCGCACCCGCCTCGGCAACGAGCCCGACGAGGAACGCCTCGTGGCCGCCGACGAACTCCGCCGCCGGGCCCGCGCCCGCCTCGCCCGGCTCGTCGCCCCGGGGGCCGGCCCGGCTGCCGTCTGACGGCTGTCCGACGGTGAAAACCCGCCACGGGCACCGGTGCCAAAGACGGACGCAACCACCCGGATCCCCACGCCTGCCAGCGCGGTTAGGCCACGCGCGTGCCTGATTGATCACACCTGCACCCCCATGGCCGATGTGCCGACGCGCCGTCGCTACGATGGCGAAGGCCGGTGGACCGTACCCGGCCGGGTCATGACCGACAGTGCAGTACCCAGCCCTGACGGCCGGCCCCCGATCAGTTTCCGGAGGGTTTTTCCGTGCCGGCTGGAACGCTCTACCGCGGCCGGGAAGGCATGTGGTCCTGGGTGGCGCACCGCGTCACCGGCGTCCTCATCTTCTTCTTCCTGTTCGTCCACGTCCTCGACACCTCGCTGGTGCGGGTGTCGCCCGAGGCGTACGACGACGTGGTGGCCACGTACAAGACGCCGATCGTGTCGCTGCTGGAGTACGGGCTGGTCGCCGCCGTCCTCTTCCACGCGCTCAACGGGCTGCGCGTCATCGCCGTCGACTTCTGGTCGAAGGGGCCCCGGCTGCAGAAGCCGATGCTGTGGATCGTGGTCGGGATCTGGGCGGTGCTGATGGCCGGGGCGATCTACCCGGTGCTGGGCCACACCGCGCGCGAGCTGTTCGGGAGCTGATGACCATGGCCACCTCCGACGTCGAACTGACCGGCTCCTCCGCCGCGTACTCCGCGGACAACCCCGCCCCGCTCATCGAGGCCCCCCGCGCCCGCACCCCGCGCAGCGCCCGCTCCACCTCCCGCACCCGCACCAACTTCGAGCTGTACGGCTGGGTGTTCATGCGGGTGTCGGGGGTCGTGCTCGCGGTCCTGGTCGTCGGCCACCTGCTGATCCAGTTGGTGCTCGACGGCGGCGTCAGCAAGGTCAGCTTCGCCTTCGTCGCCGGCCGCTGGGCGTCCCCCTTCTGGATGGCCTGGGACCTGGTCATGCTCTGGCTCGCGATGCTGCACGGCGGCAACGGACTGCGCACGGTCATCAACGACTACGCCGAGCGCGACGGCACCCGCTTCTGGCTCAAGATGCTGCTGTACGCCGCCACGGTCTTCACCATCCTCCTGGGCACGCTGGTGATCTTCACCTTCGACCCGAACATCCGCTGACGCGGCGAAGAGGTTCCCCTCATGCAGATCCACAAGTACGACACCGTGATCGTCGGCGCGGGCGGCGCCGGCATGCGCGCCGCCATCGAGGCGACGAAGCGTCCCCACGGCCCTGGCGGGCCTGGGGATGCCCCATGCCGCACCGCCGTGCTGACCAAGCTGTACCCGACGCGCTCCCACACCGGCGCCGCGCAGGGCGGCATGGCCGCGGCCCTCGCGAACGTCGAGGAGGACAACTGGGAGTGGCACACCTTCGACACCATCAAGGGCGGCGACTACCTGGTCGACCAGGACGCCGCCGAGATCCTGGCGAAGGAGGCCATCGACGCGGTCCTCGACCTGGAGAAGATGGGCCTGCCCTTCAACCGCACCCCGCAGGGCCGCATCGACCAGCGGCGCTTCGGCGGCCACTCGCGCAACCACGGCGAGGCGCCGGTGCGGCGCGCGTGCTACGCGGCGGACCGCACGGGCCACATGATCCTCCAGACGCTCTACCAGAACTGCGTGAAGGAGGGCGTGGAGTTCTTCAACGAGTTCTACGTCCTCGACCAGCTCATCGCCGAGGATCCCGAGACCGGGCTGAAGCGGTCGGCGGGCGTGGTCGCGTACGAGCTGGCGACGGGCGAGATCCACGTCTTCCAGGCGAAGGCGGTCGTCTACGCCTCGGGCGGCAACGGCAAGTTCTTCAAGGTGACCTCCAACGCCCACACCCTGACCGGCGACGGCCAGGCGTCGGTGTTCCGGCGCGGGCTGCCGCTGGAGGACATGGAGTTCTTCCAGTTCCACCCGACGGGCATCTGGCGCATGGGCATCCTGCTCACCGAGGGCGCGCGCGGTGAGGGCGGCATCCTGCGCAACAAGGACGGCGAGCGCTTCATGGAGAAGTACGCGCCCGTCATGAAGGACCTCGCCTCGCGCGACGTGGTCTCCCGCGCGATCTACACCGAGATCCGCGAGGGCCGCGGCTGCGGCCCCGAGGGCGACCACGTCTACCTGGACCTCACCCACCTGCCGCCGGAGCAACTGGACGCGAAGCTCCCGGACATCACGGAGTTCGCGCGCACGTACCTGGGGATCGAGCCGTACACCGACCCCATCCCGATCCAGCCGACCGCGCACTACGCGATGGGCGGCATCCCCACCAACGTCCGCGGCGAGGTGCTGGCCGACAACACCACGGTCGTCCCCGGGCTGTACGCGGCCGGGGAGGTCGCCTGCGTCTCCGTACACGGCGCCAACCGGCTGGGCACCAACTCGCTGCTCGACATCAACGTCTTCGGCCGCCGCGCGGGCATCGCCGCGGCGGAGTACGCGGCGACGGCGGACCACGTCGAACTCCCGGAGAACCCGGCGGCGTTCGTGGTCGGCGAGGTGGAGCGGCTGCGCGACTCGGCGGGCAAGGAGCGGGTGGCGGAGCTGCGGCGCGAGCTGCAGGAGACGATGGACAAGAACGTGATGGTCTTCCGCACGGAGCAGACCATCAAGGAGGCGGTCGAGAAGCTCGCGGAGCTGCGGGCGCGGTACAAGAACGTGAGCATCCAGGACAAGGGCCGGCGGTTCAACACCGACCTGCTGGAGGCGATCGAGCTGGGCAACCTGCTCGACCTGGCCGAGGTCATGGCGATCTCCGCGCTCGCCCGCAAGGAGTCCCGCGGCGGCCACTACCGCGAGGACTACCCGAACCGCGACGACGTCAACTTCATGCGCCACACCATGGCGTACCGCGAGGTCGGTGACGACGGCGCGGAGACCGTCCGGCTCGACTACAAGCCGGTCGTGCAGACCCGCTACCAGCCCATGGAGCGTAAGTACTGATGGCAACCCCCGTGTTGGACAAGGTCGAAGGGGAGGCCGCGGCCTCTCCGTACATCACCGCGACGTTCCGCATCCGCAGGTTCAACCCGGAGACGGCGGCGGAGTCGTACTGGGAGGACTTCACCGTCGAGATCGACCCGAAGGAGCGGGTGCTCGACGCGCTGCACAAGATCAAGTGGGACCTGGACGGCACCCTGACCTTCCGCCGCTCCTGTGCCCACGGCATCTGCGGCTCCGACGCGATGCGCATCAACGGCCGCAACAGGCTGGCGTGCAAGACCCTGATCAAGGACCTCGCACCCGAGAAGCCGATCCTGGTCGAGCCGATAAAGGGCCTGACGGTGCAGAAGGACCTGATCGTCGACATGGAGCCCTTCTTCCAGGCGTACCGCGACGTGATGCCCTTCCTGGTCACCCACGGCAACGAACCCACCCGCGAGCGCCTCCAGTCGGCGGCGGACCGCGAGCGCTTCGACGACACCACGAAGTGCATCCTCTGCGCGGCCTGCACCAGCTCGTGCCCGGTGTTCTGGAACGACGGCCAGTACTTCGGCCCGGCGGCGATCGTGAACGCCCACCGCTTCATCTTCGACAGCCGGGACGAGGCGGGCGAACAGCGCCTGGAGATCCTGAACGACAAGGACGGGGTGTGGCGCTGCCGCACGACGTTCAACTGCACGGACGCGTGTCCCCGCGGCATCGAGGTGACGAAGGCGATCGCGGAGGTCAAGCGAGCCCTGATCACCCGCCGTTTCTAGCGGTACGCGGCCGGGACCGGACCGCGGCTCAGTCGTGGAGGTCCAGCACCACGCGCAGTGCCGCGGAGACCCGCGTCATGGTCGCGTCTTCCACGGTGCCGAGGCAGGTCCCCGCGCGGATGCGCCGGGCCGTCAGAGCCGTGCAGTCCACGGCGACCGCCGCCCCCTGCACGGGGGAGTTGATCGGGACGGTGACGACCGTGTCCGGGGCGCCCCGGGTTTCGTCGATCATCATGCAGACCGCGGTTCCGGGAAATGCCTCCAGGGCGGCGTCGGCCTCGACGACCAGTACAGCTCTTGTCCTGGTGGCGAACTGCACGCGCCAGACCTGGCCCCGAGCGATGTTCACGCGATGTCCTCGCCGAACGTCTCCGTGATCTCCTCGACGTCACCGCTGGTGTCGCCGCGCCACCGGCTCACGGCATCGGCCGCCTCGCGGAGAGCCTGTGCTCTTATGGCGCGTTCCACGTAGGCGGAGAGATTGCCGTGCGCGGCTGCCTTGGCGGTGGCGAGGAGATCCGGGGGGAGGGTCACGGTCACTCGTTCACGCGTCTGCATACACTCGATCATACTCAAGGTCATACGGCCAGTGGGCGGCAGCGCCTGGTGCACCCATGCGGCCGGGCCGAGTATCGGCTCGTAATCCGGACACTCGGCGGCGGCGCCTTGCAGCCCACTGCGCCGCCTTTCGAGCAAGGAGATACCGGGGATGACACCCACCATCGGAATCATCGGCTCTGGCCTGGTCGGCGGCTCCGTCGCTCGTCTGGCCGTCGCTGCGGGCTGCGCTCAAGGACTCCTCGGTCGTCACGGGGCTGCACCACCTGGACTGGAACCACACGTACTCCCACGCCCGAATGGCGGATGAGCCCGGCCCGTGACGCCCTGCGCAGTACCACCCGCTCCATCTCCGAGCTGGCAGCCGCAACCGGCTACGAGTCCGAGAGCGCCTTCAGCACGGCATTCCGGCGTGTGGCCGGTCGTCGCCTCGATACTTCCGCGACGAGGCACGTCAACGGGCAGGGGTGACGTAGCCCGGCCTGACCGGCCGCCGAAGGCCCCCCGCAGAGGGCCTGGTCACCGAAACACGGCGCCGCGGTTCCGGCTGTCGGCGGACGACGACAACCGGCACCTCACCACCCGGACTCAGTCCAGCCGGTCCAGGATCAGAGGGCTGCGTTCCACCGTGGCTCCCGGAGGGGCCACGTCGTACGCGGACTCCAGGGCTGCCAGGGCGTCCGGGATGCGTTCCGGGGTGTCCGTGTGCAGGGTCAGCAGCGGCTGGCCCGCCGTCACCACCGTGCCCGGCTTCGCGTGGAGTTCCACGCCCGCCGCCGCCTGCACCGGGTCCTCCTTGCGGGCGCGGCCCGCGCCCAGGCGCCAGGCCGCCAGGCCCACCGCGTAGGCGTCGAGGCGCGTGAGGACCCCCGTCGACGGGGCCGGCACCGGGTGGGTCTCGCGGGCCGTGGGCAGCGGTGCCGACGGGTCGCCGCCCTGGGCGGAGATCATGCGGCGCCACACGTCCATCGCCGAGCCGTCCGCCAGCGCCGCCGCGGGGTCCGCGTCCCGCAGGCCCGCCGCCGTCAGCATCTCCCTGGCCAGCGCCAGCGTCAGCTCCACCACGTCCGCGGGGCCGCCGCCCGCCAGCACCTCCAGCGACTCGCGGACCTCCAGCGCGTTGCCCGCCGTCAGGCCCAGCGGCGTCGACATGTCGGTGAGCAGCGCCACGGTGCGCAGCCCGTGGTCGTTGCCCAGGCCCACCATCGTCGCGGCCAGTTCGCGCGCCCGGTCCAGGTCCTTCATGAACGCGCCCGAGCCGACCTTCACGTCCAGCACCAGCGCGCCCGTACCCTCGGCGATCTTCTTCGACATGATCGAGGACGCGATGAGCGGGATCGACTCCACCGTCCCGGTCACGTCCCGCAGCGCGTACAGCTTGCGGTCCGCCGGCGCCAGGCCCGTACCCGGGGCGCAGATCACCGCGCCGACGTCGCGCAGGGTCGCCATCATCTCGTCGTTCGACAGCGAGGCCCGCCAGCCCGGGACGGACTCCAGCTTGTCGAGCGTGCCGCCGGTGTGCCCGAGGCCCCGCCCCGACAACTGCGGTACCGCCGCCCCGCAGGCGGCGACCAGCGGGGCCAGCGGCAGCGTGATCTTGTCGCCGATGCCGCCCGTCGAGTGCTTGTCCGCGGTCGGGCGCGGCAGCGCGGTGAAGTCCATCCGTTCGCCGGAGGCGATCATCGCCGCGGTCCAGCGGGCGATCTCGTCCCGGTCCATGCCGTTGAGCAGTATCGCCATGGCCAGCGCGGACATCTGTTCGTCGGCGACCTCGCCGCGGGTGTACGCCGCCACGACCCAGTCGATCTGCTCGTCGGAGAGCCGTTCGCGGTCGCGCTTGGCGCGGATGACGGAGATGGCGTCCATCAGTTCTGCGATCCTCCGCTCTCGGAGTGCTGGGAACCGTGCAACCTGCTCAGCTCGAACGGGCCGAAGGCGTCCGGCAGCAGCTCGGCCAGCGGCCGGATGCCCGCGGGGGTGTCGAGCAGCAGGTCGGGCCCGCCGTGCTCGCTGAGCAACTGGCGGCAGCGGCCGCACGGCAGGATGAGCTGCCCCTCACCGTTGACGCAGGTGAAGTGGGTGAGCCGGCCGCCGCCGGTGGCGTGCAGCGCGGAGACCAGGCCGCACTCGGCGCAGAGCCCGACGCCGTACGAGGCGTTCTCCACGTTGCAGCCGACGACCGTACGGCCGTCGTCCACGAGCGCCGCGGCGCCCACGGGGTACCGCGAGTACGGGGCGTACGCCCGGGACATGGCGTCCCGCGCCGCCCGCCGCAGCGCCTCCCACCGCTCGTCGTCCTGCGACGTCACGTGCTCTCTCCCCTTCGGTAGCGCTTGCCGATCCACTTCGGCACCCGCAGCCGCTGCGCGAACACCGCGAGCACCACCAGTGTGGTCACGTACGGTGTGGCTTCCACAACCTCGCGCGGCACCGTGTCGGTCGTCGCGTACAGCACCCCGAGGAGCACCGCCGCGACCCCGGCGGCTATGGCGGCCCGGGCCCCGCCGCGCACGTACTTCCAGACCGTGTACGCCGCGAGCAGCACCGCCAGCAGCAGGAACAGCGCGTGCACGGCCTCGCCGCCGCCGCGCAGCTGCAGGCTGTCGGTGAAGCCGAAGAGCCCGGCCGCCATCGCCGTACCGCCCGGACGCCAGTTGCCGAAGATCATCGACGCGAGGCCGATGTAGCCGCGGCCGCCGGTCTGGCCCTCCAGATAGATGTGGGTGAACGTGACCAGGAACGCCCCGCCGAGCCCGGCGAGCGCGCCGGAGACGGCCAGCGCCGCGTACTTGTACAGGTAGACGTTCACGCCCAGCGACTCGGCGGCCACCGGGTTCTCGCCGCAGGACCGCAGCCGCAGCCCGAACGCCGAGCGCCACAGCACGTAGTACGTGAGCACGAAGAGCGCGGCCGCGATGAGGATCAGGTACGACACGTCGTGCGTGAGCCCGCGCAGGATGCCGGCGGTGTCGGAGAGGAAGAACCAGTGTTTGTCCTCCAGGTCCCCGAGCCCGTCGGAGAGTCCCGGGACCGAGAACGTGTGCATGTCGTCGACTTGCGGCGACTGCTTGTCCGTGCCGCCCGCGGCCAGCGCGTCCCCGTCGGCGAAGAAGATCTTCGCCATGTACTGGGTGGCGCCCAGCGCGAGGATGTTGATCGCCACACCCGACACGATGTGGTCGACGCCGAACGTGACCGTCGCCATCGCGTGCACCAGGCCGCCCAGCGCCCCGCCGATGATCCCGGCCAGCGCACCCGCCCACGGGCCGTGCTGCCAGCCGATCCAGCCGGCGAAGAACGTGCCGAGGATCATCATGCCTTCGAGGCCGATGTTGATCACACCGGACCGCTCCGCCCACAGGCCGCCGAGGCCGGCCAGCCCGATCGGCACGGCCAGCGCGAGCGCGCCGCCGATCTGCGCGGAGGCGGTGAGGTTGGTGGTGTCGGTGAGGGCCCGTACCGCGGACAGCAGCAGCAGTCCCGCGGCGATGAGCAGGAGCACCTGCGGCATGCCGAGCCGCCGCCTGCCGCCGTCTCCCGGCGGTTGCTTCGCGGGCGCGGCGACGCCCGTCTTGGTCACCGTGCTCACGCGCCCACCTCCGCCTTCTCGGTCTTACGTGCCTGGGCCAGCTCCTCGCCGACGCGGCGCTGCTGGTCCCGCAGCGCCCAGCGGCGGACCACCTCGTAGGCGATGACGACGCAGAGCACGATGATGCCCTTGATGACCTCGACGATCTTCTGGTCGTAGCCCTCGAATTCGAGCTGCGTGCCGGTGCGCTCCAGGAAGGCCCACAGCAGGGCGCCGAGCGCGATGCCGACGGGGTGGTTGCGGCCGAGGAGGGCGATGGCGATGCCGGTGAAGCCGACGCCCAGCGGGAAGTCGGTGCCGTAGTTGTACGACTCGCCGAGCAGCGTCGGCATCCCGACGAGCCCCGCGACGGCGCCGGAGAGCACCATGCTCGTGACGATCATGCGCTTGACGTCCACGCCGCTCGCGGCGGCGGCCGTCTCCGACTGGCCGACGCTGCGCAGGTCGAAGCCGAAGCGGGTGCGGTTGAGGACGAACCAGTACAGGAAGCCGGCGAGCACGGCGAAGACCACGAAGCCGTTGATGTCCCCGACCGAGGTCTCGATCATGAAGATGTGGCTGGAGGACGGGATGTTCGGGGTGTGGGTGAGGTTCCCGTCCTTCTCGCCGAGGCGGCCCGCGGTGAGGTAGTAGCCGATGACGGCGCCGGCGATCGAGTTGAGCATGATCGTCGTGATGACCTCGCTGACGCCGCGGGTGGTGCGCAGCACCCCCGCGATGCCCGCCCAGATCGCACCGACGCCCATGGCGACCAGGATGATCAGCGGGATCTGGATGATGCCGGGCAGCGACAGCGCGCCGCCGACGGCCGCGGCGAAGAAGGCCGCGATGCGGTACTGGCCGTCGACGCCGATGTTGAAGAGGTTCATCCGGAAGCCGATGGCCACGGCCAGCGCGGAGAGGAAGAACATCGTCGACTTGTTGACGATGTAGATGGCGCTCCGGTCGGTCGTGCCGAACTCGATCATGACCTGGTAGGCCCGGAACGGGTCCTTCCCGGAGATCAGGATGATCAGCGAGGTGAGCACCAGCGCGGCGAAGACCGCGAGCACCGGGGCACCGACCGCCGTGATCAGCTTGTCCCTGTCGAGGCGTTTCATCGCGTACGGCCTCCGCCCTGCCCGTCGTCGCTGCCGCCGGCCGCGGACCGCGGGTCCGGCACGGCCGCGTCCCGCGGCGCCGCGCCGTCCTCCAGATGCCCGCTCGCCGCGCCCGTCATCGCACTGCCCAGCTCCTCCGGCGTGATCGCCGCCGGGTCCGCGTCGGCCACCAGCCGCCCGCGGTACATCACCCGCAGCGTGTCCGACAGGCCGATCAACTCGTCCAGGTCCGCGGAGATCAGCAGCACCGCGAGCCCCTCGCGGCGGGCCGCGCGGATCTGCTCCCAGATGTCCGCCTGCGCGCCCACGTCCACGCCGCGCGTGGGGTGGGCGGCGATGAGCAGCTTGGGCGAGTGGCTCATCTCCCGGCCGACGATCAGCTTCTGCTGGTTGCCGCCGGAGAGCGAGGCGGCGGTCACGTCGATGCCGGGGGTGCGGACGTCGTACTCCTCGACGATCCGCTTGGTGTCCTTGCGGGCCGCGGCGGCGTCGATGAGCACGCCGCGGCTGTTGGGGGATTCCGTGGTGTGGCCGAGGATGCGGTTCTCCCACAGCGGGGCCTCCAGCAGCAGGCCGTGCCGCTGGCGGTCCTCGGGGATGTAGCCGATGCCGCCCTCGCGGCGCTTGCGGGTGGCGGCGTGGCTGATGTCCGCCCCGTCCAGCACGATGCTGCCGGTGTCCGGGTGGCGCAGCCCCATGATGGTCTCGACCAGCTCGGACTGGCCGTTGCCCTCCACGCCGGCGATGCCCAGCACCTCGCCCTTGTGGATGGTGAAGGAGATGCGGTCCAGCACCTCGCGCGAGACGCCGTCGGGGTCCACGGCACACAGGTGCAGGTCGCCGACGCGCAGCATGGGTATGTCCGTGACCGTCGACTCGCGGGTCTCGGGGGTCGGCAGTTCGCTGCCCACCATCAGCTCCGCGAGCTGCTTGGACGTGACGTCCGCGGGCTTCACGGAGGCGACCGTCGTGCCGCGCCGGATGACGGTGATGTCGTCGGCGACGGCGAGGACTTCGCCGAGCTTGTGCGAGATGAAGAGCACGGTCAGGCCCTCGGCCTTCAGCCCGCGCAGGTTGTCGAAGAGCGCGTCGACCTCCTGCGGGACGAGGACCGCGGTGGGCTCGTCGAGGATGAGCGTACGGGCGCCGCGGTAGAGGACCTTGAGGATCTCGACCCGCTGCCGGTCGGCGACGCCGAGGTCCTCGACCAGCACGTCGGGGCGGATGCCGAGGCCGTACGCGTCCGACAGCTCCTTGATCCTCGCCCGCGCCCGGTCGCCGATGCCGTGCAGCTTCTCGCTGCCCAGGACGGTGTTCTCCAGGACGGTGAGGTTGTCGGCGAGCATGAAGTGCTGGTGCACCATGCCGATGCCGCGCGCGATGGCGTCGGCGGGGCTGGCGAACGCGACCTCCGTGCCGTCGAGCGTGATGGTGCCCTCGTCCGGCTTCTGCATGCCGTAGAGGATCTTCATGAGGGTCGACTTGCCCGCGCCGTTCTCGCCGACGAGGGCGTGGACGGTGCCGCGGCGCACGGTGATGTCGATGTCGTGGTTGGCGACGACGCCGGGGAAGCGTTTCGTGATGCCGTGGAGTTCGACGGCGGCGGCGCCGGCGGGTGGGTCCGCTGCCGTGGAGCTGCTGCTGAGGGCTGTGATGGCGCACACTCCTCGTCGAGGGGCGGTGGATGCGGGGCGGCGGACGTACCGAAGCGCCGTGCGGACGGCGCGAGTTACGTGACGCGAGTTACGGCATATCACGCTACGCGCGTAGTCCGGAGGCAGATGCGCGGGGTCCGGTGGACGGCCGACGCGCACCGTCCTCCGGACCCCGTCACACGTACCGTGCTCAGGGAGTGTCGCTGACCGTGATCTCGCCGTCGGCGATCTTCTGCTTGGCCGCGTCGATCTCGCCCTGGATGTCGTCGATGAACCCGCCGGAGGTGGCCAGGCTCACGCCGTCGTCCTTGAGCGCGAAGGTCTGGTCGCCGGTGAGCGGCTTCTCGTCCTGGACGCTCTTGATGACGTCGTAGACGGCCACGTCGACGTTCTTGACCACGGACGTCATGATCGAGTCCTTGTAGTCCGCCAGCGCCTTGTCGCGGTACTGGTCGGAGTCGACGCCTATCGCCCACGCGCCTTCCTGCGCGGCCACGGCCTCGATCGAGCCCGTGCCCGACAGGCCCGCGGCGCTGTAGATGATGTCCGTGTCGGAGTCGAGCATGCCCTCGGCGATGCCCTTGGCGCGCAGCGGGTCCTGGAAGCCCTTGAGGTCGCTCTCGTAGAGGTACTTCACGTCGACCTCGACGTCGGGCTTGGTGTCCTTGACGCCCTGGACGAAGCCGGCCTCGAACTTCTTGATCAGGTTGTTGTGCACGCCGCCTATGAAGCCGACCTTGCCGGTCTTGCTCTTGGTGGCGGCGGCCACGCCCGCCAGGTACGAGCCCTCGTGCTCGGCGAAGGTGACGCCGGCCACGTTCTTCCCCTGGGACATCTCGTCGATCACCGCGAAGGTCGTGTCGGGGAAGTCCTTGGCGACCTTGTTGACCGACTTGCCGTAGGCGAAGCCGACCCCGATCACCGGGTTGTAGCCCGCCTCGGCGAGGGAGGTGAGCCGCTGCTCGCGGTCGGCCTCGGTCTCGCCGTCACGGGCGGTCAGCTCCTTGCCGCCGAGGTCGAACTCCTTCTTGGCCTTGTCGTACCCGCGGGCCGCCGACTCGTTGAAGGAGGCGTCGCTGCGGCCGCCGACGTCGAAGGCGAGACCGACGCCCTTGTCGCTGCTGCCGCTGTCGCTGCTGCACGCAGCACTGGTGAAAGCGAGGGCCGCGGTTGCCACACCCGCGGCGGCGATCTTGGTTACCCGGCGCAAGAGGACTTCCCCTTCGTCTTGGCGAAGCGCCTCTTTCCGGCGCTGCTTCGGGGGCATCGTAACGCGCGTAGAACAAGCTGAACCTCCGGCAACGAACCCGTTACCGGATCGTCTCCGCGCCGGTGCTTTCGGCGCTGCGCGCGAGCCCGGCAGGTATCGGCTGACCTGTCGGTTCGCGGCGTACGGGGCGGATCGCGGGGACCGGTGCGCGCCCGCTTGCGCGGGGCTCCCGCCGGGCCTGCTCGCGCGCTGCCGTGCGGGTCGCCGCGGTGGCCAGCAGGGTGGCGCGAATGGTGATGCCCGTGACGCCGGTGAGGGCCACGAGACCGAGGACGGCGACCCCGTGCCAGCCGACCGCGTGGAAGGCGATCGCGCCGGCCGTGGCACCCGCGCTGTTCCCGACGTAGTACGCGACCTGGTAGAGCGCCGACGCCTGCGCCTTGCCGGTCTTCGCCGCGTGGCTCACGGACGCGGAGGCGACCGCGTGCCCGGCGAAGAAGCCCGCCGTGAGCAGCACCAGACCGGTCAGCACGGCGGCCAGGGAGTCGCCGATCGTCAGCAGCAGCCCCGCGGCGGTGGTGCCCGCGGCCGCGTAGAGGGTGCCGCGGCGGCCGAGGCGGGCGACGAGTCGTCCCGCGGCGGCCGAGGAGCCGGTGCCGACGAGGTAGATGACGAAGACCGAGCCGATGAGGCCCGCGGACAGGCCGAAGGGCTCGCCGGCCAGCCGGTAGCCGATCATCGTGTAGACCGAGCCGAAGACGGTCATGAACAGCAGCCCGATCGCGTACAGCCGGCGCATCAGCCCGTCGGAGAGATGGCCGCGTACGGTCCGCGCGAGCGCCCGCGGCGCCAGCGGCGCGGCGGTGAAGTGCCGGGCGCGCGGCAGGAGTACGCGGAACGCGACCGCGCAGAGCAGCGAGAGCGCGGCGACGGCGGCCAGCGCCGTGCGCCAGCCCCAGGCGTTGGCGGTCCAGCCGGTGAGGATGCGTCCGGCCATGCCGCCGATGCTGTTGCCCGCGACGAAGAGCCCCACGGCGCCGATCACCGCCCGGGCGCGTACCTCGTCGGCGATGAAGGCGATGGCCGACGCCGGGATCCCGGCGATCGCCACGCCCTGGAGCGTACGCAGCGCGACGAGCGTACCCAGGTCGGGCGCGAACGGCATCGCCAGCCCCAGCAGCACGGCCGCCGCCAGCGACCACGTCATCGTCCGCTGCCGGCCGAACCGCTCGGAGACGGCGCTCAGCGGCAGCACGGCGAGCGCCAGGGCGGCGGTGGTGGCGGAGACGGTCCAACTGGCCGCGCCCGGGCTGACGCCGAGGTCGGCGGAGATGGCGGGCAGCAGGGCCTGAGTGGAGAAGAGGAGGGCGAAGGTGGCGACGCCGGCGGCGAACAGGGCGAGGAGCACGCGGCGGTAGCCGGGCTCGCCGGGGGCGTGCTTGGCGGGCACGTGGGTGGGGGCGCTCACATGAGGCGTAAGCGCCCCGGTATCGGAGGGCATGCGTCGAACGTACGGCGGCCTCGCTCATGCGTCCAATGCGGAAAACGGCGATAATCGATGCCGTGGTGAATGAGCAGAGGTCACGGGGGTCGTTGTCACGGTCCCGTCATCAGAAAGACATCTCGGCCACGGCCGCAGCCCTCGGCGTGCCGGGGGAGCCGGGCGAGTGGGGCGCGGTGCTCGCGCCCCGGCTCGCGCAGTTCGCGGCGGTCGCGCGCGAGGAGCACGTCACGCGCGCCGCCCGCGCGCTCGGCGTCCCGCAGCCGACGCTGAGCCGCGCGATGGTACGGCTCGAAGCCGACCTGGGCGTCGCGCTCTTCGCCCGCCGCGGCCGCACGCTGTCGCTGACGACCGCGGGCCGCGACTTCCTCGCGTACGCGGAGCGCGCGCTGGCGGAGGTGGCCCGCGGCGCCGAGGCCGTACGCGCCGACGCGCACCCCGAGACCGGCAAGGTCGCCTTCGGCTTCCTGCACACGCTCGGCTCGGAGACCGTGCCGGGGCTGCTGCGGGAGTTCCGCAAGGACCACCCCCGGGTGCGCTTCTCGCTGGTGCAGAACTACGGGGAGTGGATGCTGCAGCGGCTGCGGGCGGGCGAGTTGGACCTCTGCCTGACCTCGCCGGTGCCGGACGCGCCGGACCTGGAGGCGCGGCGGCTCGACGACCAGCGCCTGCGGATCGTGGTGCCGGACGACCACCGGCTCGCCGGGCGGCGGCGGATCCGGCTCGCGGAGGTGGCGGAGGACCCGTTCGTGACGCTCGAACCGGGCTACGGGATGCGGCGGATGCTGGAGGCGCTGTGCGCGGAGGCGGGGTTCGTGCCCCGGGTCGCGTTCGAGGGGGAGGAGGCGGAGACGATCCGCGGGCTGGTGGCGGCGGGTCTGGGGGTGGCGCTGCTGCCGCCGCCCGCGGTGCCGCGGCCGGGGGTCGTGGAGCTGGACGTCACGGCGCCGCGGGCGGTGCGGGAGATCGGGGTGGCGTGGGTGGCGGGCCAGCAGGAGACGGCGCCGGTGGGGGCGTTCCGGCGGTTTCTGCTGGGACGGCGGGGGCAGTTGCTGGCGGGGTAGGGGCCCGTTCGCCCGACGCGTCAGGCCGGGGCGAAGCCGGCGGCCAGCGGCATGCGCAGGCCGATCGGCGGGGGCGCCGCGAGGGCGTCGGCGAGGGGTCTGCTGTACGGCCGGCCGAAGAGCGAGCCCGTGACGAAGTCGGCGCTCAGGGCGAGGACTTCGGGGCGGTGCTGGTGCAGCCCGTGCCCGTCGGAGTGCACCTCGAAGCGGCAGACGTCGCGGTTGGCCTTCTTCGCCCGTACCGCCAGCCGGTACGACAGGTCGGGGTCGGTGCGGGCGTCGTCGGTGCCGTGCACGAAGAGCACGGTGCGCCCGCTCAACTGCCGTACGGGCTCGGCGTCCGCCGCCTGCGCGTCCGGCAGCCACGGCGCGATCGCGAGCACCGAGACGACCGCCTCGTGCCCGGCGGCGCGCAGCGCGGCCCGGCCGCCGACGTCGGTGCCGACCAGCGCCACGGGCACGTCCCCGTACCGCCGTACGATCTCCTCCAGCGCCCACTCCGCGTCCTGCGCGGCGTCCGCGGCGGCGCCGTTCCAGCCCCGGTAGCGGTAGTGCACGGTGTGCGCGACGAGCCCGTCACCGCGCCCGGCCCGCCCGAGCCGGCGGGCAAGCGACCACACGGAGGCGGCGGCGAGCCGCGACGGCCGCCGGCTGCTGACATCCTCCCCCGCGGGCAGCAGCAACGCCACCGCCTGCGCGGAGGCCGCCCCGGTGGCACGTCCGAGCCGGGCGGGGCGGCTCGCGCTGATCTCCTGTGGCATGGCAGCACGATGGCAGATCCGTTCCCCCATGCCCAGTGGTCCGCACCACCACGACACCCCCTGACGGCACCCCAGTTGTGTCCTGAGACGGGTCAGTTGCGTCCGGCCGCCGGCGGGCAGGGGCCGTGCTGCCAGGACCGACCGCCCGCGCCGGGAAGCCGCCGGCCGCAGCCGCTCGTCCGGAACCCCCTCACCACCTCCGCACCCCGAGCCTCCGGAAGCGGTTGCGCGCAGGTGCCGGCCCGTGAGGGCCGCACCGGCCGAATCGAGCCCGCGCGGCGCGACCGTGCTCGCGCGGCGGCCCGGGGCGATGCCTCCCCGCCGCCTCGCTCCGCCCGCCCGGAGTCGGCTCGCGACCGTCACGTCTCCGGTGTCCGGCGGCCCTTGCGCCCCAACGCCGGTCCGCAGGGCCACCGCCCGGCCGCCCCGCGCGCCGCGAAGCCGCCGCTCGCGGCGGCACCGCGGTCGCGCGTGGCCTGCGCGCTGCCCCCGGCGGTCTCGCGCTGCCCGCACCGAATCCGCTCGCCACCACCCCGCCGCGGCTCACAGCCCTCATCCGGCCCGCGGCAGAGCCCTCCGCGCCCTCACGCCCTTACGCCCCAGCGCCCCCGCGTCCGCGCCCCCGCGTCCGGCGCCCACCGCCGGGCACGGCTCTACGCGCGTAGGATGGCGCAAATCGTGACGAGAGAGAGGTGCCGCATGGCGGATGACAACAGAGGTGCACCGGCCCGGGCGGTGCCCGACCCGGAGCGGATTCGGCGGGCGCCCAAAGTGCTGCTCCACGACCACCTCGACGGTGGTCTCCGTCCCGCCACCATCGTCGACATCGCCCGCGAGACCGGCTACGACGGGCTGCCCGAGACCGACCCCGAGCGGCTCGGCGTCTGGTTCCGGGAGGCCGCCGACTCCGGGTCGCTGGAGCGCTACCTGGAGACCTTCGCCCACACCTGCGCCGTGATGCAGACCCGCGACGCGCTCGTGCGGGTCGCCGCCGAGTGCGCCGAGGACCTCGCCGCCGACGGCGTCGTATACGCCGAGGTGCGCTACGCCCCCGAGCAGCACCTCCAGGGCGGGCTGAGCCTGGAGCAGGTGGTCGAGGCGGTCAACGAGGGCTTCCGCGAGGGTGAGCGGCGCGCGCACGCCGCCGGGCACCGCATCCGCGTCGGCGCCCTCCTCACCGCCATGCGGCACGCCGCCCGCTCGCTGGAGATCGCCGAACTCGCCAACCGGTACCGCGATCTCGGCGTCGTCGGCTTCGACATCGCCGGCGCCGAGGCCGGCTTCCCGCCCACCCGCCACCTCGACGCCTTCGAGTATCTGAAGCGCGAGAACAACCACTTCACCATCCACGCCGGCGAGGCGTTCGGCCTGCCGTCGATCTGGCAGGCGCTGCAGTGGTGCGGCGCCGACCGGCTCGGCCACGGCGTACGGATCATCGACGACATCCACGTCGCCGATGACGGCACCGTCAAGCTCGGCCGGCTGGCCGCGTACGTGCGCGACAAGCGGATCCCGCTGGAGCTGTGCCCGACCTCCAACCTCCAGACCGGCGCCGCCACCTCCTACGCCGAGCACCCCATCGGGCTGCTGCGCCGGCTCTACTTCCGCGCCACGGTCAACACCGACAACCGGCTCATGAGCGGCACGAGCATGAGCCGCGAGTTCGAGGAGCTGGTGCGCACCTTCCACTACACGCTGGACGACATGCAGTGGTTCACCGTCAATGCGATGAAGTCGGCGTTCATTCCTTTCGACGAAAGGCTGGCGATGATCAACGACGTCATCAAGCCCGGATACGCCGGCCTGAAGTCGGAGTGGCTCTTTCGCTGACCGGTTCTGACCTGCGAGTCCGTGCACTCTCGGGCGTGCGGGGCGATGGTCCTACGATCCGCGGATGGGGCCGTACGGACCAATTTCGGCACCGGCGAGGCGGTCTTTGCGGCCGCGATATCCGGCTGGCTACGTTTCTCGTTGCCGCTGGATATCCGCAAGGACGAGGATCTGAATTCCATGAAGACCCGCAAGATCGTCGGTACCGCGCTGCTCGGCGCCGCCTTCGCCGCCGCCGCGGCGGGCACCGCCTCCGCCGCCCCCGTCCCCGGCCTGCCCGCCCCGGTCGGCCAGGTGACCTCCCCGCTGGAGTCGGTCACCGGCTCCCAGGCCGGGAGCGAGAACGGCACCCCGAACGGCGCCGCCGACGCCCAGCCGCCGGCCCTCGGTCAGCTCGGCGTCCTGACCAGCGCGCTCCCCCTGGGGTCGCTGCCGCTCTGAGGCTCGTACGCAGCGAAGCCGGGGCCGGCGTCCCCGTGGATGCCGGCCCCGGCTCCGTGTGGTCGGAGTCCGTTCTCACCAGGCCGGGTGCTGCACCTTCTCCTCGCTGGGCATCAGTACCCAGAGCGCCAGGTAGAGCAGGAACTGCGGGCCGGGCAGCAGGCACGACACCAGGAAGACGACCCGCACCGTCGTGGGGGTGGTGTCGAAGCGCCGGGCCAGTCCCGCGCACACTCCGGCGATCATCCGGCCGTCGCGCGGTCTCATCGGCATGGCCATGGCTGCGTCACTCCTCGGGTCGGCGTTCGCGGCCCGCCGTGTGTGGGCCGATGATTCCACCGTAGGCACACAAGCCGGACGAAACGTCCCCCTACGGGGCGATCTCGACCCTGGTGATTCTCGGGGTCGTGCCCTGAGCCTTCCCGTCCGCCGTGCGCTCGGCCGCTTCCGCCCCCGCCGCCTCCTCCGCGTGCGCCGCCCCGGCCGCGCGGCCCGCGGGGTGACGGCGCAGCCGCGCCCGCGCGGCCGGGACCACCGCCAGATGCGCCAGCGCGACCCCCAGGATGTAGAGAAGCATCGTGTCGACGTTCGCGACCTGCCCGGGCACCGTGGTCTTCAGCAACTCGACGACCAGCGCCAGCATCAAGCCCGCGAAGACGGTGCGCACGAAAGACCCCACCGGCGACGCGTCGACCCGGCCGCCGATCAGCGGGAGCAGCACCCCCGCGGGGGCCAGCACGAACAGCGACTCGACGGTGTACCGGAGCGCCGCCCGCGGGTCGTTACCGAACTCCGCCCGGATCGTCGTGAGCGGTCGCAGATTCGCCGCGTCAACCCACGGCACGGCGTTGGGGCGGAGCGTCAACCACCAGACTGCGGTCAGATGCAGGACTAGGAGGACAACGCCGGCCACCCGGAATCTCAGGGCGGCCGTTCCGCCCGTCGCATGGCGCTGCACGCAGGCAAGGACGCCGCTACCGACCCGTACGGTTCCCGCGCTCCGCCGGCCGGATGATGCTCTTCGGCGCGGAGCCTCCTCAGCCGACCAGCCGGCGGCGCCAGTCGAGCCCCGTGACGGTTATCGACCGCCCCGGATCGCCGTCCCACTCCGTCCGCAGACCGGCGTCCCCGAGGGCGGCGACCACACTCGTGCCCGATGGCCGCGGTCGTCCCGGACGAGCCGTCGAAGCCGCCGTAGTAGAGCGTCAGCCCGCCGTCCGCCGCCGCGGACTCCGACGACTGGTGGCTGGAGTAGACGAAGCCGCGCGCGTCCGGCTCGCCCGCCCCGCCTATCTCGGCGTTGCCGCAACTGCGGCAGCAGGCGAAGTGCTCACGGGCGGTGATGCCCGCCTCCCGCAGGGTCGCGAAGGCGCGGGTGAGCCGCTCGGGGTCCGTCTCGCCCCGCCGGCCGGACTGCTCGGCGACCGGCTCCAGCCACAGCCGGTCGGCCAGCGCCCCGGCCTGCGGGCCGGAGACCGGCCTGCGGTCCCCGGTGACGAGGAACTCCTCGGCGCACTCGGCCAGTTCCGCACGGGTCGCGTACCCCGCGGCCAGCACCTCCCGGACCCGCCGCTCCAGCTCCTGACGCTCCTCCTCGCCGAGGTCGAGCGGCGGCACCGCGGGCGCGGGCGTGGTGTCCGCGCGGGACCAGGACAGCCCCTCCGCCCAGCCGGCTTCCTCGCGGGCCCAGCCGGTCAGCGCCGCGATCACGGCACCGGGCCCTTCGGCCGTCGCGGCGAAGTGCCGGTCGGCGCCGCCGTCGCCGTGCTCCACCTCGTAGCCCCCGCCGGCGTCGTGCCAGACCTGGGTGAAGACGCCGGGCAGGTCGGGGATCCGCTGGAGCACCAGGAAGTGGTCGCCGGCGCCGCCGATCCGGCCGACCAGCCCCGCCAGCTCCGCCGCGGACACGCGCACATGCCGCTCCCCGCGCTCCGTCTTCACCACGATCCCGAGCATGCCGACACTGTGGCACACGCCGCCCGCACCGGCCCCGCGCCGCCGCCCGCACCGGCCCCGCGCCGCCGCCCGCACGGGGCCGGGGGCGGCGCCCGCGCACCGCAAAACGCTCAGGCCGCGGGCTCGCCCACGGTGTTCTCCGGCGCCCGCAGCGCGTCGTCGGTGCAGCGGAACGTGTACGGCGGGTCCCCCGCGTCCGGGCCCGCCAGCACCGCCGAACGCTCCTCGCCCGCCGCGTACGTGCACACGAGCTGCGCCAGCATCGGCGACCCCAGCCCCTGCGGATCCCGGCTCAGCCGCACCGTGCCCGCCGGATCACCGGACTGCCCGTCCACCACCCGCAGCCCGGAGACCGCGGTCGAGTAGCCGGCATCCTCCTCGTCCTCGTCCGGCTCCCGCTCCAGCTCCGCGAGCAGCCGCGCCGCCAGCTCCGTACCCGCCAGGCCGTCGGGGATGCTCCTGGGCACCGGCGCCAGCCGCGTACCGCACACGAGATACACCGCCCGCACCGTCTCGCCGTCCGCCGACCTCGCCGCCGGCGAAGGACCGCCCGGCGCGCACTCCGCCCGCGACGGCGCGCTGCCGGCGTCCACCGGCACGGACGTGGGCCGGATCCCGCACCCGGTGGCCAGCACCGCGACGGCGACCGCGGCGACCGCCGCCAGGGCCGCGGGGACCCGCCGGTTCGAGGCTGCCGCCCTCACTCGTCCTCCTGCTCCAGGGCCTCCGCCGCCGCAGACGAGTCCCGCGGCAGCCGCAGCGTGAACACCGCGCCGCCCGCCGGGTCGTTGGCCGCGGTGATCGTACCGCCGTGGATCCGGGCGCTCTCCACCGCGATGGACAGCCCGAGGCCGCTGCCGTCGGAGCGCGGGCGCGCGGTGTCCGCCTTGTAGAACCGGTCGAAGACGTGCGGCAGCACCTCGGCGGGGATGCCGGGCCCGTTGTCCTTGACCTCGATGACCAGATCGCCGGCGCCGGGCGCGTCCGCCGTGGTGCGCACCGACACCCGCACGGGGGAGCCGCCGTGCTTGAGCGCGTTGCCGATGAGGTTGGCGAGGATCACGTCCAGGCGCCGCGGGTCGAGGCGCGCGACGATGCCGCGGTCAGCGTCCAGCTCCACCGCGTCCAGCCAGGCGCGGGCGTCGATGCAGGCGGTGACCTGGTCGGCGACGTCCACGTCGTCGAGTACGAGCCGGGCCGTGCCGGCGTCGAAGCGCGTCACCTCCATCAGGTTCTCCACCAGGTCGTTGAGGCGCCGGGTCTCCTGCACCACGAGCTGCACCGCGGGCGCGATCATCGGGTCCAGGTTCTCCTGCTCCTCCTCCAGCACCTCGGAGACCGCGGTCATCGCGGTCAGCGGCGTGCGCAGCTCGTGCGACATGTCCGCCACGAACCGCCGGCTGGACTTCTCCCGCTCGCTCAGCTCCTCCACCCGCTGCTGGAGCCGCTCCGCGGTCTGGTTGAACGTCCGCGAGAGGTCGGCCAGTTCGTCGGTGCCGGTCACCCGCAGCCGGGTGTCGAGCTTGCCCTCGCCCAGCCGCCGGGCCGCGTCGCCGAGCCGCTGCACCGGCCGCAGCACGGTGGACGCCGCGCCCTGCGCGAGCAGTGCGGAACCGATGAGGGACAGTCCGGTGGCGATGCCCAGCGACCAGGCCAGCGAGTTGAGGTCCCGGCGCTCGGAGTCCAGGGACTTGAACATGTAGCCGGTCCAGTCGGTGCCGATCACCCGGGCGCCGCCGACGAGATACGGCGTGCCGTCCATCGTCACCCGCTGCCAGTACAGGTGGTACGGCCACTTGCCGTCGTCGCGCCGCTGGTCGACCGCCGTCTTCAGCGTCTCCGGCACGTCGTGCAGGGTGAACGACGGGTCGGAGCGCTCCACGCAGCCGGGCTCGCCGCCGCTGCCCCCGCCGCCGGAGATGAGTATGACGTCGAAGTTCTGGGTGGTGCTCGACAGCCGCCGCGCGGCCTTGGCGAGGTCCGTACAGCCGGACCGCAGGTCCAGCTCGCCGCTCTCGTCCTGCAGCGACTCCCGGAAGTCCTTGAGCGAGGCGTCCTGGGTGCGGGTGAGCACCGAGTCCCGGTTGAGCCAGTACGCGATGCCGGCGACCGACACCGCCGAGACCAGGGCCACCAGCGCGAACACGATGACCAGACGCAGTCGCAGGCTGATCCAGCGCAGCAGCCCCGCCGCCCAGCCGCGTACGAGCCCCTGCCGCCCCTGCGCGTCGGCGGGGCCCGGACTCACGAGGGCGGATCCAGCCGGTAGCCCACGCCGCGTACGGTTTTGATCAGTGTCGGCGCGGACGGCACGTCCTCGACCTTCGCGCGCAGCCGCTGTACGCAGGCATCGACCAGCCGGGAGTCGCCGAGGTAGTCGTGCTCCCAGACCAACTGCAGCAACTGCTGGCGCGACAGCGCCTGCCCGGGCCTGCGGCTCAGCTCCAGGAGCAACCGCAGCTCCGTCGGCGTCAGTTGCAGATGCTCGCCGTCCTTGGTGACGGTCATCGCGGAGCGGTCGATGACGACGTTGCCGAAGGTGGCCGAGTCGGTGGTCTCCCGCTCGCCGCGGCGCAGCACCGCGCGGATCCGGGCGTCCAGCACCCGGCCCTGCACGGGCTTGACGACGTAGTCGTCGGCGCCCGACTCCAGCCCGACCACCACGTCGATGTCGTCGCTGCGCGCGGTCAGCAGGATGATCGGCAACTGGTCGGTGCGGCGGATGCGCCGGCACACCTCGAAGCCGTCGATGCCCGGCAGCATCACATCCAGCACGATCAGGTCGGGCCGCTGCTCGCGCAGCAGCTTGAGCCCGTCCTCACCGGTCGCCGCGGTGGTCACGCGGTGGCCCTGGCGGGAGAGGGACATCTCCAGCGCGGTGCGGATGGCGTCGTCGTCCTCGATCAGCAACAGAGAAGGCACGCGGGTCATTCTGGCAGGGCGCGCCGGAAGGGGCGAGTTCGCCGTCATCACGGCCTCCGGAAGGGCCCGTGTAAGGGGCACCGGCCCCTGTTGCACGCCTGTGACAGTCGGCGGACAGCGCGATGAAGTCGGGACGACAGGATTCTGGACGTCGGGCAAGCCCGGCAGGACAGGACCGACCGAAGCAGACTCCACCGGCGGGGGGCGTGAGATGAACGCACTGCACGACAGCACCACCAGCGCAGCGGTTCACACACGCCTGCACGCCAAGGGGGGGAGTGCTGAGGGGATGGCTCCCGCCCGCGCCTCGCGCGGTGCGGGGGAGTCCGGTGCCGCAACCGCGCGGGGGTGCGGTCGCGGCGCCGGGCGTCGTCCTCCTTACATGGTCGCGATCGCGGGCAACACGGGCCCCGGGGGGACCGGCGTCATGCCGGCGGGGACCGGACCGGCCGCGGACCCGGGGGGGAACGCCGGGGGGGACACCAGGGGGGACGACGGGGGGAAGAAGGCGTACGGAGAGGTGCCGGGGGAAACGGCCGGCACGCAGGCCGGGGCCGCCGCGGAGGCTGACAGTACCGCGGCGTTCACCGCCTACGTGGCCGAGCGGCGCGCCTCTCTGTACGCCACCGCCTACCACCTGACCGGTGACCGGTTCGAGGCGGAGGACCTGCTGCAGAGCGCGCTGTTCTCCACCTACCGGGCCTGGGACCGGATCAGCGACAAGGCCGCGGTGGGGGGCTACCTCCGCCGCACCATGACGAACCTGCACATCAGCGCCTGGCGCCGGCGCAAGCTCGCGGAGTACCCGACCGAGGAACTCCCCGAGGCGCCGGGGGAGTCGGACGCCATGCGCGGCACGGAGCTGCGCACGGTGCTCTGGCAGGCGCTGGCGCGGCTGCCCGAGATGCAGCGCACGATGCTCGTGCTGCGCTACTACGAGGGCAGGACCGACCCGGAGATCGCCGACGTACTGGGGATCAGCGTGGGGACCGTCAAGAGCAGCATCTGGCGCTCGCTGCGCCGGCTCCGCGACGACGAGGCGCTGAGCTTCGGGCGGGACCGGGAGGAGTCGTTCGAGGAGCTCGTGGCCTGAGGGGGCCGATGACCGGGGATGGGGGGACCCCGGGCCACGGGAGGGGAAAAACGGGGGAAATCGGGGGATGACGGGGGGAACGGGGGAGGAACCGCGAGACCGTACGGGGCCGGGGGGTGCCCGTCAGGACTCGGGGGGAACGGGGGACCGGGGGAACGAGCCGGGGCCGGGCGCGCGGGGGGTGCGTCCGGCCCCGGCTCGTGCGCGGTGCGCGGTGCGCGGGGTGCCGCGCGTCGGGCGGGACAGCCGCGGCGCCCGGCCCGGAGGGCGTCAGTACGCCGCGCCGCTCACGCCCAGGCTGCCCGTCGGGTGCCAGACCGTCTTCGTCTCCAGGAACGCCGTCAGCCGGCCCGTCCCCGGGTCCGCCGTCCAGTCGTACGGCGGCCGCGGGCGCAGCAGCCGCTTCAGGTTGTCCGCCGCCGCGACCTCCAGCTCCCGCGCCAGCTCCGCGTCCGCGCCCGTCAGGTCGATGGCGTTGACGTCCTGGTGCGCGGCCAGCGTCGGCGCGATCTCCGCGGTACGCCCTGAGAGCACGTTGACGACACCCCCCGGCACGTCCGACGTGGCCAGCACCTCCGCCAGCGACAGCGCCGGCAGCGGCCGCTCCTCCGCGGCGACGACCACCGCCGCGTTGCCCGTGGCGATCACCGGGGCGAGCACCGACACCAGCCCCAGCAGCGCCGACTCCTGCGGCGCCACGACGGCGACGACGCCCGTCGGCTCCGGCGCGGAGAGGTTGAAGTACGGCCCGGCGACCGGGTTTCCGCCGCCGGCGACCTGGGCGATCTTGTCGGTCCAGCCCGCGTACCAGACCCAGCGGTCGATCGCCGCGTCCACCTGCGCCGCCGACTTGGGCTTCGACAGACCCTCCGCGTCGGCGACCTCCGCGACGTACTGCTCGCGCCGCCCCTGGAGCATCTCCGCCACCCGGTAGAGCACCTGGCCGCGGTTGTACGCCGTGGCGCCCGACCAGCCGGCGACGGCCTTGCGGGCGGCGACCACCGCGTCGCGGGCGTCCTTGCGGGAGGCACGGGGCGCGTTGGCGAGCCAGCGGCCCTTCGCGTCGGTCACCTCGTACACCCGCCCGCTCTCCGAGCGGGGGAACTTCCCGCCCACGTACAGCTTGTAGGTCTTGAGGACCGACAGCCTCGCATCCGCCTGTGTCATCGCAGGTACGCCTCCAGCCCGTGGCGGCCGCCCTCGCGGCCGAAGCCCGACTCCTTGTAGCCGCCGAACGGCGAGGTCGGATCGAACTTGTTGAACGTGTTCGCCCACACGACGCCCGCCCGCAGCCGGTCGGCCACCGCCAGGATCCGCGAGCCCTTCTCCGTCCACACCCCTGCGGACAGCCCGTAGGGCGTGTTGTTGGCCTTCGCGACCGCCTCCGCGGGGGTACGGAACGTCAGCACCGACAGCACCGGGCCGAAGATCTCCTCGCGCGCGATGCGGTGCGCCTGCGTCACGCCGGTGAAGAGCGTCGGCGCGAACCAGTAGCCGCTGCCGGGCAGTTCGCACGGTGCCGTCCAGCGCTGCGCGCCCTCCGCGTCGCCGGCGTCCGCCAGCTCCGTGATCCGGGCGAGCTGCTCGGGGGAGTTGATGGCGCCGATGTCGGTGTTCTTGTCCAGCGGGTCGCCCAGCCGCAGCGTGGAGAGCCGCCGCTTCAGCGACTCCAGCAGCTCGTCGGCCACCGACTCCTGCACCAGCAGCCGGGAGCCGGCGCAGCAGACCTGGCCCTGGTTGAAGAAGATGCCGCCGACGATGCCCTCGACGGCCTGGTCGACGGGCGCGTCGTCGAAGACGATGTTCGCGCCTTTGCCGCCCAGCTCCAGCGTGAGCCGCTTGTCCGTGCCGGCGACCGACCTGGCGATCTCCTTGCCGACGGCCGTGGAGCCGGTGAACGCGACCTTGTCGACGTCCGAGTGCGCGACGAGCGCGGCGCCCGCGTCCCCGTAGCCCGGCAGGATGTTCACCACCCCGCGGGGCAGTCCCGCCTGGCGGCAGATGTCGGCGAAGAAGAGCGCGGACAGCGGCGTGGTCTCGGCGGGCTTGAGCACCACGGTGTTGCCGCAGGCGAGCGCCGGGGCGATCTTCCACGCGAGCATCAGCAGCGGGAAGTTCCACGGGATGACCTGGCCCGCGACGCCCAGGGGCTTCGGCTCGGGGCCGAAGCCGGCGTGGCCGAGCTTGTCCGCCCAGCCGGCGTAGTAGAAGAAGTGCGCGGCGACGAGCGGCAGGTCGGCGTCGCGGGTCTCGCGGATCGGCTTGCCGTTGTCCAGCGTCTCCAGCACCGCCAGCTCGCGCGAGCGCTCCTGGATGATGCGGGCGATACGGAACAGGTACTTGCCGCGCTCCGCGCCCGGCAGCGCCGACCAGGAGGTGAACGCCCGCCGGGCGGCGGCGACCGCCCGCTCGACGTCCGCCTCGCCGGCCCGCGCGACCTCGGAGAGCACCTCCTCGGTCGCCGGGGCGACGGACTTGAAGACCTTGCCGTCGGCGGCCTCGGCGAACTCGCCGTCGACGAACAGGCCGTAGCTGGGCGCGATGTCGACGACCGAGCGGGACTCGGGCGCGGGTGCGTAGGCGAAGAGCTTGTGTTCAGCGGTCATGCGGCTCGGACCCCCTCTAGTCCACGGTCACGTAGTCGGGGCCGGAGTAGCGGCCGGTGCGCAGCTTCTGCCGCTGCATGAGCAGGTCGTTGAGGAGGCTGGAGGCGCCGAAGCGGAACCAGCGGTTGTCCAGCCAGTCGTCCCCGGCGGTCTCGTTCACCAGCACCAGGAACTTCACCGCGTCCTTGGCCGTGCGGATGCCGCCCGCGGGCTTCACGCCGACCTGCACGCCGGTGGCCGCGCGGTAGTCCCGGACGGCTTCGAGCAGGACCAGGGTGTTGGCGGGGGTGGCGTTCACGCCGACCTTGCCGGTCGAGGTCTTGATGAAGTCGGCGCCCGCCAGCATGCCGAGCCAGCTCGCCCGGCGGATGTTGTCGTACGTGGACAGCTCGCCGGTCTCGAAGATCACCTTCAGCCGGGCGCCGGCGGCGGCCTGCCGCACCGCGCGGATCTGCTCGTAGACCTCCAGATAGCGGCCGGCGAGGAACGCGCCGCGGTCGATGACCATGTCGATCTCGTCGGCGCCCGCGGCCAGCGCCGCCCGGGTGTCGGCGAGCTTCACCTCAAGCGCCGCCCGCCCGGAGGGGAAGGCGGTGGCCACCGAGGCGACCTTGACGCCGGAGCCTTCCAGCGCCTCGGCGGCGACGGCGGCCAGGTCCGGGTAGACGCAGACGGCCGCGACCTCGGGCGTCGTCCGGTCCGTGGGGTCGGGGGTACGGGCCTTGGCGCAAAGGGCGCGCACCTTGCCGGGGGTGTCGGAGCCCTCCAGCGTGGTCAGGTCGATCATCGAGACGGCCAGGTCCAGGGCGTACGCCTTGGCGGTGGTCTTGATGGAGCGGGTGCCCAGGGCGGCGGCGCGGGCCTCCAGGCCGACCGGGTCGACGCCTGGCAGACCGTGCAGGAAGCGGCGGAGCGCGCCGTCGGAGGCCGTCACGTCCGCGAGGGACGCCGGCGGGCCCGCGGCTGCGGTGGGTATGCGGGGCATGGTCACCACCCGAGCATATCTACCCGCGTAGCGTCCCGGGAGTGGGCACCGCGGTCCCGGCGGATCGATGCGGGACCGCAATCCCGGCGCGATCTCCGGATTCCGGAGCCGTCGGGCACAATCGGCGGCATGAGCAAGGACACCCCGGACACCCGGCCGAAATACGCCGACCGCGCCTACCGCTCCGTCTCCGGTATCGCCGCCGGCGTGCTGCTGCTCGTCCTCGGCGGCTGGCTCGGCGCGGACGCGCTGGTCCGCGGCAGCGGGCAGGCGCGGGCGATCGCGGTGGCCGCGCTGGTCGCCGGGGTGCCGATGGTGGTGTCCCTGACGCTGCGCCCCGTGGTGTACGCGGGCGAGGAGCGGCTGCGGGTGCGCAACCCCTTCCGCACGATCGTGGTGCCGTGGGGCCGGGTCGAGGAGATCCGGGCGGGCTACTCCAGCGAGGTCGTCACCGAGGACGCCAAGTACCAGATGTGGGCCATCCCCGTCTCGCTGCGCGCCCGCAAGAAGGCCAACCGCCGCCGGGACCGTGCGGCCGGCGGCGGCGGGCTCTTCAGCCCGTCCAGCCGCCCGGCGCTGTCGGACCCGGCGATGCGCCGCCCCGGCGGCACGGGCGCCGCGGACCTGGACCCCTCGGGCGGCGACCTGACGCCGACGGCGGACAAGTCGATCCGCGAGCTGCGCGAGCTGGCGCACACGTACGCCGACCGCGAGGGCGCGCAGGGGCCCGTCACGGTGCGCTGGGCGTACGAGATCCTGGGCCCCGCCATCGCGGGCGGCCTGGCCCTGATCATCGTTATCGCCGTGGGCTGAACCCCGATTTCCGCCCGTGCCCCGCTCGTCTCGCGCGTGGCGGGGCGCCGGCTCATCCGGGGCGGATCGCGCTGTGGATCGGCATCGTGCAGATCGACTCGGACCGGACGAAGGCGCCGGGGCGCGGGGCGTGGATCATGTGGCCGCCACCGGTGTAGAGGCCGACGTGGCTGATGTCGTCGAAGAAGAAGACCAGGTCGCCCGGGCGCAGTTCGTCCACGGGCACGGAGGTGCCGGCGGTGACCTGGTCCCACGTCACGCGGGGGATCTCCACCCCGGCCGCCCGCCACGCGGCCTGCGTGAGCCCTGTGCAGTCCCAGGTGCCGGGCCCGGTGGCGCCCCATACGTACGGCTCGCCCACCTGCGCCTCGGCGAAGGCGATGGCGGCCTCCGCCCCCTCGGATACGGGCCCGTCCTCGGCGGGCGCGGTGGCCTCCCCGGTGATGGTCCACTCCGCCAGCTCCTGCCGCGTCTCCTCCTGCTGCGCCCGCAACCTGCGCTGCTCGGCGGCCTCCCGCCGGGCGTGCTCACGGGCCCGCCGTTCGGCCTCGGCGCGCTCCGCGCGCTCCAGCTTGTCGGACTCCTCGCGCTCGCGGGCGCTCAGCTCCGCCTTCAATTGCCGGGCCTCGGCGAGCTTGGCCCGCAGGTCCTTCTCCTGCTCGCGCAGCGACGCCTCGCGGTCCTTCAGCTTGTCCACGGCCGCGCCGGCCGCCTTGCTGCGCTTACGGGCCTCCTGCTGCCGCGTGGTGAACCGGTTGAGCGCGTGGCGCTGCCGCGCGGGCCCGGCTCAGCGGGTGCCGCGCCCTGCCGCGTTCCGCCCCGGAGGAGAAGCCCTCACGGACCGGTCGGGCGAGTCGATGTCGAGGGGTAGCGGAGCCGCGCCGCCTGATGTGGTCGAAGGCACCGCACTTCTGCTGCGTAACGGGGCGCTGACGCTGGGCACCGCCGGGGGGTCGGCTCGACCAGAGCCAGCCCTCCGTCTGCGGCATGCCCTTTGACGTGACGGAGGGCATGGTGGTACCGGACTTGGGTACCAATCAGGTACCATCTAAGGACCAGCGCGAAGGAGTTCCTCATGTCGATAAGCGCCAGCGAAGCGCGTAAGACCCTCTTCCCGCTCATCGAGCGGGTCAACGACGACCACACTCCCGTACGCATCACCTCCCGCAGCGGTGACGCGGTGCTGATGTCGGCCGACGACTTCGACGCCTGGCAGGAAACCATCTACCTGCTGCGCTCCCCGGCCAACGCCCGGCGGCTGATGGAAGCCGTCGCCCGTGACAAGGCGGGTTCCGCCGCGGTCAGCGTCAGTATCGATGAGCTGGAGAACATGGCAGGCGGACAGGAGTAAGGCGGCACATGCGAAGCGTGCACTTCGACCCTGACGGGTGGGAGGACTTCCTGTTCTGGCTGGCCTCGGACCGGAAGAAGGCCCGAAGGATCACCCGCCTCATCGCAGAGATCCAGCGCACTCCGTTCGAAGGTATCGGCAAACCTGAACCTCTCAAGGCAGATCTATCAGGCTACTGGTCCCGCCGAATCGACGACGAACACCGCCTCGTCTACCGCGCCGATGACAAGGAAGTGAGGATCCTTAAAGCCCGCTACCACTACAGCGACTGAACTCCTGCAATGGTGCGGCCCCGGTGTCCGGCTGGACGTCAGAGACCCGCTGCCGTGGAAAGGTCCGCTTTCAGGTCAGCCAGGACCTCCGCCGCCGTCGCCCGTGCCGCCGGGAGGCCCGGGAGCCCGGCCGGGACCGGGATCACGGCCTCCAGGTAGCACTTCAGCTTCGGCTCCGTGCCGCTCGGGCGGACGATCACCCTGGCCGCCGCCACCCCCCGGGCCTCGTCGCCGCCCAGGGTGTAGCGGAGGCCGTCCGTCGGCGGCAGCGCCGGGGTGCCCTTCGACAGGTCCTCGGCCCGCGTCACCCGCAGGCCCGCCGCCGAGCGGGGCGGGGCCGTGCGGAGGCGCCGCATCGCCGTCGCGATCACGTCGAGGTCGTCCACGCGGACGGAGAGCTGGTCCGTGGCGTGCAGCCCGTGCTCCACGGCGATGTCGTCCAGCAGGTCCCGGAGCGTACGGCCCGCCGCCTTCAGCTCCGCCGTCAGCTCCGCGACGAGCAGGGCCGCGGTGATGCCGTCCTTGTCGCGGACGCCCGCCGGGTCGACGCAGTAGCCGAGGGCCTCCTCGTAGGCGTAGCGCAGGCCGTCGACCCGGGCCAGCCACTTGAAGCCGGTCAGCGTCTCCTCGTACGGCAGGCCCGCGGCCCGCGCGATCCGGCCCATGAGTGACGAGGAGACGATGGACGCGGCGAAGGTGCCCGCGGCCCCCTTCCGTACGAGGTGCGTGGCCAGCAGGGCGCCGACCTCGTCGCCGCGCAGCATCCGCCAGCCCGCGCCGCCGTCCGCCGCCGCGTCCGGTACCGCCACCGCGCAGCGGTCCGCGTCGGGGTCGTTGGCGATGATCACGTCCACATCGCCGTCCGCCGCCGCGCGGGCCGTGGCGAACGCCAGGTCCATCGCCCCCGGCTCCTCCGGGTTGGGGAACGCGACGGTCGGGAAGTCCGGATCCGGCTCCGCCTGCGCCGCGACCGGCACCGGGGCCGGGAAGCCGGCGCGGGTGAAGGCGGCGGCGAGGACGGTGCCGCCGACGCCGTGCAGCGCGGTGTGCACGGTCCGTACGGCACGGGGGCCGCCCGGGGTGACGACCGCGGCGGCCCGGTCGAGGTACGCCTCCACGACCTCCTCGCCCAGCACCTCCCAGCCGCCCGCCGGACGGGGCACGTCCGCGAGCGGGCCCACCGCGGCGATGGCCTCGGCGATCCCGGCGTCGGCGGGCGGGACGATCTGCGAGCCACCGCCGAGGTAGACCTTGTAGCCGTTGTCCCGCGGCGGGTTGTGGCTGGCGGTGACGGTGACCCCGGCGACCGCGCCGAGGTGCCGGATCGCGAAGGCCAGCACCGGCGTCGGCAGCGGGCGGGGCAGGACCGCGGCCCGGAAGCCGGCGCCGGTCATGACGGCCGCCGTGTCCTCGGCGAAGGCGTGGCTCTTGTGCCGGGCGTCGTAGCCGACGATCACCAGGCCGCCGCCCGCGCCCTGCTCGTCGAGGTACGCGGCCAGCCCCGCGGCGGCGCGGATGACGACCGCCCGGTTCATCCGCATCGGCCCCGCGCCCAGCTCACCGCGGAGCCCGGCGGTGCCGAACTGCAGCGTGCCGGCGAAGCGGTCCGCGAGGGCGGCGGTGTCGCCGTCCCGCAGCAGGGCCGCCAGCTCGGCCCGGGTGTCGGGGTCGGGGTCCTCGGCGAGCCAGGCCCCGGCACGGGCGGTGAGCGCGGCGGCGTCGCCGGCGGCGTCCGCGGTCGGATTCGTCGTCACCGGTTGCCGTCCTCCGTCATTGTCGTCCTCTCCGTCCGTCCCCGGCCCGCCTGTCCCCGGCCCGTCGCGGCGTACGCCCCGGCGCGTACCGCCTGAAGCCGCACGCCCGGCGCAAGCTTCACACCCGGCGCAGCACCTCGGCCAGCAGCCCGCCCATCCGCGCCGCCGAGTCGCGCCCCGCCTGAAGGACCTCCTCGTGGCTCAGCGGCTCGCCGGTCATGCCCGCCGCCAGGTTCGTCACCAGCGAGATCCCCAGCACCTCGGCGCCCGCCTCGCGGGCGGCGATGGCCTCCAGGACCGTCGACATGCCCACCAGGTCGGCGCCGAGACGGCGGAGCATCTCGATCTCGGCCGGCGTCTCGTAGTGCGGTCCCGGCAACTGGGCGTAGACGCCCTCCTCCAGGCTGGGGTCCACCTGCTTGCAGAGCGCCCGCAGCCGCGGCGAGTACAGATCCGTCAGGTCGACGAAGTGCGCGCCCTCGATCGGCGAGGCCGCGGTGAGGTTGATGTGGTCGCAGATCAGCACCGGCTGCCCGGGCCGCATGCCCTCGCGCAGCCCGCCGCAGCCGTTGGTGAGCACCACCGTCTTGCAGCCCGCCGCCGCGGCCGTACGCACGCCGTGCGCCACGGCGGCGACGCCGTGGCCCTCGTAGAAGTGCGTGCGGCCGAGGAAGACCAGCGCCCGTTTGTCGCCCAGCCGGTACGAGCGGATCCGCCCGGAGTGGCCCTCCACCGCGGGCGGCGGGAAGCCGGGCAGCTCGGTGACGCGCAGCTCGTGCTCGGGCGCGCCCAGCGCTTCCGCCGCCGGTACCCAGCCGGAGCCCATCACGAGGGCGACGTCGTGGGTTTCGGCCCCGGTGAGTTCGCGGAGGCGGTCGGCGGCGGCCGCCGCGTCGGGGGCGGCGTGCGGAGAGGATGCGTTCACGCCGACGAGCCTAGCCCGTCACCCCCTACGCGCGTAGAAGCGGCCCCCCACTGGGCGCCCCCCCGGCCCCGCGCGGGAGCCGCCGGCCGCGGCGGGGGACAATGGGGTACGTGACTCGGATCGTGATCATCGGTGGCGGCCCCGGCGGGTACGAGGCGGCGCTCGTCGCCGCGCAGCTCGGCGCGGAGGTGACGGTCGTCGACAGCGACGGCCTGGGCGGTGCGTCGGTGCTCACCGACTGCGTGCCGTCGAAGACGCTGATCGCCACCGCGGAGGTGATGACGACCTTCGACTCCTCGTACGAGGAGCTGGGCATCATCGTCGCGGACGACACGCCTCCGGAGGAGCAGGCCGCGCGCGTCGTCGGCGTGGACCTGGGCAAGGTCAACGCCCGGGTGAAGCGCCTCGCGCTGGCCCAGTCCGAGGACATCACCACGAGCGTGACCCGCGCCGGCGGCCGGGTCGTACGGGGCCGGGCGAGCGTCTCGCCGCAGCAGGCCCCGGACGGCTCGCGCACGGTCCGGGTGACCGGGGCGGCCGTGGGGGAGCCCGCGGAGCTGGTCGCGGACGCGGTGCTCGTCGCCACCGGCGGCAGCCCGCGCGAGCTGCCCGACGCGCAGCCCGACGGCGAGCGGATCCTCAACTGGAAGCAGGTCTACGACCTCGACGAGCTGCCCGCGGAGCTGATCGTCGTCGGCTCCGGCGTCACCGGCGCGGAGTTCGCGGGCGCGTACCAGGCGCTCGGCTCGCGGGTCACGCTGGTCTCCAGCCGGGACCGGGTGCTGCCGGGCGAGGACCCGGACGCGGCGGCGGTGCTGGAGGACGTCTTCCGGCGCCGCGGGATGAACGTGATGAGCCGCTCCCGCGCGCAGGGCGCCAAGCGCGTCGGCGACCGGGTCGAGGTGACGCTCAACGACGGCCGTGTGATCACCGGTTCGCACTGCCTGATGGCGGTCGGCGCGGTGCCCAACACCCGCGGCATCGGCCTGGAGGAGGCCGGGGTGCGGCTGACGGACTCCGGGCACGTCTGGACCGACAAGGTGTCGCGCACGAGCGCGCCGGGCATCTACGCGGCGGGCGACTGCACGGGCGTCTTCGCGCTCGCCTCGGTGGCGGCGATGCAGGGCCGGATCGCGATGTACCACTTCCTCGGCGAGACCGTCGCGCCGCTGCGGCTGAAGACGGTCTCCGCGAATGTGTTCACGGACCCCGAGATTGCCACGGTGGGTTACCAGCAGTCGGATGTGGACGAGGGGCGCATTGATGCGCGGGTGATGAAACTGCCGCTGCTGCGCAACCCGCGGGCCAAGATGCAGGGGGTGCGCGACGGATTCGTGAAGCTGATCTGCCGCCCCGGGACCGGGATCGTGGTAGGGGGCGTGGTAGTCGCGCCGCGGGCGAGCGAGCTGATCCACCCCATCTCGATCGCCGTCGACAACAATCTGACCGTCGAGCAGATCGCGAAGGCGTTTACCGTCTATCCCTCGCTGTCGGGGTCGATCGCCGAGGTCGCGCGGCAGCTCCAGGCCAGCAAGCCGGGCGGCGACGACTAGGGCCGTACCAGGTCCTGCCCGGTCCGTTCCCGATCCTCACCGGTCCGGCTCACGGGCGGGCCCGTGGGGGTACCGGGCGCCCATACCACCTTCGGATGTCGCCAAGGGGCATTTTCTTCTCATCGACGCAAGCGGCTGAAAGAACACGGTCTTTGGCGTTACTGTCGGTTTCGTGTTCGCTGCAGAACGTCGTCAGTTGATCCTGGAAATGGTACGGGCCAATGGGGCCGTATCCCTCCGAGAGCTTGCCCGAGTCGTACAGACCTCCGAGGTGACCGTACGCCGAGACGTACGCGCCCTGGAAGCAGAAGGGTTGCTGGACCGAAGGCACGGAGGTGCGGTCCTTCCGGGTGGTTTCACCCGTGAGTCCGGCTTCCCGCAGAAATCACATCTTGCGACCGCGGAGAAGACCGCGATCGCCGATCTTGCCGCCGGATTCGTCGAGGAGGGCGAGGCCGTCGTCGTCGGTGCCGGTACGACCACGCAGGAGCTGGCCCGCCGGCTCGCGCGCATCCCCGGCCTGACGGTCGTCACCAACTCCCTGCTCGTCGCCCAGGCGCTGGCGCACGCGAACCGGGTCGAAGTCGTCATGACCGGCGGCACGCTGCGCGGCAGCAACTACGCGCTGGTGGGCAGCGGTGCCGAGCAGTCCCTCCAGGGGCTGCGCGTCTCGCGCGCGTTCCTCTCCGGCAGCGGGCTGACCGCCGAGCGGGGGCTGTCGACGTCCAACATGCTGTCGGCGAGCGTCGACCGGGCGCTGGTGCAGGCGGCGGCGGAGGTCGTGGTGCTCGCGGACCACTCCAAGCTGGGCACCGACACGATGTTCCAGACGGTGCCCACCGACGTGATCACGAGGCTGGTCACGGACGAGCCGCCGCCGAGCGACGAACGGGCGGCGACGGAGCTGCAGGCCCTGGCGGACCAGGGGGTGCAGATCGCGGTGGCGGGCCCGGAGCAGTCCGCGGGCGGTGACGGCGGCCCCCCGGCACCCCCCCGGCACCCCCGGCACGGGGGTGAGCGGCGCCGCACCGAGGACAGCGTGCCCCTCCCGGGCCAGCGCCGCACCCCCCAACCCGCCCCCACCACCATGCGCCCGGCCACCCCGCTCCCCGACCAGAACAGAGTCGCCGACCTGGCCCCCCGCCGCCGGTAGTTCCGCGAGCCCTCTGGGCCCGGGAGAGCCCCGGGGCGCCGGCCACGGAAGCGGTGCCTGCCATGAGGCCGCGCTGCCGGCCACGCGCGGGTAAATGACTTCGGGGCCGCGACGTGTTGTTCAGGTGCCGTCCGGCCATGTCAGGCGCCGGGTGCGGTGTATCCACACAGCGACGGCCGCGAGGACGGCCGCGCCGCCGCCGAACGTCATGACGGCGGACGGTGAGGTCTGGTCCACGGCGACGCCGCCGGCCAGGGCACCGAGGGCGATCGTGGCCTGGAAGGAGGCGGTGAACAGCACCGCCGCCGCCTCGGGCGCGTGGGGCGCCGCCTTGGCGAACCACGTCTGGGACGAGACGGGGACCGCCCCGTAGGCCACGCCCCAGAGGACCAGCAGCGCCACGGCACCGAACGGCCGGCCCCCCAGGACGGGGAGCAGGAGCGTGGCGGCGGCGATCACGACCGCGACGAGACCGAAGGTCCCGCGGGGACGGCGGGTGACCAGGGCGCCGCCGAGGAAGTTGCCGATGATGCCGGCGGCACCGTAGACCAGCAGGAGACCGGTGATCAGCCGGGGGCCGGCTTCGGTGACCTGCTCCAGGAACGGCGTCACGTAGGTGTACGCGCCGAAGTGCGCCAGCACGATCAGGACCGTGACCACGAGTGCGAAGCGGGTGTTGACGCCTCGCAGCATGCCGCGCAGGACGTGGAGCCGGGTGGTCCGCGTGGGCGGCAGGAGCGGCACGGAGACCAGCAGCATGACCAGTACGCCGACGGTCAGGGCGCCCAGGGCCACGAACGCGGTGCGCCAGTCGGCCAGGTCTCCGAGGAGGGTGCCGGCCGGTACGCCGAGAACCGAACCGAGCGGTACCGCGGAGAAGATCACCGCCTTGGCGCGGCCCACCGACGGGGCGGGCACCAGGCGCTCGGCCAGCGAGGCGCCGATCGACCAGAAGCCGCCGATGACGACGCCGACGACGACCCGTGACGCCAGGACGACCCAGTAGTCGGGCGCCGCGGCGGCCAGGAAGTTCGCGCCGGCCAGCAGGGCCATGAACGCACATAGCATCAGGCGGCGGTCGACGTGGGCGGACGCCGCCGTCACCACCGGGGCGGAGGCCGCCGCGAGGAGGCCCGGCATGGTCATCATGAGCCCGGCACTCCCGTCGGAGACGGTGAAGCTCGTCCCGATCTCGGTGAGGAGACCGATCGGCAGGATCTCCGTGGTGACGATCGCGAAGATGCCGAGCGTCACCGAGACGACGGCCGGCCAGCCGTTCGCCGCGGAGCCGGGGCGTGGGCGGCCGGGCTCGCCGGACGGGTGTGCGGGGGAGGTGGTCGGTGCAGCCATGGAGTCCGCCCTGTGAGGTTCCGCTGTTGCAGGACCAGTGCAACAAGGGCCTCACGGTGCGGTCTGGCCGATTCCCGACGTCATGGTGGCCGGGCAGGGTGCTGTCGCGAATCCGCCGGCCCGTCAGGACGGAGGCCGGGTGCGCAGGCCGTCCAGGACCAGGCCCAGGAGGCGGTCCGCGATCTCCGTGTCCTCCGGGTTCTTCGCCGACGCCTTCTCCGCCGCGTACGCGATCGCGCTCGTCAGCCGCAGCAGGTCGTCCCGTGCGACGTCCGCCCGCAGTTCGCCGGACCGGCGCGCGCGCGAAGCCAGCAGTTCGACCGTCTCCCGCAACTGCTCCTTGCAGTTGACCATCAGACCTTCATCCATCAGCGTCGCCGCGACCCCGCGGATCGTCGACGACACGTCCACGTACCGCCGCATCCACGCCGCCAGCGCCCCCATCGGCGTCCCGGCCTCCGCCGTCAGTGCCCGCGCCGCCGCGTCCAGCTCGTCCACCTGCGTCTGGAACACCTCGCCCATGAGCGCGAAGCGGTCGGGGAAGTGCCGGTACAGCGTGCCGATGCCGACGCCCGCGCGGCGCGCGATCTCCTCCAGCGAGGCGTCCGCGCCGTGCTCGGCGAAGGCCACCGCGGCCTCGCCGAGCAGCCGCTCGTAGTTGCGGCGCGCGTCCGCGCGCATCGGCCGGCCCTGCACCGTTCCCATGGGCACCACCCTTCGTCGTCCCCGCTGCCGCCCAGAATGCCATTGCGAAAACGGAGGTAGCCTCCGTATAGTCAAGCGGAGCTACCCTCCACTTCATTCTCCGCCGGAGGCACATCTGTGTCCACATCCCTGCGCACGCCCGCCGGCCACGGCATCCGCGGTCACGGCCGAAAGGTCCGCGGCGCCCGCCCGGGGCTCGCCCTCACCACGATCGTCGCCACCCAGCTCATGTTCCTGATCGACGCCACGGTGGTGAACGTCGCACTCCCCGACATCGCTCTCGACCTCGGCTTCTCCCCGACCCGGATGTCCTGGATCCTCAACCTCTACACCCTCGCCTTCGGCGGCCTGCTGCTCCTCGGCAGCCGTATAGGCGACCGCATAGGCCGCCGCCGCGCCCTCGTCACCGGCGTGCTCGCCTTCACCGCCGCCTCCCTCCTCGCCGGCCTCGCGCCCAGCGGCGGCCTGCTCCTCTTCGCCCGTACCGCCCAGGGGGCCGCCGCGGCCCTCGCCGCCCCCAGCACCCTCGCCCTGATCGCCACCACCTTCCCCGAAGGCCGCCAACGCGCCCGCGCGCTCGCCGTCTTCGCCTCCATCAGCGGCGCCGGCGCCGCGCTCGGCCTGGTCCTCGGCGGAGCGCTCACCGACCTCGCGTCCTGGCACTGGGTCTTCCTGATCAACCTGCCCGTCGGCCTCGCCATCGCCTGGCTCGCCCCCCGCCACCTCGACGAAACCCCGCGCCAGCGCGGCCCGTTCGACGCCCTCGGCGCCCTGCTCGGCACCCTGGGCATGACCTCGCTCGTCTACGCCTTCATCCGCACCGCCGAGCAGGGCTGGAGCGACGGCCTCGCCCTCGGCGCCTTCGCCGCCGCCGCGGCGCTCCTCGGCACCTTCCTCGCCGTCGAACTCCGCGTCCGCCGCCCGCTGGTGGTCCTGTCGCTCTTCGCCGACCGCAACCGCTCGGTCTCGTACGGGACGATGCTGATGGTCCCCGCCGGGATGTTCGGGGTCTTCTACTTCACCACCCAGTACCTGCAGCGGTTCCTCGACTACAGCCCGTTCCGCGCCGGCCTGGCGTTCCTGGCGCTCACCCTGCCGCTCTTCGCCGCCTCGCGGTTCGCGCCGCGCGCCCAGGCCAGGTTCGGGCCGAAGCGCACCGCGCTGGCGGGGCTGACCCTCAACACCGCCGGCATCCTGTGGCTCACCCGCCTCGACGCCTCCTCCGGCTACGCCGACGGGCTGCTGGGCCCGCTGCTGCTCATGGGCGTCGGGGTCGGGCTGACGATGATGCAGCTCACCACCCTCATCCTCAGCGGCGTCGAGCCCGAGGACGCGGGCTCCGCCTCCGGGCTGCTGCAGACGATGCAGTACGTCGGCGGCAGCCTGGGCCTGTCCGTCCTGGTCTCCGTCTTCGACATGGGCCTGCGGCACTCCGCCGGGCACACGTTCTTCGACGGTGCGGGCGCCGCGTTCACCGCCGCGGCGGCGTTCTCCGCGGTCGCGCTGCTGCTGATGGCGGGGGCCAGGAACACGACCCGTACGCCGTGAAAACGCGTCGGGGGCGGGCCCGCGGGCCCGCCCCCGACCGCGTCAGATGCGCGTCAGTCCTTGATCTCGCAGATGACGGCGCCGGACGTGAGCGTCGCGCCCATCTCCGCCGCGAGGTCCTTGACCGTGCCCGCGCGATGGGCGTTGATGGGCTGCTCCATCTTCATCGCCTCCAGCACGATCACCAGATCGCCCTCCGCGACCTGCTGCCCCTCCTCGACCGCCACCTTCACGATCGTGCCCTGCATGGGCGAGGCCAGCGCGTCGCCCGAGACCGCGGAGCCGGACTTCTTCGCCGCCCGCCGCTTCGGCTTCGACCGCCCGGCCGCCGCCGAGGCGACCGCCCCGAGCGACGACGGCAGCGACACCTCCAGCCGCTTGCCGCCGACCTCGACGACCAGCGTCTCGCGGCTCTCCTCCGCCTCCTCGGCGTCCGCGCCGCCGGCGAACGGGGGGATGCCGCCCGCGAACTCCGTCTCGATCCAACGGGTGTGGACGCTGAACGGCTCGACCGCCGAGGCCGGCGCGAACGCCGGATCCCGTACCACCGCGCGGTGGAAAGGCAGCGCCGTCGCCATCCCGGAGACCGTGAACTCGTCCAGCGCGCGCGCCGCGCGCTGCAGCGCCTGCTGCCGGGTCGCGCCCGTGACGATGAGCTTGGCCAGCAGCGAGTCCCACGCCGGGCCGATCACGCTGCCGGCCTCCACGCCCGCGTCCAGCCGCACGCCGGGCCCGGCCGGCGGCTCGAAGGCCGTCACGGTGCCGGGCGCGGGCAGGAAGTTGCGTCCCGGGTCCTCGCCGTTGATACGGAACTCGAAGGAGTGGCCCCGCACCGGCGGGTCGTCGTACCCCAGTTCCTCGCCGTCGGCGATACGGAACATCTCCCGCACCAGGTCGATGCCCGAGACCTCCTCGGTCACCGGGTGCTCCACCTGGAGCCGGGTGTTGACCTCCAGGAACGAGATCGTGCCGTCCTGGCCGACGAGGAACTCGCAGGTGCCCGCGCCCTCGTAGCGCGCCTCCCGGAGGATCGCCTTCGACGCCCGGTACAGCTCGGCGTTCTGCTTCGGCGACAGGAACGGCGCCGGCGCCTCCTCCACCAGCTTCTGGTGGCGGCGCTGCAGCGAGCAGTCCCGGGTGGAGACCACGACCACGTTCCCGTGCTTGTCCGCGAGGCACTGCGTCTCCACGTGCCGCGGGCGGTCGAGATAGCGCTCGACGAAGCACTCGCCGCGGCCGAACGCGGCGATCGCCTCGCGCACCGCCGACTCGTACAGCTCGGGCACCTCTTCGAGGGTGCGGGCGACCTTCAGCCCGCGACCGCCGCCGCCGAAGGCGGCCTTGATGGCGATCGGCAGCCCGTGCTCCTCCGCGAACGCCGTGACCTCCCCGACGCCCGCGACCGGGTCCTTCGTGCCGGCCACCAGCGGCGCGCCGGCACGCTGGGCGATGTGCCGGGCGGACACCTTGTCGCCGAGGTCGCGGATCGCCTGCGGCGGCGGGCCGATCCACGTCAGCCCCGCGTCGAGGACGGCCTGGGCGAACTCGGCGTTCTCCGACAGGAACCCGTACCCCGGGTGGACGGCGTCCGCGCCGGAGTCCTGGGCGGCCTGGAGGACCTTGCCGATGTCGAGGTAGCTCGTGGCCGGGGTGTCACCGCCGAGCGCGAATGCCTCGTCGGCCACGCGGACGTGGAGTGCGTCCCGGTCCGGCGCGGCGTAGACGGCCACGCTGGCGATACCGGCGTCCCGGCAGGCGCGGGCGACCCGGACGGCGATTTCGCCGCGGTTGGCGATGAGCACCTTGCGCACGTTGGCTCCCTTCTCGGAACACCGAGATTTTAGGTAATGGCGACACCTCTGCGCTGCGGGATCCCGGAGGTGAGCTTTCCCACACAGAGGGTGATCCGCGCCGCCGCACTCGGGCGCGTAGCCCTGAGTTCCCAAGGTACGCCGCATCCCAGGCCGTGCGCGCCAAACCGGCGTGTGGCCAAGGTCTCGCGCACATTGAGCAGAGGGACGGCGCATCTTTTTGTGGGAACCATACGAAGGCGAGACGGAATCTTTTCGGGTCGCCCGTCCGGTCGGATCCATGGCGCAAGCCTGTCGTGTGCCCGTCGCGTGTCCCTCGCGTGTCCATCGTGCGCGGACCCTTGCCGCCCCGGACTACCCATCAGTAGCGTGAAAGGGCCGTACGGACCTGGCTCAGGGGGTGCCGCCATGCGCAGAACCGTCGCCGCGGTGGCGGGCGCCGCGCTGCTCGCCGAGGCGGTCGCGCTGGCCGTCGTGCACTTCGTCCTGGGCTCGGTCGTCGACCGCCAGGACATGTCCCTCGCCGGCCTCGACTCCGGTCTCATGTCGGCCTCCACACGCGCGGCGGGCGTCGCCATCGGGCTCTATCTGCTCTGCTGCGGCGCGGTCGCGTTGCGCATCGCGGTACGGGACCGGGCCCCCGGGCGCGCCGGGCGGATCCTGCTGGTGAGCTGCGCGGTGCTGCACGCGGTGCTGGCGGCGGTGGCCGTGGGGCTCGTGGGCTGGGCGGCGTTCGCGGGGCTGATGGTGCTCTTCGGGCTGATCGTGCTGACGTTGACCGCCGAGGACGTCCCCGTACGGCAGGCGGAGGGCGGCGCCGAGCCGGCGCCGGCGGCCTGAGCCGCCTCGTGTCCCGGGCGCCCCGCAGGTCCTGAAGGCGCTCTACGCCCACAGGTCCGTGATCTGCACCCCCACCTCCGCGAGCAGGCGGCGCAGCAGCGGCAGCGAGATCCCCACGACGTTCCCGTGGTCGCCGTCGATGCCGTCGATGAACGCCGACGAGCGGCCGTCGATGGTGAACGCCCCGGCCACGTAGAGCGGTTCGCCCGTCGCCACGTACGCCGCGATCTCCGCGTCGCTCGGCTCGCCGAACCGCACCACCGTCCCCGCGGTCGCGCTCGCCCGCCGCCCCGACGCCGTGTCGATCACGCAGTGCCCCGTCTGCAGCACCCCCGAGCGGCCCCGCATCGCCTTCCACCGCGCCGTGGCGTCCTCGGCGTCCACCGGCTTGCCCAGCGCCCTGCCGTCCAGCTCCAGCACCGAGTCGCAGCCGACGACCAGCGCCCCCGCCGCCTCCGGACGCGCGGCCACGGCGCCCGCCTTCGCCTCGGCGAGCACCAGCGCCAGCTCCGCCGGGGTCGCGGCGGTGACGGCGTCCTCGTCGACACCGCTGACGACGACCTCGGGCGCAAGCCCCGCCTGCCGGAGCAGGGCGAGCCGGGCGGGGGACTGCGACGCGAGCACGAGCGTGCGGGCGGGGTGGTGGGTCATGGGCGTCATGGTAGGCGGCGGCGGTGACATCGCCGCCGGGCACCGGCACCGGTGCACAAGTCGTCATGCGGGCACGGCGGCTCGTGCGGGTGCCGTGGGGCCGCGGCGCCCGTACGCCGCCGGCTCACGTGGGCAGGACGTCGGGTCCTGCCGCCCCCAGCGCCATCGTCACCACCGCCGCCAGCGCTAGCAGCCAGCCGGCGCGGCGCAGCCGCCGTTCCGCCGCACGCAACTCCGCGTCGGGCTCGTCTGGAGGGTCGGACCAGAGCATCTTCCGATCGTGCCGGTCCCGCACCCCCGTGCGCCTGAGTACGGGTACTCACTTACGCGCGGCGCGGACCTCCTACGACGGCCAGTACGTCGTACGCCACGCCTTCGGCCCCGGCTGCGGCGTCCGCCGGGCCAGCACCCGCCGCGCCGGATCCGCCCACTCGCCGGCGGGACCGCCCCGCCCGCCCGGCACGGACGACGCCGCCCGCGCCTGGACCACCGCCAGCGCCGCCGCCAGTTCCTCCGCCGTCGGGTTGCCCCGGACCACCTTGATCTCGTCGGACATCTGTCCTCCTCGGCTCCCGCCGCGCTACAGCGGGATGTTCCCGTGCTTCTTCGGCGGCAGCGTCTCCCGCTTGGTGCGCAGCACCCGCAGCCCCTTCGCCACCTGCCGCCGCGTCTCCGACGGCATGATGACGGCATCCACATACCCGCGTTCCGCCGCCGCATACGGGTTCAGCAGCGCGTCCTCGTACTCCCTGATCAGCTCCGCGCGCCGCGTCTCCCGCTCCTGCTCGTCCCCGATGGCGGCGAGCGTGCGGCGGTAGAGGATGTTCACCGCGCCCTGGGCGCCCATGACGGCGATCCGCGCGGTGGGCCACGCCAGGTTCAGGTCCGCGCCGAGGTGCTTGGATCCCATGACGTCGTACGCGCCGCCGAACGCCTTGCGGGTGATCACCGTGATCAGCGGCACGGTGGCCTCGGCGTAGGCGTAGATGAGCTTGGCGCCGCGGCGGATGATCCCGTCGTACTCCTGGTCCGTGCCCGGCAGGAAGCCGGGGACGTCGACGAAGGTGAGCACGGGGACGTTGAACGCGTCGCAGGTGCGCACGAAGCGGGCGGCCTTCTCGCTGGCCTTGATGTCCAGGCAGCCGGCGAACTGCATCGGCTGGTTGGCGACGACGCCGACGGGGTGGCCCTCGACGCGGCCGAAGCCGGTGATGATGTTCGGCGCGTACAGCGCCTGGGTCTCCAGGAACTCGCGGTCGTCCAGCACGTGTTCGATGGCCGCGTGCATGTCGTACGGCTGGCTCGCCGAGTCCGGGATGAGGGTGTCCAGCTCCCGGTCCTCGTCCGTGACCGACGCCTCGCCCTCCTCGGGGAAGGCGGGCGGGTCGCTGAGGTTGTTCGACGGCAGGTACGACAGCAGCGCCTTGACGTAGTCGAAGGCGTCCTTCTCGTCGCCCGCCATGTGGTGGGCGACACCGGAGGTGGTGTTGTGCGTACGGGCGCCGCCCAGCTCCTCGAAGCCGACGTCCTCGCCGGTGACGGTCTTGATGACGTCGGGGCCCGTGATGAACATGTGCGAGATACCGTCCACCATGACGGTGAAGTCCGTGATGGCCGGGGAGTAGACCGCGCCGCCCGCGCACGGGCCGACGATGACGCTGATCTGCGGGACGACACCCGAGCCGTGCACGTTGCGGCGGAAGATCTCCGCGAAGAGCCCCAGCGCGACGACGCCCTCCTGGATGCGCGCGCCGCCGCCGTCGTTGATGCCGATGATCGGGCAGCCGGTCTTCATGGCGAAGTCCATCGCCTTGACGATCTTCTCGCCGTAGACCTCGCCGAGGGAGCCGCCGAAGACCGTGAAGTCCTGCGAATACACCACGACGGGGCGGCCGTCGACGGTCCCGTAGCCGGTGACCACGCCGTCGCCGTACGGGCGGTTCGCCTCGATGCCGAAGTTCGTCGCGCGGTGCCGGGCGAACTCGTCCAGCTCCGTGAACGACCCGTCGTCCAGCAGCAGGTCGACCCGCTCGCGCGCGGTCAGCTTGCCCTTCGCGTGCTGCTTCTCCACCGCGCGCGCCGACCCGGCGTGCGTGGCCTCCTCGATCCGCCGGCTCAGATCGGCGAGCCGGCCGCCCGTCGTGTGGCTGTCCGCCATCTCGGCGGGGGGCTCCTGGGCCATGGCCATCGCGGTGCAGCTCCTGCTCGTCGGGGGCGCCTCCGGGGGGGACCCGGGGGAGTGCGGGACTTACCGCTACGTAGGCTATCGGCGCCCGGCCGCCCTACGGGTGCGGCGTTGGCCACATCCGGAGGCGTGGCGCCGCCGGGGCGGTCTTGACGCCGGTGCGCGGCGGGCGTAGAGGCCCCGTGGCGTCGGCGGGGGCGGGGCCGATGCCTGGCCGTAGGGTGGCCGTATGAGTGCAGATCGGGGAAGCCGCTGGTCCGACCTCGACCGTCCGCCGCTGAACGCCGACGCGCTGCGCCGGGCGCTCGTACGGGCCGGAGGGCTGTGGACGTCGCTCGACGTCGTCGAGGCCACCGGCTCCACGAACGCCGACCTCGCCGCGCGCGCCCGCGAGGGTGCGGCCGAGGGCGCGGTGCTCGTCGCCGAGGAGCAGACGGCGGGGCGCGGGCGGCTGGACCGCCGGTGGTCGGCACCGCCCCGATCCGGGCTCTTCTTCTCCGTACTGCTGCGCCCCGAGGGCGTTCCCGTCAGCCGGTGGGGCTGGCTGCCGCTGCTCGCGGGCGTCGCCGTCGCGACCGCGCTGCCACGGGCCGCGGGTGTGGACACGGCGCTGAAGTGGCCGAACGACGTGCTCGTGACCGTCGAAGGCGAGGAGCGCAAGGCGGGCGGCATCCTCGTGGAGCGCCCCGACGCCGCGAGCGAGTCCGTGGTCCTCGGCATCGGCATCAACGTCACCCTGCGCGCGGACGAACTGCCCGTCCCGCAGGCCGGCTCGCTGGCCCTGGCCGGGGCGAAGGTCACCGACCGCGATCCGCTGCTGCGCGCGATGCTGCGGTCGCTGGAGCGGTGGTACGGAAGCTGGCGTACCGCCGGCGGCGACCCGGCCGGCGCCCGGCTCCAGGAGACGTACGCGGCGGGCTGCGCGACGCTCGGCCGGCAGGTCCGCGCGGAGCTGCCGGGCGGGACTGCGGTGACGGGGGAGGCCGTCGCGGTGGACGGTGACGGCCGGCTGGTGCTGGCGACGGCTGCGGGGCTGGCGGAGCCGGTCAGTGCGGGGGACGTGGTGCACCTGCGATCCGCGGACGAAGCGGAGTGAGCTGGGCCACAATTCCCGTATCGTTGAGACCGCAAGGGCGGTGGCCAGGGAACGGACGGGGGGAGGGGGCAGCCGGTGAGTGAGGTTGCGGGCTCCTCCGGTGCGGAGGAGCCGAGGGACCCGGCGGGTCCTGACGGCTCGGAGGCCGCTTCGGGCACCGACGGCCCGGCGGGCGCGGCGGGCGCCGCCGGGGGCGTACCAAACGCCGAGGGCCCGGAAGGTTCCGCGGCCCCGGAAGAGCCGGACGAACGGGTTGATCCGGAGAGCGAAGACGACCCGATCGCCATCCGCATCGAGCAGCTCATCCTGGGCTCCGACCGCCGCTACACGCCCTTCCAGGCCGCCCGCGCCGCGGGCGTGCCGATGGAGCTGGCGGCCCGCTTCTGGCGCGCCATGGGCTTCGCCGACATCGGCCAGGCCAAGGCGCTCACCGAGGCCGACGTGCTGGCCCTGCGGCGGCTTGCGGGCCTGGTGGAGGCGGGGCTGCTGAGCGAGGGCATGGCGGTGCAGGTGGCGCGCTCCACCGGGCAGACCACGGCCCGGCTCGCGGACTGGCAGATCGACTCCTTCCTCGAAGGGCTCACCGAGCCGCAGGAGGGCATGTCCCGTACGGAGATCGCCTACCCGCTGGTCGAGCTGCTGCTGCCGGAGCTGGAGGAGTTCCTCGTCTACGTCTGGCGCCGCCAGCTCGCCGCGGCCACCGGCCGGGTGGTCCAGGCCCAGGACGACGACGAGATGGTCGACCGCCGCCTCGCGGTCGGCTTCGCCGACCTGGTGGGCTTCACCCGGCTGACCCGGCGGCTGGAGGAGGAGGAGCTGGGCGAGCTGGTCGAGGCGTTCGAGACCACCGCCGCCGACCTGGTCGCCGCCCACGGCGGCCGGCTCATCAAGACCCTGGGCGACGAGGTGCTCTTCTCCGCGGACGACGCGGGCACGGCGGCGGAGATCGGCATCCGGCTGATCGAGACGCTGGCCCACGACGAGACGATGCCGGAGCTGCGGGTGGGCATCGCGTTCGGCACGGTGACGACGCGGATGGGCGACGTGTTCGGCACGACGGTCAACCTGGCGTCACGGCTCACGTCGATCGCGCCGAAGGACACGGTGCTGGTCCACGGCGACTTCGCCGAGGAGCTGATACGGGACGGCGCCGCCCCGGAGTCGGAGGCGGCGGCCACGGCGGCGGAGAAGGCGGCGGCGGAGGGCGGCACGGGGGAGGCCCCGTCGTACCGCTTCGCACTCCAGCCGATGTGGCAGCGCCCGGTGCGGGGTCTCGGCGTGGTGGAGCCCTGGCTGCTGAGCCGCCGCGGCTGAGGGGTCTGGGTGCTGACTTCGATCTCGCGTCGTTCGCCCGCAGGGCGGGCGGGGCAGGGGGCACCGCCCACGCCCCCGGGGCGTAGGGGAGTCCGGTGCGTGCGATCGCAAGGCGGAGGGCCGACCGCATAGGGGGCCTCTTCGGCCGATCCCGACAACGCGGCGAGCGTGCGTGCCAGGCTCCCCCCAGCGCGCTGCGCGCGCGTGGGCGGTACCCCCAGCCGCAGACGGGAGAGTGACGACAGACCCTAGCCCCGGCTCCCCGCCTGTCTTCCCCTGAACGTCCTCCGGCTCCGCCCTCGCGGTGGGTCGTCCGCCAGCCTCGTCACCTCCCTGTCCCGGCCCGCCACCACCGGGCCCTCCGACCCCGCCGCCTTCGCCGCGTACTGCGCCGCGTCCGCCAGGCGCAGCAGCCGCCGCCCCGACGGCACCGGGCCGATCGGGTCCCCCGTCGACGCCACCCCGCACGCGACCCCCCGGCCCGGGTCCAGGGTCGCCGCCTGCGCGCACAGCTCCGTCGCCGTCCGCACCACGTCGTCCGCCGGCGGGCCCGCCGACAGCAGGCAGAACTCGTCGCCGCCCAGCCGGGCGGCCAGCGTGCCCGGCAGCGCCGCCCCGTGCCGCGACAGCAGCGAGCCGAATCGTTCCAGCAGACGGTCGCCGCCCGCGTGACCGAGTGAGTCGTTGACCTCCTTGAGGCCGTTGACGTCGCAGACCACCAGGCTGACCACCGTGCCCTCCGCCCGGTGCCGCTCCACCGCCTCGTCCAGCCGCAGGTCCAGCGCCCGGCGGTTGGCCAGCCCCGTCAGCGGGTCCGTGAACGCCAGCCGCCGCGCCTCCTCCAGCCGCTCCGACTGCGCCAGCCCCGCCGCCACCACCGCGCTCAGCGCCGCCGCGACGCTCTCGTCGTACGGGCTGAAGGCGGCCGCGCCGCGCGGGCGGGCCACGTACAGCTCGCCCCACGCCTGGCCGTGCACCAGGATCGGCACGAACAGGCCACTGCCCCGCCCGCGCCGTCGCAGCATCTCCCCCCGCGGTCCCGGAGAGCCGGACGTCGCCCTCCAGGGGCCGCCGCGCACGGCCAGGTCGGGGAAGTCGCGCAGGGCGTACGACTCGTCCGGCGGGAACTCCTCCTCACCGGGCGTCCGCTCGCCGTCGTTCACGAGCACCCGCAGCCGCCCGCTCTCCCGCTCCCAGACGGAGACCGCAGCGAACGATCCGGCCAGCGCGCGCCTGGCACCCGCCGCCGCCGCACGCATCGTGTCGCGGGGCGTGACCGCCTCCGCCAGCGCCAAGGCCAGCTCGACCACGGCGCGCAGCGGTTGGTCCGGGGGCCGGCCGTTGCCCGTCACGGCTCCAGAGTAGGCAATCAATCCCCGTTTGCAGGATTTAGGCCGATTGCCCACTATGAGGGAGGCGACCCCCCTCGCCCCTCACGCCCCCGGCCACTCCGGCCTGCGCTTCTCGTTGAACGCGGCCACGCCTTCCTTCCGGTCCGCCGACAGCGCCGTGCGGTGCCAGGCCGCGTCCTCGATCTCCAGCCCCGCCCGCAGCTCCCGCCCGTGGCCCAGCCGCAGCGCCCGCTTCGCGGCCCGCACGCCCACCGGCGAGTTGCCCGCGATCCGCCGGGCCAGGTCCAGCGCCGTCGTACGCGCCTCGCCCGCCGGCACCAGCCGGTCGACCAGGCCCAGCTCGTGGGCCTCCGCCGCCTCCACCCGGCGTGCGGTGAAGATCAGCTCGGCGGCGCGCGCCGAGCCCACCCGGCGGGGGAGCAACTGCGTCCCGCCGCCTCCCGGCACCACCCCGACCGACACCTCCGGCAGCCCGACCACCGCGGTCTCGTCGGCGACGATGAAGTCGCAGGACAGCGCCAGCTCGTACCCCCCGCCGAGCGCGAAGCCGTGCACCGCCGCGATGACCGGCATCGGCAGCTCCAGCACCCCCGTGTACGCGGCGCGCGACGTGGGGCGGTGGCGGTGCATGTCGGCGTCGGTGAAGGCGTTGCGCTCCTTGAGGTCCGCGCCGACGCAGAACGCGCGCTCGTGGCTGGAGGTGAGGACCACGGCCCGTACCGACGCGTCGGCGGCCAGCCGCGCGGTGGTCTCGGTGAGCGCGCGGGCCAGCTCGGTGGAGACGGCGTTCATGGCCTCGGGCCGGTCGAGGACCAGCTCGGCGACGTGCTCGTGCGTGCGGACGGCGATGCCCTCGCCCATGCGAATCTGCCTCCGGCGGCTCGTGGCGTTAACGCTCGCTAACGTAGTGCGTGCGACCGCGTCGCGCCAGAGCTGACCAAGTGTGTTCTCTGATCAGTTGGACGTCCCGCCAGGGGGTCCGCACAGCGCCCGTGACAGCTCAGGATTCACTTCGTAAGGTTCCTGAATATGAATATGCACTCCCGCCCCGCGCCCGTCGTCCTCGGGCCCGCCGGCACCACCGCGGACGACGTCCTCGCGGTCGCCCGCCGCGGCGCCCCGGTCGAGCTGTCCGTACGCGCCCTCGACGCGCTCGCCGCCGCGCGCCGCGTCGTGGACGACCTCGCCGCCAAGCCCGACCCGGTGTACGGGGTCTCCACCGGCTTCGGCGCGCTCGCCGTCCGGCACATCAGCCCCGACCTGCGCGTGCAGCTCCAGCGCAACATCGTCCGCTCGCACGCGGCCGGCATGGGCCCGCGGGTGGAGCGCGAGGTCGTACGGGCGCTGATGTTCCTGCGCCTGAAGACGCTGGCCTCCGGCCACACCGGCGTACGCCCCGAGGTCGCGCAGGCGATGGCCGGGATGCTCAACGCCGGCATCACCCCCGTCGTCCACGAGTACGGCTCCCTCGGCTGCTCCGGCGACCTCGCCCCCCTCTCGCACTGCGCGCTGGCGCTCATGGGCGAGGGCGACGCCGAAGGCCCCGACGGCACCGTGCACCCCGCCGCGGACCTGCTCGCGGCGCACGGCCTCACGTCCGTGACGCTGCGCGAGAAGGAGGGCCTCGCACTGCTCAACGGCACCGACGGGATGCTCGGCATGCTGCTCATGGCCTGCGCCGATTTCGCCGCGCTGCTCACCGCCGCCGACGTCACCGCCGCGCTCACCCTGGAGGCCCTGCTCGGCACGGACCGGGTGCTCGCGCCCGAGCTGCACGCCGTGCGCCCCCACCCCGGCCAGGCCGCCAGCGCCGCCAACATGCTCAAGGTGCTCGACGGCTCCGGCCTCACCGGCCACCACCAGACCGGCCACGACGGCCAGCCCGCCGCGCCCCGGGTGCAGGACGCGTACTCCGTGCGCTGCGCGCCCCAGGTCGCGGGCGCCGGCCGGGACACCCTCGCCCACGCCCGTACGGTCGCGGAGCGCGAGCTGGCCGCCGCGGTCGACAACCCGGTGGTGATCGACGGCCGGGTCGAGTCCAACGGCAACTTCCACGGCGCCCCCGTCGCGTACGTCCTGGACTTCCTCGCCGTCGCCGCCGCCGACCTCGGCTCCATCGCCGAGCGCCGCACCGACCGGCTGCTGGACAAGAACCGCAGCCACGGCCTGCCCGCCTTCCTGGCCGGCGACCCCGGCGTGGACTCGGGCCTGATGATCGCCCAGTACACGCAGGCCGCGCTGGTCGGCGAACTGAAGCGGCTGGCCGTCCCGGCGTCGGCGGACTCCATCCCCTCGTCGGCGATGCAGGAGGACCACGTCTCGATGGGCTGGTCCGCGGCGCGCAAGCTGCGTACCGCGATCGATCACCTGACCAGGGTGCTGGCCGTCGAGATGTACGCGGCCACCCGCGCCGTCGAGTTGCGCGCCGGGCTCACGCCGGCGCCCGCCACACAGGCCGTGCTGCGCGCCGTGCGCGACGCGGGGGTCGCGGGGCCGGGGGACGACCGGTTCCTGTCGCCGGACCTGGCCGCGGCGGAGGGATTCATCCGTTCCGGGCGGCTCGTCACGGCCGTGGAGTCCGTCACAGGGCCTCTTTCCTGATTCGTCGCAATCTGATCGAATGGGCGCTGACCTGCGCCGTTCCCTCTCCTTCCGGCCGGATGTGGGGCGGTGTGCCCGACCGCGGGTCAGGAGTGTCCGTGGCGTGTGCCACAGTGGGGTGGCAGGACGGAACGGACTAGTGGGGACTGGGCGTCCTCCTCCGTGAGGTAGGGCATCGCGCCCTTCGCGGTGAAGGGGAGTTACGACGTGAGGGTGTACGGCAGGGGCGGGGTGGCGCTGACCGCACTGGCGATGAGCGCCGTGCTGGGGCTGACCGCGTGCGGCGGCGACAGCAGTGCGGAAGGCTCCGATGATCAGAAGGACTCCGCCTCGGAGCAGAAGAAGAACGTGCCGGACGCCCGAATAACCATCGCGCCCAAGGATGGTACGGAGAACGTCGGGATCAACTCCGACACCAAGGTCACGGTGAAGGGCGGCAAGCTCACCGAGGTCGTGCTCACCGCTGCCGGCAGCACCGACCAGGTCGCCGGGACCATCGCGGACGACGGCTCCTCCTGGACCCCGGACGCGGCCCTGGAGCGCGGCACGGAGTACCGGCTCACGGCCAAGGCCAAGGACAGCGACGGCCAGGTGTCCACGTCCAACGCGAACTTCTCCACGGTCTCCGCCGAGAACAGCGTGATCGGCTACTTCACCCCGGAGGACGGCACCGAGGTCGGCGTCGGCATGCCCGTGTCGCTCAACTTCGACAAGCCGGTCGAGGACAAGGCGGCCGTCGAGTCGAAGATCGCGGTCGAGACGAGCAGCGGCCAGGAGGTCGTCGGCCACTGGTTCAACGACACCCGGCTCGACTTCCGCCCCGAGGACTACTGGGAGGCGGGCTCCACCGTCACCATGGACATGAACCTCGACGGCGTCGAGGCGTCGCCCGGCGTCTTCGGCGTGCAGGACCGCGAGATGAGCTTCACCGTGGGCCGCTCGCAGGTCACCACCGTCGACGTCAAGGCCATGACGATGGAGGTCGTGCGGGACGGCAAGAAGATCAAGACCATCCCGATCTCCGCGGGTTCGCCCGAGAACCCCACGTACAACGGCCAGATGGTGATCTCCGAGAAGCACAAGGAGACCCGGATGGACGGCTCGACCGTGGGCTTCACGGACGACGAGGGCGAGAGCGAGTACGACATCCCGGACGTGCCGCACGCCATGCGGCTGTCCACCTCCGGCACGTTCATCCACGGCAACTACTGGGGCGGCCGGGGCGTCTTCGGCAGCGCCAACACCAGCCACGGCTGCGTCGGCCTCTTCGACAAGCAGGGGGCGAACGACTCCGGGACGGACGGCGCGTGGTTCTACGACCAGTCGCTGGTCGGTGACGTCGTGATCGTCAAGAACTCGCCCGACGAGACCATCGCCCCGGACAACGGCCTCAACGGCTGGAACATGGACTGGGCCGCCTGGCAGGAGGGCAGCGCGCTCTGAGCCGCTGATCCGCTCGGCCGTGGCGGGGCGCCGCCGCGCCACGGCCGACGCGGTGCTCCGGGGAGGGCACGAGACGCCCCGTACGCTCCGGCGTACCGCAGCGCGCGGGGGCGCGGAGCACCTTCCTCCGGCGGGCGCCGCGGGCGTGCGCCGTAGCACCGGCACAGGGCCGGGACCTGGACCGTACGACGTACGTACGGCGAGGCCCGGCCCTTTCTCATGGCACTCTCACGGTGACCTCAGCCTTTCCCCAACATCGCGCCATAGCTTCGGCGCATGTTCCTCACCTACCTCCGGCGCGAGCTGCGCCGGCGCAGAAAGGCCGCACTGGTCGTCGCCCTCGGCCTGGCGCTCGGGATCGGCCTCGTCATCACCGTGTCCTCCGTGGCCGCCGGCATGCGCGACGCCCAGGACGAAGTCCTGCACTCCCTCTACGGCGTGGGCACCGACCTCACCGTCAGCAAGGAGGCGGACAAGAGCGACGGCGGGCCGCAGAGCTTCCGTATCGGACCCGGCGAGGGCGGTGAGGACGCCACCAAGACCGACGACCGGCTGATGCCGCTCGGCGGCTTCCAGCACCTCGACGACTCGGTCGTCGGCGAGGTCGAGGCCCAGGACGGCGTCGACACGGCGGTGGGCGCGCTGGCGCTCAACGACATCGAGTTCAAGGGCGACTTCCAGCAGGGGAAGATCGAGGGCGGTGCCACCGGCCAGGCGGCTCCCGGCCAGGGCGGACCCGGCGGCGGAGGCGGGGGCGGCCCGCGGATCGAGGGCGGCGGCGCCGACATCGACGTCGACTCCTTCACCGTCACCGGACTCGACGTCACCCAGCAGGACGTCGGCCCGCTCTCCTCGTCCAGGATCAGCGACGGCGCGACCTTCGGCAAGAACGACACCGACTCCCTCAAGGCGGTCGTCGACAGCGCGTACGCCAAGGACGAGGACCTGAAGGTCGGCGACGAGGTGACCATCAAGGGCAAGGAGTTCGAGGTCGTCGGCATCGCCACCGCCGACACCGGCGCCGCCACCGCGAACGTCTACATCCCGCTCAAGCGCGCCCAGGAGCTGTCCGACGCCGACCTGGAGAACAAGGTCTCCACCATCTACGTCAAGGCCGACAGCTCCGAGGACATCCCCGCGGTCAAGGACGCCATCGACGAGAACGTCTCCGGCGCCAGCGTCACCTCCGCCTCCGACCTCGCCGAGCAGGTCTCCGGGAACCTCTCCACCGCCTCCAACCTGGCCACCAACATCGGCAAGTGGCTCTCCGTCGTCGTGCTGGTCGCCGCCTTCCTGCTCGCCGGGCTGCTCACCATGTCCGCCGTGGGCCGGCGGGTGCGGGAGTTCGGCACGCTCAAGGCGCTCGGCTGGCGCAGTGGGCGCGTCGTCCGGCAGGTGATGGGCGAGGCGTTCGTCAACGGGATCCTCGGCGGCGTCCTCGGCATCGCGCTCGGCGTCGCCGGCGCGTACCTCGTCACGACGGTCGCCCCGACGCTCGACGCCTCGGTGGGCCCGGGCGCCGACATGCCCGAGGGCGCCGTGATGCGCGGGCCGAAGGAGATGGTGGACGCGGCGAACTCCACCGTGGAAGTCGCGCTCCAGGCGCCCGTGACGCTCTCCGTGATCGCCCTGGCCGTCGCGCTCGCGGTCGCCGGCGGCCTGATCGCCGGCCTCTTCGGCGGCTGGCGGGCGGCGCGGCTGCGGCCGGCGGACGCGCTGCGCCGCGTCGAGTAGCCCCACCTCCCCCGACCACCTCACCCGCGGCATCCAGGAGTTGACCACGATGTACCAGCTCACCGGCGTCACCAAGCGCTACCAGCGCGGCAAGGAGGCCATCGACGCCCTCGCCGGCGTCGACCTCACCATCGCCGACGGCGACCAGCTCGTCGTCCGCGGCCCCACCGGCGGCGGCAAGTCGACGCTGCTGCAACTGCTCGGCGGCCTCGACCGCGCGACGTCCGGCACCGTCAGCCTCGACGGCACCGACCTCGGCGGCCTCAGCGAGGCCGCGCTCACCCGGGTACGCGCCGCGACCATCGGCTTCGTCTTCCAGAGCTTCAACCTCATTCCCACCCTCAGCGCTCAGGAGAACGTCGAGACCGCGCTCGTGCCGCTCGGCGTCAAGGCGACCGAGCGCGCCAAGCGGGCGGCCGAGGCGCTGGAGTCCGTGGGGCTCGCGGAGCGGCTGACGCACCTGCCGGGCGAGCTGTCCGGCGGCCAGCAGCAGCGCGTGGCGATCGCGCGGGCGCTGGTGAAGCAGCCGAAGGTGCTGCTGGCCGACGAGCCGACGGGCAATCTCGACGAGGACACCCGGGACGACATCGTCGCGCTGCTCGAAGGGCTGTGGAAGGAGCTGGGGTTGACATACGTGCTGGTCACGCACGACAGCGCGATCGCCAGGCGGGCGCCACGGCTGGCGGTCATCAAGAAGGGCCGGCTGAAGGTCACGGAGCGGGAGGCGGCGTAGCGCCGTAAGGGCACGGGGGTCTCGGGGGAAGGGCGCGTACGGGCGCGGAGGCGTCCGTACGCGCCCCTGCGCGCCCCGGTGTCGTACGGCACCGGGGCACCGGCCTGTTCAGCGGCGGCGGGGTGAGGCCAGCAGGTACATCCCGCCGTCGCGTTCCGGGTGTTCGGAGACCTGCCACCCCGCCGCCTCCAGCACCCCCGCGGCCCGTACCAGCTCCCGCAGGGCCGGCCCGGGCCGCCAGTCGACCCGCACCGCCTCCGGCTGGTGCGCGGCGGGGGTGACGGCGTAGCCGCCGGTCACGTCAGTGGCCGGGGGCAGGCCGCCGGCCTCCAGCGCGAGGGCGACGGCCGACGCCAGATGCGTACGCTCCCAGGCGCACGGCACGTCGATGGCGCCGTCGGCGTTGGTGAGCCGGCGCAGCTCGGCGAGGCCCTCCCACGCGCTGCGCACCTCGCGCGCGCGGGCGGCGGCGTCGGGCGGGGCGGGCTCGCCGCCGGTACGGGCCGCGAACACCCCGGGCTCTGCCGGGACCCGGCTGCCCTCCGGCTCGTCTGCGGCGCCGGCGCCGGCTGCGGCTTCGGCTTCGGCTTCGGCTTCGGCTTCGGCTACGGCGAGCAGCCGGTCACGCAGTTCGCGGCCCGCGGGGGTGAGGTAGTGGCGGTGCGGCGGGCGCGGATGCCGTACCGCGAGACCGCCGTCCACCAGCCCTTCCAGCACGCGGTCGCTCGCGCGCACCAGCCCGGTCGCGGCGTCGGCCCCGGCCACGGCCCGGCGCCGGGCGGGCGTCAACTTGGCGGTGCTCATGGCACCACGGTACGCAGTCGCCGCGTACCCCCTTCCGCGTACCGTCCCGGCTGCTGCCGCGACGGGCCCCAGCCGCTCCGGGAAGGCCGCCTGAACGCCCGTTACTCCCCTGGGAGTAAGAATGTTGACTCCTGTGGACGGACGACCGGCACACGCCGTCACAGGCAGACTGCGTGTAAGCGACGAGGAGGCCGCCCACCATGCGCATCAGCATCAACGTCACCGACTTCTCCTGGCCCGGCGGTCCCACGGCCCTCGCGCCCGCGCTCGCCGAGGTCGCCGGCGCGGCGGACACGGCGGGCGTGGACACCGTGTGGGTCGGTGACCACCTGCTGCAGGCCGACCCCACGTGCACGCCGGACGAGCCGGTGCTGGAGGCGTACACCACCCTCGGCTACCTGGCCGCGCGCACCGAGCACGTCCGCATCGGCACGATGGTCACCGGCGTCACCTACCGCCCGCCCGCGCTGCTCGTCAAGGCCGTCACCACCCTCGACGTGCTCTCCGGCGGCCGCGCCTGGCTCGGCCTCGGCGCCGGCTACCGCGAGGACGAGGCGTACGCGATGGGCCTGTCCCTGCCGCCCGCGGTCGAGCGGGTCGAGCGGCTGGAGGAGACGCTGCGGCTGGCGCAGCAGATGTGGGCGGGCGACACCGGCGCGTTCGACGGGCGGCACTTCACGCTGGACTACCCGGTGTGCAGCCCGCAGCCGGTGCAGCGGCCGCGGCCCGCGGTGCTCGTCGGCGGTGTGGGCGACGGGCCGATGCTGCGGCTGGCGGCGCAGTACGCGGACGCGTGCAACTTCTTCGACGTACCGGACGGCGGCCTGACGCTCCGCCGCGAGCTGGACGTGCTCGCGGACCACTGCGCGGCGGCGGGGCGGCCGTTCTGGGAGGTGGAGAAGACGGTCACCGCCCGGATGGAGGTGGGGGAGCCGGCGGAGTCGGTGGCGGAGCGGTGCGAGTCGTTCGCGGAGTTCGGGATCGAGCACGTCGTGTTCGTCGCGGTCGGGCCGTGGTCGGTGGAGGCGGTCGAGACCGTGGGCGAGGCCGTGCCGGTGGTGGCGCAGATCAAGCCGAACAGCGAGGTGGGCGTCTGGTGAGTCCGGCCGCCCTCACCCGCGCCGGAAGGTGACCACCGTCCCCGGCGTCACCGGCGCGGGCGCCTGCGGCGCCGCGGCCACCCGGCGCTCCCACTCCGCGAAGCCCGCCTCGATGTCGGCCTCCGGCATGTGCTCGAAGATCGAGAACGCGCGCGTACGCAACCGGGCCAGCGCCCCCGCCCACGTCCCGGGCGCCGGCAGCCCGACTTCTCCCACCCTTTTCAGCTCCCATCCCGCCGTCTCGAACGTAGCGCGCAGCACTGACAGCGGCTGGTAGAGCGCGGCGAGGACGTCGCGCCCGCGCGGGAAGGCGTCGAGGTACCACAAGTCGGGCAGCGAGCTGCTGGAGTCGTACGCGCCGCTGGGCGTCCGGGCCGTTGCCTGCAACCGCGACGAGCTGGCCACCGGCGAGGGCGCCGCCCGCGTGCTGGACCTGCTCACCGACCGCGCGTGACCGCCTTCGTCGGCCACAGCGGCGTCGGCAAGACCACCCTGGTCAACGCGCTCGTGCGAGTCGGTGAGTTCGGTACGCAGCAGCAGGGTGCCGCCGGGCCGTACGACGCGGTGCAGCTCGCGCGCGCCGGCGGGCTTGTCCCGTACGTGATGCCAGACCAGGAAGCAGAGCGCGAAATCGGCCGACTCGTCGGGCAGCGGCAGCGCCTCGGCCCGCCCCGGGACGTACGCGGCCCGCGGATGCGCGGCGTGGGCGACGGCCTGCTCGCGCATCCGCGCCGACGGCTCGGCCCCGGTGACCGGACCGCCGAACTCCGCGGCGAGCAGCGGCGTGAACCGCCCGGTGCCGGACCCGAGGTCCAGCGCGCGCAGCGGACGGGCGGCGGGCAGGCGGGCGGCGAAGGCGCGGGACCAGGCGGTGCGCTGGGCGTCGGTGAGGGCGCGGCCTGCGGCGTAAGTACGGTGGAGGCGGTGGTCGTAGTCCACGGGGCGCATGCCGGTTCCTACCCGGCCGGGACCCGTTCGAGCGCTTCCGCTTCGCCCGGCGGACGGGCGGGGTGGGGAGTGGCCGCCACGCGCTAGTCTGGCCAGCCATGTCGCTGAACGGCCCCGCACCGCCTACCGATTCCGCTTCCGCTTCCGCCCACGGGGGCGGTGCGGTGCTCGTGGCGGGCCTCGCGGCGGCGGGCGGCGGCTGGACCGACCGCCACCGCCACCCCGTGCCGCAACTGACGTGGGCGGGCAGCGGAGTCCTGATGGTGCGGGCGCTGGGCCGCACGTGGGTGCTGCCGGCGACGACGGCGCTGTGGATCCCCCCGGGCGTACGCCACGCGACGGGGACGGCGGGCACGACGGAGCCGCGGACGCTGTACGTCCGATATCCGGGCCCGGCCCCGACGGCCGCCGACCCCCCGCTCCGTACGCGCCCGCCGGCGGACCGGCCCGGGTGGCCGGAGCCGACCGTCGTGGCCGTGACCCCGCTGCTGCGGGCCCTCAGCGACCACCTCGCCGACGACGCCCCCGCCCCGGCCGCCCGCGCCCGCGCGGAGGCCGTGCTCCTCGACCAGCTCGCCCCCGTCGCCCCGACGCCGGTCCTGGCGCCCATGCCCCACGACCCCCGCCCCCGCGCCGTCGCCGAGGCCCTGCGCGACACCCCGGCGGACGCCCGCACGCTCGCGGAGTGGTCCCCGTACGCCGGCGCGGCGCCCCGCACGCTGGCGCGCCTCTTCGTCGCCGAGACGGGCATGCCCTTCGGCCGCTGGCGTACGCACCTGCGCCTCCAGGCGTCCCTGCCGCTGCTCGCCTCCGGCGCGACGGTGGCCACCGCCGCCCGGCACGTCGGCTACGCCTCGTCGAGCGCGTTCGTCGCGGCATTCCACCGCACCGTGGGGGCACCGCCGGGCACGTACTTCCCGCGCGACTGAGGATCCGCGGACCGGGCACGTACCGTGTCCCCGTGCCAGCCTCCCGCCTCCGCCGCGCCGCCGTCCTCGTACTGGAAGGGGCCAAACCCCTCGACGCCGGCATCCCCGCGCAGGTCTTCAGCACCCGCCGGAGCATGCCGTACGAGGTCCGCGTCTGCGGCGCCGCACCGGGGCTGGTGGCCGGCGGCGACGGGCTCTCGTACCACGTCGCACACGGCCTGTCCGCGCTGACCTGGGCGGACATCGTCTTCGTACCCGGCTACCGGTTCCCCGACCGCGACGACCCGCCGCCCGCCGTCACCGAGGCCCTGATCGCCGCCCACCGCCGCGGCGCCCGCCTCGCCGCCATCTCGACCGGCGCCTTCGCCCTCGCCGCCACCGGCCTCCTCGACGGCCGCCGCGCCACCACCCACTGGCACTACACGCGCGCGCTCGCCGCGAAGCACCCGGAGGTACGGGTCGACGAGAACGTGCTCTTCGTCGACGAAGGCAGCGTCCTGACCTCCGCGGGCGCCGCCTCCGGCATCGACCTGTGCCTGCACATCCTCCGCGGTGACCTCGGCGTGGCCGCGTCCAACCACGCCGCGCGGCGCCTGGTGGCGGCCCCGTACCGCAGCGGCGGCCAGGCGCAGTACGTGCCGCGCAGCGTGCCGGAGCCGCTCGGCGAGCGGTTCGCCGCGACCCGGGAGTGGGCGCTGCACCGGCTCGGCGAGCCGCTGACGCTGGAGGCGCTGGCGCGGCACGCGGGGGTGTCGACGCGCACGTTCTCGCGGCGCTTCGTGGACGACACCGGGTACACGCCGATGCAGTGGATCATGCGGGCGCGCATCGACGTGGCGCGCGAGCTGCTGGAGCGGTCCGAGCAGAGCGTGGAGCAGATCGCGGACCGCGTGGGCCTCGGCACGGGCGCCAACCTGCGGCTGCACTTCCAGCAGATTCTGGGGACGACGCCGAGCGAGTACCGGCGCACGTTCGCGCGGGGCGAGTAGCTGGCGAGATCCTTGCGGAGGATGGCACCCGGGCCGCTGTCAGGGAGCGGCAGGGCGGGCGAACCTACGGGAAAGCGCAGAAACCCCGAAGGGACATCCACGGGAATCCCGTGGGGAGCCGCAGACACCCGGGAGGCAGGAAGCCCATGACCCGCATCGCCATCAACGGATTCGGCCGCATCGGCCGCAACGTGCTGCGTGCGCTGCTGGAACGCGACAGCAGCCTCGACGTCGTCGCCGTCAACGACCTCGCCGAGCCCGCCGCCCTCGCGCGGCTCCTCGCCTACGACACCACCGCGGGCCGCCTCGGCCGCCCGGTCACGGCGGACGGCGACACCCTCGTCGTCGACGGCCGCCGCATCAAGGTGCTCGCCGAGCGGGAGCCGGCGAAGCTGCCGTGGGCCGAACTCGGCGTGGACGTGGTCCTCGAAGCCACCGGCCGCTTCACCGCGGCCACGGCCGCCCGCGCCCACCTCGACGCGGGCGCGCGCAAGGTCCTCGTCAGCGCCCCCTCCGCCGGCGCGGACGTCACCCTCGCGCCCGGCGTGAACACCGGGGCGTACGACCCGCAGGCCCACACCATCGTCTCGAACGCCTCCTGCACCACCAACGCGCTCGCCCCCCTGGCCGCCGTACTGGACGAACTCGCCGGCATCGAACACGGCTTCATGACCACCGTGCACGCCTACACCCAGGAACAGAACCTCCAGGACGGCCCCCACCGCGACGCCCGCCGCGCCCGCGCCGCGGCCGTCAACATCGTCCCCACCACCACGGGCGCCGCGAAGGCCATCGGCCTCGTACTCCCCGGCCTGGACGGCAGACTCTCCGGCGACTCGATCCGCGTCCCGGTCCCGGTCGGCTCGATCGTCGAACTCAACACGACGGTCGCCCGCGACGTCACCCGCGAAGACGTCCTCGCCGCCTACCGCACGGCGGCGGAAGGCCCCCTGGCCGGCATCCTCGAATACTCCGAAGACCCCCTCGTCTCCGCCGACATCACCGGCAACCCGGCCTCCGCCGTCTTCGACTCGGCCCTCACCCGCGTCGACGGCCGCCACATCAAGGTAGTCGCCTGGTACGACAACGAATGGGGCTTCTCCCACCGGGTGATCGACACCCTCGAACTCCTCACCACCACCTGAGTCCCGGGTTACGTATCCGGACCTGCCGGGGGCCGATCGGGGAAGGCCCCGGGGACGCCCCGACGCACGGGCACGGCCCCCGGCGGAGTCTGTTATTTCATGGACATTTCAATTGGGTCGCCGGTAGAGTTGGGAGCGCTCCCATCTGTCTTCACCGACCGGAACGGAGACCCCCCATGCACAAGCCAAGCCACTCCGGCAGGCGCTCCCGGCGAGCCGTCCGCCGACCTCTCCAGGCGCTCACCCTGCTGGTTGCCGTGCTCGCCGGCGCGCTGGCCTGGACCAGCAGCGCTCAGGCCCACGGCACCGTCGTCGACCCGGCAACCCGCGCCTACCACTGCTGGGAGGAATGGGGAGACGACCACCTGAACCCGGCCATGGAGCAGGAGGACCCCATGTGCTGGCAGGCCTACCAGGCCAACCCCAACACCATGTGGAACTGGATGAGCATGCTCCAGGACGGGCTGGGTGGAAAGTTCGAGGAACGGACTCCCAACGGGAAGCTCTGCAGCAACAACCACCAGAACTTCGAGAGCCTGAACAACCCCGGTCCCTGGACGACGACCGATGTCACCGACAACTTCTCGATCCACCTGTACGACCAGGCATCACACGGAGCCGACTTCTTCCGGGTCTACGTGAGCAAGCAGGGGTTCGACCCCAAGACCCAGGCTCTCGGCTGGGACGACCTCGACTTCATCACCGAGACGGGCAGCTACCCCCCGGCGTCCGACATCACGTTCCCCGTCCAGACCTCCGGCTACTCCGGACACCACATCGTCTTCACGATCTGGCAAGCCTCGCACCTGGACCAGGCCTACCTGATGTGCAGTGACGTGAACTTCGGCTGAGCCGGAAGGCCCGTACGTACAGAACCCCAGCCGGCCCGGTGCCGTGAGCCCGGCACCGGGCCGGTGGGGAACGGAGCGAGCCGCCGGACGTCGGTTCCCCCGCGGAGGCGACCGGACCCCCACGACCGCGCCGCGGCACTCGTTCATCCCGGACCGCCGGAGTCGTCCTCCTCCCCCCTGGCGAGAAACCGGCGGCCCGCCGAGAGTTTGTCGAGGGCCTGCGGCGACCCCTTCAGCCGGTCGGCGAGGGCGTCGGCCATCACGATGAGGAAGTGCGAGTCCGCCGAGCGGGCGGAGAGATACGTCCGTACGAAGGCGAGATGCTGAGTGAACACGCGCTCGTCGTCGACGTAGACGGCCGCTGCCAGGGAATCCAGCAACCGGCCGAGAACCCCCGCGCCCTCCTCGTGCTCCATGCCGGAGACGGATCCCGTACCCGGGCCCGGGTGCATGTCCCGCAGCGCGGACGCCATGTGCTCCAGCAGCCCGGGTCGTTGCCTGACGAGCATCGCGTACGCCTCTACGGCATCCGCCTCGACCGACGACTCTCCGCGCAACACCGGCGGCCAGTGGCGCATCAGTGCGTCCGCGGCGTCACGCGCGTCGGCCGCGTAGAGGTCCGCACCCAGCGCGTACGCCCATGTGCCCCCGGGACCGAACCCCGCCCCGCCCGTGACGACGGGAACGCCGGCCCACCGGCAGATCTCGATCTGCCGGTGCGCGAGCGGGAGGTTCCAGGGCAGCGTGCACGAGAGAGCGACCACGTCGGGGCCGTGCTGGTGGACGTCCGAGAGGATCCCCTGCGGGGACACCGACCCGCCGAGTGAGCGCACGTCGAAGCCGTGCAGTCGCAGCACCTCGGTGAGGATCTGGGCGGGGAGGACGTGCCATTCGCCGTCGCTGCACGCCACCAGCACGTGGCCCCGTGAACCGGCCCCGCCGGGCAGGCGGATGATGCCGCGGGCAGCGGCCGCTGCCGCCACCGCGTCGACGGTCTTCCTGCTGACATGGGTGGCCGCGTGCTCCTGCGATACCGTCCACTCGCCTGACTCCCACCGCGCACCGATCCTCACCTGCGCGGGCGCCACCAGCCGGAGCAGCACGTCCTCCGCGCTCACGCCGCCCGTCACCAGACCCACGGCCAGCTCGACCGCCGCGTCCTCGTCCGCGGCTGCCAGGCAGGCGTCGAAGCGGGCCCGGGCGGCTTCGGGGATCCGGGTCTCACTCATGGGATCCCGGCCTTCCCGGCAACGGGGGACTCGCGTGGCTTCCGGGCTGACGCTGCAGGGAGGCGCCACGGCGCGGAGGTGCCTGAAGCGTGAGGATGGAGATGTCGTCGTGCGGGCGGCCGGCAAGCCATTCGGTCGTGAGCAGCTCCAGCCGCTCGGCGACCGACGCCGCCTGCATGTCCGTGCAACTGGCCAGCGCGTCGACGAGGCGTTCGTCGCCGTACATCTCCCGCCCGCTCGCACCGCCTCGCGCTTCGGTGACCCCGTCGCTGTAGAAGAGGATCAGCTCACCGGGTTCGAGAACGACCTCGGTCAGGCTGAAACCGGGATCGGGCACAGCCCCGACGAGCGTGCCCTCGCAGGTGATCTCCTCCACCCTTCCGTCGCCACGCAGTACGAGCGGGGAGAGGTGGCCGCCGCCGGCGATCTCCACCTTCACCGAGCCGTCGTCGCGGGGACGGGCGGAGCCCGTGACCAGGGTCGCGAAACGGTGGCCGTCGCTCAGGACGATCTCGTTCAGCAGATACAGATCGCGCAGGGGTTCGCTTTCCTGCGCGACCATCGCCAGCGTCCGCATGCTCTGCCGCAGGTGCCCCGCCAGCACCGCGGCCTCCGCACCCTTCCCGGACACGTCACCGAAGAAGAACGTGACCCCGCCCAGGGCGGAGGGGGCCACGTGGTAGAAGTCGCCGCTGATGTGCAGCGCCTCGGCGGCCGGCCGGTAGGCGGCGCCGAGCCTGAGGCCGTCGGCGGCGGGCAGTGGTTCCGGGGCCATGCTCGCTTGCAGGACGGCGATGGTGTGGGCCTGCTGCGTATAGAGCGCCGCCGTCGCCAGCGCGAGTCCGGCCCTCACGGCCAACTCGTGCGCCAGCTCGATGTCGGCCTCGTCGAACGGCGCCCGTTCCGGGCCGCGCAGCATGATCAGCGCGCCGGCCGGTACGCCCCCCGCGGCGAGCTGGGCCACGAGCGGCTCTCCGCCTGGAACGAGCTCCGCGGGCATGAGGTTGTCGAGCGGGTCCAGCTCCTGAGGGCTGATGACCGTGGGGTGCGGTTGAAGGCCGTACAGCGCGTTCGCGATCTCGGGCACCTCTTCGAGCCTCTCGACCGCCACCTCACCGGAGGAGCGCGCCCCGCCCGGACCCGCCCGGTGCCAGTCCGTACGCCGCCCGCTCGGGGGCAGGACGACCACGGACGCGTCCGCCAGTCTGGGGGTGACGATCTCGGTGAGCGTACGGACAGTGCGGCTGTGATGGAGCGAAGCGCCGAGCCGCTGGGTGGCCTCCTCCAGGAAGGCCGACCTGGCGCGTTCGTCGACGAGCGCCGCCTCGGCCTCCTGTGCACTGCTCACCTGACTGACCAGCCACACCGCGAGTCCGTCGACGGTACGCAGACGACCGCGGAGCCTGCGGCCCCCGTGGGCGGCGGAGAAGCGCTTCGCCCCCCGGGCGCCGGCACGAGCCAGGGGCGGCGCCGACGCACTCGCCGGCTCTCCCGGGCGCAACCGGGGAAAGAGGCGGACGGCGGCCCGGTTGAACCCCCGGATCGTCCCGTCGGGGCGGTCGCACGTGACGATGGCCTCGTCGACCAGATCCAGCAGCTCGCCAAGCTGCGCGGAGGCATGGCTCCACACGCCCGCGCCGCCTCCGTCGTCCGCCATCGGCTACCACCTCTTGCGCGCTCCGCTCCCGCGCCCGCAGCATTTCAGGTCGAAGCCCTCTTTTGTGGTATTTGTCCGCTATGGCGGTGCTCGTCACGCCATGCGCGGCACGGTGATGCCGGAGACCGGCAGCCGCATCAACGGTCCGGGCGGTGTGCCCGGGAGGGCCGTGACGCCGTCGCGCGCATCGACGCCCTCACTCGGCGCCGACGACGCCCACCGGGCAGCTCACGCCCGTGCCGCCGAGCCTGCCGTGCCATGTGACCCGTTGGGGCCGAGTGCCGCCGATGTCCGTCGGGTGATGCGAGCAGGGCCCGGAGTTCGGGAGTGTCACCGCGGGGAACGTCGCAGAACTCCGGCTACAAGGCGTCGAACGGAGGCACGATACGGACAACGGCGATCAAACGGTCGCGAGGTACCGGCAGGAAGTAGAACCATCCGCCCGCAGCGTCCATCCGGCGCAGGCTGCCGGGCCGGGGGCCATGGCCCAGGTCGGTGATGTCGATTCCTGTACCTGCCAGCTCGACCAGGTCCCCGGCCAAACGCTCCACCTCTGCAACCACATGCTCGGGGAGGCCATCGGCTACATGAACGCGATCCGGGTCGTACTCCCAACGCCACCCCGTGCTCACTGGATCGGGATACCGAGGGCGGTATGTGCTGCGTCCAGGATCTTGCCGATCTCGGAGACTGCTCGCCGCGCTTGGGCGCTGTCGTCCCCTTGGGCGGTGTCCTCCCAGTAGCGCAACTGTGCGGCCATGTCGGGGTGGCGCTGGATGTGGACGTAGACGGCCCACTGGGCGATGAACCGCTGGAGCGGTCCCATTTCGGAGCCCTGCCGGGTCTGGTCAGCCGCTTGGTCCAGCTCGCGAGTGAAGGCCGGCAGCGCGGCAGGCGCAATCTGGCTGACGGCCTGCCGCAGGGTGGTCACCGTCGCGGCCGGCTGAGGGATGAGCGGCTGCCCGGCGGTTGAGATCGTCATTGCTACTCCCATAGGGCCGAGTCTGATCCCTCGCGGCAGCGTACCGGGTGCAAGTCCGTTCCCGCCGCTCGAAGGGGTGAGGGAGAAGCGATTCAGCTCTCCGTCGGAGCGATGCCGGTGGGGCAGGAGCCGCCGTCCGGCCGATCACTCAGCTTGACGCCCGTGCCCGGGGGCCTGCCGTGACGTGTGACCCGTCGGGGCCGGTGCTCGTCGACGTCCGTCGTGCGATGGCGTCATGCTCATAACAAAATCTACGCGCGTAGGATATGGTGATTCTGCACCGGCATCGCTAGTTCAAGTCACCTTGAAAAAAGGGAGTTGACGTGCACGGAAACCATGAGGCCGATGGCGTCCGGAAAGACCGGTCACCCGTCGGACTGGATCGGCGCACCCTGCTGCGCGGCTCAGCAGTGTTCGGCCTGGCAGCCGGCGGTGTACTGCTCTCGGGGAACCCCGCCCAGGCGCTGGACATCTATAACCCGTTCAGCGGCTACCCGATGACCGGCAGTTGGCAGGACCACATCGACCGAGGCTCCCTGGGCGGAATCGACTACGCCATGAGCGTCGGCACCAGACTCCCGGCCGCCGGCGCCGGCGTCGTCAGGAACATCCCGTACAACGGCACCGGCGGACACACTGTGACCATCACTCACAGTGACGGGTACCGGACGCAGTACATGCACCTCTCACAGTTCCTGGTCGCCGACGGCACCTCAGTCGGCAAGGGAGGCACCGTCGGACTCTCCGGTGGTGCAGCCGGAGCCCCAGGCTCCGGAAACTCCACCGGCCCCCACGTCCACTGGCACCTGATCACCCCGGCTGGCACCCGAGTCAACCCGCTGGACTACATAGGCGGTGGTGGTGCGCTGCCGAAGACGACGACGGAGGAGGACGGCGTCCCCGGTCCCGTCATGTGGATGCGGACGCAGAACTGGCTGCGGATCGAGTCCGGCTACACGGGGCCCATCGACGGTGTTCCCGGACCCAACACCTACGCCGCGCTCCAGAGGAACATGCGCAACTGGGGCTACACCGGGCCCATCGACGGTGTTCCCGGGCCCAACACCTGGGCCGCGGTCCAGCGTCTGGCCGCCTCCTATGGCTACACCGGACCCATCGACGGCGTGATGGGCCCCAACTCCTGGCGGGGCTTCAGCCGTTTCATCAACGAAGACCGCTGGGACTGAACCATTCCCCACCCCGGGGTCTGATGCTGCAATGCAAGGCGAGGTCCGTTCCTACCGCTCGAACGAGTGAGGGAGAAGCGATTCAGCTCTCCGTCGGAGCGATGCCGGTGGGGCAGGAGCCGCCCTCCGACTGGTCACTCAGCTTGACGCCCGTGCCGCCTATGCCGCAGTAGCCGCCCGGGTTCTTGTCCAGGTACTGCTGGTGGTAGGGCTCCGCCGGGTAGAAGGGGCGGTCGGCTGCCGGGAGGATTTCCGTGGTGATGTCGCCGTAGCCCGAAGCGGACAGGACCTGCTGGTACGCGGCGCGCGAGGCGTCCGCCGCCTTCGCCTGGGCGGGGGTGTGCGTGTAGACCGCGGAGCGGTACTGCGTGCCGATGTCGTTGCCCTGGCGGAAGCCCTGCGTCGGGTCGTGGGACTCCCAGAACAGCTTGAGCAGCTCGTCGTACGACACCACCGCCGGGTCGTACACCACCCGGACCGCCTCGGTGTGGCCCGTCCGGCCCGAGCAGACCTCCTCGTACGTCGGGTGCGTCGTGTGTCCGCCCTGGTAGCCGACCAGGGTCGTCCACACGCCCGGCGTCTGCCAGAAGTTGCGCTCGGCGCCCCAGAAACAGCCCAGGCCGAAGTCCGCGACCTCCAGGCCCTCCGGGTACGGGCCCTCCAGCGGGTTGCCCAGCACCGTGTGGCGCTCCGGGACGGGGAAGGCGGGTGCGGCGCGGCCGGGAACCGCCTCGTCCTTGGTCACGAGGTGGTTCTTGTGGCGGTTCAGGAACATCTCCGGCCTCCTCCGCTGACGCTGCTGATTACCCTTCCAAGGAACGTATCGCGCACCTCTGACATTCCCCGCCGCCTCACTTCAACGCGGCGCCTCTGCCGCCCTCGTACCCCGCCACCGCTAGCGCCCGGTACGCCGCGTACTCCGCCGCCGGCTGCTCGCTCAGCGACCACGGGAGCGCGCCCACGTACCCGTCCACGTGGCGCATCTGCTCCAGCGCTTCCTCGTACCGCTCCGCCCGCACCAGGAAGCACGCCAGCAGGTGCCGTACGTGCGGCAGCATCGGGTGGTCCGCCGGGGCGTGGTGCACCGCGTACTGCGCGCCCTCGATCGCCTGCCTGACGACCTCGCCCTCGTACAGCCCCCGCACCAGGTTCGCCTCCGGCAGGTGCTCCCAGACCGCGAACAGCGGCAGCGCGGGCAGCAGGGCCCCCGGCCCCGCCGAGGCGGCCGCGCGCTGCGCGAAGTCGTACGCCGCCTCCCTGGAGCCGTGCCACTTCTCGCACGCGTACTGCAGCGCCGCGAGGTGCGCGCCCATGTGGTCGCCCGCGCGCTGTTCGACCGTGTGCCACAGCTCTTCGAAGTCCGCCTCGCGGTAGTGCGCCCCGCGGGCGATGGCCAGCTCGATGATGTACGGCATGGGGCTGCCCGGCGCCAGCATCGCCGCCTCCGCGCAGATCTTCTTCGCCTCCTCCAGGATCACCGGGAACTCCGACGCCCCCGCCCCGGCCATCCACGCCTGCCGTACCAGGAACTCTGCGTGCACCTCGGCCCCGCCCACGTCCTTGGGCTTCTCCGCCCGCCACGTGCGCAGCCACGCCCCGCCCTCGCCCGGCGCCTGCGCCAGCTCGAAGGCCGCCGCCCCCGCCAGCGTCTGCACCCGCTGCCAGCGCTGCTCCCACTCGTCGTCGGTGAGCGCGAGCAGCCGGGAGGCCGCCTGCCAGTCCTGGTCCTCCCGCAGCTCCCGCAGGACCTCGGCGAGCTGCGGGTCGGGGCCGGGCAGGCGGACGTCGAGCTCGTCGACGGGTACGAAGCCGTAGCTTCCGGCCGGGTCGACGGCCCGCGCGTTCGACTGCAGCACCTCCCGGCCGCCCCGGGCACGCCGCAGCAGGGGCACGGCGACCCATGCGATCAGGGCGATGGCGAGGAGTGCGAACAACAGTTCCATTGATGTGTCCTGAGTTCTCAAAGAAGGTGCGGGCCGGGCTGGTACACGTACGGGTCCTCCCCTCCAGCAAACCAGACCGCCGCGCGCAACGGCCCCCCTCCAGGGCTTATCCTCGGGCCGCATGAGCCAGCCCAGCTTCGAGACCGTCGCCATCCACGCGGGCCAGGAGCCCGACCCGGCGACGGGCGCGGTCGTACCGCCGATCCACCAGGTGTCCACGTACAAGCAGGACGGGGTGGGGGGCCTGCGCGGAGGCTACGAGTACAGCCGTTCCGCGAACCCCACCCGCACCGCCCTGGAACAGAACCTCGCCGCGCTGGAGGGCGGGGCCCGCGGCCTCGCGTTCGCCTCCGGCCTGGCCGCCGAGGACTGCCTGCTGCGCACCGCGCTCACCCCCGGCGACCACGTGGTCATCCCGGATGACGCGTACGGCGGCTCCTTCCGGCTCTTCGCGAAGGTCGCGGCGCGCTGGGGGGTGGAGTTCTCGGTCGCGCACACCGGGGACCCTGCGGCGGTACGGGCCGCGCTCACCGACCGTACGAAGCTCGTCTGGGTGGAGACGCCCAGCAACCCGCTGCTCGGCATCACCGACATCGCCGCCTCCGCCGCCGTCGCGCACGAGGCCGGCGCCCTGCTCGTCGTCGACAACACCTTCGCCAGCCCCTACCTGCAGCAGCCGCTGGCGCTCGGCGCCGACGTCGTCGTGCACTCCACGACCAAGTACATGGGCGGGCACTCGGACGTCGTCGGCGGCGCGCTCGTCGTGGCCGACCGCGAGCTGGGCGAGCGGCTGACGTTCCACCAGAACGCGATGGGCGCGGTGGCCGGGCCGTTCGACGCCTGGCTGGTGCTGCGCGGCATCAAGACGCTGGCTGTGCGGATGGACCGGCACAGCGCCAACGCGGCGCGCGTCGCGCACATGCTGGACCGGCACCCGCGCGTGACGCACGTGTACTACCCGGGCCTCGAAGACCACCCCGGCCACGAGACGGCCGCGAAGCAGATGCGCGACTTCGGCGGCATGGTGTCGTTCCGCGTCGAGGGCGGCGAGGAGGCGGCGGTCGAGGTCTGCAACCGGGCGCGGCTGTTCATCCTCGGGGAGTCGCTGGGCGGCGTCGAATCGCTGATCGAGCACCCGGGGCGGATGACGCACGCCTCGGCGGCGGGGTCGCCGCTGGAGGTGCCGGACGACCTGGTGCGGCTGTCGGTCGGGATCGAGTCGGTGGACGACCTGCTGGCGGACCTCACGCAGGCCCTGGGCGGCTGAGGACGGGGGCCTACCGGGCCGGGACACGCCCGGCCCGGACAGCCGGGCCCGGACGGACCGGGAGCGGGCCTCGCGGCCCCCGTTCACGCACCGGCCCGATGCCATGGGGCCCCGCCCGCAGGTCGGCCCCGCGGACTCACCAGCCGTCGAAGTCCGGCGTGGTCTGGGCCGGGTGATCCACCCACGCGCCGCTCACCGCGGCCCACACCGTCAGCGCCACCAGCGCCGCGACGAGCAGCAGCCACACCCCGGACCGCAGCAGCGTCCGGCGGCGCAGCAGACGCCGGCCGCGCGCCGCGGCCAGGTCGGCGAGCTGCGGCGGCACGGCGGGGTGCGGGCCGTCGAGGAGGTCGCGTACGGCCTGCTCCTTGCGGGCGGTGATCGAGATCACGGCGTCGCCACCTCCCGTCGCGTACGCCCCGGGGTCGGCGTGTGCCGGCTGAGCATGGCGGCGCTGGCCCGCATCAGTATCTGGTGGACCCGCTCGGGCGGCAGCCCGAGCGCGGCCGCGGTCTGCTCCTCGGCGACGCCCTCCGACATCCGCAGCACGAGCACCAGCCGCTCCTGCGGCGACAGCCGGTCGAGCAGGCCGCCGGAGGTGCGCCGGTAGCGCCAGGCGGTCTGCGCGTAGCGGGCGACGAGCTGCTGCCGCGCGGTCTCGTACGGATCCTCGCCGCGCAGCCGGTCCCAGCGGGCGTACGTACGGGCCAGGGCCTGGGTCAGCAGCCGTTCGGCCTGCGGGGCGGCGTCCGGCGGTTCGGCGGTGAGCAGTTGGGCGGCATGCAACAGCCGGCCGGCCGCGCCCGCGCAGAAGGTCTCGAACTCCAGGGCACGGCGGCGCTGTTGTGCCGAGCGCCGCTGACGCACAGCGCTGCTCCCTTCACCGCCCTCGAACCAATAGGACGGCAGCCGGGCGCCGGGGTCAAGACGTCGGCGGCAAGGAACGCCGGCAGAGACCTGATGTCGTCAGCCGTCCCCGTCCCCGTCCCCGTCCCGCGGGCCGCCCAGGCCGTCCCGCTCCGCGCTCCCCTCCCTGCTCTCCTCTCCGTTCCCCTCCCCGTCCTGCCGGCCGGACTGCCGGCCCTCCTGCTGCCCGGCGTTGGCCTGCGAGACCGAGGTGTTGAACCGCGTGAGCAGGGTGCAGAACGTGGCCCGCTCCATCGGCGTCCAGTCGGCGGTCAGCCGTGCGACCAGCTCGCGCCGCGAATCCTGCACCTCGTGCAGCCGCGCCCTGCCGAGCGGCGTCAGCTCCAGCACGACCGCGCGGCCGTCCTCGGGGTGGGTGGCGCGCTTGACCAGCCCGCCGTCGACGAGCGGCGCGACCTGCCGGGTCACGGTCGAGGAGTCGATGCCCATGCCGGCGGCGAGGGCCTTGACGCCCGTGGGGCCGTGCTGTTCCAGGCGGTTGAGCAGCAGGTAGGCGGCGCGGTCCATCGTGTTGCGCATCTGCCCGGCGCCGGCGAGGCGCGTCTGCTCGGCGCGGCGGGCGAAGACGGCCAGCTGATGCTGCAGATCGTTCAGCAGGTCGGCCGGTGCCGGGGTGTCGGTGGGAGAAGGGGGGGAGGGCATGGACGGTGCTCACTTCGTGAGGACGTTCACTGGCTGCGGATCTGGCTGCCGCCGCGGACACGGCGGCAGGGTCTGCGGGCGGGTGACTGCGGATACGGGGGCGGGCACGGACACGGGCGCGGGTCGGTCCGTAGGACAGGGGCGAGCATGTGGATTCGAACTGGGCCACAGATTACGCGGCCCCGCCGTGTGCCGTACGACCTGTGGAAAACCCCCTGTGGAAAACCCGGCGCCATCTCAGCGTGCGAGACTGTGGCCATGAGCGCAGCCGCGGCCGGTGCCGTCAGCCTGGACGACGTTCGCGACGCACAGAACATCCTCGCAGGCATCGCGCGGGTCACTGCGCTGGAGGGCAGCAGGTTCCTCTCCCGGCTGGTCGACGCGCCCGTCCATCTGAAGTGCGAGAACCTCCAGCGGACCGGTTCCTTCAAGCTCCGCGGCGCCTACGTGCGCATCGCCGGGCTCGGCGAGGGGCAGCGCCACCGGGGCGTGGTCGCCGCCAGCGCCGGGAACCACGCGCAGGGCGTCGCCCTGGCCGCGTCGCTGCTGGGCGTGCGCTCGACCGTCTTCATGCCGGTCGGCGCCCCGCTGCCCAAGGTCGCCGCGACGCTGGACTACGGCGCGGACGTCCGGCTGCACGGGCAGGTCGTCGACGAGACGCTGGAGGCGGCGGAGTCGTACGCCGCGGCGACCGGCGCCGTCCTCATCCACCCCTTCGACCACCCCGACGTGGTGGCGGGCCAGGGCACGGTCGGCCTGGAGGTGCTGGAGCAGTGCCCCGAGGTGTCGACGATCGTGGTGGGGATCGGCGGGGGCGGTCTGGCGGCCGGGATCGCGGTGGCAGTGAAGGCGGTCCGGCCCGACGTGCGGATCGTCGGCGTGCAGGCGGAGGACGCGGCGGCGTTCCCGCCCTCGCTCGCCGCGGGGCGGCCGGTGGCGCTGGAGTCGTTCGGGACGATGGCGGACGGCATCCAGGTCGGCAAGCCGGGCGACGTCCCCTTCAAAATCATTGGCGAGTACGTGGACGAGGTGCGTACGGTCTCCGAGGACGCGCTGTCCGCCGCGGTACTGCTGTGCCTGGAGCGGGCGAAGCTGGTCGTCGAGCCGGCTGGAGCGGCTCCGGTCGCCGCCCTGCTGTCCGATCCGGAGACCTTCGGGGGCGGTCCGGTGGTGGCGGTGCTCTCCGGCGGGAACGTCGATCCGCTGCTCGTCCAGCGCATCCTCCGGCACGGCATGGCGGCGGCGGGGAGGTACCTTTCGCTGCGGCTGCGCGTGACCGACCGCCCGGGGGTGCTCGCGACGCTGCTGGGGGTGTTGTCAGAGGCGGACGCTAACGTCCTCGACGTGAGCCATGTGCGGACGGATCCGCGCCTCGGGCTCACGGAGGCCGAAGTCGAGCTACAGCTGGAGACGAAGGGGCGGGAGCACTGTGATCGGGTGCTCGCTGCGCTCCGGAAAGCCGGGTACACGGTGACTGCCTGACACACACGAGTACGACGAGCACGAAGCGCTGCCCGACGCCCACCGTGCCCCGCGGGCATCACGCGTCACGCAGCGCCCCCGCGTACGACGCACCGGACGCGCGCCGCGGCGCCGCTGCCCCGGCCCGTACGCAACGAGGCGCAGAGGCGCACACACCCCCTCAGCCCACTGTTCACCCACCTCTCACGGCTCTGACACTCGCGACTTGACGCGATATATCGCGTGTTCTATTCTCCTGCTGTTGTCCGCCCGTCCGCCCATGTCTGACATTTGTTGAGAAGTGCCGCCAGACCGTCCACCACCGACTTCCATCCAACCTGGGGAGATCTCTATGCCAGGCGCCATCCACGCCGAAGGGCTGGTCAAGCACTTCGGCGATGTGCGGGCACTGGACGGCGTCGATCTCGACGTCCCCGAAGGCTCCGTTCTCGGTCTGCTCGGTCCCAACGGGGCCGGCAAGACCACCGCCGTCCGTGTGCTCACCACGCTGCTGCGACCCGACGCCGGGCGCGCCGAGGTCGCGGGGATCGACGTCCTCAAGCATCCGAACGAGGTGCGCAGGTCCATCGGCCTGTCCGGCCAGTTCGCCGCGGTCGACGAGTATCTGACCGGCCGCGAGAACCTCCAGATGGTCGGCCAGCTTTACCAGTTGAGTTCGCGCGACGCCAAGGCGCGCGCGGGCGTGCTGCTGGAGCGGTTCAACCTCGCCGACGCCGCGGACCGCACCGCCAAGACGTACTCCGGCGGCATGCGCCGGCGGCTCGACCTGGCCGCCGCGCTCGTCGTCGAGCCGCCCGTGATGTTCATGGACGAGCCGACCACCGGCCTCGACCCGCGCAACCGCCAGCAGCTCTGGGACGTCATCCAGGAACTGGTCAAGGGCGGCACGACGCTGCTGCTCACCACGCAGTACCTGGAAGAGGCCGACCACCTCGCGCACGACATCTGCGTCATCGACCACGGCCGCGTCATCGCGCGCGGCACCTCCGACGAGCTCAAGGCCCGGACCGGCGGCGAGCGCGTCGAAGTCGTCGTGCACCAGCGAGACCAGATCTTCGCCGCCAGCGAGGTCCTCGGCGCCCTCGGCCAGGGCGAGGTCACGGTCGCGGACCACACCCGCAAGCTCACCGTGCCCGTCAGCGGCGGCGCCCGGCTGCTCGCCGACGTCATCCGGGACCTGGACGAGCGCGGCATCGCCATCGACGACATCGGGCTGCGCCGTCCCACGCTGGACGACGTGTTCATCTCGCTCACCGGCCACGTGGCCGAGGCCGAGGACGGGGACGGGAAGGCCATCGAGGACGGCGGCCCCGGGGCCGCCGCAGACGCCGCGAAGGAGACCGACAAGTGACCGCCTCGACCGCCCCGGCGCGCCCGGGCCCCACGGCGCCGCCGGCTCTGGGGGGTGTCGGCCAGTCCGCCCGCGACTCAATGGTCGTCGCCAAGCGCAACCTGCTCCGGATGTCCCGGATCCCGGAAGTCGTCATCTTCGGCCTGATCCAGCCGATCATGTTCGTGGTGCTGTTCTCGTACGTGTTCGGCGGCTCGATGAACGTCGGCGGCAGCACGGACTCCGACGTGTACCGCGAGTTCCTGATGGCCGGCATCTTCGCCCAGACCGTCACCTTTGCCACGGCGGGTGCCGGCGCCGGCATAGCCGAGGACATGCACAAGGGGCTCATCGACCGCTTCCGGTCGCTGCCGATGGCCCGCGGTGCGGTCCTCACCGGCCGTACGCTGGCCGACCTGGTGCAGACCGCGCTGACGCTGGTGGTGCTGGCGCTCGTCGCCGCGCTGGTCGGCTGGCGGTTCCACGAGGGCCTGCCGAAGGCGCTGGCCGCGTTCGCCCTGCTGCTCCTGCTGGGCTACGCCTTCACCTGGGTCGGGGCGCTCATCGGGCTGTCGGTGCGTACGCCCGAGGCGGCCACGTCCGGCGGGCTGGTCTGGCTGTTCCCGGTGACGTTCGTCTCGAACGCCTTCGTGGACTCCAGCAGAATGACGCCCTGGCTGCAGCACATCGCCGACTGGAACCCCTTCAGCGCGACCGTGCAGGCCTGCCGCGAGCTCTTCGGCAACCCGGGCGTCAGCCCGTCCGACGCCTGGCCGATGCAGCACCCGGTGCTGGCCTCGCTGATCTACTCGGTCGCCATCATCGCGCTCTTCCGCACGCTGGCGGTGCGGAAGTACCGCAACTCCGCCGGGTAACGCGCCCCGCGGCGCACGTCGAAGCCCCCGGTCGGGGAACCTCGGTTCCCTCCGGGGGCTTCGCGATGGGCTGCTGCCTCCGACGCGCGGTCAGGCTGCGTACGGCTTGGCGTTGAGGATCGTCACCATGGCCTTCTTGCCGTTCGGCAACTCGTAGCTCGCCTCCTCGCCGACCTTCTTGCCGTTGACTCCCATGCCCAGCGGCGACTGCGGCGAGTACGTCTCGACGTCCCCGCTCGCGTACTCCCGGGAGGCCATCAGGAAGGTGAGGGTGTCGCTCTCGTCGCCGTCGAAGGCGATCGTGACGACCATCCCGGGCTCGACGACACCGTCGTCCGGCGGGGCCTCGCCGACCTTCGCGTTCTCGAGAAGTTGCTGAAGCTGGCGGACGCGCAGCTCCTGCTTGCCCTGCTCCTCCTTGGCCGCGTGATACCCGCCGTTCTCCCGCAGGTCACCCTCCTCGCGAGCCGCCTCGATCTTCTTGGCGATCTCGGTGCGTGCGGGACCCGACAGGTGCTCCAGCTCGGCCTTGAGCTGGTCATACGCCGCCTGGGTCAGCCAGGTGACGTTGTCGCTGGTCTGGGTCACAGGTGCTCCTTGTCGGTGGTGGTTCTGGTGCTGGGGGAACTTCTCATGCGTCTGTGATGCAGCAATCGCCCTACCCAGAAGAATTGCGCCTTCGTGGGTGGGGCGAAACCACGATCGTAACAATTCCGGCAGCGAGACGGCGACTGTTATCGCTCGTCGGCCGCCTTGCAGCCGACGAGCTCGGCGTTGGTGCCGCGCTCCGTGGTCCGGATCGACACCACGGTGTCGACGCGGGTCTTCGGCTCGTCGATGCGCACGTCGCGCACGCCGACCTCCGACTTGTCCGCTGCCAGCGAACGCAGCGTGCAGACGGCGTCGACGTCGGACTTCTTGCGGACCTCAAGGTGCGCTTGGACCTCGGTGTCGGACATCACCTGGAAGCGGATCAGCTCCCCGGACGCCTTCGAACCGGCCGTCGCGTCGACAGCGCCCCAGGCCACGAAGGTGAGCAGGGCCGCGCCGAGCACGGCGCCGACGACCTTCAGCCGCCGGTCGGCACGGGCGTCGGCCGAGCGGCCGTAACGGCCCTCGGGCAGCGTTCGGGGCGCACCGGCCATGATGGTCCCTCCCGGCAGAGCGGCTGGCTGCGGCTGACGGCGGAATGAATTGTCAGTCCGCTCAGTCACTATAGAAGCCGGCCTAGACGACCTGTTACCGAGGATTGAATCTGTGAGCGATGACCTGCGGCTGATGGCCGTCCACGCACACCCCGACGACGAGTCGAGCAAGGGTGCGGCCACCATGGCCAAGTACGTCTCGGAGGGCGTCGAGGTCCTGGTCGCCACCTGCACGGGAGGCGAGCGGGGGTCGATCCTGAACCCGAAGCTTCAGGGCGATGCCTTCATCGAGAAGAACATGCACGAGGTACGGCGCAAGGAGATGGCCGAGGCGCGGGAGATCCTCGGTGTGAAGCAGGCGTGGCTGGGGTTCGTCGACTCCGGGCTGCCGGAGGGGGACCCGCTGCCGCCGCTTCCGGAGGGCTGCTTCGCGCTGCAGGATGTCGACGAGGCGGCGGAGGCACTCGTCCGGCTGATCCGTGAGTTCAAGCCGCAGGTCATCACGACCTACGACGAGAACGGCGGCTATCCGCACCCCGACCACATCATGACCCACAAGATCACGATGGCCGCCTTCGAGGCTGCCGGCGACCCCGCGCGCTACCCGGACGCGGGCGAGCCCTGGCAGCCGCTGAAGGTCTACTACAACCAGGGCTTCAACCGGCCGCGGACCGTCGCGCTGCACGAGGCGATGCTCGCGCGCGGGCTGGAGTCGCCGTACGGGGAGTGGCTGGAGCGGTGGAAGGAGTTCGAGCGCAAGGAGCGCACGATCACGACGTACGTGCCGTGCGCCGACTTCTTCGCGATCCGCGACAAGGCGCTGATCGCGCACGCGACGCAGATCGACCCCGACGGGCCGTTCTTCAAGATCCCCATGGAGGTCCAGCAGGAGGTCTGGCCCACCGAGGAGTACGAGCTGGCGAAGTCGCTCGTGGATACTTCCCTCCCCGAGGACGACCTCTTCGCCGGCATCCGCGACAATTGAGCGTGTGAACACCACATTGGCTGCCGATCTCGTCCCGCTCGCGGAGGAGCTCGACAAGAACAAGGTCACGCCGGGCGTCCTCGGCTTCATCGTCTTCGCGCTTCTCGGCGTCGCGGTGTGGTTCCTGCTGAAGAGCATGAACCGCCACCTGGGCAAGGTCGACTTCAAGGAGAAGACCGACCGCGGCGACGCCGGCCCCGGCGGCTCCCGCCCGGAGGGCGAGGGCCCGGGAGACGGGGGCGATCCGCGTGACGACAAGCCCCGCGGGGACGCACCGCGCGGGTCGGCCCCGCGCGGTGACGCGCCCCGCGGCGGCGCCCCGCGCGACGACAGCCCCCGCGGCGAGTCACCGCGCACCCCGGCGCCGGCGGAGAGCCCGGCGGCCGACAAGCAGCCGGTCGCCCGCCGCCGCTGACGACGGCGGCGGGCACGGCCTCCGGGCCGACACGGGCCAGTGGAGCCAAGCCGGGGATCCCGGGCGCGCTCAGCGCCCGGCCACGCCGTCGCCCCTGCCTGAGCGAGGCCGGTCGCGGCCGGCCTGTGGTCAGCGGCGGGCTTCCGGGCCGCCGGTCAGCCTGCCGGCCGCCGGTCAGCCCGCCAGGGCGCCGTCGCCCGCGGGGGCCGCGCCGTCCAGCGGGACGCCCATGACCTCGCGGGCATGCCGGCTCGGGACCATCCCCAGGCGCCACGCCTGCCAGCCCGTCTCCGGCTCCACGCCACGCTCCAGCACGAGCTGGAACGTCTCCGCGTAGTCCTCCAGCGCCGGGTCGACCACTCCGCGGCGCCCCGCGGTCACCGTACGCAGCTCGTCCAGCAGCTCCGACAGCTCCTGCTGTGCCACCGCCGCACCCACCACCGAGCCGCCGGGCGAGGCGAACGGCAGCAGCGTGCAGCGCAGGAACCGGGCCCACGTCGCGCCCCGCCGGTCGCCGATGCCGCCGAACAGGTCTATCGCCGTGTCCACCAGCTCCAGCGCCTGCCCTGCGCGGCCGTTGCCCGCGTCGATCACCGCCAGCTCGATGCAGGACCACGCCTCGCCGTGGGCCACACCCACCCGGCGGAAGTCCTGCCTGGCGTCCTGGAGCAACTGCCGGGCGAAGCCGCTGTTGCGCAGCGTGCCGGTCTGCTCGGCGCGCAGGTCGCGGGTGACCCGCGCGGAGTGGTGCCGCGCGCAGGCCAGCCCGTACACGTCCCGCATGCGGCTGAACATCGAGCGGGACCGCTCCAGCGCCCGCACCGCCGACTCCCGCTTGCCCGCGCCCTCCTGGGCCTGGCCCAGGTAGTACAGCGTCCAGGCCTCACCGCGCGCGTCGTCGTTCTCCCGGTGCCGGGCGAGGGCCGCCTTGAGCTGCGTCACGGCAGTGGCCGGGTCGGCGGCGACCAGCCGGGCGCGGGCGAGCTGCGTCATCGCCCAGGCCTCGCCGCGGCCGTCGCGGGTGCGCGCGTACTGCTCCAGGGCCTCCTCCAACTCCTCCTCGGCTCCCGGGACGTCGCCCATCCGCAGCCGCACCTGGCCGAGCTGGAAGTGCGCCCATGCCTGGCCGTGCACGCTCTCGCTCTCCTGGTGCAGCGCGAGCGCCTGGTCCAGCAGCGTCAGCGCGTCGCCCAACTGGGCTCGGTCGCGCAGCACGGCCGCCAGCGCGTGCAGCGTCCAGGCGCGGTCGCCGCGCATGTTCTCGCCCTGCTGCATCTGCAGGGCCTCGCGCAGCTTCGCCTCCGCCTCGCGCAGGCTGCCCTGCTGCTGCAGGGTGATGCCCAGGTCGCGCAGGGCCCGGGCGGCGCCGGCGGAGTGCTGCGCCTCGCGGTAGAGGTCGACCACGGAGGACAGCGTGGAGCGGGCCTTGTCCAGCTCGCCGAGCTGCCGGGCGGCGACGCCCGTACGCCACTGGACCGAGCGCATCAGCAGTCCCTGGTCGGCGGCCTTGGTGAGCTCGTTCAGCTCGCCGAGGCGGTACAGGTCGCCGCGGAGCAGGCAGTAGTCCGCGAGGGCGCCCAGCAGGTGCAGCACGGTGGCCTGGTCTACGCCCTCGGCGTGCCGCAGGGCGGCGGTGATGAAGCTCTGCTCGTCGTCCAGCCAGCGCAGCGCCGAGTCCAGCGAGGTGAAGCCGTGCGAGCCGAAGCCGTCGGCGCGGGTCGACGTGCGCCCGTCGACCAGCCGGATCACCGAGTCGGCCAGCTCCGCGTAGCTGCGGATCAGCCGCTCGTGCGCGGCGGCGCGCACCTCGGGGTCCTCCTCGTCGAGCAGCCGGGCGTACGCGAAGCGCCGCACCAGGTCGTGCACCCGGAAGCGGGAGCCGCGCACGTGCTCCACCAGCCCCGCGCGGGCCAGCGCCGTCAGCCGCTTGCCGGCCTCCTCCTCGCCGACGTCGAGGAGCGCGGCGCAGGCCGCCGCTCCCAGGCTCGCCCGGCCGACCAGCGACAGCCGGCGCAGCAGCGCCCGGGTCGGCTCCGCCAGGTCGCCGTAGCGCAGCCACAGGGCGCGCTCCACCGGGCCCACCGGCCCGTAGGCGTCCAGCGCCTCGGCGAGCCCGACGAGGCTGCGCCCGTCCAGCGCGGAGCCCGCGATGCGCAGCGCCAGCGGCAGCCCGCCGCAGAGCATCCCGATGCGGTCGGTGGACTGCGCGTCGTACGGGTCGGCGGAGCGCTGCGCGCCCTCCGTCCCCCGGGCCATGGCGCTCAGCAGCTCCTCGGCGGCGGTCGGCTCCAGGCCCTCGACGGGCATGTGGTGCACCCAGGCGTCGAGGTCGTCGGGCAGCTCGAGGCGCTCGCGCGAGGTCACCAGCACCAGGCTCTCGGAGCGCTCCGGCACCAGCAGCCTGACCTGCTCGGCGTCGACCGCGTCGTCCAGCACTATCGATACCGGCAGCGACGTCAGATGCTGGTGGTACAGCTCGATGAGCCGGCGCAACTGCGCGTCGTGTGCCGGGCGCTCGCGGAACATGAGCTGGTCGCGCGGGGCACCGAGGCGGTTGAGCAGGTGCAGCAGCGCGTCGCGGGTGGGCAGCGGGTCCTCGCCCAGGCTCTCCCCGCGCAGGTCCACCACCACGGCGGCGCGGAACTGCTCGCGCAGTTGGTGAGCGGCGCGGACCGCGAGCGCGGTGCGCCCGGCGCCGGGCGGGCCGTGCAGGAGGACGACGGTCGGCTTGGTCTCCGTGCTGGCGCGGCCCTGCTGCACCCACCCGGCGATCTGGGTGAGCTGCGCCTTGCGGCCCACGTACACCGGGGAGCCCTCGGGCAGTTGGCGGTAGGACTGCTCCAGGGTGGCCCGCTGCCGCGCCTCCTGGCTGCGGTTCCGGCGTGACTGGGGCTCGCGGTCCGTACCCCCGCCGCCGGCCGTGCTCGGCCGGGGGCGGTCGGCGGCGGGCTCGGCGCGGCTGCCGGTGCGGGTGGCGGCCGAGATCATCCGCTGCTGGTCGAAGAAGGGCCGCACGCCGCGCAGCTCCAGCGCCGTCAGCCACTGCAGCCGGAGCTGCTCCGGGCCGCCGGGCTGACGGGCGGCGCCCGAGCGCGTGTTGCCCGAGAGCCAGTGGGCCAGGCCGATCTGCACCAGACCCGCGACGAGCCCGGCGAGGCCGGCCGCCACCCCGGTCCAGAGCGCGGCCGTGGAGCCCAGACCCTCCTCGGCGGAGACGAGCAGGGCGATGGCGGCGGCGCTGAGCGTCGCCGTCACGGCGGGCCCGATCGACTGCGGGGTGAAGCGCTCGGCGAGCGAGCGCCTGCCCGCGGCGGCCTCGTCCAGGGCGCGCACATACGCCCCGTACTCCTCGGCGGCGCGCTCCGCCATGTCGTCCAGCGCCGCCCGCGCCCGGCCGAGCAGCACCACGCCGTCGGTCCGGCCACCGGAGCGGCGCACTTCTTCCTCCACCGCGCGGGTGAGAAGAAGCTCCGCCTCCCCCCGATGCTTGTCGCGCAGTCGGGACGCTGTGCCCGGCATGTGCTCCCCTCCCATACCCGTCGCTCGCTCGTGCAGTTGCCCTGCACTGCCAAGTCTTCCGCGTTTCCCGGGCATTCGGCATCCCCCTGTGGATAACTCGGCCGGATGACGCGGTGAATGAAGAGCTGATATCACCGCGTGTCCGGTACCCGAGCGGAATTGGGGGCGGGGAAAAACACGGACCGGCGGGTACGACGCCGTTGTCGTACCCGCCGGTCCGGCCGGCCGCGTACCAGGTCAGCCCAGGCGGTTGACCAGCGCGCGGTACTCGTCCCACAGCTCCTTCGGAGTGTGGTCGCCGAAGGTCTCCAGGTGCGCGGGGATCAGCGCGGCCTCATCGCGCCAGACTTCGGGGTCCACGGAGAGCAGGAAGTCGAGCTGCTCGTCGGTGAGTTCGAGCCCGTCAACGTCCAGTGCGCCCTTGGCGGGCAGCACGCCGATGGGGGTCTCGACGCCTTCGGCCTCGCCGTTGAGCCGTTCGACGATCCACTTCAGCACGCGGCTGTTCTCGCCGAAACCGGGCCAGACGAACGATCCGTCCGCGTCCTTGCGGAACCAGTTGACGTAGTAGATCTTCGGAAGTTTCGCGGCGTCCGCGGAGGCGCCGACCTTGAGCCAGTGGCCGAAGTAGTCGCCCATGTTGTAGCCGCAGAAGGGCAGCATGGCGAACGGGTCGCGGCGCAGCTCGCCGACCTTTCCCTCGGCGGCGGCGGTCTTCTCGGAGGCGACGTTGGCGCCGAGGAAGACGCCGTGCTGCCAGTCGAAGGACTCGGTGACCAGCGGCACCGCGGTGGCGCGGCGGCCGCCGAAGAGGATGGCCGAGATCGGCACGCCCCTGGGGTCCTCCCACTCCGGCGCGATCGTCGGGCACTGGGCGGCCGGCACCGTGAAGCGGGCGTTGGGGTGGGCGGCGGGGGTGCCGGACTGCGGGGTCCAGTCGTTGCCGAGCCAGTCGGTGAGGTGCGCCGGGGGCTCGTCGGTCATGCCCTCCCACCACACGTCCCCGTCGTCGGTGAGGGCGACGTTGGTGAAGACCGAGTTGCCCCACAGGGTCTTCATGGCGTTGGCGTTGGTGTGCTCGCCGGTGCCGGGCGCGACGCCGAAGAAGCCGGCCTCGGGATTGATGGCGTACAGCCGGCCGTCCTCGCCGAAGCGCATCCAGGCGATGTCGTCGCCGATGGTCTCCACGGTCCAGCCGCGGGTGGTCGGCTCCAGCATGGCGAGGTTGGTCTTGCCGCAGGCCGAGGGGAACGCGGCGGCGACGTACTTGGACTCGCCGCGCGGCGGGGTGAGCTTGAGCACCAGCATGTGCTCGGCGAGCCAGCCCTCGTCGCGCGCCATGACGGAGGCGATGCGCAGGGCGTAGCACTTCTTGCCCAGCAGGGCGTTGCCGCCGTAGCCGGATCCGTACGACCAGATCTCGCGGGTCTCGGGGAAGTGCGAGATGTACTTCGTCGAACTGCACGGCCAGGGCACATCCTGCTGCCCGGGCTCCAGGGGTGCGCCGACGGAGTGGACGGCCCTGACGAAGAAGCCGTCGTCGCCCAGCTCGTCGAGGACCGCGCGCCCCATGCGCGTCATGGTGCGCATGGCGGTGGCGACGTACGCGGAGTCGGTGATCTCGACGCCGAGCGCGGAGAGCGGCGAGCCCAGCGGGCCCATGCAGAAGGGGACGACGTACATGGTGCGGCCGCGCATGGCGCCGCGGAAGAGGCCGCCGTTGCCGGAGGTGCCGGTGAAGACCTCGCGCATCTCGGCCGGGTCCATCCAGTGGTTGGTCGGCCCGGCGTCCTCCTCCTGCTCGGAGCAGATGAACGTACGGTCCTCGACCCGCGCGACGTCGGTCGGGTCGGACGTGGCGTAGTACGAACCGGGCCGCTTGACGGGGTCCAGCTTCGTGAACGTGCCCTTGGCGACGAGCTCGGCGCACAGGCGGTCGTACTCCGCCTGGGAGCCGTCGCACCACACGATCTCGTCGGGCTGGGTGAGGTCGGCGATCTCCTGGACCCAGGAGAGGAGCCCTTCGTGCCTGGTCGGGGTGGTCATGAGTGCCGCTTGCTCCAGATGTAGAGGGTTTGGGATGTTTCTTCTCTTCTGTCACATCTATCTGGTTTTCAAGACCATTACCCCTTGGGGGTGCCGACCCGGTCGCCGCTCATATGAGCCCATCCGGTGTCGGGTGTGCGCTCGTTTGATGATGAGGTAGCTCAGACGTCATGTCCAGTCAGCTCCTGCGTGAACAGCGCCACTCCCGGGCCGCTACCTACGGACGCGTCGGTAGCATGGGCGGATGAGTGCGACGGGCGAGGGAGAGCTGCAGCGGGTCGCGAACGCCGCGGCCGCCGTGCTCAAGCCGCGGCTGCGCGGCTGGTTGCACGCGGTGATGTTCCCGGCGGCGCTGTTCGCGGGGGTGCTCCTGACGGCGATGGCCGAGAGTCCGCGCGGCCGGCTCGCCTGCGCGGTCTACACCTTGACGGCATGCCTGCTCTTCGGCGTCAGCGCGCTCTACCACCGCGGCGACTGGGGCCCCCGGGCCACGGCCGTGCTGCGCCGGCTCGACCACGCGAACATCTTCCTGATCATTGCGGGCACGTACACGCCGTTCACGATCCTGCTGCTGGAGGGCGGCAGGCAGCAGGCGCTGCTCTGGTTCATCTGGGCGGCGGCGCTCGCCGGGATCGCGTTCCGTGTGCTGTGGGTCGGTGCGCCGCGCTGGCTCTACACGCCCTGCTACATCGCGATGGGCTGGGCGGCCGTGTTCTTCCTGCCGGACTTCATGCGTGCGGGTGGTATCGAGGTCCTCGTCCTGGTCGTCGTGGGCGGTGTGCTGTACAGCGCGGGCGGCGTGATCTACGGGATCAAGCGGCCCAACCCGTCGCCGCGTTGGTTCGGCTTCCACGAGGTCTTCCACTCGTTCACGCTGGCGGCGTTCGCCGTCCACTACGTCGGGATCTCCCTGGTGGCGTACCGCCACGCCTGAGCCGGGCCGGGGGGGGCGACCCGGTCATCCGGTCATCCGGTCATCCGGCTGTCCGGGTGATCTGCTCGTGTCGGCTTCTGTACTTCGGGGCGCAAAGGCCGCGGGGGTGCTGTTATTCGGGGCGAACAACCACCCCTCGCTCCCCGTGGAGGCAGAATGCGCATCCGTATGCTCGCCCGCTCCCTGGCCGTCAGCGCCGTCGTGGTCGGTCTCGCCGGTGCCGGTGCCGGTGTCGCTTCGGCTCAGGCCGCGCAGCCGAAGTCCGGCAAGTCGTGCTGCACCAAGGCGTACTACAACAAGTCGTTCAACAAGATCCACAAGGAGAACAACAAGCTCCACAAGTCGTTCAACAAGATCCACAAGACCTGGAACAAGATCGACGTGGACGTCGACGTGGAAAACAAGATCAACAGCCGTGTCTCGGGCAACAAGTACACGGAGATCAGCCCGTCGTCCACGGTGGTGTTCGGCCCGCTGCAGAGCTACAACCGCTAGGCGGCGATTCCAGGTCCGGCCCGCACCTCCTCCTGCGCGGGCCGGACCTTTGCTGGTGCCTCCGCCGCCTTCCCTGCCTGGGTCGCCTGCGGCCCTGGCGTCATAGGCCCGTTCGTCTCCAGCCCGGAGGCGGTGATCGTCGCGCGTGCGGTGATGGGCCTCGGCGGTGCGCTGATCGTGCCGCTCGCTCTCTCCGTCATCCCCACGCTCTTCGACGACGACGAGCGCACGAAGGCCATGGGCGCGGTGACGGCCGCCATGGCCGTCGGCATGCCCGCGGGGCCGCTGCTGGGCGGGTGGCTGCTCGACCACTTCTGGTGGGGCTCCATCTTCGTGCTGAACATCCCGCTGGTGGTTCGCGGCATCGTGGCGGTGCTGCTGCTGATACCCGAGACCCGCGACCCCTCGGTGCCGTGGGTCGACCCGGTCAGCACGGTGCTCAGCGTCCTCGGTCTCGGCGGGCTGGTCCTCGGCGTCATCGAGGGGCCGGCGCGGGGCTGGGGGGATCCGCTGGTGGTGGGGCCGCTTGCCGGCTCGGCGGTGCTGCTCGGCTGGCTGGTGCTGCGGGAGCGGCGCGCGGTCCGGCCGGTGCTGGACCTGGAGTTGCTGGGCGACCGCGCCTTCCGGTGGAACGCGATCGTGGCCGTGCTCGCGACCTTCGTCATGGCGGGGCTGCTCTTCGTGCTGCCGCAGTATGAAGGCGGTGCTGGGCAACGACCCGTTCGGCACGGGGCTGCGGCTGATGCCCCTGATGGCGGGGCTGCTGGTGACGGCGCGGGCGGCGCCGTCGCTGATGGCCCGGTTCGGCTCGCGGATCGTGGTCAGCGCGGGGATGGCGGTCTTCGCGTTCGCCATGCTGCTCGGCAGCCGTACGGACGTGTCCGACGGGTACGGCTTCACAGCGGTATGGCTGGCCGCCACCGGCCTGGGCCTCGGGTGCGCGCTGGTGCCGACCATGGACGCCGCCCTCGGCGCGCTGCCCCCCGGCCGCGCGGGCAGCGGCACGGGGCTGCTGACCACGCTGCGGCAGGTCGGCGGCGCCATCGGGGTCGCCCTGCTGGGCAGCCTGCTGAACGGGGTGTTCACGGACCGGCTGGACACGGAGGGGGTGCCGGGGGCCGCGGCGGAGAAGGCGCGGGAGTCCGTGGTCGCGGCGCACGCGGTCGCCGAGCGGCTGGGCGCACCGCGGCTCGCGGAGTCGGCCGACTCCGCGTATGTGCACGGCATGGGCCTGGCGTTGCTGGTCTGCGGAATCGCCGCGCTGCTCACGGCGGTCGTCACCGCCGTCCGGCCGCCCGAGGGCGGGCAAGGGGAGGAACGGGGATCGGGGAGCCCCCGGAAGGAGGGGGAAGACCGGCCGCGGCGCCGGAATAGCCGCGGCCAAGGGCGGTGCAGGACAATGAGGAGCATGGCCTCCTCCCGTACCTCCGCCGCCCCACCCGTCGCCGCCTCCCAGGCGGCTTCGGTCGCCGAGGCCGGGCTCGGCCTGCGCGAGCGCAAGAAGCTGCGCACCCGCCAGGCGATCCGGCAGGCGGCGTACCGGCTGATCGGGAAGCAGGGGTACGAGCAGACCACCGTCGAGCAGATCGCCGAGGCCGCCGAGGTCTCGCCGAGCACCGTCTTCCGGTACTTCGCGACCAAGGAGGACATCATCCTCACCGACGAGTACGACCCGGTGCTGGAGCAGGCCATCCTCGACCGGCCGGCGGACGAGCCGCCGCTCGTCGCGCTGCGGGAGGCGGTGGTCGCCTCGCTGCGGCTGCTCTACGACGAGTTCCGGCCCGAGTTCGTGCTCCGGATGCAGTTGGTGCGCGAGGTGCCGGCGCTGCGCGCGCAGATGCACGAGGGCATGGACCAGAACGTCGAGTTGCTGTGCAGGGTGCTCTCCGAGCGCACCGGGCGGCCGAGGGACGACTTCGAGCTCCGGGTGGTGGTGGGGGCGATCTTCGGGGCGCTGACGCAGGTGCTGTTCGAGTGGGTGGACCGGGGGCCGGAGGGCGACCTGGTGGAGACGGTCGACCGGGCGCTGGCGGTGCTGGAGCGCGGCATGACGCTGTGAGCGGCCCGACCCGGTGAGGCGCGCCCCGCGACTCAGCCCTGCGGGGGTGCGGCCGGGGTCAACTGGGCGCGCAGCTCTTCGGGCCCGGTCACCGGGGCGGCGCAGACGAACCGGCGGCAGACGTACGCGGCCGGAGCGCCGTCGACGAGGGGCCGGTCCGCGAGGAGGGGAACGGCGTCCGGATCCTCGGGCAGCGCGGCGGCGTGCCGTGCCGCGGCGGGTTCCGCGGTCGAGACCGCCCCCTGCCCCTCACCCGTACCGGAGGGCGGCCCGGCGGCGACCACCGCGCCGGGGGCGGGGGAGAGGAGGGCCGTCCGGTGGAGTTCCGCGCGGCGGGGATCCTCCGGGGAGCCGACGACGGCGACCTCCCGGGGGCCGTCCAGCGCCGCCTCCGCCGCCGCCAGGCCCCAGCCGACGAAGCGGGGCGCCCGCGGGCCCAGCTTCGCCACGATGCCGAGGGCCCGTTCCGCGGCCTCGCGGTGCCGTTCGCTGCCGGTGTACGCGGCGTAGGTGAGCAGCGCCGCGGCGGAAGCCGTCCAGCCGGACGGCGTCGGGTTGTCCGTCGGGTCCTGGGGGCGCCGGATGAGCCGTTCGGCGTCGTCGGCGGTGTCGAACAGCGTGCCGCCCTCGCCGCGGAACCGGTCGAGCACGGTGTCGAGCATCAGCCCGGCGAGGTGCAGCCACGTGCCCTCGCCGGTGACGGCGGTGAGCGTGAGGAAGCCCTCCGCCACGTCGCCGTAGTCCTCTAGGACACCGGCGTTGTCGCCGGCCGCCCCGCCGCGCGAGGTGCGGACGAGCCGGGCCACCGTGCCGGGCCCGCCGGCGCCGTCCGTCATGTGCACCCGTACCAGCAGGTCCGCCGCGGCCACCGCGGCGTCGACCAGGTCCGGCCGGTCGAAGTACGCGCCGATCTCGGCGAGGGCGGCGATGGCCAGCCCGTTCCACGCGGTGACCACCTTGTCGTCGCGGAACGGCCGAGGCCGTTCCGCCCGCGCCGCCGTCAGCCGCTCCCGTACGGAGGCGATCCGCTCGGCGTCGAACGGCATGCCGGTGTCCGGCAGTTGCAGCACCGAGGCGCCCTCCTCGAAGGTCGCCGCCTCCGGCGCCCCGGGCACCCCGTAGTACGTACCCGCCAGCGCCGCGTCCTCCGCGCCGAGGACCTTGCGCAGCTCGCCGGGCGTCCACACGTAGTACGCGCCCTCGGCGTGCCCACCGCCGTCCGGCCGGTCGCTGTCGGCGTCCAGCGCGGAGGCGAAGCCGCCCTCCTCGGTGCGCAGTTCGCGCACCATGAAGTCCGCGGTCTCCAGCGCCACCCGCCGGGCGAGCCCGCTGCCGGTCGCGCGCCAGAGATGGGCGTAGACGCGGGCCAGCAGGGCGTTGTCGTAGAGCATCTTCTCGAAGTGCGGGACGACCCATTCCGCGTCCACCGAGTAGCGCGCGAAGCCGCCGCCGAGCTGGTCGTAGATGCCGCCGCGGGCCATCGCCTCGCAGGTGGCCTGCACCATCTCCAGCGCCGCCGCGGAACCGGTGCGGGCGTGGTGGCGCAGCAGGAACTCCAGCACCATGGGCTGCGGGAACTTCGGCGCGCCGCCGAATCCGCCCCGTACCGCGTCGAACTCCTTCGTCAGCTCCAGCAGCGCCCCGTGCACCTCAGCCGCCCCGGGCGCCCCGCCCCCCGCCGCGCCGAGCGTCCGCCCGGCGAGATCGGCGGCCACCCGCGCCGCCACCTCGGCAACCTCCCCCCGCCGATCCGCCCACGCCGCCGCAACCCCCTGCAGCACCTGCCGGAACGACGGCATCCCGCCCCGCGGCCGCGGCGGAAAGTACGTCCCGAAGTAGAACGGCTCCGCGTCGGGCGTCAGGAACACCGTCATCGGCCACCCGCCCTGCCCGGTGGCGGCCTGCACCGCCTCCATGTACACGGCGTCGACGTCGGGCCGCTCCTCGCGGTCGACCTTGATGCTGACGAACCCGGCGTTCAGCTCCGCTGCGGTCGCCTCGTCGGCGAAGGACTCCCGCGCCATCACATGACACCAGTGACAGGAGGCATACCCCACCGACAGCAACACGGGCACGTCCCGCCGCCGCGCCTCCTCGAAGGCCGCCGGCGACCAGGGCCACCAGTCGACGGGGTTGTCGGCGTGCTGGAGGAGGTACGGGGAGGTTTCGTGCGCGAGTCGGGTCGCCATCCGGCCATGGTGTCACTGCCGGAGCCCGGGACGCCGATCGGCACGACCCGGCATCCGGTGTGACAAGCCTGGAAGGCACGGCCCTACTCGCCGCCCTCCGCCCGGACCCGGCGACGGTGATCAAGCACCCGGACAACGGCAGAGCGTGCGTACAGGTGCGGGCTGGTGCTGATCCGATGATCCGCCGCCCTTCGGGCTAGCGCTGGCGGTAGCCGTCCAGGAAGGTGCCGATGCGGGTGATGGCGTCCGTCAGGCCGTCCTTTTCGAGGAGGGTGACGATGCGGAAGTGGTCCGGGCGGGGCCAGTTGAAGCCGGTGCCCTGGACCAGGAGGATGTTCTCCGCGCGGAGAAGGTCGAGGACGAAGCGGGCGTCGTCCTTGATCTTGTGGACCTTGGGGTCCAGGCGGGGGAAGGCGTAGAGGGCGCCCTTGGGTTTGACGCAGGTGACGCCCGGGATCTGGGTGAGCAGGTCGTACGCGGTGTCGCGCTGGACGAGGAGGCGGCCGCCCGGGAGGATCAGGTCGTTGATCGACTGCCGGCCGCCGAGGGCGGTGGCGACGATGTGCTGGGCGGGGACGTTGGCGCACAGGCGCATGTTCGCCAGGATCGTCAGGCCCTCCAGGTAGCTGCGGGCGTCCTGCTTCGGGCCGCAGACGGCCAGCCAGCCGCTGCGGTAGCCGGCCACGCGGTACGCCTTGGAGAGTCCGTTGAAGGTGAGGACCAGCAGGTCCGGGGCGTAGGTGGCGGTGGGGGCGTGGGTGGCGTCGTCGTAGAGGATCTTGTCGTAGATCTCGTCGGAGCACAGCACCAGGCCGTGGCGGCGGGCGATGTCCGTCAGGCCCCGCATCAGCTCCGCGTCGTAGACGGCGCCGGTGGGGTTGTTCGGGTTGATGACGACCAGGGCGCGGGTGCGGTCCGTGATGCGGCGCTCGATGTCGTCGAGGTCGGGCATCCAGTCGGCCTGCTCGTCGCACCGGTAGTGCACCGGGGTGCCGCCGGCCAGGGAGACCGAGGCAGTCCACAGCGGGTAGTCCGGGGCCGGGATCAGGACCTCGTCGCCGTCGTTGAGGAGGGCCTGCATGGACATCTGGATCAGTTCGGAGACGCCGTTGCCGAGGAAGACGTCCTCGACGTCGAGGTCGATGCCCTTGGTCTGGTAGTGCTGCATCACGGCGCGGCGGGCGGGGAGGATGCCCTTGGAGTCGCCGTAGCCGTGGGCGCTGCCGGCCGTGCGGAGGAGGTCCTCCAGGATCTCCGGGGGGCACTCGAAGCCGAAGGGGGCCGGGTTGCCGATGTTGAGCTTGAGGATCTGGTGACCCGCCGCCTCGCGCCGCATCGCCTCTTCGAGCACGGGGCCCCGGATGTCGTAGCAGACGTTGGCGAGCTTCGTTGACTGGATCACCTGCATGCGGCCACTGTACGGCCCGGTCCCCGGCCCCGCCTCCGGATAACGTGCGAGGCCCGTCACACGGCCGAGGGCCCGCCGGGGCCGGTCCGGAGCTGCCACAATGTCCGGATGGCGGCCCAACCCCCCACCGGCACACCGACGTTCGCCTCCCTCGGGGCCGGCACGCTCGCCCTGGTCAACGACGAGCCCGTGGCCGCGCCCGGCGACGACATCCTGGGCACGGGACTGGCCGCCGCGCAGCTCGCCCGGCTGCTGCACGCCTCCCGCGCCTCGACGCCGTTCACCCTCGCCGTGGACGCCGGCTGGGGGATGGGCAAGTCCAGCCTGATGCGGCTGGTCGACGCCAGGCTGCGGGCCGAGCCCGACGTGGAGACGGTCTGGTACAACGCCTGGACCTCCACCGGCGCCGACGCCCTCGAAGGGCTCGTGAAGTCGGTGCTCGTCCGCTTCGAGCGGCGCACGCTCAAGCGCGCGCTGGCGCGGATCTCCCGGGCGCGCGCGGTGACGCGCGGCGTACGCGCCGTCACCACGGTGCTCGGCGGGGCGGTCGGCGCGGCCGGGCTGGTCGACGAGCTGTGGACGAGCTGGGACGCGGGACCCGAGGCGCGCAACGGCATGCGCGAGGAGATCGACCGCATGGCCCGGGAGTGGGCCGGGAACCGGCCGCAGCGGCTGCTGGTCGTCTTCATCGACGACCTCGACCGCTGCTCCGAGGAGACGGTCCTCGCCGTCTGCGAGGCCCTGAAGATCTACCTCGACGTGCCGGGGCTCGTTTTCGTCGTCGGCTGCGACCGCTCCGCGCTCGGCCCCAGCGGGCTGCTGCGCGACCTGTCGCCCGCGGGGTCCGCGTTCATGGAGAAGATCTTCCAGACCAGCTACCGCATCCCCGTCGCGGACAACGACGGCGTCGGCCGCTACGTCGAGTGGTGCGCCCGCGCCGCGGGCATCGAGGGCATGCTCGACGACGCGCTGAAGAAGTTGCTGGTCGAGCGGTCGGGGCGGAACCCGCGGCGGATCAAGCGGCTGGTCAACGGCTTCGTGCTGGAGGCCACGCTGAACCCGGTCTGGTCCGGGTTCCGCCCCGAGGCGGTCATCAGGACGCTGCTGCTGCAGTACTTCTATCCGGAGTTCTACCGGATGATGACGGGCGCGTCCGGTGCCCCGGGCGGTGACGTGGTGCAGGAGTTCACGACGTACCGCCGGGTACGCCGCACGCTGCTGTCGGCGGCGCCGCCGCAGGTGTCGTCGCCGGAGTTCGCCTCGCCCGAGGAGGTCGCCGCGTTCTTCGAGCAGTACGAGCTGTCGGCGCCCGGGAGCCAGGGGGAGGCGGAGCACGGGCTGGAGCAGATGGAGCGGCGGCTGCCGGTCGGCTTCCCCGAGCACGCCGACGACCAGGGGTTCACGTCCCTGCTCGGCGAGCTGTTACGGGTGCCGGACGCGGAGCGGCTGCTGGTGCTGCTCCGCGAGGGGGCGCCGGTGGCGGTGGAGGGGACGGGCCAGGCGCAGCCGCCGGTCCCGCTCCCGTACGCCGACGAGCGGGGCATGCTCTCCGGCACCTGGGGGTCGTCCGCGGGCGGCGGGCCGTACGCGCACCCCGAGCCGTTCCCGGGGCCCTCCCGGCCGGTGACGGGCCAGCAGGCGTATCCGCAGGGCCAGCATCCGTACCCGCTGGGCCAGCAGGCGTACCCGCAGGGCCAGTATCCGTATCCGCAGGGCCAGCATCCGTACCCGCAGGGCCAGCACCCGTACCCGCTGGGCCAGGGCCAGCCCCAGCCGGCCTACGCGAGCCCCCTCCCCCCGAGGGGGGACATCGACCTCGGCCGCCCGCTGCCGTCCTCGCTCGCGCTGGAGGGCCTGCGGATCCTGTGGGTCGACGACCATCCCGGGAACAACGCCTCCCACGTCGGCCGGCTGCGCAGCCTCGGTGCCAGGATCGCCCTGGCGCGGGATCGCGGGGAGGCCGAGCAGGAGCTGGCCGCCCTCCCGTTCGACCTGCTGATCTCCGACATCACCCGCGGCGGCGAACAGTTCGCGGGCTTCGACGACCTGCGGGCCTGGCGCGACTCCGGGACGTACGACGGCCACGCCGTCTTCCTGTCCAGCCGGGTCACTCCCGAGCGCGAGGAGGCCGTGGCCGGCCTGGACGCCCGGATCTTCAACAGCGGGGACGCCCTGCTGGGCTACGTCATGGAGCTGGCCGCGTCCCTCAGGGCCCTGCGCGCCCCCGCGCCGCCCGCCCCGGAACAGTCCGCTCCCGGGCCGCCCGCCGCCCCGGGCCCCTCCCGCGCCGAACCGTCCGCCCCGGCACCGCGGTCGTCCGACGCCCCTCCCGGATGACGAACTCCCCGCCCACCAGCACGTACGGCACCCCCACCGGACCCCGCCGCGGCTCGTCGTACGTCGCCCCCGCCGCCACCGTCGCCGGGTCGAAGAGCACCAGGTCCGCCACGTAGCCCTCCCGCACCAGACCCCGGTCCGGCAGCCGCAGCCGGGCCGCGGGGCGGCCGGTGAGGTGGTGGACGCACTCCTCCAGGGTCAGCACGCCCAGCTCGCGCACGTAGTGCCCGAGGTAGTGCGGGAAGGTGCCGTACGCCCGCGGATGCGGCTTCGCGCCGTGCAGGATGCCGTCGCTGCCGCCGGTGTGCGCCGGGTGGGCCATGATCGCCCGGACGTTCTCCTCGTGCCCGACGTGCTGGAGGATCGTCGTCGCCAGCCGGTCGTCCAGCAGCAGGCGGCGGGCCGCGGCGAAGTCCGGCAGCCGCCGCCCGACCCAGTGCGCGAGCGCCGGGTCCCCGACGCCCGACACCTCGATCGTCGACCAGTCCATCGGCACCCCGTGCGACCCGTCGGAGCCCTCGACGTCCAGCGCGTGCCCGATCCGTGCCGCCGTGTCCGCGTCCCGCAGCCGCGCGAGCGTCGCCTCGGGGCCGCCCACCGCCGCCCAGCTCGGCAGCAGCGCGCCCAGCGTGGTGCAGCCGGCCAGGTACGGGTACGTGTCCAGGGTGACGTCCACGCCCTCGGCGAGCGCCCGGTCCAGCAGGGCGGTCAGCTCGGCGGCGCGGCCCGCGTTGACGTCGAAGTTGAGGGTGGCGTGCGCGAGGTGCAGCGCGCAGCCGGCGTCCCTGGCGAGGCCGAGCATCTCGGCGTACGCGCCGAGGGCGCCGGCGCCGTACGAGCGGTGGTGCGGGCAGTAGTAGCCGCCGTACGCCGCGACGACCCGGCACAGCTCCGTCAGCTCGGCGGTCGGCGCGTACATCCCCGGCGTATACGTCAGCCCCGACGACATCCCCACCGCACCCTGCTCGAGCCCCTCCGCGACCAGCCGCTTCATGTGCGCCAGCTCGTCGTCACCGGCCGGCCGGTCCTCCCAGCCCAGCGCCAGCATCCGCACGGTGCCCTGCGGTACGAGGTACGCGGCGTTCACCGCGAGTCCGTCGCCGTCGGGGCCGCGGTCGAGACGGTCGAGGTACTCGCCGACCGTGCGCCAGTCGAACGCCACCGCGTCGTCGCCGGGCCCGCCGCCGTTCCAGCCGGCGATCTGGCGGCGCAGCTCGCCGAGGGTGCGGTCGTCCACGGGCGCGTACGACAGCCCGTCCTGGCCGATGACCTCCAGCGTCACGCCCTGCGCGGCCTTGGCGGTGTGCGCGGGGTCGCGCAGCAGGGCGAGGTCGGAGTGGGCGTGCATGTCGACGAAGCCGGGGGCGAGGACGAGGCCCCCGGCGTCGAGGACGGTGCGGCCGGTGAGCCGCGGGCCGACGGCCGCGATCCGGCCGTCGGCCAGCCCCACGTCGGCGCGGTGTCCCGGTGCCCCCGAGCCGTCGACGACGAGGGCGCCGCGGATCACCAGGTCCATGTCTGCCGCTCCCCGGTGCCGCTCAGAAGAAGGTCCGTACGTACTCCGTGACCGTACCGTCCTCCTCCACCAGCGGGATGAGCTGCCACTTGTCGAAGATCGTGCACGGGTGCGACAACGCCAGCGCCACCCAGTCCCCGACCTCCGGCTCCACGCCGCCGGGAGCCACGTCCAGCCAGGCGTGCTGGTCCGAGAGCTTGCGTACGGTGATGCCGGTCGCGGCCCGTTCGGCGCCCGCCCCGCCGGCCGCGTCGAACCTGCGCACCGCCGCAGGCACCGGCAGGTCCAGGTCGTACGCGGCGTCCCGCTTCCCGGCGTTGACGAACGCCTGCCCCGGCTCCGGCCGCGAGACCACCTGCGTCCACAGCCGGAACGCCGGCGTCAGCGACCCCTCGCCCGGCACCCGGTTGAACGGCGTCACCCGGGTGTAGTGCCCGTCGTCATGGCTGATGTACGCGCCCGAGCGCAGCAGCTTGAGCACCGGACGCGACAGCTCCGGCGCCGCCGCGAAGCCGTCCGCGACGGCGTCGAACCACGCGCTGCCCCCGGCGCTCACCACGATCTCGTCGGTCTCCGCGAAGAGCCCCGCGGCGTCGAACTCCGCCGCGAGACCCAGCAGCCGTGCCATCCAGCCCCGTACCACCGCGGCGTCCGCCCCCGGCGCCTCCGCCTCGTACCCGGCGACCCCGACCAGCCGCAGCGTCCCCGCCCGCGCCGCCGCCTCGGCGACCGCGCGGCAGTCGGCCTCCGTACGCGCCCCGGTGCGCGCGCCGGGACCTGCGCCCAGCTCGACGGTGACCTCCACGGGCCGCGTCGCCCCGGCCGCCCGCAGCGCCGCGTCCATCAGCTCGACGCCGCGCACCGAGTCGACGTAGCAGACGAGCCGGAAGTCCGGGTCCGCGGCCAGCTCGGCGGCGAGCCAGCGCAGCGCGGCCGCGTCGACCAGTTCGTTGGCGAGGAAGACCCGCCGGACGCCGAAGGCCCGCGCCACCCGCGCCTGGTGGGGGACCGCGACCGTGATGCCCCAGGCGCCGTGGTCGAGCTGGCGGGCGAAGAGCTGGGGGGCCATCGTCGTCTTGCCGTGCGGCGCGAAGGCCAGCCCGTGCGCGGCGGAGAAGCGTTCGAGCGCGCCGAGGTTGTGCGCCAGCGCGGGCGCGGAGAGCGTGAGCACCGGGGTGGTGAAGCCGCCGGTGAAGAGCGAGCGGCGCTCGGCGGCCAGCTCGCCCACCGTGAGCCCGGCCGCGTCGGGCGGCAGGCCCTTGAAGCGGTGGTCGATACGTTCTTCCGCCAGCTCGGCGAGCGACGCCATGAAGCCCTCCAGCAGGTTGGTTGCGCACCGCGCAACGTGCATTGCGTATATCGACACCGCTGTCTAACATCCGGGCGAACGGCTGGTCAACGGCCGGCGGTACGCAGCCGGTGGTCGCAGCCGGCGGTACGGAGCTACGAGCCACGGCAGCGGGAGGTCGCGATGAGCCAGTCGGTCGGCCGCGCGCTCGCCATCCTGCCCATGCTCGCCGAAGGGCCCGCGGGCCTGGAACAGGTCGCCACCCGGCTCGGCGTGCACAAGACCACCGCCATGCGGCTGCTGCGCACCCTCCACGAACACGGCCTGGTCTACCGCCAGGACGACCAGCGCTACCGCCTCGGCGCCCGGCTCTTCGCCCTCGCCCAGGCGGCGGCCGAGAGCCTGGACGTCCGCGAGATCGCCCACCCGCACCTGGTGAAGCTCGGCGAGCAGACCGGGCATACCGTGCACCTCGCGGTCTACGAGGACCGCGAGGTGATGTACATCGACAAGGTCGACAGCCGCTACCCGGTGCGGATGTACTCGCGCATCGGCCGGCCCGTTGCGATCACCGTCGCGGCCGTGGCCAAGCTGCTCCTCGCCGACCTGCCGGACCCGGAGCGGCGCGCCGTCGCCGAGCGGCTCGAATACCCCATGTACACCCCCCGTTCGACGCCCGACGCGCAGGCCCTGCTCACCGAGCTGGCCGCGGTGCGCGAGCAGGGGTGGGCCACCGACTTCGGCGGCCACGAGGAGTCCATCAACTGCATCGGCGCCCCCATCCGCGGCGCCGACGGCCGTACCGTCGCCGCCTGCTCCCTGTCGGCGCCGAACGTCGTCGTCACCGCGGACGAGCTGATGACCCTCCTCCCGCAGCTCCGCCGCACGGCGGCAGCGATCAGTGACGACTACTCCGGAAGAGTGCCCGCATGAGCGACAAGGCCCAGAAGACCGACGTCACCCCCGCCACCCACGTACCGCCGCCGGCACGCTTCTCTGCGGGCGTGCGCAAGGGCAACATCCTCCAGGTCGCAGGACAGGTCGGCTTCCTGCCGGCCGAGGAGGGCAAGCCGCCGACCCCGGCGGGCCCGGACCTGCGGGCGCAGACCGAGCAGACGCTGTCCAACGTCAAGGCGGTGCTGGAGGAGGGCGGCGCGTCGTGGGAGGACGCGGTGATGATCCGCGTGTACCTCACCGACACCGCACACTTCGCCGAGTTCAACCAGATCTACGACGCCTACTTCGCGGAGCTGGAGCAGCCGCCGGCGGCGCGTACGACCGTCTACGTCGGGCTGCCCGCCGGGCTGCTCGTGGAGATCGACTGCCTGGCCGTCCTCGGCTGACCGGACGCCCACCGCTCCCCGGCCGTCAGCGCCCCGCGCCGACGGCCGGGCCGCGGAACGTCCGCCGGTAGGTGTTCGGCGTGGTGCCCAGCCGGCGCAGGAAGTGGTGGCGCAGCGTCGCCGCGTTGCCGAAGCCCGCGCGGGCGGCGATGGCGTCCACCGTGGCGTCGGTCTCCTCCAGCAACTGCTGCGCCAGCAGCAGCCGCTGGCCGAGCAGCCACTGGTACGGCGTCGTGCCCGTCTCCTGCTGGAAGCGGCGGGCGAACGTCCGCGGCGCCAGATGCGCCCGCGCCGCCAACTGCTCCACCGTGGCGTCCTCGTCCAGGTGCTCCTGCATCCAGGCCAGCACCCGGGCGATGGCGTCGTCGTCGCACGTGCCGCGCACCGGCCGGTCGATGTACTGCGCCTGGCCGCCGTCCCGGTGCGGCGGGACGACCATCCGGCGGGCGATCGCGTTGGCCACCTTGCTGCCCTGCTCCTCGCGGACGAGGGCGAGGCAGGCGTCGATGCCGGAGGCGGTGCCGGCGGAGGTGAGCACCGGGCCGTCGACGACGTAGAGGACGCCCGGCTCGACGAGCGCCCGCGGGTACTCGCGCTTGAGGCGGTCGGCGAACATCCAGTGCGTCGTGCAGCGGCGGCCGTCCAGCAGCCCCGCCTGGGCGAGCAGGAACCCGCCGGTGCACACGCTCAGCACCTTCGTGCCGCGCGCGACCGCCTCGCGCAGCGCGTGCAGCAGCTCGGGCGGGAAGTCGCGGTACGCGAACCCCTGGCCGGCCGGAATGGCGATCAGGTCGGCGCCGGCGAACTGCTCCAGGCCGTGCGCCACCTCGACGGGGAGGCCGGGGTGGACGGTGACGCGTCCCGGGCGCGGGGTGGCGAAGGAGAAGTCGTAGACCGGCAGGCCCTCCTCGCGGCGGTCCATGCCGAAGACCTCGCAGATGACGCCCAGCTCGAAGGCGTTGACCTCGTCGGTGAGCAGACACACCACTTTGGAGAGCATGCGGACAGTATGCCACCGGGTTGGCAGTAATTCGAAGCCCTATGGCAGAGCTGCCACTGTTTGTGTGTGCAAGGATCCGGGACCGTAGAGGACATGAACGCGATCCTCGACTACACCGTCGGCATCCTGGTCCTGCTCCTGATGGCCGCGATCCTCGCGGGTCCGGCCCTGTACTTCGACCGGCGCGAGCGCCTCACCGACCGCCGGCTCAAGGCCGCCGAGCGCGGCGCCGGCCCGGCGCCCGCCGGTAACGTCTCCGTACGGGACGCGCTCGCCCGCTACGGCCGCGCCGCCTGACCGCAAGCCCTCGCCCGCAAGCCCCGCACGTCAGCAAGGTACGGCGCGCCCCCGGTCCCGGGGGCGCGCCGCAGGCGTCAGCCGGTGCAGTACTGCGCCTCCTTGCCGATCGAGCGGTACATGCAGTCGGCGTTCTCCAGCAGTTGCAGCACCGCGTCCCGGTTGCGGCTCGTCTCCCGGTCGATGACCTCGTCGGGCGGGTAGAACCCGCCGCCGCTCGCCGAGCGCGGGTACATCTCGAACGTGTAGCTGAAGATCTTCTGCTCGCCCCAGAGGTAGTCGTTGACCGACCCGTCCGTGATGTAGAGGTCGCTCGACTGCTGCGGCGTGTAGCCGTTGCTCGCGGCCATCTTCTGGCCGACCGCCGCGAACGCGTCGCGGTCGTCCTGCGTCAGGCCGGGGCCCGTGTCGTTGTACGTGTACCCGTACGGCCACAGCACCAGCTCGCTGTACGTGTGGAAGTCGATCCCCGCCTTGATCTGCTGCTTGCCGCCCACCACCCGGCTGCGCGCGAAGTCGGCGACGACCTTGACCTCCTTGGCCGACTCGGCCGCGGTGCCGCGGTAGGTCTCGGAGGACGGGCTGCCGGAGGAGCCGCCGCAGCAGCCCCAGCGGTAGTTCCAGTTACGGTTCAGGTCCGTGCCGACCGCGCTGGAACCGGAGTTGGGCTGGCGGTTCTTGCGCCAGCTCCGGTACGAGCCGGTGGCGATGTCGTACTCGCCGCCGTCCGGGTTCAGGTCCGGCACGATCCAGATCTCGCGGCCGTTGACGACGTCGGTGATCCGCTGGTCGGTGCCGTAGCCGTCGGCGAACTCGCCCAGCAGGTACAGCGCCATCTCGACGGTCAGGTGCTCGCGGGCGTGCTGGTGGTGGGTGAAGAGGACCTCGGGCTCGTTCTCGTCGGTGCGCACGTTGTCGCTGACCTTGACGGCGACGATGTCGCGGCCCTCGTACGAGGTGCCGATGACCCGCTTGCTGATGAGGTCCGGTTTCGCGGCGATCAGCCGGTCGATCTCCGCGGTCATCTCCGCGTAGTTGTGGTAGCGCGAGTCGGCCGGCGGGAAGTCGAGCGTCGTGGGGGGCTTGTCCGCCAGCCGCGCGGGCGGTGCGGGGAGCTGTTCGAGCCGGTAGCCGAGTGCGCGGAGTTGCCGGGCCTGGGCGCCGTCGGCGGAGACGACCACGGAGTGGTCGCGTACCTCGTCGACGGACACGCCGGTGGCGGCGAGGCGGGTACGGGCCTCGCGGCCGGTCTGGCCGAGGACTTCGTACTGCCGGATCTGCTCACGTTCTTGCGCCTGGGAGGCGCCCGTCCCGCTGGCCCGCGCCGGCTGGGCGCCGGGTTCCGCACCGGCGGCGCTGAGGGCGCCGGCGGCGGTGAGGGCGAGCACCGCGGTCAGGGTCACCGACCGAATGCGTAGTCGCATGCCTGCTCCTGGATGTGGAGGTGTGGGGTGGTGCATGGCGACGTCGTGTCGTGTGGGGTGGTGGTGCGCGTCAATGGTTCTGAACCTGGCGTGGTCAGGTCAAGAGGCCCCCGGCCTTCCGCCGCGTACGCCCTCTTGTGCGCCTGTCCGCGGATCCCTTATCAATGCCGGAGATTTCGCAGGGGGGACGAGCTGCGAAGGAGCCGCTCATGGCTGACCGCACCGAGCCTGCGTCCGCACCGCCCGTGATGAGAAAGGCCAAGTGGCGCCACGTCGGGCCGGGGATCGTCGTCGCCGCGACCGGCGTCGGCGCCGGCGACCTGGTGGCCACGCTGCTCGCCGGCAGCAAGTTCGGCTACACCCTGCTCTGGGCCGCCGTCATAGGCTGCGTCGTCAAGATCGCCCTCGCCGAGGCCGTCGGCCGCTGGCATCTGGCCACCGGACGCACGCTGTTCGAGGGCTGGCGCACCCTCGGCGCCTGGACCTCCGTCTACTTCGCCATCTACGTGGTCATCTGGGGCTTCGTCTACGGTGCCACCGCCATGTCGTCCTCCGCGCTGCCGCTGGTCGCGCTCTTCCCGGACGGTCCCGAGCTGAAGGTCTGGGGCATCCTCACGGGCCTGGTCGGCCTGGTCTTCGTCTGGTTCAACCGCTACGCGGTCTTCGAGAAGGTCATGACCGTCCTCGTCGGCGTCATGTTCGTGGTCGTCGTGTACGTCGCGATCCGCGTCTCCCCGAACATCGGGGACGCCTCCGCGGGGCTCTGGCCCACGCTGCCCGACGACTCGCTGCTGTACACCCTCGGCCTGATCGGGGGCGTCGGCGGCACGATCACCATGGCCGCCTACGGCTACTGGGTCAACGCCAAGGGCTGGACGGACATCGGCTGGCTGAAGGTGATGCGGCTCGACAACCGGGTCGCGTACCTCACCACCGGAATCTTCGTCGTCGCGATGCTGCTCGTCGGCGCCGAGCTGCTGCACGCCACCCAGCTCACCCTGGAGTCGGGCGACAAGGGACTGGTCGACCTCGGCGACGTCCTCGAGGAGCGCTACGGCGCGGCCACCGCGAACCTCTTCCTCGTCGGCTTCTTCGCCACCTCGTTCACCTCGCTCGTCGGCGTCTGGCACGGCGTCAGCCTGCTCTTCGCGGACTTCGTGGAGAACGTGCGCGGCGCGGGCGGCGGTGACGGCAGCGCGCGGGAGGTCGCCGCGGGCAGCCGGGAGCGGTCGCTGCCGTTCCGGGCGTACCTGCTGTGGCTGACCTTCCCGCCGATGACGCTGCTCTGGCTCGACCAGCCGTTCGGCATCGTCATCACCTACGGCGTGCTCGGGGCGTTCTTCATGCCGTTCCTCGCGCTGACGCTGCTGTGGCTGCTCAACACCGACCGCACCCCGCGGCAGTGGCGCAACGGCCTGCTCAGCAACGCGCTGCTGACCGTCTCCGGGATGCTCTTCATCGTGCTGTGCGTGCAGCAGATCAGGGACCTGCCCTGGTAGCGGGGCGGATACGGGCCCGCCCGCCCGGGTTGCGCGGGCGGGCGGGCCGCGGGCCGCCGGCGCGGCCGGCAGGGCGGGAGGCGGCCGGCCGCGGACGGACGGCCGGTCAGGGCAGGGCGTGCACGTGCGGCCCCACGGCGCCGGACCAGGAGTTGCCCGCGGTGGCGTCCCAGTTGGTCGACCACGTCATCGCGCCGCGCAGGTCGGGGTACGTCCGCGGGGGCTTGAACGAGCCGCAGTTCGTGCCCCGGGTGAGGCAGTCCAGCGCGGCGTTGACGACGGACGGCGCGGTGTAGCCGCCGCCCGCGGCCCGGGTGGAGGCGGGCAGGCCGAGGCCGACCTGCGAGGGAGCGAGCCCGCCTTCGAGCTGGATGCAGGCCAGGGCGGTGAGGAAGTTGATCGTGCCCTGGGCGTACACGCCGCCGTCGCAGCCGAGCATCGTGCCGCTGTTGTAGTACTGCATGTTGACGACGGTGAGGATGTCCTTGATGTTCAGCGCCGTCTTGAAGTACTCGCCGGCGGTCGACTGCATGTCGATGGTCTGCGGCGCCATCGTGATGACGAGATCGGGGCCCGCCTTCTGCGACAGCGAGCGCAGCGCCTGCGTCATGTAGGTGGAGTTCAGCCCGTTCTCCAGGTCGATGTCGACCCCGTCGAAGCCGTACTCCGTCATCAGCGAGTACAGGCTGTTCGCGAAGTTCGCCGCCGCGGTGGAGGAGTTGACGGCGACCGTGCCCTTCTCGCCGCCGACCGAGATGATCACGGACTTGCCTGCCTGCTGCTTGGCGGCGATGTCCTGCTTGAACTCGGCGACGGTGTAGCCGCCGAGCCCGGCCGAGTCGAGGTTGAAGGTCACCGCGCCCGGCGCGGCGGTCGCGTCGGCGAAGGCGACCGCGATGATGTCGTACTGGCTGCTGACGTCGCGGATCTTCTGGACCGCCGCGCCGTTGTTGAAGTTCTGCCAGTAGCCCGTCACCGCGTGCTTCGGCACGCCGGGGCCGCCGCCGTCCGGGGTGGTGGTGCCCGTGGCGGCCGCGGACTTCGGGGACTCCCCGGCGGCGTTGGTCGCCGTCACCTGGAACCGGTACGCGGTCGAGGGCGTCAGCCCGGTGACGGTCGCGGAGGCGCCGCCGGTGCTGAGCACCTTCGTGCCGTCGCGGTAGACGTTGTAGCCGGTCGCGCCGGTGACGGGGGACCAGCCCAGCGAGACGGAGCGGGCGGCGGTGCCGGTGACCTGGAGGCCGGTGGGCGTGGCGGGGACGGTGCCCGGGTCGCCGCCGGGCCCGGTGAGGCTGACGTCGTCGGCGTGGTAGGCGGGCTGGCCGTACCAGCCGTGGGTGTAGACGGTCACCGACGTGGTGTTGGGCCCGGTGGTGAAGCTCGTCTTGAGCTGGGTGTACGAGGACGCCCCGGAGGTCCAGGCCGAGACGTCGGTGGTGCCGGTGCCGCCGGCGCCCAGGTAGATGTACGAGCCCTGTACCCACGCGCTCAGCTCGTACGCGGAGTTGGGCCGGACCGCGACGCTCTGCGTGCAGCGGGCGTTGTCCTGCCCCGCCGGGGTGGCACGGAGCGCCGCGGTGCCGGAGTGCACCGGACTGGCGACGGTGGTGCCGGCGGTGCCCGAGCAGGTCCAGCCGCTGAGGCCGGACTCGAAGCCGGGGTTCTGGACGAGGTTGGGCTCCGCGGACGCGGCGAGCGGGGCGCCGAGGAGCGTGGCGAGGAGGCCGCCGGCCGCGGCGACGGCGAGTCGGCGGAAGGAGCCTCTGGCGGTACGGGCGGTGCGGGGCGTGCGGGGTCTGCGTGCTCGGAACACGGGGGCCTCCGTAACGGGGGAGCGCGTGAGGAGCCGGACTGTGCGGGGTAGCGGGTGGGCCTGGGGCGTACGGATCAGGGATGGTGCGGATCGGTGCAGGGTGCGCCGCACAACTTGGTCCAGACCAATACGGGTGTCAAGTCTTCCCGTACGGGAGCCGCACCCCGAACGGCGCCGTCCGGCCCGCCCCCCGCCCGGCCGCCGTGCACCCAACCCTCTTTGCATAAAAGGTGTTTCCGCAGCCCACGTCCCGGTTATGGTGCTCAGAGCGTGTCTGAGACCGGTGGGGGGACGCCCGACGTGCCAACAGCCATCGCAGTCACCGGCCCCGACCTCGTGCTCCCTGCCCCCGGCCGGCACGGGCCCCTCGGCCGGCAGGGCCCGCCCGGCCTCCCGGGACCCACGGTGACGGCGCTGCGCCACCCGCGGGAGCAGCCCCTGGAGGAGGCGCTGGCGGAGGTGTCCGCCGTGCTGGAGCAGCACGGCTTCCTCGTCGTGCTCCATCCCGCCGCCACCTCCGCCGAGGTGGTCCGCCGGCTGCACACCGTGCGGTCCGTGCTGGAGAGCGACCGGATGGCGCTGGTCCCGCTGCCGTTACCGCCGCTGGCCGTCGCCGTCATCGCCCGCCAGTTGCTCCAGTTGTCCACCGCCGACCTCGGCGCCGGAGTGCTCGCCACCGCCGCCCGGCTGCTCACGCACTACATCCACGCGGGCGCCGTGCTCGGCAGCGTCGCCAAGCTCGACCGGGTGCCGGTGACCCTCGGCGCGCACGCCCGCTCCTGGGTGCCCGGCGCGCAGTTCGCCGTCCTCGCCGCGCCCCACCCTCAGTTGGTACGGATCGGCCGCGACCCCGTGCCGCCGGGGCCCGACTTCGCCACCGGGCTCGTGCACGCCTCCGGGCGCGCCGACGCGGCCTGGGTCACCGGCGAACTCGCCGCCGGCTGGCGGGTGCAGGGGATGGAGATGGCGCCGCTGCCCGCGGCCTCGGCGCCCTGGTGGGCGACGGACAAGGTGTGCGAGTTCGCCGCCGGCATCACCGACCCGCTGGTGCTGAGCCGGCTCGTCGCCTCGGTGCAGCGGGCCCGCTGCTCGTGGTGCGGCCTGGAGATCATCGGCGACCGGTGCCTGCTGTGCGCCACCCCGGTGCCCCCGGGGCCCGCCGCCCCCTCGCCCCCGCTGCCGCAGGCGGTGCCGGCGCCCGTACCGCACCAGGGCGCGCCCCCGCCCGTCGCGCAGCCGCCGCCGCAGTCCGTACCGCCGTACCACCAGCCCGCCGTCGGCGCGGCCCCACCGTCACCCCCCGAGATCAACCGTTGAGGTCCCGTCGATGAACTCACGCCAGCGTCGCGGCATCATCCTCGTCCTGCTGTCGGTCCTCGTCGCACTCGGCGCCTTCGCCGGCGTGCTGGCGTTCGTCAGCGACGTGGAGTCCAAGGTCGGCGACGAGGCCACCGCGTACCGGCTCACCACCGACGTCGAGGCGTACGAGCCGCTGGAGCCCGACCAGTACGAGAAGACGACCATGCCGAAGCGCTGGCTGCCCGACACCGCGGTCACCGACCCGGACGAGCTGGCCGGGAAGGTCGCGCTCACGCCGCTGAAGCAGGGCTCCCTGCTGCAGAGCGACATGGTCAGCGGGCGCCCGGACCTGGAGCCGGGACAGCAGGAGATCGCCATCATGATCGACGCCTCCACCGGCGTCGCCGGGAAGATCACGCCGGGCGCGCGGGTCAACATCTTCGCCACCTTCGACGCCCAGGGCGACGGCGACAAGCCCGTCTCCCAGGTGATCGTCGCGGGCGCCCGGGTCATCGACGTCGGCGAGCTGACGCCGATCGAGCGCACCGGCGACGACGACCCGCGGGCCGACGAGGGCGAGGCCGTGCCGATCACCTTCGCCCTCGGCACCTCCGACGCGCAGCGCGTGGCGTACGCGGAGTCCTTCGCCACCCACGTGCGCCTCGCGCTGGTCGCCCCCGGCGAGGAGGACACCGACATCGCCCCCGAGGACCGCACGTACACCCTCGACGAGGACCGGTGAGGGGCCGCACATGACCGTACGCATCCAGCCCGTCATCGCCGACCCCGACGCGGCGCGCGCCACCGTCTCGCTGCTCCACCAACTGCCCGACGCCGAGGCCGCCGCGCCGATCGGCGACTCCGTCGCGCTGCTCGACCACCTCGCGACGCTCGCCGGCACGGGCGTGGCGGAACTGCCCGAGGTCGTGCTCGTGCACGAGCGGATCGGTCCCGTGCCCGCGCTGGAGCTGATCCGCGACGTCGCGCTGCGCTTCCCCGCCGTGGGCACCGTCCTCGTCACCTCCGACACCTCGCCCGCCGGCTACTCCGCCGCCATGGACGCCGGCGCCCGCGGCGTCGTCGGGCAGCCGCTTGCGTACGAGGAACTGGCCGCCCGGGTGCAGGCCGCCGCGCAGTGGAGCGGCGGCGTCCGGCGGCACCTCGGCGCCGCGACGGGGCCCGAGGCGTTCGGCGGTCCCGGCGGCACGCTCGTCACCGTCAGCGGCGCGAAGGGCGGCGTCGGCACCACCGTCGCGGCGGTGCAGCTCGCGCTCGCCGCGCGGGCCGCCGGGCGGCAGGTGGCGCTCGCCGACCTCGACCTGCAGTCCGGCGACATCGCCTCGTACCTCGACGTGCAGTTCCGCCGCTCGGTCGCGGACCTCGCGGGCATCAAGGACATCTCGCCGCGGGTGCTCCAGGACGCCGTCTTCACCCACCACACCGGCCTCGGCCTGCTGCTGGCCCCCTCCGAGGGCGAGCGCGGCGAGGACGTCGACGACCGCGCGGCGCGGCAGACGCTGAGCGCGCTGCGGTCGCGGTACGAGGTCGTGGTGCTCGACTGCGGCAGCCAGGTGACCACGCCCAATGCCGCCGCCGTCGAACTCGCCGACGTCGCACTGCTCGTGACGACGCCGGACGTGATCTCCGTACGCGGCGCGAAGCGCATGCTGCGGCTGTGGGACCGGCTGCAGATTCGCAAGGCGGAGGACACCGTCGTGCTGGTCAACCGGCTCACCCGGAACACCGAGATCCAGCCGTCGATCATCGCGCGGGCCACCGGGACGACGGTGGCGCGGACTGCGGTGCCGGCGGCGTTCAAGGAGCTGCAGCCGCTGGTGGACGCCGGGCGGTTGCAGGACCTGGAGCAGAAGTCGACCGTGCGGCAGGCGCTGTGGGCGGTGGCGGGGGAGCTGGGGCTGACGGTGGTGCCGGACCAGGCGGGCCCGGGTGCGGCCGGCGGTCCCGGCGGACCGGGGGCGCACGGGGGCGGCGGGCAGCGGGCGCTGGGCGCGGGCGCCGGTCCCGGCGCCGTCGCCGCCGGCGGCCGCGGCACGGGCTCCGCGCCTCAGGTCGCACCGACCGGCGCGAAGGCGGCGCTGCCGCCCGGCGCCCCGGGGGCGGCAGGGCCCGGCGCCGCGCCGGGGCCCGCGGCAGGGCGCGGGGGGCGCCGCTGGGGGGACCGCGGCCAGGTGTCGGTGGAGTTCGCCGGCATGCTGCCCCTGATCGCGCTGGTCCTCGTCGTCGTCTGGCAGTTCGTCCTCGTCGGCTACACCTACTCGCTCGCCGGCAACGCCGCCGACATGGCCGCCCGCGCCGCCGCCGTCGGCGACGACCCGGCCGCCGCGGCGGCGGAGGACCTGCCGGACGCCTGGGACGCCTCGGTGTCGGTCGGCTCGTCGAACGGCGTCACCACCGCCAGGGTCGACCTGAAGGTGCCGGTCCTCTTCCCCGGCGGGCTGGACTTCCCGTTCACGGTCAGCGGCACCGCGGGCGCGACGGACGAGGGAGGCTGAGGGTGGCGAGCGGATCGCGTACGAAACGGCTCCGCACCGGGCGCGCGGCGCCGGGGCCGGCCGGGGACCGGAAGCCGCCCGCGGGGTGCCGCCGGAGGGCCGGCGGGTCACCGACCCGGCCCGGTGCGCAGGCCGGGCGCCGCGCACTGCCGGCGGAGGACTCGTCGGCCGTGCCGTTCCGGCGTAGGGGCCGCCGGTTGCGGGCCCGGGCCGCTGCCGGGGCGGAGCACCGCGTGCCGCCTGCGGACGACGTGCCGGGCTCGCCGGCCCGGCGAGGGCACCGCGACCGGGGGTCCGTGGCGATCGAGTACATCGGCTTCCTGCCGGTGCTCATCTTCATCGCGCTCGCCGCCGTGCAGTTGGGCATCGCCGCCTACACCGCCTCCCAGGCCGGCACCGCCGCCCGGGCCGCGGCGCGGATGGAGTCCCTGGACGACCCGCCGTCCTCCGCCGCGGCCGCCGGCGCCGCGGCGATCAGCGACTGGCTGGACGCCGGCTTCTCGGTCTCCTCGGGCGACGGCGAGGTCACCGTCACCGCCAGCGTCGAGATCCCGTCCCTCATCCCCGGCGTCGACAACTTCGGCTCGGTGGAGCGCAGCTCCACCATGCCGCGGGGGAAGGACTGACGATGAGCCTGCGGGCCCGTATCACCACCCCCGACCACAGCACGGAAGGCCACGGCGAGACCCTCGTCCCCGCCTACCGCGCCAAGCTGCTGGAGGAGATCGACCTCGCCGAGATGTCGGCGCTGTCGCCCGCCGAGCGGCGCGCCCGGCTGGAGCGGGTACTCGGCCACATCCTCAGCCGCGAGGGCCCCGTGCTCTCCACGGCCGAGCGCTCGCAGCTCATCCGCCGCGTCGTGGACGAGGCGCTGGGGCTCGGCATCCTGGAGCCGCTGCTGGAGGACCCGAGCGTCACCGAGATCATGGTCAACGGCCCCGACCGGATCTACGTCGAGCGCGCCGGCCGGGTCGAGCAACTGCCGCTGCGCTTCGCCTCCGACGACCAGCTCATGCAGACCATCGAACGCATCGTCTCCACCGTCAACCGCCGCGTGGACGAGTCGACCCCCATGGTCGACGCCCGGCTGCCCACCGGCGAGCGGGTCAACGTCATCATCCCGCCGCTGTCGCTGACCGGGCCCACCCTGACGATCCGCCGCTTCCCGCGCTCGTACACCCTCGCCGAACTCATCGGCCTCGGCACCCTCGACGAGCACATGCTGCTGCTCCTCTCCGGCCTGGTCCGGGCGAAGTTCAACATCATCGTCTCCGGCGCCACCGGCGCCGGGAAGACCACCCTGCTGAACTCGCTCTCCGGGCTCATCCCCGAGCACGAGCGGATCATCACGGTCGAGGACGCCGCCGAGCTGCAGTTGCAGCAGTCGCACGTCATCCGGCTCGAATCCCGCCCGCCGAACGTCGAGGGCAAGGGCCGGATCACCATCCGCGACCTCGTCCGCAACTCGCTGCGCATGCGCCCCGACCGCATCATCGTCGGCGAGGTGCGCGGCGGCGAGACGCTGGACATGCTGCAGGCCATGTCCACGGGCCACGACGGCTCGCTGGCCACCGTGCACGCCAACTCCGCCGAGGACGCCCTGATGCGGCTGCAGACGCTGGCGTCGATGTCGGACGTCGAGGTGCCCTTCGAGGCGCTGCGCGACCAGATCAACTCGGCCGTCGACGTGATCGTGCAGCTCGCGCGGCACACCGACGGCACCCGCAAGATCGACGAGATCGTGATGCTGTCGTCCCGCGGCCGGGAGGTCTACCAACTGGTGTCCGTCTGCCGTTTCCGCGCCCTGCCGATCAGCTCGGACCGGATCGTCCGGGGCCGGTTCGAGTTCTCGCCGCTGCCGCGACGCACCGGCGACCGCCTCTTCTACGCAGGCGAGCCGGTACCGCCGGCCTTCGGGGTGGCGCCCTCGGAGCGGCACCTGCAGACGCGGGAGGCGCGGTGATGGACCGCCAGCAGTTGTTCGCACTCGTCGTCGGCCTGTCGCTGCTCGCCGGCGCGCTCGCCGTGTGCGGCGTCGCCGTCTACGCCGCGGGCCGCGCCCGCCGCGCCGAGCTGCTCGACCGGCTCGCCGACGCCGGCGACCGGCGGTCCCGGCGCCGCTTCGCGGAGGTCGACCGGCGGGTGCGGCCGACGCGCATCGGCCGCTATCTGGAGCGGCGCATCGCGACGACCGGGCTGGACGTCACACCGGGCGAGTTCACGGTGTACGTGCTGGCCGGCGTCGCCGTGCTGTGGCTGCTCGCCGACGCGCTGTTCGCCGCGTTCTTCGGCCCGATCGCCGGGCTCATCGGGGTGTGGTGCGCGCACGCCTGCCTCAACTGGCAGCGGCAGAAGCGCATCGAGGCGTTCATCAACCAGCTCCCCGACCTCTCCCGCATCCTCGCCAACGCCACCCAGGCCGGCCTCGCCCTGCGCACCGCGCTCGGCCTCGCCGCCGAGGAGCTGGAGGCGCCGGCCGGCGAGGAGCTGACCAAGGTCACCGACCAGCTCGCCGTGGGCGTACCGCTCGACGACGCCCTCGGCGACCTCGCCGAGCGGCTGCCGTCGCGCGAGCTGTCCGTGCTCGTCTCCACGCTGGTGCTCTCCAACAAGGCCGGCGGCCAGGTCGTCGGCTCGCTGCGGAACCTCACCGGCACCCTCAACGACCGCAAGGAGACCCGCCGCGAGGTGCGCACCCAGCTCTCGCAGGTCACCCTCACCGCGTACACCGTGCCCGTCATGGGCGTGGGCACCCTGCTCCTGACCGACCAGGTGATGCCGGGATCCATCGAGCGCATGGGCTCCTCGCCGCTCGGCCAGGGCGCGGTGCTGACGGCGGTCGGGCTGTACGCGCTGGCCATTCTGCTCATCCGCCGGCTCGCGAAGATCGACGTCTGAGGGGCCGGGACTCACATGGCATACGGAACCCTCGGCCTGCTCCTCGCCGCCGCCGCCGGCCTCGCCGTCTTCGGCGTCCTCAGCGGCATCCGCGTCTACCGCGCCGAGGTCAAGCTCCCCAGCGACCTCCAGGTGGCCCTGGAGGTCGGCGCCACCCGCACCACCGTCGTCGGCTCGCTCGTCGACCGGCTCGGGATGCGGTTCGCGCCGCTGGTGCTGAAGCTGATGGGCCGGCGGGCGGTGGAGAACAAGCGCCGCAAGATAGACCGCGCGGGCAACCCCGGCGGCCTGACGATCGACCGCTACGCCGCTCGCCGCGCCGTCTACGCCGCCATCGGCTACGGCGGCGCGCTCACCCTGCTCTCCTCCGGCCAGTGGGTCGGCGCGCTGGTGCTGGCGGCCTTCGGCTACGGCTGGGCGGAGGTCGGCATCTGGGCGGCCGTGCGCAAGCGGCGCGACGTCATCGAACGCACGCTGCCCGACTTCCTCGACGTCCTGGCCGTGGTGGTGAGCGCGGGGCTCGGCTTCCGGCAGGCGCTGGACCGGGTGAGCGAGCGCTACTCGGGCCCCTGGGCCGACGAACTGCGCATCACCCTGCGCCAGATGGACATGGGCGTCTCCCGCCGGCAGGCGTTCGAGGAACTGCGCCGCCGCAACGACTCCGAGCAGGTCGCCCAGTTCGTCACCGCGCTCCAGCAGGGCGAGGACCTGGGCGCGCCGATCGTCGAGACGCTCATACAGATCGCCACGGACCAGCGGCGCACGGATGCCCAGAACGCTCGCCGGCGCGCGTCCCGGGCGATCCCGAAGGCGACGCTGCTGATCACCAGCCTGATGGTGCCGGCGACGATCATCCTGCTGGTGACGGCGGTGTACCTGGGCTCCGGCTCGGAGTTCGGCGTGCTGACGGAGTAGCGGATGGAGCCCTTCGCGGAGGCGCTACGACACCAGCGGGCGCACCTCCTCGGCCACCCACCGGACGAAGGCCACCGGATCCGGCTCGTCGGCGGTCGGCTGCAGCACCACCGTCGTCGCCCCGGCCGCCGCCCAGCGGTCCACGGCGGCCGCGACGGCGGCGGCGTCCCCGGCGACGTGGGCCTCCGCGGCGGGGTCCCAGCCCATCCGGCGGGCGTCCTCGGCGAGCCGGCGCTCGGCGCCGGGCCCGGTGGCGACGAGGATCGAGGCGACGAGCGGATGCTCCCCGCCCCGCCCGGCGGCCTCGCGCCCGGCCCGTACCGTCTCGGCGGCCTCCTGCACCACCTCGGGCGAGGCACCCCCGGCGAGGATCGTCCCGTCGGCCGACTCCCCGGTGAGCCGCAGGGTCTTGGGCCCCGTACCCCCGGAGAAGACCGGCGGTGCCGCGGCCGGCAGCCAGGCCAGCTCGACGCCGTCGAGCGTGACGTACCGCCCGTCGACGGTGACCTTCTCCCCGGCGAGCAGCGCGCGCAGCGCGGTCAGATGCTCGCGCAGCAACGTCAGCGGCGACGCGGCCCGCGCCCCCACCTGCCCCATCCACGACTGCACCCCGTGCCCCACCCCGAGCGTCACCCGCCCGGGGAAGAGCCGGTGCAGGGTGGCGGCCTCCATGGCGACCAGCGCGACGTTCCGCAGCGGCACGGGCAGGATCCCGATGGCGACGTGCACCCGCTCGGTCCAGGCGAGCACGGCGGCGGCGGTGGCGACCCCGCTCTCGTAGAAGCAGTCCTCCCACACCCACAACTCGTCGATCCCGGACTCGTCGGCGGCGCGCGCCACGGCGCGAAGCTGCTCGGGAGGGAACTGGGGGATGAACACGGTGGCAAGTCTCGTCATGCGGCGACGGTACCCGGGACGACCGACACCACCCGGGAGGCAGACATCCCGGGGTATTCCCCGCCGACCTCTCGCATGCGCGAGGGGGGTGTGGGACAGTCGGCAAGCGTCCGGTTACGCTGCGCACGTGGACGCGCCGCGGCGCGGGCCGCCGCAGGTGTAAGGCGGGCGGCGAGGGGGAGGACGGAAAATGGCCGTTCCTGACGCCAAGTCCGCTGTTACAGACCACAATTGGCTTGACGGACCGACGGCAACGGCCGCGTTGTCCGACTCCGGAGGTAGACCGCATGTGGAAACCCAACGACGTGCTGCTGAGGTCCCTGGCCGCCACCCAGCGGCTGCACCACGGCCGCAAGCGCGATCGGGGGCAGACAGCGGTGGAGTACCTGGGGATCATCGCGGTGGCCGTGGTGATCGTGCTGGTGCTGATCCAGTCGGGGCTGGGGGAGTTGATCCTCGGCAAGATCCAGGACCAGATCGGAAAGATCGGCTGAGGGATGACTCAGGTCAGGCGTTCCCGCTCTATATCGCCGGGATTGCGGGCCTGCTGTTCCTCGCCGTCGCGTACTTCGCCGTCGGCCAGGCCGCCGCGAACCGCAACGATGCTCAGGGGGCGGCCGACGCCGCCGCGCTGGCCGCCGCCCACGACGCGCGCGAGCAGTTGTCGGAAGGGTTGCTGGACACGCTCCTCGACCCGGACTCGTGGGACGACCTCCTCGGAGGCGAGGGCTTCGAGTACGGGTCCGCCTGCGCCGCGGCGCAGGATTTCGCCGCCAAGAACGACGCGGACACGACTGCGTGCGACCGTGTTTATGACCCGGACGACGGCTTCACCGTGACCGTACGCAACCGGGAGGCAGTGGGTGACACGCTCGTGCCGGGAACGGAGAGCAAACGCTCCGAGGCCACCGCCACGGCGGTCCTCGAATCCCGCTGCGACGTGCAGGAGCCCAACGGCTCCGGGGGAGAGGACGACGGCCGGGACCAGGACGACGGCGGGCGCGGCGAAGGCGACGGCGACGGCGGTCGCGACGACGAAGATGAGGACGAGGACCGCGACAAGCCGCCGCTCGAACTCGACTGCGAGGGCGGCGACTGGTCCCTCGACCCGGACGACATCGACCTCCTTCCCGACCCCGACGACCTGTTCTCCGTACGTCTCGTCGACTGAACTGCGAAGGAAGCTGGCAATGAGCATGAGGGGCACGAGCAGGGCGCGCAGGGCAGCCGCCACCGTGGCGCTGGCCGCGGCCCTGGCGCTCACCGCCGCGGGCTGCGGCAGCGGCGGCGATGACGTCGACGGCGGCGCGAAGTCGTCCGACACCTCCGAGACGTCCGGCGGCGGCGACTCCGACGCCAAGGGTGAAGGGCAGCAGGACGCCGGCGACGAGGAGGTTCCGTCGGAGCCGATCGCCGAAGTGAAGAACAAAGAAGGCATCGTCCTTCGCATACTGGAGCTGAAGCGCGACGGCGGCGGGTTCGTCACGCTCAACGGCGAGTTGGAGAACACCGGCACCGAGGACTTCCTGCACATCCAGGACTGGTCCGGCCGGGAGCAGGGGGCGGACAAGTCGTCCCTCATGGGTGCCACGTTCGTGGACTCGGAGGGCAAGAAGCGCTACTACGCGCTGCGGGACACCGAGATGCGCTGCTTGTGCACCTCGGGTATCGCGAGCCTCGACGCCGGCGAGACGCTGACCGTCTACATACAGTTCCCCGCCCCGCCCGACGAGACCACCGAGGTCGAGTTCCAGCTCCCCACGTTCCCCCCGTCCAACCTAGAGATCTCCGAATGAGGTGAGCACCGCGATGCCCTCCCGTGCAGGCGTAGCGCTCGCGCTCGCCTCCTTTCTCGCCGCCACCCCCGGTGTCGCGCACGCGCTCCCCGTGCAGGACGACGTTCCCGTCCCCTCCTCCCCGCCCGGGACCAGCACCTCCGCGCCGCCGCCCGTCGAGACCGACGTCACCGACCCCGATCTCCGGCTGGAGGAGGGTGCCACCCTCGACGAGCCCAAGGTGCTGGACATCGTCTCCGTCGTCGAGACCCAGGGCGGCGAGGAGCGGCGGTCTGACTCCAACTCGACCATCACCATCGCGCTGCAGGCCGAAGTCCTCTTCCCCAAGGACAGCGCCAAGCTCACCGGCCAGGCGCGGTCCCGGATCGCCGCCATCGCCGACGAGATCGAGCAGAACAGCCCGGACACCGTCCGCGTCTTCGGCTTCACCGACGACCTCGGGTCGTACGCGCACGGCGTCACGCTCTCCAAGAACCGCGCCAACGCCGTGCACCAGGAGCTGACCAACACCCTCCAGGCCGCCGACATCACCTACGTCGTCCGCGGCTACAGCGAGGACTACCCCATCGCCGACAACGCCACCGAGGAAGGCCGGAAGCAGAACCGGCGGGTCGAGGTGAGTTTCCCCCGGGGGCAGTGACCCGGATGTCCGTCGTGCCCGGTATGCTCGCGTCGGCGTGTCGGGAGGGGGCGAGGACCGCGTGACCTTCGTGGGGCGGGTGCTGCGGGTTGCCGCCGCCGTGGCCGGTGCCGCGGTGGTGCTGGGCGGCGTGCTGTGGCTCGCCGACGACGTGTTGCGGGGGCTGCCCGCCGACTCCGCCCAACTGCGCCCCGCCGCCGGCCGGTCGGCCGGCGCGTCGGCCTACGCCCCCGCCGAGTACGCCGAGCACGTCACCGGAGTCGAGACCGAGTGGGAGGGTGACACCGCGGTGCGGACCGTCATCTCCACCGACCTCGCCGACGACGCCGCCGGCCGCCGCATCGCCGTCGGCATCAAGGTGGCGCACATGCAGCAACTCCTCGCCGACTGCGTCGAGAAGCTGCCCGTCGTCGTCGTCAACGACCGCGAAGGCGACGAGATCCGCCACCGGGACGTCCTCAGCTTCTCCCGGGAGCGCGGCGACGACTGCCCGGCACGGGCGCCCAGGACCTCCTGAGCCCCGCTCAGAACCTGCGCACCGTCCCCGGCGTGCGGGTCGCGTACACCGTGAACGCCGCCCACGCCTCCGGCGTGAAGGTGAGCACCGGACCGTCCGGCGTCTTGGAGTCCCGTACGTGCACCACCCCGGCCCCGGCGGCGACCTCCACGCACTTGGCCCCGGCCCCGCGGCTGTAGCTGCTTCTCCGCCATTCCAGGTCATCAGGGCCGTGCTCGGTGCTCATCGGTCTCCCCGCCGTATGTCACGTACCGCGCGCCGGAACACGACGCGCCCAAGGCCGCCCAATGCGGGCACAAACCTCGAAACGAATGACGACACGGAACGGCACTTAGTTCCCGAAGAGCCCGTTGTTACCGTTTCTTCCGCGCGTTCCCGGCCAGCGGCCCGCGGCAGCACGCGGTGCCGTCCGGGCCGCGGCGGACGAGGAGTCCGCCAGCCGGGTCGGGCACGGCGTCCAGCGCCGCCCGTACGCCCGGCAGCCGGCGCCACGCCTCCCCGTCGCTCTCCTCGCGGAACGCTATCTCGAAGACGATCCCGTCGGAGTGGACGTGCCACTCCCAGGCCGAGGCCCGGTTGCTGATCGCCGACTCGACGAGCGCGTACTCGTACGCGTCCTTCCACCGCAGTGCGGAGGAGTGCGCGTCGAGCACCTCGATGGACCACCAGTCGCCCATGGCTGCTTCCTTCGGCTTCCCGCCGCGGTCTTCGCCGGTTCTCCGGCCCACCACCGTAGGCCGGGTTCCGCGCGCGTACCAGGGGCGCTCGGGGTGCGTCGAGAAGCGTTGGCCGGCGGGCCGCCGGCGGGCCGCCACCGGGTAACTCCCGTGCGCTCCCCGGGTGTCGGGCTCAGCCCTCGATGAGCCGCTCCAGCACCGCCTGGAACTCCCCGTCCACCATGATCTTGATGCCGTCCTCGTCCATCGCGCTGAGCCGGGTCAGCACACCGGCCCGCCACCAGTAGACGTCCGGCGTGATCCGCCCGACGCCCTCCTCGAAGCCGGCCGCGGCGAACTGCGCGAGGGTGTTGAGGCCGGCTATCACGTGCCGGTCGCGGATCGCGTGGAACGCGAGCTGGTGCCGGAACGGCATCGCCACCAGCGCCCCGTCGGTGCTCAGACCGCGGCCGGTGATGCGGGGCACCAGTTCGTCCAGCATCAGCACGAGGCTCGCCGTGAACATCGACTCGCCCATCACCACGTCGACGCGGGCGCCCTCCTCCTGCTCGATCGTCTCGTGCGCCTCGACGCGCAGCCGGCGCAGGTTGTCCAGCGCCCGCGCCCGCAACACGGCGACGTCGCCGAAGGGCTCCAGCGACGAGCGGGGGAGGACCATGACGCTCTCGGGGAGGTCGAGCGCCAGCACCTCGCGCAGCCCCTCGGCGAGCGGCCGCGCGTAGTCGAAGCCGTCGGAGCCGGTCATCTCGTCGGGCAGCAGTCGCGGGTAGAGCTGGGAGCGGAACTTCTCCGCCGGCATGGTGTCCAGCACCGAGGGCCCTTCCATGGCCCGCAGCATGATGCCGATGTGGCGGCGGGTCAGCTCGGGCCAGACGCGCGGCCCGCGGGTGTCGTTGTGGCAGACCGCCGCCAGGTTGCCCAGGCCGAACCGCCGGCCCGAGCTGTCGGTCACGGCGTCCGCGCCGACCGTCACCTCGAGACCCTGCTCGGCGAAGGCCGCGTGGACCCCGGCCCGGAAGCGGGCGCCCTCGTCCTCGGAGAAGAACTCGAACGAGGCGTCGCGCGTGGTGTCCCGCCCGTCGCGGCGCGGCTTGCGACCGAATATCCCCACGGTGGTGCCCCCTGTACGTCCGTACGCCGTCCGCGCCGCGGCCCGGCGTACGGGCCGCGATCACGGTCGTTTTCGATCGTAGCGAGCGCCACTGACGCTCCCGCCGCCCGGTCAGCCCGCCCCCGCCGGGGCGGGGCCGACGCCCAGGCGCACCCCGGGCCGGATGCCCCAGCCGGCGAACGCGCCCGCCTCCGCCTCCAGTACGTGCCGGGCCCGCAGCCGGGGGCGGCCGAGGCGTCCTGGCGGCATGGTGCGTACGGCCAGGACCGTCAGCCGGCGGTCGAGATACGCGACGTCGATGGCGAAGCGCATGCCGAGGGTGTGCACGCCCTGGGCGGGGGTGAGGAGGAGGGCGCCGGCCAGTCCTTCGCGGCCCAGCAGGCCGCGGCTGCGCCGGGCGAAGGAGGACGCCACCTCCAGCGGCAGCGGGTCCGTGCCGGTGCCGACGGTGAGCGTGGCGGGTCCGTCGGGCCAGGTGGGCATGGCGGGCCTCCCCCCGAGGTGTCGCTACGGGCCGGGAGCCACCCCGTACGGTCCCCGGCCCCGGCCCCCGGGCCGCCACCGTACCGCCGCCGACCCGCCCCTGCCCCGCCCGCGGGAGCGCCGTTAGGCTCACCCCGTGCTCGCCGTCCTTCTCGTCGTCCTCGCCGCCGGCTACGGTGCCGCCGCCGGGGCCCTGCTGCCCCGGGCCGCCTACCGGCTCTCCGTGGCCGCCGACGAGCCGTGGCGCGACCGCTGTCCGAGGGACCACCCGCTGCCGGGCTGGGCCGGCCCGGCGACGTGCAAGGAGTGCGGCGGCAGCCCCTACGGGCTGCGCGTCCGGCTCCCGGCCACCGCGACCGCCGCCGCCTGCGCCGCGCTCGCCGCGGCCACGGGTCCCGAGCCGGAGCTGGCGGTCTGGCTGCTGCTGGCGCCGTTCGGGGTGCTGCTCTTCGCCGTCGACCGGGCGGTGCGGCGGCTTCCGGACGTCCTGACGCTGCCGCTCGCGGGGGCGGCCGTTGTGCTGCTGGGGGGTGCGGCGCTCGTAGGAGGCGCGGGATCGTGGACGCGCGCCCTGCTGGGCGGCCTCGCGCTGGGGGCGATCTACTTTCTGCTCTTCTTCCTCAACCCCGCCGGCATGGGCTTCGGGGACGTGAAGCTGGCGCTCGTGCTGGGCGTCGCGCTCGGCTGGTACGGCTGGGACGTGCTGTTCACCGGCTCGTTCGCCGGTCTGCTGCTGGGCGCGGGCTACGCGATCACCATGCTGGCGGCCCGCAGGGTCGGCCGGAAGACGGGCATTGCGTTCGGCCCCTTCATGATCGTCGGGGCCTTCGCGGGGCTCGTCGCCGGCGGACTGGCGGCCGGCTGAGCGGCGCGGGGACGGGTCTGCCCGTACGCCCCGCACGCCCCCCGAACCCCTCCCGTGAGCCGCGAACCGCCTCGTGCGAGTGACCTGATCGCAGCGGAGTTCGTATACGGAACGTCACCGTGCGAGCACTTTTCGAGGTGACCCGTCCGTTCCGGTACTGAGCACCCCTCACCCTGGGTTATGGTGGAACTCCCCCCCTCGGGCCGGTCCGTATCCCCCCCACGGACCGGCCCGTTCCCTTTCCTCCGGACGGCACCGCCCGGCGCCCTCCGGTACGGGCTCTCAGCCGCGTCCGGCCCAGATGTTGACGCCGCTCGTCGTCTTCGCGAACCCGTCGATCTCCGCCAGCTCCGCCGCCGTCAGCTCCGCCGCGCCCAGCGCCGCGACGTTCGCCTCCAACTGCGCCACGCTCGACGCGCCGATGAGCGCCGACGTCATCCGCGGGTCCCGCAGCACCCAGCCCAGCGCGAGCTGCGCCAGCGACTGCCCGCGGCCGCGCGCGATCTCGTTCAGCCCGCGCAGCCGCCGCACCACCTCGTCCGTCAGCAGCTCCGGATCCAGCGACTTGTTCTGCGCGGCCCGCGAGTCCGCCGGGATGCCGTCCAGGTACTTGTCGGTCAGCATCCCCTGCGCCAGCGGCGCGAAGGAGATGCAGCCCATGCCCTCCGCCTCCAGGGTGTCGAGGAGTTCGTCGTCCTCGGTCCAGCGGTTGATCATCGAGTACGAGGGCTGGTGGATGAGCGGCCGTACGCCCATCTCCCGCAGCAGCCGGGCGGCTTCGCGGGTCTGCTCCGCGGTGTACGAGGAGACGCCGACGTACAGCGCCTTGCCCTGCTGCACGGCGGACGCCAGCGCGCCCATCGTCTCCTCCAGCGGGGTGTCCGGGTCGTAGCGGTGCGAGTAGAAGATGTCGACGTAGTCCACGCCCATGCGGCCGAGCGACGCGTCCAGCGACGACAGCAGGTACTTACGCGAGCCCCACTCGCCGTACGGACCCGGCTGCATCAGGTAGCCCGCCTTGGTCGACAGCACCAGCTCGTCGCGGTACGGGCGGAAGTCGGCCGCGAAGATCCGGCCGAAGTTCTCCTCCGCGGAGCCGGGCGGCGGGCCGTAGTTGTTCGCCAGGTCGAAGTGGGTCACCCCGAGGTCGAACGCGCGGCGCAGGATGGCGCGCTGCGACTCCAGGGAGCGGTCGTCGCCGAAGTTGTGCCAGAGACCGAGGGAGATCTCCGGGAGCTTGAGGCCGCTGCGACCTGTCCGGCGGTAGGTCATCGCGTCGTAACGGGTGTCTGCTGGCAGGTAAGGCAAAAGACTGTTCACAAAACCTGCCTATCACGAACCCGGTGCGCCCCTGTGACAGGACTGTGGCATAGCGGGCAGTACTGTGGCGCCTTCCGGGGGGTGTTCCGAACGTACGACGGAAGGGCTGAACGCCGGATGACCTGGCGCGGCATCGTGTATCGCGTTTACGAGAAGCGCCTGGAGCGCCGTCTCGACCCGGCCCGTGTGCCCAAGCACATCGGCGTCATCCTGGACGGCAACCGTCGCTGGGCCCGCGCCGCCGGGGGCACCACCGCGCAGGGCCACCAGGCCGGCGCCGAGAAGATCCACGAGCTGATCCGCTGGTGCCGCGAGACCGACGTCGAGGTGCTCACGCTCTGGCTGCTCTCCACCGACAACCTGGACCGGCCGGAGCCCGAGCTGAACCCGCTGCTCGCCATCATCGAGGAGGCCGTCTCGGGCGTCGCCGGGAGGGGCGGCGCGCAGGTGCACCACGTCGGCAACCTCGACCTGTTGCCGATGCGCACCCAGCGGGTCCTCAAGGAGGCGGAGGAGGCCACCCACGACGTGGTCACCGGGCCCGGCAGCGGGGCCGTGCTGGTCAACGTCGCCGTCGCCTACGGCGGCCGGCAGGAGATCGCCGACGCCGTCCGCTCGATGCTCGGCGACGCCGCCGACCAGGGCAGGACGCTCGCCGACGTGGCCGAGACCGTCGAGGTGGAGCACATCGCGCAGCACCTCTACACCCGCGGCCAGCCCGACCCCGACCTCGTGATCCGCACCAGCGGCGAGCAACGGCTGTCCGGGTTCATGCTGTGGCAGTCGGCGCACTCCGAGTACTACTTCTGCGAGGTCTTCTGGCCCGCGTTCCGCCGCGTCGACTTCCTGCGCGCCCTGCGCGACTACGCGGCCCGCCACCGCCGCTTCGGCGGCTGAGACCCCCGCTGCGCACGCTTTAGCACGTATCCACCGTTACGGCCCCTCGGCGACAGGCATTGCATGCCCCGGGGCTCGCGAGGGAATATCCGTGCTAGCAGGCGGTCCACCGCACCGCCCGCCCGGGAGGGCCCTTTGCACCACGTGCCGCATCACGAGGTCCGTGCGCAGCGCACCATCGCACGTACGGACGGAGCGGAGGGCCGGGGCCCGGTCCTGCGCGCCCGCGTGGCCCGCACGGGTCCGGACGCCCGGCCCGATCCCCGCGACTCCGTCGCGTGCCGACCTCATCCGAGGGGGTTCGTCCATCCGTGGTGAACAGCAAGAAGCCTGACCGGCGCACCTATGTCCTCGACACGAGCGTCCTGCTGGCCGACCCCATGGCCATGGCGCGCTTCGACGAACACGAGGTGGTGCTGCCCGTCGTGGTGGTCACCGAGCTCGAGGCCAAGCGGCACCATCCTGAGCTGGGCTACTTCGCCCGCCAGGCGCTCCGCCAGCTCGACGAGTTCCGGATCAGGTACGGCCGCCTCGACGCCCCGATCCCGCTCGGCGACCTCGGCGGCACCCTCCGCGTGGAGCTGAACCACACCGACATCGGGGTACTCCCCGCCGGTTTCCGGCTGGGGGACAACGACTCCCGCATCCTGGCCGTCGCGCGCAACCTCCAGGCCGAGGGGCAGGACGTCACCGTCGTCTCCAAGGACCTGCCGCTGCGCATCAAGGCGTCGTCCGTGGGCCTCGCCGCCGAGGAGTACCGGGCGGAGCTGGCCATCACGGACTCCGGCTGGACCGGGATGGCCGAGCTGATGCTCAGCGGCGAGCAGGTCGACGAACTCTTCGCCGCCGAGGTCGTCTCGGTGCCCGAGGCGGACGACCTGCCGGTGCACACCGGGCTCGTGCTGCAGTCCGAGCGCGGCCGGGCCCTCGGCCGGGTCACCCCCGACGGGCGGGTCCGGCTGGTGCGCGGCGACCGCGAGGTCTTCGGGATCCACGGCCGCAGCGCGGAGCAGCGGATCGCGCTCGACCTGCTGGTGGACGAGGACGTCGGCATCGTCTCGATGGGCGGGCGGGCCGGTACGGGCAAGTCCGCGCTGGCGCTCTGCGCGGGCCTGGAGTCGGTGCTGGAGCGCCGGCAGCACCAGAAGGTGATGGTCTTCCGCCCGCTCTACGCCGTCGGCGGTCAGGAGCTCGGCTATCTGCCGGGCACCGAGGCCGAGAAGATGAGCCCGTGGGCGCAGGCGGTCTTCGACACCCTGTCCGCGGTCACCTCGCGCGAGGTGATCGAGGAGGTCATCGCCCGCGGCATGCTCGAAGTGCTGCCGCTGACCCACATCCGGGGCCGCTCGCTGCACGACGCGTTCGTGATCGTCGACGAGGCGCAGTCGCTGGAGCGGAACGTGCTGCTCACGGTCCTCTCGCGGATCGGGACGAACTCCCGCGTCGTACTCACCCATGACGTGGCGCAGCGGGACAATCTGCGCGTCGGCCGCTACGACGGGGTGGTGGCCGTCGTCGAAAAGCTGAAGGGGCACCCGCTCTTCGCGCATGTGACGCTCAACCGCTCCGAGCGGTCGCCGATCGCCGCGCTGGTGACCGAAATGCTGGAAGAGGGCCGGGTATAACGGGATACTGCTCCCCGTGCTTCTTCCCGAACGTGTGAACTGGGCGCAGCAGCGTAGCTGTTGCGCCCAGTGCTGCGCACGGGTTTCCGTCAACAGCGAGGGGCAAACGCGGTGTGAGCTTTCCCACTGGACGGGGAATTGCGTCCGGGTGTCCGTCTCCGGCAGAGTCTGGGACTCGTCAGGCCCTGCGTACGGCCCCGCACCGACCCCGGTGCAGCACGACTCAACTGAACAGAGCCGCCGTACGCCGCCCGAGCGCTGTAACGGTCCCCGCGGACGCGGGGGCTGCCGGGCCCGCGCCTCCCGTGACCAGTCGGTCCGCCACAGTCGGCGGTCCGGAACAAGGGGAGGCCAGTGTCAGGGGCAGGGACGCGTCCGCGAGGTCACCGAAGCGGGCGATGCTGGAAGGACTTTGTGTGAGCCGGATTTCGGTCCGGGGTTTCGCCGTGGCTTCCGCCACCGCGGTCACCTCTGTCGGCGCTGTCGTCGGCGTGGCCACGGGCGCGGAGAAGGGCGACGACTCGACGGCCAACGTCGAGGCGACCGCCGCCGACGCGACGCTCCTCGCCGACGTACCCGCTGGCGCTTCCGCCCAGGTGCAGACCGCCTCCCTCACGGAGCAGGCGGACGCCCAGGCGGACGCCGCACACACGGACGCCCGTAAGGCGGCCGAGGAGGCGGCACGCAAGTCCGCCGCCCAGGCCGCGGAGGAGAAGAAGGAGGCCGCAGAGCGCAAGGCGGCCGAGGAAGCCGCCGAGAAGGAGCGGGAGGCCGCGGAGGCCGCCAGCCGCTCGGCCGCGGCCGAGTCGGCGTCCGCCGACGCGGGCGACTTCGCTCCGCAGTCGTCCTACTCCGTCGCCGATGTGCAGGCCATGGCCCGCCAGATGGTGCCGGCCGACCAGTACCAGTGCTTCAGCAACATCGTCGACCACGAGTCGGGCTGGGACTACACCGCCACCAACCCGAGCTCCGGTGCGTACGGGCTGATGCAGGCGCTGCCCGGCGAGAAGATGGCCTCGGCGGGCGCCGACTGGCAGACCAACCCCGCCACCCAGATCGAGTGGGGCCTGAGCTACATGAACGACCGCTACGGCAGCCCTTGCGGCGGCTGGGAGTTCTGGCAGGCCAACGGCTGGTACTGAACCCCGGCATCCCGCGCCCGCGCGTACGTGAAACGCCCCCGGCTCCGCCGCCGGGGGCGTTTCGCATGGGTACGGAACCGCCGCTCCGGTCCAGCACGTCGTAGATGACCGGAGCAGACCGCTCCCGTATGCGCGGGCCGTGTACGGTCGTGCGGGTGACGGACGGGACTGCGGCGGGACCGTAGGCGGCGTGAGGACTTCTATGTCGAAGATGACGGACTGGCTCGGCGGGGTGGGCGAGCGGGCCAGCCGGATGGCGGAGCGGCGCCGGGCCGCGGCCGCCGCTGCTGCCGCCGCTGCCGGTGCGGGGAAGCCCGCGGCCGGGGAGGCCGCCGTCGAGGACGCCCCCCAGGACGCCCCCCAGGACGTGGTCGCGGAGCCGGCCGCCGCCGCCCGGCCCCCGGGCCCGCCGCCGCGTCCCGCGCCGGCCAGCGTGGTGCCGTGGGGGGTGCGGGTCGCGGCCGAGGTGGGCTGGCGGCTGCTGGTCCTCGCCGGCCTGATCTACGTGCTGATGCAGATCATCAGCGTCGTCAGCCTCGTCGTCATCGCCTTCGCGGTCGGCCTGCTGGTCACCGCGCTGCTCCAGCCGACGGTCGCGCGGCTGCGCCGCTGGGGCTTCAGCCAGGGGCTCGCCACCGCCACCACGTTCGTCGGCGGCTTCGTCGCGATCGGCCTCATCGGCTGGTTCGTGGTCTGGCAGATCATGGAGAACATCGACGATCTGACCGACCGCATCCAGCAGGGCATCGACGACGCGCAGGAATGGCTCATCGACGGGCCGTTCCACGTGCAGGAAAAGCAGATCAACAACATCGGCAACGAGATAAGCGACTGGCTGGGCGAGAACTCCAGCGAGGTCACCTCCGCCGGCCTCGAAGGCGTCTCGTACGTGCTGGAGTTCTTCTCCGGCGCCGCCATCGCCGCGTTCGTCACGCTCTTCCTGCTCTACGACGGCGAGCGCATCTGGCGCTGGTGCCTGAACTTCGTGCCCACCGACGCCCGCGACGCGGTGGCGGGCGCGGGGCCGAAGGTGTGGGCCACGCTCACCGGGTACGTCCGCGGCACGGTGCTGGTCGCGTTCATCGACGCCGTGTTCATCGGCATCGGCATCTTCATCCTCGACGTGCCCATGGCCGTCCCGCTGGCCGTGCTGATCTTCCTCTTCGCGTTCGTGCCGCTCGTCGGCGCGCTGGTCTCCGGCGCGCTCGCGGTGGTGGTGGCGTTCGTGACGAACGGGCTCGTCACCGCGCTGCTGGTGCTCGGCGTGGTGCTGCTGGTGCAGCAGATCGAGGGGCACGTCCTCCAGCCGTTCATCCTCGGCCGCATGGTGCGGGTGCACCCGCTCGCGGTGGTGCTCTCGGTGGCGATCGGCACGCTCGTCGCGGGCATCCCGGGCGCGGTGGTGGCGGTGCCGCTGATCGCGGTGCTCAACACGGCGGTCGGATACCTCAAGGCGTACCACCGGGAACACGCGGCGGATCCGGGGCCGCCGCCGTACGGGTCGACGGTCCTCGAGATCTCACCGGCCACGCCGACCGACGCCCCCGCGCCCGGGTCGGACGCGGAGACGGCGGAGGCCGCGGCGGCGACCCGGCAGGGCCCGGAGGCCAAGAGCGGCGACCCGAAGGGCTGACGCACCGGCTCGTACGGGGCGCCGGTCGCCGGCCGCGGTCAGCCGCCGAGCGCCTCCTGCGCGTCGAGGACCGTGCCGGCGGCGTGCACGAGCGCGGCGACCTTCAGCGCCTCCTGCACCGTCTCCCGGTCCGCGCCGGTACGCCGCAGCGCGGCCTCGTGCTCGTCCAGGCACGCCCCGCAGCCGCCCACCGCGGACACGGCGACGCACCACAGCTCGTAGTCAGCCTTCGGCACGCCCCGGGCCCCCAGCACGTTCGTCCGCAGCCCGGTGCGCAGATGGCCGTAGCCGGGGTCGGAGAGCAGGTGCCGGGCGCGGAAGAAGACGTTGTTCGCCGCCATCGCCGCGGCGGCCGCCCCCGCGGCCCCGTACGCCTCGGGCGTCAGCCGCCGCCGCGCCTCCGGCGCGACCGCGCGCAGCACGGGGGCGGAGCGTACGGCGATGGCGCAGGCCAGCAGGGCGCCCCACAACTGCCGCTCGGGCAGCCGCCCGTCGTCGACGACGGAGGTGAGGTTGCGGCGCAGGTCCCCGGCGTAGCCGGGGAGGGCCGACTTGAGCGCGTCGAGTGCCACGCGCCCGACCCTACAGAACGGACGGACCCTAGCCCCGCGGTCCGTACGGGGCCGGCCCGGCGCGCCCCCCTATGACGCGCGCCCGGCCGGTCCCGGTCCCTATTCGGTGCGCAGCCCGTCCGGGCGCATCAGCCGGATCAGCAGCGGCATGCTCAGCGCCGTGACCGCGGCGACGACCCCCGCGCCCGCGCCGGCCATCAGCAGCACGGACGTCCAGTCGACCGCGACGGGTGTGGCCGTCATGCGCAGCAGCACCGTGCCCAGCACGAGCCCGAAGCCCATCGACAGGGTCATGCCCAGCGCCACCGGGATCGCCGTCTGCCAGAGCACGGACAGGCTGAGTGTGGAGCGCCGGGTGCCGAAGGCGACCAGCGACGACAACAGCTTGCGGCGCTCCCGCAGTTGTTCGAGCTGGCCGACGAGCAGGCTGCTGCCGATCAGCACCAGGACGCATGCGGCGCCCACCGCCAGCCCGGTGCGGATGCCCGCGAAGTCCTCCTCGACGACCTCGCTGGACAGCGTGTGGACGGAGAGCAGCGGGTCGAGGCCGTCGACCACGTTGCGTACGCGCTCGGCCGCGTCCGGCACGGCCGGGTCGAGCCGCACGTCGACCCAGGCGTTGAAGACGCCGGAGTCGTGGACGTCGGGGACGGCCCCCGGGGTGGAGATGATGCCGTCGTACAGGTTGCCGTCGCCGTCGCGGAGGGCCTTGGCCGGCCGGGTGCCGGCCGGCGGGGTCCAGGCGAGCGCCTTGCCCGGCATGCCCTCGTACGACGGGTTCAGATACAGCGGGTCGCCGTCGGCGATCATGCGGCGGACGTCGGCGCTGCCGTAGGTGTCGGTGAGGCGGAAGACGTCGCCGTCGCGGCAGTCGGGCAGCTTCGCCAGCGTGCGCAGCTTCGCGCAGGAACCGACGGTCAGCGTGGCGAAGTTCTCGGGATCGCGCGCGGTGTCGGCCACCTCGACGGTGATCCGGCTGACGGTCTCCCGGACCCCCTCGGCGGTGGCGACCCGGTCGCCCACGCGGAGGTCCTGCCCCGCGTCGACGTAGATGCCGAGCTAATATCTGGAGGTGTCGTTGCCGGTCGGCCTGCTGTAGTCGTCCTCGACGCCGGCGAAGACCATCTGCAGTGCGATGGCCCCGGCGACGGCGACCGCGATGCCGTTGACCAGCCGGGCGGCGGTGCCGCTGCTGAGCTGGAGTCTGCGCACGGCCAGTTGCCAGGACGTCGGCCCGCGGCCGAGGCGGGCGACCACGGCCTCGACGAGCCAGGGCAGCAGCGCGGTGATGCCGGTGAGCAGCAGGACGGTGCCGCCGATGACCTGCCACTCGGGGAACGCTCCGGCGTCCTCGCCCCGGCCCATCATCGGCGCGAGCAGGCCCAGTCCGAGGGCGGGCAGCAGCAGCCGCCACCAGATGCGCCGCCGGCGGGGCCGCGCCGACCGTACGACGCCCAGCGGCTCGATGACGACGCCGCGCAGCGCGAGCAGGGTGACGCCGACCGCCGCGGCGGGCACGGCCGCGGCGACCAGCAGGGCGAGCGCCGGCGAGGGGTTCAGGTCGGAGGTGAAGACGCTCATCCCGTAGACCGACACGGCGCCCGCGAGCTGCCTCCCGGCGAGGAACAGGCCCGCGCCGACCACGAGTCCGAGCAGCGCCCCCGCCAGCGCCTCGCCCGCGGCGATCCGGCGCACCGCGTGCCCGTCGGCGCCGACGAGGCGGAGCGCGGCGAGCCGGCGGTCGCGGCGGTCGCCGCCGAAGCGCACGGCCGCGATGAGGAAGACCGCGACGGGCATGAGCAGGGCGACGAACACGATCATGGCGAGCAGCAGCAGCACCGGGTCCATGCCGCCGCCGTCCCCGTCGTCGCCGAAGGCGGCGATCCGGCTGACGTTGACGTCGGCGGCCTCGATGGCGTCGCTGCCCGCGTAGTACACGAGCTCGCCCGGGTCGCTCAGGCCGGTGTCGGCGACGGTGCCGGCGATGCCGTAGTCCAGGCGCTCGCGCAGCAGGTCCGCGTCGCCGTCGTCGAGCCGGTCGGCGAGCGCGGGGGAGACCACCATCTCGCCGGGCTTCGGGAAGGCGTCGAGCCCGGGGGGCAGCGGGGCGCCCGGGCCCTCGGGGCGCAGCAGCCTGCCGCGGACCATGGTGCCCTCGTACTCGGTGTCGACGTTGCCCATCAGGAGGGTGCCGCCCCCGTACTCGGCGTCGGACGCGAGGACTTCGCTGCGGGCCAGCTCCCGCTCGTCGCGGTTGGCCAGGGCGCCCGGGACGGCGGTGGTGAGCAGCAGCAGCGCCACCCCCAGGCCGACGCCGACCGCGGTGAGCACGGTCCGCATCCAGCCCTCGCGCCCGCCGCGGAGCGCGAAGGCCAGGCCCATCCGCAGGTCGTCGGCCCAGACGCGCAGCGTGCCGCGGGGGTCGGGCGGCGGTGGGCCCGCGGAGTGGGGCGGGCGGGTGCCGCGCTTCTTCTCGGCGTACGTCACGTCGCTCATCGGCCGGCCGGCTCCAGACTGCGGGTGCGCCCGTCGCGTACGACGATCTCGCGGTCCGCGTACGCCGCGACCCGCGCCTCGTGGGTGACCAGGACGACGGCCGCGCCGCTGTCCTGCGCGGCGTCGGTGAGCAGTTCCATGACGCGCTCGCCGTTGAGGGAGTCGAGCGCACCGGTCGGCTCGTCGGCGAAGATCACCCGCGGCGTGGTCGCCAGCGCGCGGGCGACCGCGACGCGCTGGCCCTGGCCGCCGGAGACCTCGCCGGGCCGCTTGTGCGCGATGTCGTCGACCTCCAGCCGCTCCAGCCACGGGCGGGCGGCCCGCTCCGCGTCCCGGCGGCCGAGACCCGTCAAACGCAGCGGAAGGGCGACGTTCTCCACACAGGTCAGCTCGGGTACGAGCTGGCCGAACTGGAAGACGAAGCCGAACTCCCGGCGGCGCAGGGCGCTGCGTTCGGCGTCGGAGAGCTCGGCGAGGTCGCGGCCCGCGTACGTCACGGTGCCGGCGTCGGCCGGGACGATGCCGGCGAGGCAGTGCAGCAGCGTCGACTTGCCGGAGCCGGAGGGGCCCATGACGGCGACGGTCTCGCCGGCCGCGACGGCGAAGTCGGCGCCGTCGAGCGCGGGGGTGCCGGCGTAGACCTTGCGCAGGGCGGTGGCGGTGAGGATCGGCGCCGGCTCGCCGAGCGGTCCCGGGACGGGTGTGGTGCTCATGCGCGTACCTCCGCGGCGAGTTTGCCGAGGCGCGCGGCGGTCAGCTCCAGCCACCGCAGGTCGGCCTCGAGGTGGAACAGGGCGTGGTCGCAGATGAGCTGGTCGGCGAGGTCGCCGCCCTTCTTGCGACGGGTCAGCTCGCGCATCAGGCGCAGATGCTCCGCGCGCTGCACGTCGAGGAGTTCGACCGCGTCGCGGCCGGTGAGCAGCGCGAGGACGACCTTGGTGTACAGGGTCGACTGCAGGTACGGCTCGGGCTTCTCCGGGGTGGCGAGCCAGCCGGCGACGTCGGTGATGCCGGCGTCGGTGATGGCGTAGCGCTTGCGCTCGGGGCCGCCGCCGGGCTCGATGCCGTCGACCTCGACGAGGCCGTTCTTCAGCAGCCGGGACATGGTGGAGTAGACCTGCCCGTAGTGCAGCGGGCGGTCGTGCCCGAAGCGCTCGTCGAAGGCGCGTTTCAGGTCGTAACCGTGGCGGGGGCCCGACTCCAGGAGCCCGAGGAGGGTGTGGCCGATCGTCATGCCGAGGACTCTACACCGTGTGTATACGTACTGTGTATAGACGGGGTGTGTAGTGCCTCACCGCTGGTGGGCGCGGTGCCGGGCGGCTTGCCGGGGGGATGCGGGGCCGGGGCGGCTACTCCTCCGGCTCACGCGGCGGGCGGCCGCGGCGAGGGTGCGGGCGGGCGTTCCCGGGGAGCCGGCCGGCATCCGCGAGGGCCCGGCGGAGCAGGTAGTCGATCTGCGCGTTGGTGCTGCGCAGTTCGTCCGCCGCCCACCGGGCCAGCGCGTCGTGCACGGCCGGGTCGAGCCGCAGCAGCACCTGCTTGCGCCGGGACCGGGGGGTGCGGTCGGGGCCGTCGTCCGTCACTGATAAAGGGACCCGGTGTTGAGCACGGGCTGGGGGGCGCGGTCGCCGCAGAGTACGACCATGAGGTTGCCGACCATCGCCGCCCTGCGCTCCTCGTCCAGCTCGACGATGTCCTCCCGGGTGAGCCGGGCGAGCGCGTCCTCGACCATGCCCACCGCCCCGTCCACGATCTCCCGCCGCGCGGCGACCACGGCGCCGGCCTGCTGGCGCTGGAGCATCGCGGAGGCGATCTCCGGCGCGTACGCGAGGTGGGTGAAGCGCGACTCGATGATCCGCACGCCGGCCGCCTGCACCCGGGCGGTCAGCTCCTCGGCCAGCTTCTCGGTGATCTCCTCGGCGTCGGTGCGCAGCGACAACTCGTCGTCCTCGTAGGCGTCGTACGGGTACTCGATGGCGATGTGCCGGACCGCGGTCTCGGTCTGGGTGGCGACGAACTCGGTGAAGTCGTCGACGGCGAAGACCGCCTGCGCGGTGTCCTCGACCTGCCAGACGACGACGGCGGCCAGCTCGATGGGGTTGCCGCGGGCGTCGTTGACCTTGAGGACGGCGGTCTCGTGGTTGCGCACCCGGGTGGAGATCTTGCGGCGGGTGGTGAGCGGGTTGACCCAGCGCAGGCCGTCGTCGCGGATGGTGCCGGTGTAACGGCCGAAGAGCTGCACGACGCGGGCCTCGCCGGGCTCGACCATGTTCAGCCCGGCCATCGCGACGAGGGCGGCGAGGAAGAGCAGGGCGCCGAGGACGAGGACCGGGATGCCCGCGGCGAGGATGCCATCGCCCCCCAGGGCGATGCCGAGCGCGAGCAGGCCGGCACCGGCGAGGGCGCCGGCGAGGCCGAGGACCAGGGCGAGGGCGCCGCCGATGCTGTTCGCCTGCCGCTCGGCGACGGGCGGCGCGGGCATGTCGGGGGCGTGCTGGTCGTGTGGCTGCTGGTCGGTCATGTGAAGTCCCCGTTCTCGTTCCTTGGCGGTCGGTGGAACACTAGCAAAGTGCTATCACTTTTTGTAGCTGGGTTGTCATGCCCCCTTCCGGTGGGTGGTCTACACCGGTCAGAATGGAGCTGCCTGCGGGAGCAGACGCCGGCATCACCGTCCCCGTGTCACCCCCACGAACGACAGGAGACAGCGATGTCCTCTATCCGAGCCGTGTCCGCAGCCGGAGCGGGCGGCGTACTCGTCGCCGCCCTCGTGCTCACCGGCGGCCCCGCGCAGGCGGCCGAGCCGGGCCCCGCCGCGGGCGCCGCGGCCGCGGGCGCGTACAAGGAACGTACGGACACCCTGCCCGCCGAGCGGCTCACGGCGGAGCAGCGGCGGCTGCTGGCCGAGAAGTCCGCGGCGGCGAAGGGTGCGGCCGGGCGGTCCGCCGCGCGCGGCGACGTCGGGGCGGCGGCGATCGTCTCCTCCGGCGCCGTACAGCAGTCCCAGATCAACTCCTACTACTGCGGCCCCGCCACCCTCGTGATCACGCAGTCCGCGCGCGACGAGGTCGGCAACCGGTCCCAGACGCAGGCCGGCAGCGAGCTGCGTACGAACTCCTCCGGCACCGCCTGGTACGGCATCAACGCGAACGTCCCCAACCCGACCGGCTATCCCATCCCCGACGTGCTCAACTACCGCCTGCCGGGAGCGGGGTACGTACCGAAGGCGCTGCCGTACACGCCGACCGCGACGGACAAGGCCAACTTCCGCGACCACATCGTGCACAACACCTCGGGCGACTACGCGATCGCGGGCAACGCCTGGGAGGTCGTCGGCGGCCCGCACCTCGTCGGGCACCCGAACCGGGAGATATTCCACTGGGTGTCGATAGACGGCCACAGCGACGACGGGGCGCGCACCGTGCAGTACCGCGACCCGGTGGGCGGGGTGCCGACGAGCGTCATCTCGTGGGCCGGCAGCGTGCCGCGCACCGCGACCATCTCGTCGGACACCATCACGACCATCATGGGCGGTCGTGGGTACGTCTGGTGAGGCCCGGCGGCCCGGTGCGCTCCGCGCGCGCGGCGTAGCCGCCGCGGCGCTGGGCGCGGTCGTCCTCCTGGCGGGCACGGCAGCGTGCTCGCCGGGAGGCGGCGACGGGCCGGGCGAGGAGTCGCCTGCGGGGTCGCGCGAGGGGTCACGCGGGGGCTCGCCCACGGCGGCGCCGCCGACCGGCGCGCCCGTACGGGACCGGGCCTGCGAGGTGGAACTGCCCGACGGCTGGTCGGACGCGCTGGCGGCCGGGCGGGTCCCGGTGCCGGAGGGGGAGCGGGCGGTGCTCACGGAGGTCGGGCCCGGGGCCGGGTGGTCGGTTCTGCAGTCGTCCGGGGCGGACCGGTCGATCGTGCTGCGGGAGGGGGACGAGGAGCGGCGGGTGATGCGGCTCGCGGACCCCGTCGAGCATCAGGTGGGCAGCGCGGACTTCGACGGGCGGTGGCTTGTTTTCGACGTTGTCGAGGGCCGGCAGGTGGAGAGCCCCTGGACGCTGTACGCCTGGGACGCGACGAGCGGGCGCCGGAAGGCGGTCGCGGAGGCGGAGCGGGCGGCGGACGGGCAGAGCGCGGTGCCGGGGCCGTTCGTGCAGGCCGTGGTGCGGTCGGGGCGGCTGTTCTGGGCGCAGGGGACGGGCGGCGGCCGGTCGGCGGTGTACGCGCGGGACCTGGGCGGCGGCGAGCGGCGGACGGTGTACGAGGGCGTCGTCGACACGCCGTTCGCGGCGGGCGGCCTGCTGGTGTGGCTGCGCCAGTCCGAGTCGCCGTCGGGCGGCCCGGAGACCCGTCTCGCCGCGGTCTCGACGGACACGCTGCGGCGGGCGGAACTCCCGGGCCCGATCGCGGCCCTGCGCAACGTCCGGTACGTGGCGTCGGACGGCCGCACGTGGGCGTGGGCGGGCGGCGAGCCGGAGCGCCCGCGGCTGTACGTGTGGCGGGAGGGCTGGCCGAAGCCGCTGCCGCTGGTACGGGGCGGGGGCGGCGGAGCGGCGGCGGAGCCGGAGCTGGGGGGCATCGACCAGGTCCAGGTGAGCGGCGAGGTGGTGACGTGGCGCACGACGGAGGCGGCCTGGGCCCTGGACCTGCGGTCGCGGACGTACGCGCGGATCACCCCGGGATACGGGTACGCGCTGGCGCGGGACGGAGGGCTGGGGGTGGCGTACCCGGAGGGCGAGGCGAAGGCGGCGGACGCGAGGGACGCCATCCAACTCACCGAAACCGCAACGCTGCCCGCGCTACCGGGTTGTGAGTGAGGGCGACCGGGAGGCGGCCGCGCCGCACCCGCGAAGCGGCCGGGGGCTGTGCCCCGACCCCGCCCCTCCCCGAAACCCGGGGCTGTGCCTTGGACCCCACACCCGTGCCTGCGGCGCGAGGCGGGCGGGCCCGCAACTCTCTGTACGGCTCCGCCCTGTCGGCCGCAGGGTGGCCTCCTGGGGCCTCGCCCCGGCCCCTGCTGCCTGCGGCGCGGGGCGGGCTGGGCCGTTACTCCGCGTGCGGCGCCTGCGCTGCCACCCGTGCCTGCGGCGCGAGGCGGGCGGGCCCGCAACTCCCTGTACCGCTCCGCCCTGTCGGCCGCACCGCGGCCTCGCGGGGCGCCGCCCCGCCCCCCGCCGCGCGGGGAGGGGGGTTCGCTACTCGGCGTGCAGCGCCAGTCTGCCGGCCGCAGGGTGCCCTTCCAGCCGTGGCCTGCTGCGCGGGGCGGGAGAGCCCGTAATCCCGCGTGCAACTCCTCCCCCGGCGCTCCCAGCCGCGGGTTGCCTGCGGCGGCGCCCCGACGGCCACCCGCGCCTGCGGCGCCCGGCGCCGTAGGCGCTCGGGCCCGGGGGGCTCGGGGGCGGAGCCCCTGGGTTTCGGGAAGGGGCGGGGTCGGGGAACAGCCCTCCCTGCCCGGCCGAGTGCGCACGGCGCCCCGGCCCTCGGCCCCCGGCCCCTCAGATCTCGAACCACACCACCTTGCCCACACTGAGCCGCTCCGCGCCCCAGTGCCGGGCCAGCTTGTTCACCAGGAACATCCCCCGCCCACCCTCATCCGCGGGGCCCGCCCGCCGCATCCGCGGCAACTGCGGGACGTCGTCCACCACCTCGCACCGCAGCCTGTCCGTGTGCACGAGGCGCAGCGTGACCGGCCGCTGCGCGTACCGCACCGCGTTCGTCACCACCTCGCTCACCAGCAGCTCCACGATGTCCGTCAGCTCCTCCAGACCCCACCCCGCCAGCGCCCCCCGCGCCAGCGACCGCGCCTCGCGCGGCGCCTGCGCCCGCGGGTCCAGGGACCACTGCGCCGCCGCGCTGGGCGCTATGCCGTCCAGCCGCGCCGCCAGCAGGGCGATGTCGTCGTCCCGGTCGCCCGGACCCAGGACGTCCAGCACCTCGTCGCACAGCGGCTCCAGCGGCGGCGGGTTGCCAGGGCCGGTGAGGGCCGCGGTGCGGGTCAGCCGCGCGCAGAGCTGGTCGATGCCCGTGGAGACGTCCATCAGCCGGGACTCGACCAGGCCGTCCGTGTACAGCAGCAGCGTCGAGCCCTGCGGCGCCTGCAGCTCCACCGCCTCGAAGCCCACGCCGCCCACCCCGATCGGCGCTCCCGGCGGCACGTCCAGCACCTCGCTGAAGCCGTCCCTGCGGAGCAGGACCGGCGGCGGGTGGCCCGCGTTGGAGGCGGTGAGGGTGTGGGCGATGGGGTCGTAGACCGCGTACAGGCACGTGGCCATGCGGTCGTCGCCGAGGCGCTGCGCCTGCTCGTCGAGGTGGTGCAGCACCTCCTGCGGCGGCAGGTCGAGCTGCGCCAGCGTCTGCGCCGCGGTACGCAACTGGCCCATGATCGCCGCGGAGGTCACCGAGTGGCCCATCACGTCGCCGACGACCAGCGCGACCCGGCTGCCGGGCAGCGGGATCGCGTCGTACCAGTCGCCGCCGACCCGCGCGGTCTCGGCCGCGGGCCGGTAGCGGCTGGCGAGGCGGACGCCGGTGGGCTCCGGCAGGTATTCGGGCAGCATCGTGCGCTGCAGTTGGTCGGCGATGTACGCCTCGCGGTCGTAGATGACCGCTTTGTCGACGCCGAGGGCCGTGTGCGTGGCCAGTTGGGCGGCGATCAGCAGGTCGTCCTGCCCGTACGCGGGCCGCGCGGGACCCCGTACGAGCACCGCCACCCCGATCACCCGGCGGCGGCCGCGCAGCGGGGCGACGATCGTGCGCTTGTCGGCCGGCGCGTTGGCGAGCGGGCTTTCGCGGCCCAGCAGTTCGATGAGCGCCGCGCGGGCGGCCAGCGTCTCGCCGAACACCGGGCGGACGCCGCGCAGCACTTCGAGCAGCGCCCCGGCCCGTACGACGTCGACCTGCTCGGCCGCGCCGAGGCCCGGGGCGTCCGGCTCCGCCGCCGCGGGCAGCAGCCGGCTGCCGCCCATGCTGTCGACGTCCTCGACGCCGTCGGTGATCCGGTCCGTACGCCGCAGGCGCAGCCGGAACGGTTCCGTCGGCTGCTCGTCGCCGACCGGCAGCGGGTCGCGGAGGTAGACGAGGATCGCGTCGGCGAAGGACGGGACGACGGAGCGGCACAGGCCGAGCACGATCTCGTCCAGGTCGATGCCGCGGGCGATCCTGCGGGTGGCCGCGCCGAGGAACCGCAGCCGCGCGGACGCGGCGTCCTCCTCCGGCCGGCCCATCCCCGGGGCCGGGTCGGCGTCCCCGTCCGCGCCCGGCTGGGGGCGCGGCCGGCCGCCGCTGGGGGTGTCGTCGGCGCCCTGGTGCGCCGGTACGCCGCCGGCGGCGGCCCCCGGGGCCTTCGCGGGCTGCGCCGGTTTCGCACGGTGCAGGGCGTCACGCGGGTCGGGGATGGCCTCGCCCGAGTTCGCGGTGGGTGGGGTCGGCGACACCGCCCCGTCCGTGCCGGCGGCGGCAAGGGTGTTGCCGGACTCCGTCCGCTCGGCGGCTGCCCGCCGCCTGTCGCGCTCCGTCACGTGTCGGTACCGTCCATCCGGCCGTTCCACCCAAGTCTCCACAGGGCGGGTTGAGTTGTGGGTACTGCGTGCTGTGGACGTCGATCCTACGTTTGACCTACCGGGGCGCAGCAAGGGTCTCATGAAGACAAGCGCGCGGGTGTGCGGTCCCAATCCGCCGGAAGAAGCGGAACTGTCCACTTCGGGTCGGGGCGCCAGCGCTCCCAGCCTTCGGAGAACGGCGGTCCCCACGCCCCGATGGCGTCGACCGCCCGCCGTCCCGCGTCCCGTACGGCGGCCGCCCGGGCGGCGGACATCAGCCCCGCCCGCTGCGCGGCGGCGAACTCGTCCTCGTCCCGCCACTCCCAGGAGCGGTCCGGGCGGACGACCAGATCCAGGTAGTGGTCCTCGGAGTCGACGCCCCCGGCCCAGCGCACCCGGGGCGCTTCGAGGTTGACGTAGAAGGACTTGAACGTCCAGTCGATTTCCCAGAACAGCCAGACCGACCAGGGCTCGCCCGGCCGGGCCAGCTTGAGCACGCCGGCGCCGAACCAGCGGGTGCGGAACGGGCGGTGCGGCTTGGTGTAGCGGGTGGCCAGCGGCTCGCGGTGTAACTCGGTGCCGTCGGCGAGCACGGGTCGTACGCACTCGGTGTCCGGCGCCACCCACACGGCGAGCGTCTCGGCGTCGTCGCGGACGACGGTGACCGGGCGGCAGACGGCGACGGTACGGCCCAGCCGGCCGGCGTCCCCGGCGCTGTCCGTGCCGTCGGCGCAGGCTGTCCCGGCCGCCCCGGGCCCATGGGCGCGGTAGCGCCAGAGGATGTGGTCCCCGGGCGTCCACCGGCCGCCGGAGACGTTCTTGTCGCTGTCAAGCGTCGCGTCTGGCCCGTGCATCAGACGATGGTAACCAGGGGCGCCTCACGGCCGGGTCATCCTCAGCACGTCCAGCGCACCGTCCAACTGCTCCTCCGTGAGCAGCCCGCGCTCGACGTACCCGCCCTCCAGGACAACCTCGCGGATCGTCTTGCGCTCGGCCAGCGACTTCTTCGCCACCTTGGCCGCCTCCTCGTAGCCGATGTACCGGTTGAGCGGCGTGACGACGGACGGCGACGACTCCGCGTACTCCCGGGCGCGCCCGGCGTGCGCCGTGATGCCGTCGACCGTGCGATCGGCGAGCAGGCGTGCGGCGTTGGCCAGCAGCCGGACGGACTCCAGCACGTTGCGGGCGAGGACGGGCAGCATCACGTTCAGCTCGAAGTTGCCCGAGGCGCCGGCGGTGGTGACCGTGACGTCGTTCCCGACGACCTGGGCGCAGACCATCAGCACGGCCTCGGGGACCACCGGGTTCACCTTGCCCGGCATGATCGACGAGCCGGGCTGGAGGTCGGGCAGGGCGATCTCGGCGAGGCCCGTGCGCGGGCCGGAGCCCATCCAGCGCAGGTCGTTGCAGATCTTGGTCAGCCCGACCGCGATCGTGCGCAACTGGCCCGAGGTCTCCACCAGGCCGTCGCGGGCGCCCTGGGCCTCGAAGTGGTCGCGGGCCTCGGTCAACGGCAGCCCGGTGGCCCGCGCCACCTCGGCGATGACGGCGGCGGCGAAGCCGGGCGGGGTGTTGATGCCCGTGCCGACCGCGGTACCGCCGAGGGGCAGCTCGGCCAGCCGCGGCAGCGAGGCGTGCAGCCGCTCGACGCCGAAGGCGACCTGGGCCGCGTAGCCCGCGAACTCCTGGCCGAGGGTGACGGGCGTGGCGTCCATCAGGTGCGTCCGCCCCGACTTCACCACCTCCGCGAACTCCTCCGCCTTGCCCGCGAGCGCCGCCTGCAGATGCGTCAGCGCGGGGATCAGGTCCTGCACGACCGCGCCCGTCGCGGCGATGTGGATGGAGGAGGGGAACGTGTCGTTCGACGACTGGCTGGCGTTGACGTGGTCGTTGGGGTGGACCACCGGTCCGCCGGCGCCCAGCTTCTCCTGCGCGAGGGTCGCCAGCACCTCGTTCATGTTCATGTTCGACGAGGTGCCGGAGCCGGTCTGGAAGACGTCGACCGGGAACTGATCGTCCCAGCGGCCGGCCGCGACCTCCTCCGCCGCCGCCTGCACGGCCGCGGCGACGTCCTCGTCGAGCACGCCCAGCTCGGCGTTGACCTTCGCCGCGGCGGCCTTGATCCGGGCCAGCGCGGCGATGTGGGCCGACTCCAGGCGCAGCCCGGAGACCGGGAAGTTCTCCACCGCGCGCTGCGTCTGGGCGCGCCACTTGGCGGCGGCGGGGACGCGGACCTCGCCCATCGAGTCGTGCTCGATGCGGAAGCCGTCGGATGCGGGGCGTTCTGCGGGGGACCGGTCAGCGGGCTGGCTCATGCTGCCGAGGATACGACCGCCCGCCGACACCCGCGGCGCCGTCCGTCGGTGCGCCGAACGGTGGATTCGGCGGGGGCGGCCGCGGACTTGCCGCGGCGGCTGCCGGGGGCACGGACGGGGGCGCGGTGGAATCGACGGACTGGAGGAAATCAGAAGAGACCAGAAGAGACCAGAAGAGACCAGAAGAGACCGGAAGAGATCAGCAGAGATCGGTAGACAACCGCCAGGTTCGGCCCGAGGAGTGACGTGACGACCAGCCTTCGCACCCGCCGTTTCCGCAGCGGAGCACGCGCCGCCGCGCTCGCCTGCGCCCTGCTCGCCGCCGCCGCCGCGCAGCCGGCGGGCGCCGCCCCGTACGACGAGGGGGACGACAAGGGGAAGGACGTGCGGGGGGTGACGGGACCGGCGATGAAGATCGCCATCGACAACGCGCGCAAGACCTCGGGCCCGGGTCAGGAGGCCACGTACACGATCCGCGTCTCCAGCCTCCAGGACGGGCCGATCGAGGGTCTGGTGGTCCGGCAGACGCTGCCGGACGGCATGGACCTGGTCGAGCCGGGCCCGGGCGGCAAGGTGCGGGGCGGTCGCGAGGTGACCTGGACGGCGGACCTGAAGGGGCACAAGCACGCGGAGTTCACGGCGCGCACGCGGATCGCGGACGGCGCGCCGACGGCGGGCGAGCTGGCGGCGACGGCGTGCGCGTACGAGAAGGGCGCGGAGGCCGCGGTGGTGTGCGCGCCGGACATCGACAAGCTGACCGGCGCGCCGGCGGCGGCCCGCGACGACGGCCGCGGCGGCGACCGCGACGCCGAGCCGCGGGCCGCCGCCGAGTCCGACAGCGCCGTGGCGTACGGGCTGGGCGCGGGCGCGCTGCTGCTGGGCGGCGGGGGCGTGGTGTTCGCGCTACGGCGCCGGGCGGCGGCCGCGCGGCGCGGCTGACGGCGCCGGCGTACCGCCCGGCTCGTACGCCCGCGAGGGGCGCCCGGTACGCCCCGGCCGCCCCTCCCCGCCCGTACGCGCCGGCTACGGCTGCGCCGCGCCCCGCACCGGGATGCTCGTCACGAACGGCTTGACCGGGCCCGGGTCGGTGAAGAAGTCGTTCCCCTTGTCGTCCACCACGATGAACGCCGGGAAGTCCTCCACCTCGATCTTCCAGACCGCCTCCATGCCCAGCTCCTCGTACTCCAGGACCTCGACCTTCTTGATGCAGTCCTGCGCCAGCCGCGCCGCGGGACCGCCGATCGAGCCCAGGTAGAAGCCGCCGTGCGCGGCGCAGGCGTCGGTGACCTGCTGGGAGCGGTTCCCCTTGGCCAGCATCACCATCGACCCGCCCGCCGCCTGGAACTGCTCGACGTACGCGTCCATCCGCCCCGCCGTCGTCGGCCCGAAGGACCCGGAGGCGTAGCCCTCGGGGGTCTTGGCGGGCCCCGCGTAGTACACGGGGTGGTCCTTCAGGTACTGCGGCATCTCCTCGCCCGCGTCCAGCCGCTCCTTGATCTTCGCGTGCGCGATGTCGCGCGCCACGACGAGCGGGCCGGTCAGCGACAGCCGCGTCTTGACCGGGTACTTCGTCAGCTCCGCCCGTACCTCGGCCATCGGCCGGGCGAGGTCGATCCGCACCGCCTCGTCCATGGCCGCCGCGGACCCCGCGGTCAGCTCCGCCGCGGTGGTGTCCGGCAGGAAGCGCGCGGGGTCGTGCTCCAGCTGCTCCAGGAAGACGCCCTCCGCCGTGATCTTCGCCAGCGCCTGCCGGTCGGCGGAGCAGGAGACCGCGATGGCCACCGGACAGGACGCGCCGTGCCGCGGGAGCCGGACGACGCGCACGTCGTGGCAGAAGTACTTGCCGCCGAACTGGGCGCCGATGCCGAGCGTCTGGGTCAGCTCGAAGACCTTGGCCTCCAGCTCGGTGTCGCGGAAGCCGTGTCCCGCGGGGGAGCCCTCGGTGGGCAGCGAGTCGAGATAGTGCGCGGAGGCGTACTTCGCGGTCTTCAGCGCGTACTCGGCGGAGGTGCCGCCGACGACGATCGCGAGGTGGTACGGCGGGCAGGCGGCGGTGCCCAGCGAGCGGATCTTCTCCTCCAGGAAGCGCAGCATCGACGCCTCGTTGAGCACCGCCTTCGTCTCCTGGTAGAGGAACGACTTGTTGGCGCTGCCGCCGCCCTTGGCCATGAAGAGGAACTTGTACGCGTCCCCGTCGGTGGCGTAGAGCTCCACCTGCGCCGGCAGGTTGTTGCCGGTGTTCTTCTCGTCCCACATGGTCAGCGGCGCCATCTGGGAGTAGCGCAGGTTCAGCTTGGTGTACGCGTCGTACACCCCGCGCGACAGCGCCTCCTCGTCCCCGCCCGCGGTCAGCACCTGCTGCCCGCGTTTGCCCATGACGATCGCCGTGCCCGTGTCCTGGCACATAGGGAGCACGCCCGCGGCCGAGATGTTGGCGTTCTTCAGCAGGTCGAGCGCGACGAACTTGTCGTTGGCCGATGCCTCCGGGTCGTCGCAGATGGCGCGGAGTTGGGCGAGGTGGGCGGGGCGCAGGTAGTGCGAGATGTCGTGCATCGCCTCCGCGGCGAGCAGCCGCAGCGCCTCCGGACCGACCTCCAGGAACGTACGCCCGCCGGCCTCGACCGTGCGTACGCCCTCCTTCGTCAGCAGGCGGTACGCGGTGGTGTCCGCGCCCAGCGGGAGGAGGTCCGTGTACTGGAACGCGGGGCTGGCGGGGCGGGCGGTGGCTGTCATCGCGTTCCTTGTCGTCGGCGGGCGGCGGCTGTGCGTCCCCCAGGTTAGGACGGCCGCGCGGGCGCGGCGTGGCGAGGTGCCCCTCCGTCCGCCGCCGGGGCCCTAGTCACGATGTATCGCGTTTGGTTACGCTGGGGCCGTGGACGAGACCCCGCGCGACAACGCCCCCGTGCCCGCCGCCCAGCCGTCGCTGTCGAAGAAGCCGGTCGCGGAGGGAGAGCTGCGCGCCTCCGACGCGGACCGCGACCGGGTGGCGGACATCCTCCGCGAGGCGCTCGCCGAGGGGCGGCTGGACCCGGAGGAGCACGCCGAGCGGATCGACGGCGTCTACACCGCCAAGACCGTGGGCGAACTGGAGCCGCTCGTCCGCGACCTGCCGGCCGGCCGGCGCGCGCCGGGCCCCGCGGCGCCGCCGCCCCCGTCGCCGTACCCGCAGCCCCAGCCGCAGACCCTCGTCGCGATCTTCAGCGGCTCGACGCGCAAGGGGCGCTGGAGCGTGGGGCGCAGAACGTCGGCGTTCGCGCTCTTCGGGGGCGTCGACATCGACCTGACCGAGGCCGTCTTCCACCAGCAGGAGATCGTCATCAACGCGACCGCCATCTTCGGCGGCGTCGACATCAAGGTCCCGGCCAACGTGTCGCTGCGCGGCTCCGGTACGGCCATCTTCGGCGGCTTCGACGTGCACGCGCAGGAGGCGGACGACCCGCGTGCGCCGGTGGTGGTCGTCACCGGGTTCGCGCTCTTCGGCGGGGTGGAAGCAAAGGGCAAAAAGGGCAAGTTCCTGAAGAACCTGACGGACCGGATGCGCAAGCACGGCCTCGGTCACTGACCCCGTTCCACCGCGCTCCCGCCGCCCCCAACTGCCCCCGCGGACCCCCGGGGAGCACCGCCATCCCGGGTGGCCACTCGGCGCATAAGCGCGCGCACAGCGGGTAGAGCACGTGCATCGTCTCCTCCGTACGGCTGCAGGTGCGAACGGTCGTACGCCCTACGAGACAGCTTTGTCCCTGATCCGCCATCGCCGTCGTCAGGAGTGGACCGTGCTGCAGTCCCACCAGCAGTCCCTGCAGGAAGCCCGGGTGCCGATCCAGCGCTCCGGACGGCGGGAAGAGGGGGATCCCTGGCACACGGAGGCGGTGTGCCGGCGGGACGAGGCCGCGCTGTTCTTTGCTCCGTCGAAGGAGCCCACCGCCGACCGGCTGTCGCGCGAGGCCGCCGCGAAGCGGGTCTGCGCGCGCTGTCCCGTGATGGTCGAGTGCCGTGAGCACGCGCTGCTGCTGCCCGAGCCGTACGGCGTGTGGGGCGGCCTCACGGCGGCGGAGCGACGGGTCGTACAGGCGCGGCGCAGGCGGCGGGAGACGGCGGAGAAGCTGACCGCACCGCGCGGGATAGCGCAGGCGGGCTGAGCGGCCCCGGGGTCAGGACAAACGGTTCTGCCGGCGGGTGCCGGCCGTACGCGCCCGCCGCCTGCCCGAGCCTGCTACTGGGCCCGGTCGAAGTCGACCGAGCTGTACGCGCGCAGCTTCGACAGCCGGTGCTCCGACTCGATCTGCCGGATCGTGCCGCTCTTCGACCTCATCACCAGTGACTGCGTGAACGCCCGGTCCGCGCGGTAGCGCACGCCGCGCAGCAGCTCGCCGTCCGTGATCCCGGTGGCCACGAAGAACACGTTCTCGCCGCTGACCAGGTCGTCGATGAGCAGCGTACGGTCCAGGTCGTGCCCGGCGTCGAGCGCCCGCTGCCGCTCCGCGTCGTCCCGCGGCCACAGCCGGCCCTGGAACGTGCCGCCGAGGCACTTCATCGCGCAGGCCGCGATGACGGCCTCCGGCGTGCCCCCGACGCCCAGCAGCAGGTCGACGCCGGTGCCGTCGCGGGCGGTCATGATGGCGCCGGCGACGTCGCCGTCGGAGATGAACTTGATCCGCGCCCCGGCCTCGCGGACCTCCTGCACCAGCCCGTCGTGGCGCGGCCGGTCCAGCACGCAGACGGTGACGTCCCCGGTGGTGCCGCCCTTGGCCTTGGCGACGCGGCGGATGTTGACGGCGACGGGGGCGTTGATGTCGACGTACTCGGCGGCCTCGGGGCCGGTGGCGAGCTTGTCCATGTAGAAGACCGCGGACGGGTCGAACATGCAGCCCCGCTCGGCGACGGCCAGCACGGAGACGGCGTTGCCCATGCCCTTGGCGGTGAGCGTGGTGCCGTCGACCGGGTCGACGGCCACGTCGCACTCGGGTCCGGTGCCGTCGCCTACGCGCTCGCCGTTGAAGAGCATCGGGGCGTGGTCCTTCTCACCCTCGCCGATCACGACGACGCCGTTCATCGAGACAGTGCTGACCAGGGTGCGCATGGCGCGTACGGCCGCACCGTCGGCGCCGTTCTTGTCGCCGCGGCCGACCCAGCGGCCGGAGGCCATCGCGCCGGCCTCGGTGACCCGGACGAGCTCCAGGGCGAGGTTGCGGTCGGGGGCCTCGGGGGCCACCTCCAGTTGCTCGGGGAGGTGGTGGGGCGTCTCATGGGACTGCGACATCCGTGAGGACCTTTCGGCTCGGTCGGACGGCGGGAGGGGGTGAGAAGGGGGGCTCTGAGCCTATCCGTTTATCGCCATTATGAGCACACTGCCCCTCGGATGAGCGGTTCGGCTCCGCCGTGGTCCGCCGCCCGCCCGCACCCCGGGGAAGGGACCGCTCCGCAGATGAGGGACGATGGAGGGGTGGCAGACAGGAACAGTATGCGGACGGTGCGCAATCTGGTGGGCGCGCTGACGGTCACCTGCGGGGTGTCGTTGGTCGTCTACTGGGGCGTCCTCCCGCGCGAGGGCGACGGCAACGAGATGGAGGCCGTCTCCTACAGCCAGGAGCTGGGCCAGGCCCGCCGCGCCGCTCCGTTCCCGGTCGTCGCGCCGGTGGGGCTGCCGGACGACTGGCGGGCCAACTCGGTGACGTACCGCGGGACCGGCGACCACGGCACGACGTGGCACCTGGGCTTCGTCACGCCCGACGACGAGTACGTGGCGGTGGAGCAGGGGAGCGAGAAGCCCGACCGCTTCATCCGCAAGGTCACCCACGACGCGCGGGCGACGGGCGAGACCCGGCAGGTGGCGGGCGAGGAGTGGGCGCAGTACCAGGGCAGGACGTACGACGCGCTGGTGCACAGGGGCGACGGTGTGACGACCGTGGTCACGGGCACGGGGAGCGTGCAGCAGATGGAGCGGATGGCGGCGGCGCTGAAGGAGAAGTGAGCGGACTCCGGGCCCGCGGAGCGCCGTAGCCCCCTGCCGTACGGAAGGGGAGTGCCCCCCGGGACCGTACGCGTACGGAGGCGGCGCGAGCGGGCCCGCATCGGGATCGAGTGCGGGGCCGGGACGCCTCAGCCCGTACGATCGGCGGCGGCCTGCTCTTCTTCGGCCTCTTCGTCCCCTTCTTCCGTGTCCCCCTCGGCCCCGTCCTCCGACTCCGCGAGCGCCGCGTCGAGCCGCTCGCGGGCGCCGTCCAGCCACTGCCGGCAGATCCGCGCCAGCTCCTCCCCGCGCTCCCACAGCGCCAGGGACTCCTCCAGGGTCGAACCGCCGGACTCCAGCCGGCGTACGACCTCCATCAGCTCGTCCCGCGCCTGCTCGTAGCCGAGAGTCCCCCGGTCCTTCGTCTCTGCCATGGCCCCCACCTTAGGACCCGCCTACGACACCGGGCCGACGGTGACACCGAACTCCCCGTCGGCGACCCGGGCGCGCAACTCCTCGCCCGCGCTCACCTCGTCCGCCGCGCGCACCGCCGCGCCGTCCTGCCGCTGGAGCACCGCATAGCCGCGCTTCAGCGTGGAGGCGGGGGAGAGGGCGACGACCCGGGCGCGGGTGTGCTCCAACTCGGAGTCGGCGCGGTCCAGCAGATGCGCCAGCGTGCGCCGGCCGCGCGCGAGCACCGCGTCCACGACCTCCGCGCGCTCGTCCACGATCGCGTACGGCTCGGCCATCGCGGGCCGGCTCAGCCACGCCGCCAGCCCGCGCTCCTCGCGGTCCAGCACCCCCGTCAGCACGCGCAGCGCGCGCAGCCGGAGCTGCTCTATCCGCACGCGCTCCTCGCCCACGTCCGGCACGGCGTCCTTCGCGGCGTGCGTGGGCGTACGGGAGCGGAGATCCGCCACATAGTCCAGCAGGGGGTTGTCCGGCTCGTGGCCGATGGCCGAGACCACCGGCGTACGGCACGCGGCCACGGCCCGTACGAGCTGCTCGTCCGAGAACGGCAGCAGGTCCTCCACGCTGCCGCCGCCCCGCGCGACGATGATGACGTCCACCTCCGGCAGGCCGTCCAGCTCCTGCACCGCCTTGACGATCTGGGGCACCGCGTGGACCCCCTGCACCGCCACCGGCCGCACCTCGAACCGCACCGCCGGCCACCGGTGTCGCGCCGTCTCCAGCACGTCCCGCTCCGCCGCCGACGCCCGTCCCGTCACCAGGCCGATGCGGCGCGGCAGGAACGGCAGCGGCTTCTTGCGCTCCGGCGCGAAGAGCCCTTCGGCGGCCAGCGCCTTCTTCAACCGCTCCAGCCGCACGAGCAGTTCGCCGACGCCCACCGGGCGGATCTCGGCGGCGCGCAGCGAGAGCTGCCCGCTCGGCGCGTACCAGACCGGCTTGGCGAAGACGACGACCCGCGCGCCTTCCTGTATGACATCGGCCACTTTGTCGAACACGTCGCGGAAGCACGTCACCGTCAGGGAGACCTCCTGCGCCGGGTCGCGCAGCGTCATGAAGACCACGCCCGCGCCCGGCCGCCGCGACAACTGGGTGATCTGCCCCTCCACCCACAGCGAGCCGAGCCGGTCGATCCAGCCGCCGATCTTCCGCGAGACGAGCCCGACGGGCATGGGCGTCTCGGCCGTGTTCACCGCCATGCGCCCGAGCCTAACGGCGGGGTACGACACCCGGGCGGCACCGGCGGAGAGGGTCGCAGGTCGTGCACCCTCGAATCGGGGCGGTGGTGTTCCGTACGATGGCCGTATGACTGCTTCGAGCACGCCGCAGCCCGCCCGTCGCGTCCTACTCGCCGCTCCCCGGGGCTACTGCGCCGGGGTGGACCGGGCGGTGATCGCGGTCGAGCAGGCCCTTGAACAATACGGCGCTCCGGTGTACGTACGGCACGAGATCGTGCACAACAAGTACGTCGTCAAGACGCTGGAGCGCAAGGGCGCGATCTTCGTCGAGGAGACGGCCGAGGTGCCGCCGGGCAACATCGTGATCTTCTCCGCGCACGGCGTCGCCCCCACCGTCCACGACGAGGCGAAGGAAGGCCGGCTCGCCACGATCGACGCCACCTGCCCGCTGGTCACCAAGGTGCACAAGGAGGCCGTCCGGTTCGCCAAGGACGACTTCGACATCCTGCTCATCGGCCACGAGGGCCACGAGGAGGTCATCGGCACGTCCGGCGAGGCGCCGGAGCACATCCAGCTCGTCGACGGGCCCGAGGGCGCCGACCAGATCGAGGTGCGCGACCCCGACAAGGTCGTCTGGCTGTCGCAGACCACGCTGTCGGTGGACGAGACGATGGAGACGGTCGACCGGCTCAAGGGCCGCTTCCCGAACCTGCTGGACCCGCCGAGCGACGACATCTGCTACGCCACGCAGAACCGCCAGGTCGCGGTGAAGCAGGTGGGCGCGGAGTCGGACCTCGTCATCGTCGTCGGCTCGCAGAACTCGTCGAACTCGCTGCGGCTGGTCGAGGTCGCCGTCGACGCCGGCGCGAAGGCGTCGTATCTGGTCGACGGGGCCGAGGAGATCGACGAGGCGTGGCTCGACGGCGTGACGACCGTGGGCGTGACGTCGGGTGCGTCGGTGCCGGAGGTCCTGGTCGACGGCGTGCTGGAGTGGCTCGCCGAGCGGGGCTACGTGGACGTGGACCTCGTCCAGCCGGTGGACGAGCGGATCACCTTCTCCCTGCCGAAGGAGCTCCGCCGCGACCTGCGCGCCGAGGCGGCTGCGCTGGGCGGCGGCGCGGCGGACTGACCGCCGCGGCCTGGTCCGGGGCCCGCCGCTGCGGCTTCGCCCGCCGGCGCGCCCCGGAGGACGGCCGGGCCTGCGGCTCCCCGCCCCCGCCGGGGCCGCGCCGTACGGTGAGCATGGCGAAGTGCCGCAGCAGCGCGACGACGGCGGCGAGCAGCGTACCCCCGTAGAGCCACGGCGCCTCCAGGGCCAGGGTCGTACCGGCGGCCATCACGTGCGCGGAGATCCCGCCCGAGCCCTCGCCGACGGCCAGCGTCCCGGCGGCGAAGGCGATCGGCATGGCGATCGGGGCGGCGATGACGTCCGCGGGCCGGATCCACAGTGCGCAGCACACGGACAGCACCAGGAACACCACCCCGAAGAACACCGGCGCGGTCCCCATCACCACCTGCACGAACGCCCCCGTGCCCAGCATCACCGACGCCGCCAGCAACCCTCCGCCGGCCGCCGTCAGCCGCGGCCCAGCGGGGCGCAGCAGCGTCCGCAGCACGGGCGGCACGGGCCGCCGCGCCGCGGCCCGGTACACCACGGCGCTCTCCTCCGGCCCGGACCCCCCGGCGGGGTCGGGCTCGCGGGCCGGTCGCGGGACGTGAACCTGCCGTCGCCCTCCGTCAGGATCTGTATTCGTACGGTGATGCTGCATCGCTCCACGTTAGGCCCCGCGGCAGGTGAAACCCGGGGAGGGGCACAGAATGCGCTCATTCGGAGTGCCGGAGTCCCACAGGACGCACACACGGGGCCCGCGACACCACCCGTAGAATCACACCGGGCCCTGCCGCGCCCCTATCCCCGTACCTCGTAGGAAGTCGTTCACGTGTCGCTCACGATCGGAATCGTCGGCCTGCCGAATGTCGGCAAGTCGACCCTCTTCAACGCCCTGACCAAGAACGAGGTGCTGGCGGCCAACTACCCGTTCGCCACCATCGAGCCCAACGTCGGCGTCGTCGGCGTCCCGGACCCCCGCCTCACCACCCTGGCGGGCATCTTCGACTCCCAGCGCATCCTCCCGGCGACGGTCGACTTCGTCGACATCGCCGGCATCGTGCGCGGCGCGAGCGAGGGCGAGGGCCTGGGCAACAAGTTCCTGGCGAACATCCGCGAGTCCGACGCGATCTGCCAGGTCATCCGCGCCTTCCGGGACGAGAACGTGGTCCACGTCGACGGCAAGGTCTCGCCGAAGAACGACATCGAGACCATCAACACCGAGCTGATCCTCGCCGACCTCCAGACCATCGAGAAGGTCCTCCCGCGGCTCCAGAAGGAATCCCGCATCAAGAAGGACCTGGCCCCCAAGCTCACCGCCATCGAGGAGGCCAAGACCATCCTCGACACGGGCCAGACCCTCTTCGCCGCGGGCATCGCCCAGGGCACGGAGCGCGCCGAACTCCTCCACGACCTGCACCTGCTGACGGCGAAGCCGTTCCTCTACGTCTTCAACGTCGACGAGGACGAACTGGCCGACGACGCGTTCAAGGACGAACAGCGCGCCCTGGTCGCCCCGGCCGAGGCCATCTTCCTCAACGCCAAGCTCGAATCCGAACTCGCCGAACTCGACGAGTCCGACGCTCTGGAACTCCTCCAGTCCGTAGGCCAGGAAGAACCGGGCCTGGTCACCCTGGCCCGCGTCGGCTTCACCACCCTGGGCCTCCAGACCTACCTGACCGCAGGCCCGAAGGAGGCCCGCGCCTGGACCATCAAGAAGGGCGCCACGGCCCCGGAGGCGGCGGGCGTGATCCACACGGACTTCCAGAAGGGCTTCATCAAGGCGGAGGTCATCTCCTTCGACGACCTGGTCACCACAGGCTCGGTCCCGGAAGCCCGCGCGGCGGGCAAGGCCCGCATGGAGGGCAAGGACTACGTGATGCGCGACGGCGACGTCGTGGAGTTCCGCTTCAACGTGTGAATCTTTCGAACAGGCCCTTCCGTCTTGCATTCATGCAGGTCGGATGGTGTTTCGTGTTCGAACGTGGTGGAATTCGACTGGAACGTGGGGTAGGGGTGTGCCGCGGGTGTGCGTGCGTCTTTGTGCAGGTGGGAAGCGTGTGTGACGGTTCTTGAATCCGGGTGAGGTTTACCGTGGCTGGATTTTGGCTGGATCTGACGGATACCCGTGGGGGTATAGAGGTTGGTCTGGGGTGGGGGCTTCCTCGGTGGTGTGGGCGAGGGGCGTTTACGGTCGGGTGCCGTCCATGAGCATGAGCGTGTTCTGGCCGGTGTGCCGGGCGATGGTCTCGAAGTCGCGGTCGCAGTGCAGCAAGGTGAGTGGGGACAGTTCGGCCACCGCCGCGACGAGGAGGTCGACCGGTCCGGCGCTGCGGTGTTCGCCGTGGTCGACGAGGAGGTGCTGGACCTGGCGGGCTCGCTGGAAGGCGTGGTCCGGGACTGGAACCCAGGCGTAGAACCCGCTCAGGTGCTGCTGCATCTGTTTGTGGTGTGTGGAGGAGCGTGCGGAGCGGAGGATCTCGAGTTCCGTGATCTCGCACATGCCGACCAGTCCGGAGTCCAGTGCTTCTCCCCACCCCCAGGCGTCCGCGCCGTGCTGCAGGAAGCGTGCAACTGCCGAGGTGTCGGCCAGGTATTTCACGCAGCCTGTCCCTGCTTGCTGTCGTCAGTGGCGGGGCCGGGGCGGTAGGCGGTCTTGTCGGTCAGGGCGTCGAGGTCCAGGGCCTCGGCGGCGAGGCGTTCGGCTGCCATGCGGGCCTCGTGGCGCTTGACTCGGTCGCTGACCTCGCGAAGGGCGCGGTTGACGGTGTCCTTCTTGGTCTTGGTGCCGAACGCGTCCTGCGCTACGGCCAATGCGTCCTCGTCGATCTCGATCAATGTCTTACCCATGTGAAACTCCTCCCGTATATCTAAAATCTAGCATAGATATACAGTGAGGGGTGGTCGTTGTCGACGGCCTCGGATTCTGCTGTCTTCAGCTGTCGTGCCGGGCGTCGGCTGACGGGCGCCCGGGTGGGATGGGGCGAAGCCCCCAACGGGTCGGAGTATCCCGGTGCTGGTTCCGTGCTGACTTGTTGCTTACGCAGTTTGCTCACGGAACTCCGGCACCTGCGCATGGGCATCTGCCGTGGCGAGGGCTGCGGTGATGTTCCCTTGGGCCTCCGCGTCGGCGTCCTCGGAGGCGGTGTCCCGTAGCCGGTGGAGGGCCGGAACCGTGTCTGCCGCGTTGGGCCATAGCGTGGCCAGCCGGCTGCTGACTGTGGGGGAGGTCGCGGCGTGGCTCAGGGTCAGGCAGGCCACCGTCAGGAACAAGTACCGGCTGTGGGGCATCCCGCCCCAGAAAGTCGGACGCCTCCTGCGATTCCGCGCACGCGAGGTCAAGCGCTATCTCGACAAGCACTACGGCTGACGCGAGCCCGCGCCGGCCCGCGAGGAGGATGCACGACCGGTGGCCACCGTCTACCAGCGCTGCAAGAGCGACAAACGCAACAGCAACTACCCCTGTACACGAGACCGCTGCGGGCACCCGTGGACCGTCCGCTACCGCGAGCCCGGCGTCTCGCGGGCCGAACGCCAGCCCAGCTTCGAGAAGAAGACCCAGGCCGAAGCCTTCGCCGCACGCCTGGAACGCGATAAGTACGAGGGCTACTACCTCGATCCCCAGCGCGGCGACATCCCCCTTGGCGAGTACGCCCCCGACTGGCTGGCCCGCCAGGTCATCACCGACGGCACCTGGCGCAACTACGAGAGCTTCCTGCGCATCCACCTCCTCCCCGCCCTGGGCAACAAGACCGTCATCGGCATCCAGACCCGGGACGTCGAGACCTTCGTGGCCGCCCTCAGCAAGAAACTCGCCCCGAGCACCGTCCGCGACCGCATGAAGATGGTCACCAGCATCTTCAAGACCGCGATCAAGGAAAAGCGGCGCTCCGACGACCCCACCGACGGCATCAAGCTCCCGCGCGCCGGATCCCATGCGGTTGACGAGGACGAGATCCCCACCTTCTACGAGGTGGACCTCATCGCCAAGCAGATCTCACCCCACTACCGGCTCACGATCTACCTCCAGTCCGGTGCCGGGCTGCGGATCAGCGAGACCCTCGCGTTCTCCGCCGACTGCCACCGCGACGGCTTCCTCCGTATTCGACGCCAGATCAGCTCCAAGGCTCACCGTAAGGACTGCGTCACCCGGTTCATCCCGCTCAAGCACCGCGCGGAGGGCGAGTACCGCGATATTCCCACTCCCGGCTTCCTCGCCGACGAGATCGAGATCCACCTACGGCACTGGGGCACCAGGACCGCGGACAGCGTCGACGCCCTCTTCGCCCCACGGGAGCGCGGCAAGCGCACCATGCCCACCGCCGTCACCTACGGATACCACTTCCGCAAGGCACTCACCGAAGCGGGCATCGTCAAGCCTGACGGCAGCCCGAAGTACACCCCCCACGGCCTGCGGCACTTCTTCGCCTCCACAGCCCTGGCCCACAGCATCCCGACCCGCGAGATGTCCCGCTGGCTTGGCCACAAATCGATCAAGACCACCGTCGACGTCTACGGCCACCTCGTCCCCGCCTCCTGGGAACGCTGCCGAACGATCATGCACAACGCCCTGCGGCCGGACACCCGCGCGGCCGAGCCCAGGAGTGCAGGGCGGGTTCGTGCCCGGCCCGGGGATCCATGGTGAACAGCGTCAATGGCCCGCCGTTTCCGGCGGCTGCAACACGATCGCCGCGACCACCACCCGCACCGGACTGCGCGTCGAGGCCATGCTCGACACCGGCTCCTACCCGACCGGCATCTCCATCACCCGCGACCAGCTGAAGGCCCTGCCGATCACGCCGCACGACCGGCACGGCCGATGGAACTACAGCATCGCCCCCACCGGCGCAGCCGCCCCCGTTCCCCGTGCCGACGACAGCGCCGCCGCCAGGCGGCAGACCCTGACCATGCTGGCCGACCCGCGCCTGACCGGCATGACCGCCGGGGAACTGCGCGAACTGCACGCCCGCCTGGCACCCGCCCAGGCCGCGAGGGCCGAACAGCACCGCTACGTCCTGCGCGGCGGACGCCGCGTGGCCACCACCGGCCGAAGCCGGGCCCTGCTCGGTGATCAGGACGAAGTCCTGATCACCGTCCTCTACCTGCGGCAGGTCTGCCCGCAGAAAGTGCTCTGCGACCTGCTCGGCATCAACCCGGTCACCATCGGCCAGGCCATCAAGGCCACCGACAGCTCCTGGACGAACTCAAGATCACGATCACCCCCACCGTCGTGCGCTACTTCACCCGGGCCCAGGACCTGCGTGACTGGCTCGATGGCGTCACCGATGTTCCGGCCACGATGACCTCCCCGCAACAACAGGCCCTGACCGACCCCCACCTCACCGGCCTGGAACGCGAAGCACTCCACCAGCTCCTCGAGGAACTCATCGTCCCCTACGCCGCGGCCATCGAGCGGCGACGCCACCGACAGCGCGGAGGCAACCGCCGTCCCGGAACCCGCGGAGGCGTCTTCCGGCAGAAGATCACCGACGGAGACCGCATCCTCGCCACCCTCCTTCACCGCCGGCGTGTCTGCACCCTCGACGCTCTCGCCGAGCTCTTCGGCGTCAGCCGCAGCACCCTGTGGAACGCGATCCGAGACGTCCAGCCCATCCTCGACGACCGCCGCATCGACATCGCCACCTCCCCACACCGATACGTCACCGCCCGCGAAGCACTCGATGCGGTCCGCGACGGCACCGACAACCACCAGGTTGTTTCTTGACGGCTTCGGTGGACGATGCAGGTCTGCACGATTGTGCGCGGCCAGACGGTCTCGACCGCATCGGGAAGGCCCTTGAGCCCGTCGCCGACGAGCATCAGCACGTCATCCAGGCCGCGGTTCTTCAGTTCGGTGAAGATCTGCAGCCAGAACTTCGCCCCTTCGCCGCCGTCACCGTCCCAGATGCCCAGGATGTCGCGGCAGCTGTCGGCGGTGACGGCCATGACCACGTAGACCGGCCGGTTGGCGACCTGCCCGTCGCGGATCTTCACGTGGATGGCGTCCACGAACAGCACCGGGTAGACCGGGTCCAGGGATCGGTTCTGCCACTCGGCCATGCCGTCCATCACGCTGTCGGTGATCGTGGTGATCGTCGACTTCGACACGCTCGCGCCGTACACCTCGGCCAGGTGGCGGAGATCTCGCCGTGCGTGAGGCCCTGGCGGACAGCGACAGCACCATCTCGTCCACCCCGGTCAGCCGCCGCTGCCGCTTCTTCACGAGCTGCGGCTCGAAGCTGCCCTCGACGTCCCGCGGGACGCTGATCCCGACCGGGCCGACGTCGGCGGTCACCGTCTTCGAGCGGCGGCCGTTGCGGGAGTTGCCGCCGTCCCGGCCGGCCGCGTCGTGCTTCTCGTAGCCGAGGTGGCCGGTCATCTCGCCGTCCAGGGCGGACTCGATGACCCGCTTGGTCAGCTGCTGCAGCAGCTCGCCCTCGCCGGTCAGCTGCAGCCCTCCGGCCCGGGCCCGGTCGACCAGCATCCCGACCAGCTGATCGTCCACGACCGGCACCGCGGCGCCATCCCGACTCCTCGCGACAGCACGGACACGACGCGCTCTATCTGCCACGAAAGCCCCGACACCATGCCGGACCAGCGACGCCCGGAGATCCCGGACGGAAAGACAACAGTTTCGTTCGCCCGACCGAGCAGGGCGTGGGCAAGTACCTGCGCCGCTGGGGTCTGTCGTTCCAGCGGCCGGACAAGCGGGCCGTCGAGCAGGACGCGGAAGCGGTGCGCGTGTGGCGTGAGGAGACCTGGCCGGTGATCCGCGCCAAGGCGAAGGCCGAGGGCGGCGAGGTGCTCTTCGCCGACCAGGTCAGCATCCGCTCCGACCAGGTCACCGGCCGCACCTGGGGCGCCAAGGGCCGCACCCCGGTGGTGCGCCGTACCGGCAACCGGTTCTCGGTGAACGAGATGTCCGCGATCAGCACGAAGGGCCGGAAGCACTTCATGGTCTTCACCGAGACCTTCGACGCGGACGTCATGTGCCGCTTCCTGGACCGCCTCGCAGGCCCCTTCGACCACAAGGTCCACCTCGTCCTGGACGGCCACTCCGCCCACCGCTCCCGCAAGGTCCGCGCCTGGCTCGCCGATCACCGCGACCGCATCGAGCTGCACTTCCTGCCGTCGTACTCGCCCGAGCTGAACCCCGACAACCTGTCAACGCCGAACTCAAACGGAGGTCTGCCGATGCACAGCCGCGCGCGTGACCAGGCCCAGCTCGCCGCCGAAACCCGCAGGTTCTTCCACCGCCGCCAACGCCAGCCACACATCATCCGCGGCTACTTCGGCGGCTCACCCGTCCGCTACATCCTCGAATAGAACCGATTGAGTTTCGGATCAATACGCCGGTCGCGACCGCCGAGTCACCTACCCCGTGCTCACCTACCCCGTGCTCACCTACCCCGTGCTCACCTACCCCGCCACGCCACTGGACGACCGGTTCACCGGCGCCGGCCGTGTCCCGACCACCCGCGAGCGACGGGACCTCGCGGAGCTCACCGCGGCGAATGAACTCGACATTACACGGGACCGTCGGCCTCCTGGCCTTATTCTCCGGGTTCCGCCCGTTGCTCACCTCGGCAGCCGGGCGGGACTGCGGTTCCGTATAGGCGTCACCGGCCGAAACGGCCGGTCTGGGCGTGCACTGTTGCGGGCCAAGACGGTGTTGACCGATTGGGCTGCAGCAGCCGGGGGGCTTCGGCGGCGGCGTGGGTGTGGTGGCGGGTCAGGTCGTCGCGGCCGAGGCGGGCGGCCAGCTCCGCTAGGACGGTGTGGGTGGATCCCCAGGCCGCGGTGGACATGCCGGCAACGATGAACTGATCGGCGTGCCGGGACAGTTGGTCGTACAGGTGCTGTGGGTCCGGCGTGCCGAGGCGGACGGCGACGAGGCCCCAGACGGGCAGCAGGAAGTCGGCGGTCCAGTCGTCCGCGATGTCCGTGCCCCAGCGGGCGATCAACTCGTGGGCATGGTCGGTGCGTCCGGCCTCCGCGGCGGCCAGGATCGCGACAGGTCGCAGCGGCGTCATGTCCGGCTCCGCGGCAGCCGCCACGAGGTCGTCGGCGATCTCTGCGACCCGGCCCTGGGCGCGGCGGCAGGTGTAGAGGGTGACCAGGGTCCGCCAGCGCGCGCCCCAGGGCGTGGCGGCGAAGCGCAGCGTGGCGTAGGCGCCGACCAGCTCCTCCGCCTCGGCCCAGCGGCCGTCCAGAGTGGCGCGGGCGGTCTCGGCGACCTTCACGATCGACTCCAGCTCGGGGCGGGGAGCTTCCTTCAGCAACCGCCGGCAATGATCCAGTTGCTGTTCCCATGCGGGCAGGTCGCCGGCGCGCAGCAGGCAGGCCATCAGGAAGGCGCGGGCGATCAGCTCGGTGGACCGGGGCAGGCCGGGCAGCGTCGCCATCTCCTGTGCGGCGCACAAGCGTTCGGCATTGCGGCCGGGGGCGAAACTCGCGAGCAGGTAGTTGCCGAGGGTGCCGGCGAGCAGCGCCGGGTCGTCGAGTGTGCGAGCCAGACGAACCGCCTCGGCGGCGTGGCGTTCGCCCTCGGCGCGGCGCGGGCCGTAGTGGAGCTCGACGCCGAGGGCGCCGAGCAGGGCGGCCCGGTCGCGGTCGTCGAGTGGTCCGTCGAGCAGCTCTTCGATCGCGTCGACGACCGACTGCTTGACCGTGCCGTACGGGCGCCAGTTCCACAGCGTGGGGGCGGCAAAGGCGGTCAGGATACCGATCAGGGCCTGTCGGTCGCCGGATTCCCGGGCGAGGTCGAAGGCCCCGTCCAGATCCTGGCCGGCGCCGGTGGCGTCGCCGACGGCGCGACGGGCCTGGCCGAGCTCAGTGAGCAGCCGAGCGTGCTGCTCCGCTCCCTTGGTTGGCGGCAGTGCGGAAACCGCCAGCTCCCAGAACTCCACGGCCTCCGCATATGCCTGCTGCGCTGTGGCGTGCCGTGCCGCCTTCGAGGCGTACGTCACCGCTTTGGGGGCGCCGCCGATGCGGGCGGACGCGGCGAAGTGCCGGGCCAGGGTGGCGGCTTCGGCCGGGGGCAGCACCGGCTCGAGGGCCTCGCCGATGCGCAGGTGCAGGCGGGCGCGATCCAGGCGGCGCAGCCCGGCGTAGAGGGCGTCGCGTACGAGGGAGTGGCCGAAGCGGTAGTCGGGCCCGTCGGGCGGCTCGGCGAGCAGGCCGGTGGCAACGGCCGGTTCGAGTCCGTCCAGCACCTCCTCGATGGGCAGGCCGGTGGCGGCGGCGAGCAGGTCGGCGTCCACTTCGGCACCGGCCACCGCGGCGGCGCGCAGCAGCCGGGCGGTCTCCTCGGGCAGGCGGGCCACGCGCCGCTCAATGACGTCCCGGACGCCGGCGGGCAGCGCGTCCGCCAGCGCGTCGTCGCCGCCATCCGGCGGGCTGGATCCGCGGCCCCCCTCGCTCTCCCATAGCCGCAGCACCTCGCCCAGATAGAAGGGGTTGCCGCCGGTGCGGCGCAGCAGTGCTTGCGCCAGCTCTTCCGCGGCACCGCGGGCGCGCAGGTACGCCGCCACGTCGGTGTCCGTGAACGGCTTCAGCTCCACCCGGGAAGCGCCCTCCAGGCGCGCCAGCGTGCCGAGGGTGTCGCGCAGCGGGCCGGGGTGGTCGCCGGGCTCGGGGCGACGGGTGACGAGGACAAGCACCGGCCGGCGGGTGACGGCGCCGGCGACGTGGGACAGCAGCCGCAGCGAGGAGACGTCGGCCCATTGCAGGTCATCCAGGACGATCAGCAGCGGCTCACCGGTGGCGGTCAGTGCCGATGCGACGCGCTCGTACCGCTCGTACAGCGCCGCGTCCGGGTCCGCCGCGGACACCTCGTCCGTCAGCAGGGCCCCGGCGGCCTCGCCCGCCGCCTCGCGCAGAACCTGGACCCAGGGCCAGAAGGCGGGTGCGGTGCCGTCGACGCAGACGCCGCGGGCGACGGTGAAGCCGCGCGCCGCGGCCCGCTCGGCCACCTCGTCGGCGTAGCGGGTCTTGCCAATGCCCGCCTCTCCGGACACCAGCAGCACGCCGCCGCTGCGCCGCGCCGCGGCAAGCCGCTGATCGGCCAGCGCCAGCTCGGCGTCCCGCGCGATGAGCCCGTCGGCGCGCCGCGCCGAAGCAGTGGGGGCAGGGGCGGGCTGCGGCTGGACCGGGAGCCGCAGCTCGGGCGCCTGGTCGAAGACCGCCTGCTCCAGTTGCCGCAGCTCAGGCCCCGGCTGCAGCCCCAGGTCGTCGTCGAGCCTGGCGCGCAGGCGGCGCAGCGCCGCGAGCGCGTCAGCCTGGCGGCCGGTGCGGTAGAGCGCGAGCACCAGCAATGCCCAGCCGTGCTCGCGGTATGGCTGCCGTTTGGTCAGCGCATCCAGGCCAGGCACGCACGCGGCCGCCTCGCCGAGGGCCAGCCGGGCCTCGAACCGGTCTTCCTCCGCCGCCGCCCGCACCTCGGCCAGCTTCGTGGCCACTGGCCGGGCGAACTGCTCGTCGGCGAACTCGCCCAGCGGGTCCCCGCGCCACAGCTCCAGCGCCCGGCCCAGCACCCGTACCGCCCCGGTGTGATCGCCACGCACCAGCGCCGCGCGCCCCTCGTCCGCGCCGACGGTGAAGCGCTCCAGGTCGACCTGGCCGGGGGCGGCGGCCAGCAGGTAGCCAGGCTCGCGGGTGAGCAGCAGCCGCGGCGGAGTGCGCGGCGGACGATCCGGTTCGAGCACCTTACGAAGGTGGGCGATGTACGCCTGGAGGGTGCGGGTGGCCTGCGCGGGCGGCTCGCCGGACCACAGCTCGTCGATCAGCCGGTCCAGGGGCACCACCCGGCCGGGTTCCATGGCCAGCATCGCGATCAGGGCCCGCTGCTTACGGGTGCCCAGGTCCAGCGGTCGCCCGGCGGCGTCGGCGACCTCCACGGTCCCGAAGAGCCGGAACTGATGGCTTCCCGCCACGCCTCGCACCCCTCTCCTCGCTGCTCCCGACGGCTCTCGTGCGGGCCACAGCTCGCGACCTCAACTCGATCCCAGTTCGACCCCAGACGTGCGGGTCGAAGGTTGCGGCATCGGACAGCGAGACGGACGAGAAGGAACAGCAATGACCATAGTAAATGATCTACGCGCCGCCGTCCGGGGTCGAGTGCTCACTCCGGGTGACGAGGGGTTCGACGCCGCCCGCCGACCCTGGAACCTCGCGGTGGACCAGCGGGTGGCGGTCGTCGTGGACGCGGCGGACACCGCCGACGTTGCGGCCGTGGTCCGCCGGGCCCGCCTCGACGGGCTGGTGGTGCTGGCCCAGCCCAGTGGGCACGGCGCCAGCGGGGACACCGACGACGCGATCCTGCTGCGCACGGGCGGGCTGGGCGGTGTCGAGATCCGCCCGCAGGAGCGGCTGGCCCGGGTGGGCGCAGGCGTGAAGTGGGGCGAGGTCCTCACCGCGGCGGGCCCGCACGGGCTGACCGGCCTCGCGGGCAGCTCACCGGCGGTCAGTGTCACCGGCTACACCCTGGGCGGCGGGCTGAGCTGGTTCAGCCGCGCACACGGCTTCGCGGCGAACAGCGTCCGCGCCTTCGACGTCGTCGAGGCGGACGGCGCCCAGCGACGGGTGACCGCGGAGTCGGACCCGGAGCTGTTCTGGGCGCTGCGCGGCGGCAGCGGAGAGTTCGCCGTCGTCACCGCCGTCGAGTTCGACCTGCATCCGGCGCCCGAGCTGTACGGCGGGCGGATGGTGTGGCCGGCGGCCGCGGCACCCGCAGTGCTCGAGGCATACCGCGAGGTGACCGCCACCGCGCCGGACGAGCTCACCGTCTGGTACGACCTGCTGCAGTTCCCCGGCGCCCCGGCCATGGTCGCCGTCGACGCCACCTGCCTGAGCCCGCCCGGGGAAGCCGAGGCCCTGCTGCGCCACTTCGACAAGATCGACGGCCGGATGAGCGACTCCCGCGGCCCCCTGCCGGTCGCCGAGCTGGGCACCATCACCGCTGAGCCGACCGACCCGGGCCCCGGCATGTCCCGCGCCGAGCTGCTGACCGAGCTGACGGACGACGTCGCCGAGGCCCTGCTGGCCGAGCCGATCGACCCGCTGCTGAGCGTGCAGCTGCGCCACCTCGGCGGAGCACTGGCTCGCCCTCCGGCGGACGCCGGGGCATGCGGGGAGCTCACGGAGCCATACCTGCTCTACACCTTCGGCCTCCCGGCCACGCCCGAGAAGGCCACAGCAATCCGCGAGCGGCAGCGCGAGCTGGCCGCCGCCCTCACCCCGTACACCAGCGGCCGCAAGCCCTACACCTTCCTCGCCCCCGGCGAGCGGGCCGCGCACTCGTTCACCCCGGCCGCCCTGGGCCGACTGCGCGCTCTGAAGCGCAAGCGCGACACCCGCGGCACCTTCCGAACCAACTACCCCGTCCTGGGCTGACCCGACTTCTACACAGACACCAAGACTCCACAAGGGGACCAAGAAACATGACCACCACACGTCGCCATCCTGGCTGGATCCTGACCCTTTTGGCCTTCGCCCAACTGATCATCTCCATCGACTACAACATCGTGTACGTCGCCCTCCCTGAGATCGGCTCCGCCCTCGGCTTCTCCGCCCACAGCCTGCAGTGGGTGATCAGCGGCTACGCGGTCGCCTTCGGTGGTTTCCTGCTGCTCGGCGGCCGGGCGAGCGACCTCTTCGGCCCGCGCCGGATGTTCGTCCTCGGCTTGTCCCTATACGCCGCCTCGTCGCTGGCCGGTGGCCTCGCCTGGGATCCCTGGGTGCTCATCGCCGCCCGAGCGGTGCAGGGCATCGGCGGCGCCTTCCTCTTCCCGGCCACGCTCACGCTGGTCGGCACCAGCTTCGCCGAAGGGCGGGAGCGCAACCGAGCGTTCGCCGTCTGGGGCACAGCCGGCGGAAGCGGCATGATCCTCGGCTCACTGCTCGGCGGGGTGCTCACCGACGCCTTCGGCTGGGCCGCCGTCTTCTACGTCAACGTGCCGCTGGCGACCATCGCAGCGCTGTGCGCCTTGCCACTGCTCGCCCCCGACGCGGTGCGCCGCGCAGCCGGGCGCCGCTTCGACGCCGCCGGCGCGCTGACGGCCACAGCCGGAACGACGCTGGTGGTCTTCGCCCTGGTCCAGGGCCCGGAGGCCGGATGGACCGCCACCCCTGTCGTGCTGGCAGCCTTCGTCGGGATCGCGCTGCTGACGGCATTCGCAGTGGTTGAAAAGCGCGGCGCCGACCCGCTGACCCCGCCGCGGCTGCTGCGTCACCGCAACCTGACCACCGCCATGGCCGTCACCTTCGGCTTCATGGCCACGCTCGGCACCCTGCTGTACTTCCTGACGGTCTACTTCCAGACCGTGCACGGCTACAGCGCCCTGCGCACCGGCCTGGCGTTCCTCGTCCCGATGCTGGCGATCGCGGCCGGCTCGCAGACCGCGGGCCGGCTGGCCACCCGGTACGGGCTGCGCCCCACGATGATCACGGCCTTGGCGGTGGCCGCCGCGGGAACGGCGCTGACCGCGCTGCCGATGGCGACCGACGCCTCGTACATTTCCCTGATTCCCGGCCTGGTGGTGCTCGGCCTCGGCCAGGGCGGCGGCTACAGCCTGATGTTCGGCGCCGCGGGCAACGGCGTGCCGGCACAGCAACAGGGCATCGCCGCCGGCCTGGCCTCCACCACCCAGCAGATCGGCGGCGCGGTCGGCCTGGCCGTGCTGGTCGCGATAGCGGGCCCGGCCGGCTCGGTGGACGGGCTGCGCGATGCGATGTTCGCCGCGGCGGCAGCAGCGACGGCGACCGCCCTGGTGGCGCTGCGCTTCTCCCGCCCTGCACGACAGCCCGCCGCCGAGGCTGCGCCGGCGACCCGGGGCCGTGACGCTGTGGGAGCCGGGTGAGCCCTACTCCACTTGTAGATCGTGATCTCGCTGGTGTGGCCAGTGCGGGGACGGCAGCGGCCACCGTTGATCATCGTGAGTTGAGTGGACTGACGAAGAGACGAAGAGACGGTGGCCGCAGGTCACTCTCGACGACAACCCGCGCATAACCGCTCACCTGGCCCAGTAACCGATCGTCGGAGATCGACTCAGGAGTGGGGACACGAATCTTCTTGCGGTACTGCGCCTGGAAGCGGAGTATGCCACCCCTCATGCGAACGCAGTAGGCGACCATAGCGTGTCGGCCATGAAAGCGACGATCAGTGTTCAGGTTCTGACGGTCGATGAGCTGCTCCCTGCGATGACGGAGCACTTCGGCTCGGCGCGCACCTTCGTGGACCCCTCCGCCGACGCGGGGGCCCAGTGCTCACGCAGGTCCCGTACAACTGCCAGTGCCGCCACCCGAGCCTCCTCGCCTTCAGCCCGACTGCGAATCGGCCGGATAAGGTGAGAACGCTTCAAGAATCCCGAAGTTACGTCACAGAACCACAGAGCACCCGAAGGAGGAAGAACCCGCTGGCCATGGGGCCAGGGGCTCAGCGGGGCTCAGAGGAACTCACGGGATGTCGCACACAGCGCAAAGTCTCGCCGGGCCCCCTGGGTCCAGCGTGAAGAAGGGGCATCGCCCCGCTGTTTGCGGTGGCTGGGTTCTGGATCCATCCCGGACTTCCGGTGTTCTGCAGCTCAAAACTGTGTACCCGGTGTTCCGCTTCAACGTGTGAATCTTTCGAACGATCCCAGCTGTCCCGTATGCGTGCAGGTCAGAGTGCGTTTCGTGTTCGAACGTGGTGGAATTCGACTGGAACGTTGAAGGGCGGTTCCACGGCGTCCGGCTATCTGTTTGTGCAGGTCAGGTCGGTGTGATCGGTTGGTTGATCCCGGTTTGGGCTTCCCGGCCGCTGGATTTGCGCTGGATCCAGAAGATACCCGCGGGGGTATGGCGGGCGATTCCCAAGCTCACGAACCGGCCTCTGAAGGGTCGTCGTCCGGGCTCCTTGGCTGAGACGGCCCGGCTCTCGGCGTATCACAGTTTGCGGCTCTCTTTTGCGTCGACAGCCCTGGCCCGCGGCGTTCCGATCCGCGAGGTGTCCCGCTGGCTCGGCCGCAAATCGATCAAGGCCACCGTCGACGTGTATGGCCACCTCGTTCCCGCCTCCTGGGGTCGATGCGGAGCGATCAAGCAGAGCACCCTGCAGTCGGGCTCCCTCGTGGCCGAGCGCAGGGGGCCAGAGCGGTCCCTCGCCCGGCCCGTGGATCCGGCGTGAACAGAGGGCGGCTGAGGGAGGTGTGTGTGACCGCATCTCAGCCGATGTGTTCGGTCTTGAACGCTGTTTAGCTGGTATCTGTCGTTCTTTTCTGAAGAACCTATGCCTGATGGGGCAATTGGTGTGATGCAAGTCACGGGGGGTGTGGGTGAATTACCGGGTTTGCCCGTTAAGAAGGTCTAGTCCACTCGGGTTCATCTCGTTAAGTTAGCGCGACGTTACGTTCCGTTGTCTCAGGGGTGGGGCTCTGTGCTGATGCGTGGGCGATGGCAGCGATATCGGGCGTGGTTGACGGCGGGGTTGGGCACGGCGCTGCTCCTGGGTACGGCGCCGGTAGTGGAGGCGAGTGCGGTTCCGGGCAGCGCGCGCGCACCTTCGGTGGCGTCGGATGCCAAGGCTGGTGCGGCGGCCGACGAAGACACCCGGGCGGCGGGCACCGAGGAAGAGGCGGCGGCGCGGGCGGAACGTACTGGTGAGCCGGTGGAGATCGCCTCGCTGCGCGGGGAGAGCAGCGAGGTGTTCGCCACTCCTGACGGGAACCTGGAGGCGCGCGAGTATCTGCGGCCTGTACGGACCCGTGTGGGCGGGGAGTGGAAAGCGATCGACACCCAACTGGCCCCGGCCGACGGCGGCATGGTGGCGCCGGGGGCGACCACTGTGGGGATGGAGTTCTCCGGCGGCGGTTCGGCGCCGCTGGTGCGTATGACGAGGGCCGGGCGGGAGTTGTCGCTGTCGTGGCCGGGTGCGCTGCCGCAGCCGCGGCTGGAGGGGGATGCGGCCGTCTATCCGGAGGTTCTGCCGGGGGTCGATCTGCGCATGGGGGTGCAGGCTGACGGCTTCACCCAGCTGCTGGTGGTCAAGTCTGCCGAGGCGGCGCAGAATCCGGAGCTGGCGGAGCTTCGGCTGCACTTGGGCGCGACGGGGATGTCGGTGCGCGAGACCGCGGCCGGTGGCCTCGAAGCGGTCGATGCAGGTGCCGGGGGCGCGGTGTTCGAGGCACCCCAGCCGGTCATGTGGGACTCCAGCGGCGGCACCATCGCAGGCGCCAGGAGCGCGGCCGCCGGCGATCCGGCGGATGAGCCGGCGGCGGGGGAGTCGGGCAAGCTGGCGCCGGTCGACGTCCAGGTCGCCCGGGCGCCCGACCAACTGGTGCTGACTCCGGACCCGCAGGTGCTGAAGGGCGTGGACACGGTCTATCCGGTGTTCATCGATCCGCAGTGGTACTCGCCGCGGGCGTCGGCGTGGACCTTCGCCTCGAAGTACTGGGCGTCGTCGCCGCAGTGGAAGTTCAACGGCGAGGACAACGCCGGAATGGGCTACTGCGGCTGGGACTACTGCGCCCCGCATGACACCAAGCGAGTCTTCTACCGCATTCCGACGTCCCGGTTCGCGGGCAAGTCGATCCTTTCGGCGGAGTTCGTCGTCCGCAATATCTGGTCAGCGTCCTGCTCCGAGCGGAGCGTGGAGTTGTGGCGGACCAAGGGAATCAGCTCGTCCACCACGTGGAACAGCCAAGACGCGGGTTCCGGGTTCTGGCTCGACAAGCTGGACACGAGGTCCTTCGCGTACGGCTATGAGGGCTGTGCCGGGAAGGACGCGGAGTTCGGGATTCGCGCGGGGGTGCAGGAGGCGGCGAACAAGAAGTGGTCGACGATGACCTTCGGGTTGCGTGCGGCGAGCGAGGACGACAAGTACGCGTGGAAGCGGTTCTCGGACAAGGCGTACCTGCGGGTGCAGTACAACCGGCCGCCGCCGCAGATCAAGATGGCGCAGCTCACCATGGAGTACGGCGGGGTGTGCAAGCGGCCTGGTGAGAAGGCCCGTATCCGCTCTCTGGGCAAGATCTACGCCAACGACGTCAAGGACCCGGACGGCGACAACGTCGCGGTGCAGTTCCAGGCCAAGTGGGACGGCGGTAGCTGGACGCCTGCCAAGACCACGTCCAAGCGCTCAGGTTCCACCTTCTCGATCCCGCTGTCCTCCTCGATTCCGAAGAACGTGACGGTGAACTGGTATGCCCGCGCCTACGACGGGGCGCAGTGGTCGCCGTGGTCGTACGCGGGCAACACGAAGACGGCCTGCTACTTCGTCTACGACACGAGCGTGCCCGAGGCCCCCGTCGTCACCTCGGGTGAGTATCCGGAATCAGATCCGGAGAACCCCGAGGATCCGTGGTGGGACGGTGTGGGCCAGTACGGGACCTTCACCCTCGACTCGCCTTCGACGGACGCGAACCGCTACCGCTACGGCATCAACGGCGACCCTGTCTCCGCCAACCAGATCTCCACGTCCGGCGGCGCCGCCAGGGACGCGAAGATCCTCCCGACCCGGGCCGGGGTGAACTTCGTCACCGCCCAGGCTTTCGACGCCGCCGGCAACGGCAGCGAGATCCGCACCTACCAGTTCCGGGTGAAGGCGGGCCAGCCGGACCGCGCGACCTGGCAACTCAACGAGCCGGCCGGCGCCACCCAGGCCGAAGGCTCCACGCCCGCGCGGACGCTGACCCTCAAGGGCGGGGCGGCCACCGGCGCCGCCGGCGCTGAGGGCACCGCGCTCGGCCTCAACGGCACCGACGCCTACGCGGCCACCGACCTGTCGGCGGTCAACAACACCGGCGGCTTCACGGTCTCGGCCTGGGTGAAACTGGACGCCAAACCGACGACCGGCGCGGCCGTGGTCGCCTCTCAGCCGGGCAACGAGCGGATGGGCTTCGCGCTGCACTACGCGTCCGCGTACGACCGCTGGATCTTCAACGGCTTCTCCGCCGACACCCCCGACGCCACCGTCTACCGGGCCATGGCACCAAACCCCGGCGGCGTACAGACCGGCAGTTGGACCCACCTCGTCGGCTCGTACGACTCCGTGGAGGACAAGCTGCAGTTGTTCGTCAACGGCACGCTCGTCGGCGAGACCCCCTTCACCAGCACCTGGAACGCTCGCCGCGGCCTGCACCTGGGCGCGGGCTCGGGGAGCGGGGTAGCCAAGGACTTCTTCCCCGGCACCCTCGACAAGGTCCAGATCTTCGACAAGCGCATCGCGCAGGACGAGGTCGACAAGCTCTACGCCAAGCAGCCCGTCGGCGACCCCGGCCGCCCCGCCATCGCCGTCTTCGAACTGGACGAACCGGCCGGTGCCACCGAGGTCTCCGGCCGCGGCGGCGTGCTCCCCGCGCGCTACCACGGCGGCGTGACCACCGGCGTGCCAGGTGTAGCGGGCAAGGCGGCGAAGTTCAACGGCACCGACGGCTACGCGCTCGTCGGGGAGACATCCGGACCGCACATGAACAGCGAACGGTCCTTCGCCGTCTCCGCCTGGGCGAAGCTCGACGCCAAACCCGACCGCCAGGCGACCGTCGTCGCCCAGGCAGGCGAGTTCGCCCTGGGCTTCGAGCTCTACTACTCCGCCGCCTACGACCGCTGGGTGTTCAACCAGTACGCCTCCGACACCCCGGGTGCACCGATCATCCGGGCGATGGCCGACCAGCCCGGAGACGCCCATCCGGACACCTGGACGCACCTGGTCGGCGTACACGACACCACCGCCAACACCCTCACCCTGTACATCAACGGCAAGAAAGCCGGCGCCACCACCCTCGTGGACGCCTTCTACGCCGCAGGCTCCATGTACATCGGCGCCGTCTCCGTCAACAACGTCCTCAAGAGCCACTTCCCCGGCACCATCGACGACGTCCGCCTCTTCGACCGCCCCATCTCCCCGGCCGAAGTCCAGCAGCTCTACAAGCAGCGTCCACTGGTCAAGGCCCGCTGGAAGCTGGAGGCCGCCGATGGCGCGACACCTCCGGTCACGGCGGACGATTCACCGGGGGGCAACGACATGACCCTCCACGGCGGTGCGACGATCGGCTCCGGTTGGGTCGACACCGGCGCGATGGAACTGGACGGAGTCGACGCCTACGCGTCGACATCCGGCGTGCCCGTTGATTCGAGCGGAAGCTACACCGTCACGGCCTGGGCGCAGGCTGCCGCCCTGCCCAACGGTGCGGCCTCGATCGTCAGCGCCACGGGCAGCAGACAGAGCGCCTTCGCGGTGCGCTACATCCCCGCCGCCGACCCGGCAGCCGGGGCAGGCAGTTGGCAGATCGCCGTTCCGGGGACGGACGCGGACGGAGCGTCCGTGGTGCGGGTGCAGAACGAGCAGTTCTGGGACGTACGGGACTGGAACCACCTCGCCTTGGTCTACGACGGCTTCGCCAAGGAGGCGCGGCTGTACGTCAACGGCGAACTGGAGGAAGTGGCCTGTGCCGACGACGACGGGAACGGCGAAGCCGACGACCCCGCTTGCACGGACCGCCTCTCCTGGGCCGAGGACGTGTTGGCCTTCCGGGCGGGCGAGTCGTTGGAGATCGGCCGCAGCAAGACGGCCGGCGCACGGGGCGAGTACTGGCCCGGATCGATCGACGACGTGTGGGTCTTCCAGGGAACCCTGACCGACGGCCAGGTCGCCCAGCTTGCACTCGGCAGGCCGGACGTCGTCACCGACGTCCCCGACGACACCTGATATCGCACTCCGCCCGGCGCTGCCCCCAAGGCGGCGGGACTCGACACCCCATTCACCAGCACCTGGCAACCACCGGCGGCCCGCTCGCGGGCGACGGTGGCGCGGCAGCGGAGACGAGGACGAGGGATGAAGCGTAGGGTCGGCAAGCGCGCGAGATGGGCAAGTCATCGGGTGGCATTGGGCGCCGCGGCCCTCATGGTCGCCACCCTGCTGCAGAACGTGACGACCACCACCGACGCGGTCGCGGACGACGGCAGGGGCAGGCCGGACATGCCCCGGGCGGAGCAGCCGGTCGCCGGTGAATCGGTGACGAAGGCCAAGCCGCGTACGCGGGCGGAAGGCCCGGCGTCCCCGCGGCAGAAGCCGGAAGCGACGTGGCCCGAGCCGGCGACGGCCCGGTTCGATCTGACAACGGAAGGCGTCAGGAACGCCGGCGGAGAGCCGTCGGGCGCGATGGAACTTCCCCTCACCCTCGACGTGGCCTCCGCGACCGGTGGTCATCCCGCGGCTGCCGCAGAGGCGGCAAGGGGAGCCCGGGGCAAGGTGACCGCACGGGTTCTCGGCCGTGACGCGGCGCGAAGGGCCGCCGTCGACGGGGTGCTGTTCGCGCTGGAGCCCGAACCAGCGCCCCGACGCGCGGCGGGTGAGGTGCAGGCCACGGTGGACTACGCCGACTTCTCCGAGGCATTCGGCGGCAATTACGCCTCCCGGCTCACCCTCGTCGAGATGCCGGCCTGCGTGCTGGACACCCCGGCGAAGCGCGAGTGCCGCGAGAGTCAGCCGCTGCCGACGGTCAACGACGCGGAGAAGCAGACGCTCACAGCCGACGCCGTCCGGCTCCGGACAGAGGAGCCGACGGTGCTGGCTGCCGTCGCCGCAGCGGCGAGCGAGAACGGTGACTACAAGGCCACCACACTGGCGCCGTCGTCGTCCTGGAAGGTGAACCTCAGCTCCGGGGACTTCTCCTGGTCGTACGGCATCCCGGTCCCCGAGGTGCCCGGTGGCCTCCAGCCGAGCGTGGGGCTGTCGTACTCGTCGGGCTCGGTGGACGGACGCACCGGAGGGACCAACAACCAGTCCTCCTGGGTGGGTGACGGCTTCGACCTGTGGCCCGGATACATCGAGCGCCAGTACAAGCCCTGCGCCGACGACGGTGTGACGCACCCCGACGGCGGCAAGCCGGGCGACCTGTGCTGGGGGCACGACAACGCGTTCATCTCCTTCAACGGCAAGGGCGGCGAACTCGTCCCCACCGGGAACGACGAGTGGAAGCTCCGCGACGACGACGGCACCCTCGTCACCCGCCTGACCTCCGCCGACCGCGCCAACGGAGACAACGACGGCGAGTACTGGCGGGTCACCGACCCCCAGGGCATCCGCTACTACTTCGGGTACAACCGGCTGCCGGGCTGGGCCGACGGCAAGGAGACCACGGGCTCGGCCTGGAAGGTCCCGGTGTTCGGTGACGACTCCGGCGAGCCGTGCCACGACGCCGCCGGGTTCGGTTCGTCCTGGTGCCAGCAGGCGTGGCGCTGGAACCTCGACTACGTCGTCGATCCGCACGGCAACGCCGTCGCCTACTACTACCACCAGGAGGAGAACTCCTACGGCCGCAATCTGAAGGCGGAGAACAACACCCGCTACACCCGCGGCGGGAGCGTGGACCGTATCGAGTACGGGCTGAAGCACTCCTCGGTGTACGACACGAAGCCGCTGGCCAAGGTCGACTTCAGCAGCGGCGAGCGATGCCTGCCCAACGAGCAGACGACCTGCGATTCGATCGGCACCGATTCGGCCTACTGGTACGACACGCCCTGGGACCTGAACTGCGGCGAAGAAGCCACGTGCGATCAGGGCCGGTACTCGCCCAGCTTCTGGACCCGGAAGCGGCTGACCGAAGTCAGCACCCAGGTTCTCAAGAGCGACGGTACCTACGGCCCAGTCGACTCCTGGAAGCTGGCGCACCGCTGGGGCCAGGCCGATATCGACTATCAGTTGCTGCTCGACTCGATCCAGCGCACCGGGCACACGGCCGACCCGGCGATCACCCTGCCCAAGACCACCTTCGCGTACACCCAGTTGGCCAACCGCCTGGACAAGACGGGCGACGGCTACGCGCCGTTCATCAAGGCCCGGCTGTCCAGCGTCGCCGACGAGTACGGCGGCCAGATCGACGCCAACTACTCCGGCGCGGCCTGCGACTGGAACGCGCTGCCCACACCCCAGTCCAACACCACCCGCTGCTTTCCCCAGTACATCGGCGGCAGCGACACCGCCGACCCGGAACGGCAGTGGTTCAACAAGTACGTCGTCACCTCGATGACGGAGACGGACCGTACCGGCGGCGCCCCGGACAAGGTCACCCGCTACGAGTATCTGGGCGGGGCGGCCTGGCACTACGACGATGACGACAGTCTGACGAAGGAGAAGTTCAAGACCTGGTCCCAGTACCGGGGCTACGGCCAGGTGCGGGTGAGAACCGGCGGGCAGGGCGGGGACGCGGCGATGAAGTCGCAGTCCGACACCTACTTCCTGCGCGGCATGCACGGGGACCGCGAGAGCCCCAGCGGCGGCACCAAGAGCGTGTCCATCAGCCTCGGCACCGGCGAGGGCGACCCGCTCACCGACCACGAGTCGGCCGCTGGCTTCGCGTACAAGACCGTCGACTTCTCCGGCCCCGGCGGCAAAGTCCTGAACAAGACCGTCAACCGGCCCTGGCACCACCAGACGGCCAAGAAGGAACGCTCCTGGGGCACGGTCACCGCGAACCTCACCGGCACCGCGCAGACCAAGACCTGGACCTCCCTGGACAACGGCGCCGGCAACGACTGGCGGGTAACATCCACCGCCAACACCTATGACACGGTCGCCGGCCGGCTGACGGAGGTGAACGACTCCGCCGACAACTCCACCGCGGCCGACAACCGGTGCACTCGCACCACGTACGCCACCAACGAGGAGAAGAACATCCTCGCCCTGCCGGTGCGGGTGGAGACCGTCGCCAAGGCGTGCGGCGATCCCGTCGACCGCACCAAGGACGTCATCACCGACACCCGCACCGCCTACGACGGCGGCGCCATCAGCGCCACACCGTCCGCCCCGGGCAAGGGCGACGCCACCGCCACGGCGGTGCTGAAGTCCCGCACCGCCGACGAGGCCGTCTACCTGGAGTCCACCGCGGAATACGACTCCTACGGCCGTGAGCTGGCCAGCACCGATCTCACCGCGAATCTGACCTTCAACGCGAGCGGACAACTCCAGTCGCGCAGCGCGCGCACGGACGGCCGCACCTCCACCACCGTCTACACCCCGGCAACCGGATTCGCCACGCAGGTCAAAGAGACCACACCACCGGCAACCCCCGGCAACGCCACCACGGCACTGACCTCCACCACCACCTACAACCCGATGCGCGGCCTCCCGCTCACCCAGGCGGACACGAACGGCAAGACCACTACGTCCGCGTACGACGCCCTGGGACGTACGACGAAGGTGTGGCTGCCCGACCGGCGCACCGACCTGACGCCGTCGTACGAGTTCACGTACCAGGTGGCCGAGGGGAAGCCGGTGGCCGTGGGGTCCAGGACCCTCGGCAACTCGGGCGCGCAGCGCACCTCGTACACCCTCTTCGACGGGTTCCTGCGCGAACGCCAGACCCAGGCACCGGGGCCAGGCGGAGGACGGCTGCTCAGCGACGTCTTCTACGACGAGCGCGGTCTGGCCGCCAAGACCTTCGAGCCGTACTACGCGGACAATCCGCCGTCCGCCGAACTGTTCCGGCCCGCGAACGCACTCACCGTGGAGACCCAGTACTGGCACTCCTACGACGGTCTCGGGCGCAACGTCCAGACCAAGCAGGTGGCCGGCAACGGGGACGGCGGCGCCGTACTGGCGACCATGAGCACCCTCTACCGCGGCGACCGCACGACGGTCATCCCGCCGGAGGGCGGGACCGCCACGACGTCCCTCGTCGACGCCCGGGGCCGGACCACGGCCCTCCGTCAGCACCACGCGCCGAGCGCGGAGTCCTCGTACGACACCACCGCCTACCGGTACACGCCGCGCGGTGAACTGGAGAAGGTGACCGACCCGGCCGGGAACTCCTGGACGTACCGCTACGACCAGCTCGGACGCCAGGTCGAGGCCGACGACCCCGACAAGGGCACCACGACGACGGTGTACGACGACCGCGGCCAGGTCGCCTCCACCACGGATGCCCGCGGGACCAGGCTCGTCAGCGTCTACGACGGCATCGGGCGCAGGACGGAGCTGCGCGAATCCTCACCCACCGGCACCCTGCGCGCCGACTGGACGTACGACACCATCAGCGGCGCCAAGGGCCACCTGGCCTCATCGACCCGCTATGCCGACGGTGAGGCGTACACGAACAAGGTCGTCGCCTACGACCGGCAGTACCGGGTGCTTCGCTCCAGCGTCACCATTCCGGCCTCGGAGGGCGCGCTTGCGGGGACGTACTTGTCCATCACCACGTACAACGTCTCCGGCACCGTGCAGGGCGTCGGCTTCCCGAAGGCCGGGGCGCTGCCGTCGTCGGGTGTGGTGTACACGTACGAGGACGAGACGCTGCGTCCGATCGCCCTCAGCGGGGACCAGGGGCTGAAGGCGACGACCAGTTACAGCCTGACCGGCAAGCCGCAGCAGTACGAACTGTCGAACGGCGGCGGCACCAAGACGTGGGCGACGAACACCTACGAGTGGAGCACCCAGCGGCTGGCCACCTCGCGCGTCGACCGCGAGAACGTGCCGGGGGTCGACCAGCACAACACCTTCGGCTACGACGCTGCCGGCAACGTGCTGTCCGTCGCCGATGTCTCCCGGTCCGGTACGGACACCCAGTGCTTCGATTACGACTTCGCGCGCCGGCTGACCACGGCCTGGACCGAGGGCGACACCGAGTGCTCCGCCCAGCCCTCGGGCGCGGCCGTGGGCGGCCCGGCGCCGTACTGGCACTCGTACACCTACGACAAGGCGGGCAACCGACTCACGGAAACCCAGCACGACGTCGCCGGCGACACCGCCAAGAACACCGAGCGCACGTACGCCTACCCGGCTCCGGGCAGCCCTCGGCCGCACAGCCTTACGTCCGTCTCCAGCACCGGCCCGACCGGCACCGCGCAGGACAGCTACACCTACGACGCCGCCGGCAACACCGCCACCCGCAACCTGGGCGGCGACACCCAGACGCTGACCTGGGACGCCGAAGGCCACCTGGCCAAGGTCACCGAGCCGGTCGAGGGCAGCGCCGACAAGGTCACGAACTACGTCTACGACGCGAACGGCAACCGCCTCATCGCCCGCACGCCCACGGAGACCACCCTCTACCTGGGCGCCACCGAGGTCTCCCTCCCGAAGGGTGCCACCGCGGCCAAGGCCACCCGCTACTACGACCTCGGTGGCGGCCACCAGGCGGTCCAGGAGGACGACGGCAGCGTCTCGTTCACTCTCGCCGACCACAACGGCACCGGCCAACTGGCCATCGATGCCGCCACCCAGACACTCGACCAGCGCCGCAGCCTCCCCTTCGGGGGGCCCCGCGGGCCCGAACCCACCTCCTGGCCGGGCACCCGCGGCTTCGTCGGCGGCACCGACGACACCGCCAGCACGGGCCTGCAGCACCTGGGCGCCCGCGAGTACGACCCGAAGCTGGGCCGCTTCATCAGCGTCGACCCGCTCCTCGAACTCGACAAACCCCAGACCCTGAACGGCTACACCTACGCCGCCCAGAACCCGGTCACCTTCAAGGACCCCACCGGCCTGGGACTTGACTGCGGCACAGGCTCCCCCAGCGGCGTGAGCTGCGGGAACGTCCAGACCCGCGGGGACGGCAGCCGCGGCAACGGCATGAGCCAGACCGGCGGCGGGGTCATGGGCAAACCGGCCGTACGCCATCCCTGCACCAGCAACTGCTCATCGCAGAGCCCGGCTCAGACCATCGACGTCGAGGTGAAGGACAACGAGCTGTGGATCGAGGGCATCCGCCTGCCTGCGGCCCAGGAACTGGAGTTCCGCTACGCGCAGTACGACACGGATGACGAGAAGATGCAGGCTTGGGCGAACTCGATGTGCTCTGGCCACGATACAGAGAAACAGGTCAAGGGCTTCTGCTCGGCGGCGGAGAAGCTTGGACTCTGGGACACGAGTCCACCGCCCGGCGCCGGCCTCATCCTCGCGATAGTGGCCCCGGACGTCGAGGCGTGGAAAGAGTGCGGCAGAGCCAAGGGTTTGAGCCTCTCCTGTCTTTCCGCGGCCCTCGACGCACCCTGGGCGAAACCACTCAAGGCATTCAAGGGTCTTAAGGCAGCGAAGTCGTGCTTGACGAAGAAGCACAGCTTTGTCCCGGGCACGCAGGTGCTGCTGGCCGACGGCAGCTCCAAACCCATCGAGGATCTTGAGACAGGTGCCAAGGTCGTTGTCTCCGACCTTGAGACAGGCAAGACCACGATCCGTGAGATTGTCGCAACGATCACCACGGAAGACGACAAGGACTTCGTCGACCTCACCATCAAAGCCGACAGCAGCACCACCACCCTGGCATCCACCACCACGCACCCGTTCTGGGTACGGGAGAAGGACGACTGGGTAGACGCCGGCGACCTCGTACCCGGCCAGACCCTCCGCACCCCGGACGGCACCACCGCCATCATCCAGGACATCCGCCACTACACCAAGCGCCAGCGCACCCACGACCTCACCATCGACGACATCCACACGTACTATGTGCTGGCGGGGCAGACCCCGGTCCTAGTGCACAACTGCAGTAGAGCTGGTTTGGATTTCACCGATGCTGAGAGGCAGAAGGTTTACGACGCCAACGCCGCGAGGAACGGCGGCGAGTACAGGTGTGATTATTGCGGGCAGAAGGTGGAGCGGAGGGGATCGCGAGATGCCAATGGCAACCCCGTCCCGGGAAGGCCTGACGATGCCCAGATCGATCACATCGAGCCGAGGGCCGGTGGTGGGCATGGCGGCGCGCATAACGGTGCAGTAGCCTGCCGTCGTTGTAACAGGGATAAATCCACGAAGACCATGGAAGAGTGGGACGATGAGCTCGGAGACTTCCTCAGCCCCTAGCGGCGGCGAATCAGTGCCGCCGGGTAAGCCTGAGAGGCTGTACAAGGTGGCCTTCGATCTCCCTGACGAGACAGCCGATTGGGCCCACGCCTCTTCGGAACGGCTCTGGGCCAGGAAGACATCCATACGGATGGAGGTCCAGGTTCGTAACACTCCTTTCTATGTGAAGGGAATCGCCTTCGGGGACATTGTGCGAGTCAGAGCTGATCACGAACGCAGAGAGCTTGTGTTCGAGGAGTTCCTGTCGGAGGCCGGGCATTCGACGGTCCGCGTCATCATCAAAAATGACGACGCGCGGGACGTGATTGACGCCATGCTCCGCAGCTTTGAGTGTTCCTGGGAGATCGATACGACGGGCTACTTGTGGGCAATCGATGTGCCGCCGCACGTTGATTACTCATCCATGAGGGTTGCGCTCCTTCGTGTTGCCGACGAAGGACAGATCGGCATCGAAGAGGGTGCTCTTGCGAGGACACATCGCGATGGGCTCGGATTGCCAGAGTCTGATCGCTAGCCGGGTTCACCACAGGCCCCGCCGAAAATCATCCCGGAGACATGTGCGCAGCCGTCGCGATGCTTCCTTCGGCATCCATTCTCTGGACGGCGGTTCACTAACTACGTCGAGATTGACGCCAGAGGGCTGAACGTCGTCAAGGGGAGGGATAATATCTACGTGATCCCCAATCAGGGTCCGTTGGATCTGAGACCGCGTTTGAGATCTGCTCTCTATCCCACGTCGTAGCTGATACCGAAGACGCGAGTGATGCATGCGTCAAGAAGGGACGCGAACGCTTGAGCGGAGCCTACCTCCGGGGCAGGGATTACACCGGCGTCGTCGGCATCAGTGCAGTAGTCAACGTCGGCCCACCCACCACGGTAGAGAACAACAAGGAGTTCGGCCTCGTCCGGGCCGTGCAGATGAATGCCGACCGAATCCGGGTCGTTGACTCGGGAGCGATCTGTCTTCAGCTGCTGGGGCCACGCGTCCGCCTCGTCGCGCCAGGTTAGGGGCTCGGCAATCAGCCCCGCGGCCAGCCATGCAGGCCAGCGGTCTGCAACGGCGGCGACGGCTTCGTCAAGGTCAATGACACGCTCCATACGGCGATCATCGCCTACGGTCCGGGTCTACGTACCGGTGGTGCGATGCAAGGGGCGGGCGCTTGGACGCGTGGCCGGGCGTCCCCGGGCGAGCCGGCGCATCATGAGGCCGATCATGGCCCAGCGGATCACGGTTTCGGCATGGGCGGGATGTGCTCATAGTCGCGGGCCGGCCGGCGGTGGGCGGTCAGCCAGGAAAAGGTCCGCTCGATCGCCCACCGCTTGGGCTGGACCTGGAAGCCACGCTTCCCGGGGTCCTTGCGGACGATCTCCAGCTCGCGGCCGAGGATCTGGGCCATCCAGTCGACCAGGCGTCCGGCGAAGCCCTGGTCCGCCCGGACCTTCTGCACGGACGGATGGTCTAGACGCGCCCACAGCAGCGGGCGCTTGCCTCCGTCGCGGTCCTGGACACTTGCGGCCATGACATGAACGGCCAGCAGCAGACCCAGGGTATCGGTGACCAGGAACCGCTTGCGTCCCTTGACCTTCTTGCCCGCGTCGAAACCCCGCGTTGCCGCCGGGACGGTGTCAGCGGTGCGGACCGACTGCGAGTCGATCAGGCCGGCGCTCGGCTCCTCGCTCCGCCCCGCGGCCCGGCGGACCTGGGCCCGCAGGGCGTCATGGACGCGGACGACGGTGCCCTCGTCGCCCAGCGCACGAAGTACCAGTACACGGTCTGCCAGGGCGGGAAGTCGTGCGGCAGCTGCCGCCAAGGGCAGCCGGTCCGCACCACGTAGAAGATCGCATCCACGATCCGGCGACGTGGGTGCTTCTCCCGCCGCCCGCCCTTCGGCCCCGTTCGCGGTGGCGGGAGTAGCGGCTCCACCAAGGCCCACTGCTCATCGGTCAGATCTGACGGATACCCCCCCAGCACCGGTCACGGCAGGCTCAACGACCACCTCCGCGACGGGACACGGCAGATCTCAAACGCGGTCCCAGAGGCGCAGGCTGCAGGTGGGGCCTCGGTCCGTAGCGGCGGAGGTTCCTCAGCCGGGACGCCTGAACGCGTTTTCCTCGTAAAAGTTGAGAGTTCGTAACACGGTCTTGGGATGTGGTGCTGGTGGCCGTGTCCGGTTTGAGGATTGAGCCCTCGTGAGGGTGTGAGCAACAGGCCGTGAATCGTGGACGACGAGTTGTGGGCGGTGATCGAGCCGTTGCTGCCGAGGTGGCCCGAGCGGTCACCGGGCCCGCGGCCGGTGGATGACCGGCGGTGCCTGCAAGGCATCCTGTTCGTGCTGTACACCGGGATCACCTGACAGCAGCGGCCGCTGGAACTGCGCTTCGGCTCCGGTCAGACCTGCTGGCGCAGGCTGAGGCGCCGGGCCGGCCTCCTCCCGGGCCGACGGGCCGGCTTTCGTATGTCCGGGGCCCGAGGCCCGGGGGCACTGTCTGGGTCTGGTGTCCCAGGGCCGGGACGCAGTTGACCGGAACGCTGTGCGTCCCGGTCAGCACGTGTGGATGGGTAGCCGTGGTTCCGCCGGTGAGGGGTCCGGCGGTGAGGGGTCCGGCGGTCTCAGGCCGCGGGTGACGTTCCGTCAGCGCGGTGGTATTCGGCGTTGATGCGCTGAGCTTCTTCGAGCTGGTCTTCCAGGATCACGATGCGGCAGGCGGCTTCGATGGGGGTGCCGTGGTCGACGAGTTCGCGGGCGCGGGCGGCGATGCGCAGCTGGTAGCGAGAGTAGCGGCGGTGGCCGCCTTCGGAGCGCAAAGGGGTGATCAGGCGGTGCTCGCCGAGGGCTCGGAGGAAGCCCGGGGTGGTGCCGAGCATCTCGGCGGCCCGGCCCATGGTGTAGGCGGGGTAGTCGTCGTCATCGAGACGAACGAACGAATCATCTGCGGTCATCAAACCTCTTGGTGACATACGTCGGGGTGGAACACGGGAGCGGGATGGGTGGGGGTGGCATGCATGGAGGGGCCCTGGTGCCGTGTGGCACCAGGGCCCCGAAGGGGCTGTTTACACCATCTGCCGGCCCTCGCATGGCGCCGGCCTTCTGTGCGCGGACCCGATCAGGATGCTGTCGGGGCGCGGGGATCGCGGTTGCTTGACCGGAGACCACCTCACTATCGATGTCCTGCGGTTCCCGGGCTCAGACGTGCGCCCGGGCGATCCTGATGGTGCCTGGCTCCTCCGTTTCTTCCCTCTGGGATCTGCCACTTGCCTACTGCTGATAATGCGAACTGCACTTGCTGAACTGCGGTACTGCTCATGGCGGCCCTTGATCCTGCGGGCCACCCGGTCCGGTCGTCAGCCCCGTCGCCGTCCTGCGACAACCTGGCTTCGGAACTCCACCACCGCACCGTCCTGCACACTGCAACTACGGGTACTGCTGGCCGGCAGTTCGTCTCTGCCAGACCTCGCTGATCTCTGGTTACGAGAGAAACCATACCCACACCGCCGCTCAATGTCTACTCCAGCCAACACAGATTTTCGTGTGCTCGGTGGTGAGATGATCGACTCTGGTCAGGGAGGGAAGCCGGGAGCGCCCCGGTTTGCGGGCCGCAGGGCCCGGGCACAAGCCCCGGACAGGCAGGACCGGGCGTGGATGATCCAGGGCCAGGGAGACCTGATGGACACGATGAGCGTCGATGTCGCGACCCTCCGCCGTGCCACGTCCCTTGCAGCGCCACGCGCACGCGCCCGGGACTTCCTCGGCGGACTCCGGCCGGCGATCGCGGCCGAGGCCGCCGAGACGGTGGTCCTGGTCGTCTCGGAGCTCGTCACCAACGCCCTGCGCCACGGCGGCGGCGCCTGCACCCTTCAGTTGACCGCGCACCCGGACAGCATCGAGGTGGCCGTGCACGACCACAGCCCGCAGCCGCCGCGCATGCGCACCCCCGACCTGAACGACGGCACCGGAGGATTCGGCTGGCCCATGGTCAGCCGCCTCGCCCGCACCACCACCGTGACCTGCCGGGCAGACGGCAAGACCGTAAGCGCCCTCCTCGACCGCGGGTGTGGGTGCCCGGATACGGCAGAAACGGGCCACGGGGTGACCGCACGCCGCAGGAGTGCCGCGGCGGGTACGAAGTCGGGCTGCGGGTCACCAGCCCCAAACGGGGCGCGAGGTGCTGGTTGATCGGCGCCGGACGCCCTCGCCAGAGCGTTCATCTATCGATCGTTTCGCGAACGCGCCGGCGAGCCCGGCATCCTGACGTCGAATCACCCCTTCGGGAGTTCATTTTCCCGTTCGTCATCTGCCAGCGTTCACCTTTGCCCGGGAAGCCGTTTGATGAACGGTCGGCGCCGAGGGCAGTCCGCCTCGGCAGCGGGGGTGGACATGGCGTTCGAGGAGGCGGTGCTGCACGGTGCGCACCTGCAGGCCCTGTACGTACGGCACCCCCCGCTCCTCGGCGAGCCGGACGAGCACGCTGCGCTGCGGGAGTGCCGCCGGGTGCTGTCCCAGACGGCCGCGGGCCTGCCGGCACCCCGGGGGGGTGCGCTCCGCCCGGCGCGGGGTCCGAGGTACCGCAACGCAGGAGGAGACCGCGATCCCCGCGCTCCGCAGCACCGCCGGCTTGCGAGAAGGCCGCCGGTTCGACCCCTCGATCTCTGTGAGCAGGTCACGCACGGGTGTCGGACCCCCTGCAGCAGCTCCGGGCCCCTTCGGTGCAGACGTATGCCGATACGGCGGAACCGGCACGAAACTCCTCTGTCGCTCGCAAGCAGGTCCGGGTGTTGACAGGAATCTCGACAATTCGCTACGGACGCAGCCTTGAGGTTCGGGGCTTGGATCACCGACAGCGGCGGTGCATGAAGGCAGACAGTGTGACGGCGTCTGGTCTGGGGGCTCTACGGCGTGCGCCGGGAACTGCCCAGGAGCGCGGCGGCGTGGTCCGGCACGTACGTCTGGAGGTGCTTCGGTGGGCGTTCGTACCCGCTCGGCGGTGGACGAGGCGGCAGGCGGAGCTCGGGCTGCCGGATCTCTCGGTAGGGCACCGTGGACAGCAGATGAGCGATCATGTTGATGCGGGCAGCCCGCTTGTCGTCGCTCTCCACGACGAACCAGGGCGCCTCGGGAAGATCGGTGTGCACGAACATCTCGTCCTTGGCCCGGGAGTACGCCTCCCAGCGAGTGATGGACTCCAGATCCATCGCCGAGAGCTTCCAGCGCCGTGCCGGATCGCTCAGCCGCTGCCGGAACCGCCGCTCCTGCTCGGCGTCGCTCACCGAGAACCAGTACTTGCGCAGCAAGATTCCGTCCTCGATGAGCATCCGCTCGAAGCCGGGGCACTGGTGCAGGAAACGCTCGTACTCCTTCTGAGTGCAGAAGCCCATGACGTGCTCGACGCCCGCGCGGTTGTACCAACTGCGGTCGAACAGCACGATCTCACCCGCGGCCGGGAGCCTCGCGACGTAACGCTGGAAGTACCACTGTGTTCGCTCGCGTTCTGTCGGCACGGGCAGGGCGGCGATGCGCACGACACGGGGGTTGAGAAGCGCGGTGACCCGCTTGATCGCACCTCCCTTACCAGCCGCGTCGCGGCCCTCGAAGATCACCACGAGCCGCTCCCCTTCGGCACGGACCCACTCCTGGAGCGTCACCAACTCGGTCTGCAGACGGAGCATCTCCTTCTCGTACAGCGACCTGGGCAGGCGGCTGGGTCCGCCCCCGCCCTGTGACTGCCCACCGTTCGTGCGCTTCGTGCCAGGCACCGTCCTCGCCTCCCTCGCCCACCGGCTGACAGGACCAGGATGGTCTTGTCGGTGAACGCATGCCCCCTGGGCTGAGCCAGTCGTGGGGAACAACCTCGACGGGCCGGTGGCATGTGGCCATACTGCAGGGTGTCTGCCCTCATCGGCTCAGCGGCAATGCTCTTCGAATTGCACTTCTCTTCAATCTGACGAAGGTAATGCAGTGCTCACATGGCAGCCGTGTAGCCCTTAGTGTAATCCGGAGGAACCCCGCCGGCATCTTTCCTATCGAGGACACAGAACTCCGCCGAACCTCCTCCAGCGACGAGGCTAAGGGCTGCCCGTAACCCCGGCGGATCAGCGAGCGGCGTCTGGTGCGGTGCATCGCAAGGCGGAGGGTTGACCGCATACGGGCCCGTGCCAGGCGCCGTGAGCCCGCCTGGGTTACGGGACAGCCCTTCGCCCAGGGAAAGCAGTCGAGGGATCTGCCAAGCCGGACATCAGAGTTCGACCGACCGGCCGCTTCCGTGGGCTGGAAACCGGCTGGATCCAGGCGGGGAGCGATGCCGACTTTGCCGCCGAGGGACCCGGTGACCGCGCGGGCCGGTTCGTCGAGGTAGCCGTCGTCCACGCGGCCGGTGATGCGCTCGGGGTGCCGGGCGGCTCCCGCGTACAGGTCCCGCACCTTGCGTCCGAGTTCGCCGAGCGACGTCAGGTCGAAACCGGGAAGGCGGAGCTGGACCGCGCGGGGGGAGTCGAAGCGGGGGTCGGTCGTGAAGTCGGTGGCAAGGCGCTGGGCCAGCGGGGCCAGACGCTGGGCACCCTGCTGTCCGTCGTAGAAGGCAGGGGTGCCGGGTGATGACGAGGAACAGACCGGGGAAGCGGGCCCCTTCGATCTCGTCGAGGAGCTGGCGCAGCGCGTTGAGGGACTTCTCCCGCACGTCGCCGCGGACGCGCTGGAGGGTTTCCACCTCGTCGAGGACGAGGAGCAGCCCGGGGTGGCCGCAGTCCCGCAGACCGTCAGCAGGCCCTGGAGGAAGCCGAGGGCGGCGAAGTGGTCGAGGCGGCCAGCTCCTCCACCAGGGCGGTCGCGTCGGTGGCGTGCCGGCCGAGCCGGGCCAGCAGCCCGGCCGCTTCCCGCAGCACGACCGCACGCGGGGCGGGGCCGGTGCCGTCCAGGCCGAGCAGGGTGGCGCGCCGGTCCAGCGTGGTGCGCACGCCCTGCACGGCGCGCTCGAACGTCTCCGCCCCGGCGCGGACGTCCTCCGCCAGCTTGTTGACGTTGCGCGCGTACGGGTTCGGCTCGGCCGGGATCCCGAACAGGCGGGCGGCCTGGTCCCTGGCGGCCTCGTACGCGTCCTTGCCGGGCAGCGGCTGGGAGCGCAGCGCCCATCCGTGCCCGATCGCCATCAGGTCGGGCGCCCCCTTCTCCGGGCCGGAGTGGAACACCCACGCCCGGTCGTCGAGCAGGGCGTACACGGCGATGAGGAAGTTCGAGGTCTGCTTGTCGAGGCCGGTGTAACCGAGGTCGTCGGCGATCCAGCGGCGGATGCGGCGTCGGAAAGCGGTCGCGATGTGTGCAGATCCGGTCTCGGTTGCACCGACCCGGGGTCGCTCGGGAAGAATGCCCCGCGATGAGTGCACCCGAATCCGCGCGACACGAGGCCGGGCGCGGCCCGTTCGCTCACCTCACGGTTCCCCATGCCGCCCGCTACCGGCAGGTGATGGCCGTCTTCACCGCGGCCAAGGAGCGCTTCGCGGTGCACCTGCGGCCGGAGGACGTGCACGCCGCGCTGCCGCCGGAGGAGCGGCCGGCCGAGGTGGAGGCCGTGGCCAAGGCGCTGGACAGCCTCGTGCAGTGGGGCAACCTGCGGGCCGACCCGGACACCTCGCGCGTGACCGCGGTCGAGGACTTCTACCGCAAGCGGTTCATCTACCAGCTCACCCCGGCCGGCGAGGCGGTGGAGCTGGCGATCGCGGCGTACGACGAGGCGCTGGGGCGGCGCGGCGCACTTCAGGCCGTCGCACTGCATGACATCGTTACCCAGCTGCGGGCGCTGCTGGTGCTCGCGGCGGACGACGAGCCGGACGCGGCGAAGGCGCATCTGGCACTGGCCGCGCTCGCGGACCGGTTCGCGGCGCTGGCGGAGAACGCGCGGGCCTTCATGGGTTCCCTGCAGCGCACCATCGACCTGCACGGCGTCGAGGTCGAGGTCTTCCTCGCGTACAAGGACCGGCTGATCCAGTATCTGGAGCGGTTCATCCAGGATCTCATCGCCCTCGGTGGGCGGATCGCCCGGCTGATCGGGGAGCTGGAGCAGCAGGGCCGGGTGGAGACGCTGCTGCGGCTCGCGGCTGCCCGCGAATCGGCCGACGCCGCACCGGAGGAGACCGAGACCGCGCAGGCGCGGGCGTACGAGCGCTGGGCGGCCCGGTGGTCGGGGCTGGCCTCCTGGTTCGTCTCCGCGGACGGCCGCGAGTCGCAGGCCCGGCTGCTGCGCGGCCGGGCGCTCGGCGCGATCCCGCAACTACTGGCCGTGGTACGGCAGCTCAACGAGCGGCGGGCCGGACGCACCGACCGCTCCGCGGACTTCCGCACCCTGGCCCGCTGGTTTGCCGAGGCGCCCGACGACGCCGCCCGGCACCGGCTGTGGCGCGCCGCCTTCGGTCTCTATCCGGCCCGGCACCTGACCATCGACGCCGACACCCTGGCGGCGCGGGCCGCGGAGCCGGTGCCGCCCGCCACGCCGTGGGCGGCGGCGGAGCCGCTGAGGATCAGCCCGCAGCTGCGCCGGACGGGCAGCTACGAGCGGCGGGGCAAGCCGCGGCGGGTGTGGGACCGCTCCGCCGAGCGGTGGCGGCTGGCCGAGTACGCGGGCAGGCAGGCGGCCGAGGTCGCCGCGGCCCGCGCCCGGCTGGCCACCGGCGGCGAGGTCCGGCTGTCACAGGTCGGCGAACTCGACCCGCTGGCCTTCGGCTTGTTCCTGCGGCTGCTCGGGGATGCGCTGGCCACCTGGCGCCCGGATACCCTGACCACTACCGTGACCAGCACCGACGGCACGATGGAGATCCGCCTCACCGCGCTGCGGGACGGCGGGCGGGCGGAAGTGCGCACGCCCGCCGGCGTGTTCCGAGGGCCGGATCACCTGGTGGAGATCATCACCCGGGCGGGCACCGTCCAGGCCGTGGACATGTCCGCGGACATGCCGGTGGACACGGGGGTCCGTGCGTGAGCAGCCCTCTCGGCGAGTTCCTGGACGCCCACCGCAGTGCCGAGCTGCAGAGGGCGGCTCGCGCGCTGCTGAAGGAGCCGCTGCTGCTCGCCCGCGGCCCGCAGGCGGACAGCTTCCGGCTGGTTCGGCGCCATGCCGCCGAGCTGCGCGAGTGGTTCGACCGCAACACCGGCTGGCCGCTGCGGGTGGACGCCGAGTCCGCCCGGCTGCTGCGCACCCCCGGCACTCTGGCGGACCCCACGCATCCGGCGCGCGAAGTGAGCCGGTCGCGGGCGCCGTTCACCCGGCGCCGCTACGTGCTGCTGTGCCTGGCGCTGGCGGCGCTGGAGCGCAGTGAGGCGCAGATCGCGCTCGGCCGGCTTGCCGAGCAGGTCGTTCTCGACGCCGCTGACGAGCAACTGGCGGCGGCCGGGCTGGAGTTCACCCTGGAGCGGCGCGACGAGCGCCTCGACCTCGCGGCCGTGGTCCGGCTGCTGCTGCACCTCGGGGTGCTGCGCCGGGTCGCCGGGGACGAGGACGCGTACGTCTCCGGTTCCGGCGATGTGCTGTACGACGTGGAGCGGCGGGTGCTGGCCGGGCTGCTGGCCGCCCGGCGCGGCCCGTCGCTCGTCACCGCGGCCGGGTTCGCCGAGCGGCTGGCCGAACTCACCGCCGAGACCGCGCTGGACAGCGACGAGCTGCGCTTCCGTGCCATCCGCTACCGCCTGACCAGGCGGCTGCTCGACGACCCGGTGCTGTACTACGACGAGCTGACCGACGAGGAGCTGGCGTATCTGACCCGGCAGCGGGCCTTCCTCACGTCCCGTATCACCGAACTGACCGGGCTGGTCGCGGAGGTGAGGGCCGAAGGTATCGCCATGGTGGACCCTCCCGGCGACCTGCGCCCGGGCGGTGCCACCTACGACCTGACCGACGTACGTATGCCCGAGCAGGGTACGTACGGACACGTCACGCTGCTCCTGGCCGAGCATCTGGCCGCCGCGGACGGGCCCGTGACCGAGGCCGCGCTCGGCGCCAAGGTGCGGGAGCTGGCCCGGCAGCACGCCGGGTTCTGGGCCAAGAGCGCCCGGCAGCCGGGCGCCGAGGCGGAGCTGACCGGCCAGGCTCTGGACCGGCTCACCGCGCTGGGCCTGGTGGTCCGTACGGCAGAAGGAGTCGTCCCGCGGCCCGCACTCGCCCGGTACGCGGTGGGAGAACCCGTCGTGCGTCCCGTGCCCGACCCCCGAAAGGCCCCCGAGCAGTGACCGTTCTCCCGCACCCCGCGCCCGGCCGGTGGCGCCCTCTGCGCATCGGCCTGGTCGACCTCTTCTACTACGACACCGAGGAGTTCTGGTTCCGCGACGGCCGCCTGCTCCTGCGCGGCAACAACGGCACCGGCAAGTCCAAGGTCCTCGCCCTCACCCTGCCGTTCCTGCTGGACGGCGACCTGTCCGCGCGCCGCGTGGAGCCCGACGCCGACCCGGGCAAGCGCATGGAGTGGAACCTGCTGCTCGGCGGCGAGCACCCGCACCCCGAGCGGCTCGGCTACACCTGGATCGAGTTCGGCAGACGCGACACCGGCACCGGTCAGACGCACTTCGTCACTCTGCTGTGCGGGCTGAAGGCGGTCGCGGGCCGCGGCATCGCCCGCCACTGGTACGCGGTCACCGACCAGCGGATCGGCGCGGAGCTGAGCCTGGTCGACGCCACCGGCACCGCGCTGTCCCGCGACCGGCTCACGGAGGCCGTCGCGGGCCGCGGCATGGTCTACGACCAGGCGAAGGCGTACCGCAGAGCGGTCGACGAGGCGCTGTTCGGGCTCGGCGAACGGCGCTACGCCGCCCTCGTCGACCTGCTCATCCAGCTCCGCCAGCCGCAGCTCTCGAAACGGCCCAGCGAGGCCGCGCTGTCGCGGGCGCTGACGGAGGCGCTGCCGCCGCTGGATCAGGCGGTGATCGCGGACGTTGCGGAGGCGTTCCGCTCGCTGGACGAGGAGAAGGAGGAGCTGCGGCAGGCGGCCGAGGCAGAGCGGGCCTCCTCCGCGTTCCTCGATCACTACCGCCGCTACGCCCGCGTCGCGGCCCGCCGCCGCGCGCGGCTGCCGCGTACCGAGCACGCCCGCTACGAGCGGCTGGGCCGCGACCTCGGCGCCGCGCGGGAGGAGCTGGCGCAGGCGGAGGCGGACCGGCAGGTGGCCGCGGCCCGGATCGCGGAGCTGGAGGAGACGGCCGTACGGCTGAAGGCGCAGGAGGAGGCGCTGCGGGCAGGGCCGGAGATGCGCAGCGCCCGCGAGCTGGAGCAGGCCGCGGACGACGCCCGGCGCACGGAGGCGGAGCTGCGGCGTGCCGAGGCCGACCGGGAGCAGGCGGCGCAGGACCACACCCGGGCGCTGGGCCGGCTCGCGGATGCCGTCGCCCGGCTCGGGGAAGCGGAGGACCAGCTTGCGCGGATCGTGGAGCAGGAGCGGGAGGTGGCCCGGACCGCCCGGCTCACCGGCGGCCTGCGGACGGACGGCGCCCCGGAAGCGGAGCTGCGCCGGGCGGCCGAGGAGGCGGTGGACCGCAGGCGGCGCACGGTGGACCACGTAGCGGACCTGGCGGCACAGGCCGAACAGGCCGCGGCCGAGCGCCGCGCCGCGGCCCGCCGCCTGGACGAGGCCGAGCGGGAGGCCGGGCACACCGCCGAGCGGCAGGCCGCGGCCGAGGCAGCGACCACCGCGGCGGGAAGCGCGCTCGTCGCCGCCGTACGCGACCATCTCCGGGGCTGCGCCGAGCTGGCCGTCGACGACCCCGAGGGACTGCTCGACGTCCTGACGGACTGGACGATGCATCTGACCGGCCCGTCACCCGCCCGCGAGCGCGCCGCCCACGCCCATCGCGTGCGCGCCGCGCGGCTGGCCGACGAGTCGGCCGCGCTGGGGCGGCGGCTGGCGGACCTCGGCGCCCGGAGGGAGGCGGCCGAGCGGGAGCTGGCCGGGCTCGAAGCGGGCGGCCAGGTCGGGCCGCCGGTGCCTCACACCCGTACCCCGGGTGTACGCGAGGAGGCGCCGGGCGCGCCGCTGTGGCGTCTGATCGACTTCCGCGAACACGTCGGTACGGCGGAACGCGCCGGTCTGGAGGCGGCGCTGGAGGCGTCCGGGCTGCTGGACGCCCGGGTGGTCCCGGACGGCACGGCGCTCGCCGCGGACGGGCACGACGTGCTGCTCGCCCCCGGCGCTCCGCTCACCGGGCGCCCGCGGCTCGACGGAGCCCTGCGCCCGGCGGTGGACCACGGCGACGCGCGGGCCGCCGCGGTGGGCGAGGCGGCCGTGGTCCGGCTGCTCGGGGCGATCGGTCTGGGCGACGGGCCGGGTGACGGCCCCGGCACCGGCCACGGCGACACCTGGGTGGCTCCGGACGGCCGCTTTCGCGTGGGCGCCCTGACCGGAAGCTGGGCGAAGGAAGCCGCCGTGTACGTCGGCGAAGGCGCGCGCGAGGAGGCCCGCCGGACCCGTATCGCCGAGCTGCGCGGCGAACTCGGTGAACTCGCGGCGGCGCGGGAGGCGCTTCAGGCGCAGCGGGACGCGGTGGCCGCCCGGCGCCGCGCCCTGGACGGCGAACTCGCCACCGTCCCTGACCAAGAAGAGGCGGATCTGCGCCACGCCCACGCGCAGACCGCCGCCGCCGCGGAGGCCGCCCACCGGGCCCGTATCCGCCGCGACGAGCACGCCGGGACGGCCCGTGAAGCCGCCCGTGCGGAGGAGACGGCCGCCACCGAACTGGCGGATACCGCCGCGGCCGTGGACCTGCCCGCAGACCGGCCGGGCCTGACCGCCGTACGGCAGGCGCTGGCCGACTACACCGCCGTGCTGGCCGCGTTGTGGCCGGCGCTGCGGGAACGGGCCGCCGCCGCGCGCGCCGCCGCCGAGGACCGCGGCGAGACCGAGCGGGCCGGGGAACGGGTGGCGGAACTGGCCGTACGCGCCGAGGAGTCGGCCCGTACGGCGGCGGCGGCCGGGGAACGCCACGCCACCCTGGGCAGCACCGTGGGCGCGGCCGTGGCCGAGCTCCAGCGGCGGCTGGCGCAGACCGCGGACGCACGGGACGCGTGCGAACGGGGCCAGCGGCAGGCGCGTACGGACCACACCGCGGCGGAGAAGAGCGCCGGGCGCGCGGAGGGGCGGATCGAGCAACTGGAGAAGGACACCCGGGAGGCGACCGCCGCCCGCGCCGAGGCGATTGCCGCGCTGCAGCGGTTCACCGCCACCGGGCTGCTCACCGTGGCGCTTCCGGACGTGGCGGTGCCGGCGCAGGACGCCGGCGGCTGGGCGGCGAAGCCCACCATCGCGCTCGCCCGCACCGTGGAGGCGGAGCTGGCCGAAGCCGGCGTCGACGACTCCGACGGCGCCTGGGAGCGGGTGCAGAAACGGCTCGGCGAGGAGTACAAGAAGCTGCAGGACGCCCTCTCCCGAGGCGGCCACAGCGCCAGCGCGCGGATGACGGACGACGGCATGGCCGTCGACATCCTCTACCAGGGCAGGGAGCGGGCCGTGCCCGAACTTGCGGAGGCGCTGGCGGCCGAGGTGGCCGAGCTGCAGCGGATCCTGTCCGCGCACGAGCGCGAGATCCTGGAGACCCACCTGCTCACCGAGGTCGCCGGCACCCTCCAGGAGCTGATCGCCGCCGCGGAGCTGCAGGTGCGGCGCATGAACGACGAGCTGGAACAGCGCCCCACCTCCACCGGCATGCGGCTGCGGCTGATCTGGCGCCCCTCCCGCAAGGCGCCGGCCGGTCTGGACCGGGCCCGGACGCGGCTGCGGCAGACCGCCGACGCCTGGGCACCGGAGGACCGGGCCGCGGTGGGGGAGTTCCTGCAGGCTCAGATCGCGCGGCAGCAGACCGACGAAGGAGAGGGCGGCGGGAAGGGCAGTTGGCTGGAGGTGCTCACCGCGGCACTGGACTACCGTTCCTGGCACGAGTTCGGAGTGGAACGCCACCAGCAGGGCCGGTGGGTGCCGGCCACCGGACCCGCCTCCGGGGGCGAGCGGGTGCTGGCCATGAGCGTGCCGCTGTTCGCGGCGGCCTCGTCCCACTACGCCACGGCCGCACCGGACGCCCCACGGCTGGTCGCCCTGGACGAGGCGTTCGCGGGTGTCGACGACGACTCCCGTGCCAAGTGCCTCGGCCTGCTGCACGCCTTCGATCTCGACGTGGTGATGACGAGCGAGCGTGAGTGGGCCTGCTACCCGCAGGTGCCGGGGATCGCCATCGCGCAGTTGTCGCGGGTGGACGAGATCGCGGCGGTGCTGGTCACGCGTTGGGAGTGGGACGGGGTGGCCCTGGACCAGGGAGCGGAGCCGGAGCGCACGGCGGCGTCGCAGGGCGGCATCCCCGTGCCGCGGGACGGGGATGCGCAGGAGTCCGGTGCGGAGCCCCTGTGGACGTGAGCGGGGACCGGCCGAACGCCGGAGCCGAGCCGAACGCCGGCGCCGCCGCTGACGAAACGGCGCGTATCGACCCCGACCGCCTCACCCGCCTGCTCGGCGGGCCCGGCCTCGACTGGCTGGTGGAACGCGCCCGACATCGGCTGGCCCGCGGCGAGCCCCTGACCGGCACGGTGACGCTCGCTTCCGCCACGGCCGCACAGCGCGGGGCCGCCGAACGCCTGCTGGGCCGCGCCCCACGTCCAGGCCGCTCACTGAGCGTACGGCTGGACGAGGTCGACGCGGTGCTGCGCCGCTCCCGGGTCAGCCCCGCGGGCCTGGCCGCCGCCGTGACCGCCCTGACCGGCCCCGTGGTCCCGCTCGCAGAGGCCCGCGAGCGTCAGGCACGGGCGTGGGAGGAGGCGTACGCACCACTCGCCGCCCTGCCCGCGGAACTGGCGGACTGGGCCGATGACATCCGCCGGGACGGCCTCGTACGCCGCCTCGCCCGCAGCCCCGATGCGGCCCGCCCTCTGCTCGCCGCGACCGTCTCGGCGCTCGGCGCGCTCCCCGCCGAGCCGGCCCGCCCGCTGCCCGAGTTCGCTGCCCAGACGCTTGGTGATGCCCACGCCCTCGACGACGGCACCCCGCTCGCCACCCTGGTCCGCTCCGGCGTCCGGGCCCTGACCGGCTTCCCCGACGGCGAAGGCGCCGAGTGGCGCCGGGCGGCCTGGGCCTCGGCGGGCCTGCTGAAGGACGCCCTGTCCGCCACCGTGCTGGCGCTGGGTGTACGCGGCACCGCGGCACTCGACGCGCTCGCCGACGCGGGCGAGCCGGCGGTGCTCACCTTGCGCCAACTCGCCCACGGCGCGCCCCGCCCGCCGGCGACCGCCCCCGCGGTGTACGTATGCGAGAACCCCGCGGTCGTCGCCGCCGCGGCCGATGCGTACGGCGCCGACTGCGCCCCTCTGGTCTGCCTCCAGGGCCAGCCCTCGGCCGCCGCGCTCACCCTGCTGCGGCTCCTGCACACGGCCGGAGCACGGCTGCTCTATCACGGCGATTTCGACTGGGGCGGCCTGCGCATCGCGGGGGGCCTGCTGCGCCGCGTTCCGTGGCGCCCCTGGCGCTACACCGCGGCGGATTACCGGGCGGCAGCGGCCACGATGCCGCTTGCGCGCCCGTTGCGGGGCACCCCCGCGTCCGCCCCCTGGGACCCCGCACTGAGCGCCGCTCTCACCGAGGTCGGGGTCGGTGTGGAGGAGGAGAGCGTCATCGACGACCTGCTCAGCGATCTGATTCGCTGAACCAAGAGCACTGACGGCGAACGCCCTGCTTGCACCCACTGCTGGATCTGCGCTGGGTTGCGCCCAGACATGAGGCGTTCTCACTGCTGGCAGTCTTCGCCCGGTTCCGGTGGCTGGATTCTGGCTGGATCCAGTCCGACCCTCCGCCGTTTCCGCAGGTCGAAACTGTGTACCCGGTGTTCCGCTTCAACGTCTAGGCCACGCAGAGCCGCGGCTCCGGCGAACTGGCAAACCATCAGGTCAGCCGGGGGCCGGGGGGATCCTGGGGGTGCACCGCCGATCGCACCACCGGGTCGGCTTCGGGGGGCGCTACTCGGCGCCGCGTGCTTCCCGGAGTAGTTCCCATCCGGCCTCGGCCGCCTCCCCGGCCACGGCACGCGGGTCGCCCTCGCCGGCCAGGACCTTGTACTCGGTATGTCCGAGGAGTTGCCACGCCGCGCGCATCTCCGGCCACGACGGCATCACTTGGCCGTCGTCACATTGACCGATGTACGGACGCAGGATCGCGTCCCGGGCGGCGACGGTGCCCATCGCCTCCTCCTGTACGGGTACCAGCTGCTGAAGCTTGTTGAGGTCTTCACCCGCGTCCGGCCGGGACAGATAGGAGGTCACCAGGTCGCGTGCCGCGGGAACGTTCGGTGCGTCCCGGTAGATGTAGAAGCCGTACACCGAGACCATCGACACGGCTTGCCTGTCACCCAGCGGAGGTACCGCGGCGACGCTCACGTCCATGCGCTGGTCCTTGATCGCGGCGAGGGCACGTGACGAGCAGACCAGAAACGGGGCGCGGCCCTCCAGGAAGAGCGGTAAGGCTTCCGCGCGGCCGATGTCCGGGTTCAGCGCGCCGCTCCCGCCCGGGCCGGTGCCGAGCTTGCTCAGCCGGACGAACGCGTTCACGAAGTTCTCGCGCCACGCCGAGATGTCCTCGAACCTGTCGGCGCCGCCCGCTTCGGAGGGAGTCCTGCGCAGGCCGAAGAACGTCCCGCCGCTGCTGGAGAACAGTGGCCACATGTGGTACGGGTCGCCGGCATTCCCCGCTGGGTCAGGGGAGCCGACCTGGAGCGCGACTCCGGCACCGTCCGCGATCCCTTTGGCCGCGACGGCTGCGTTACCGGCGCGGACGGTCTCGTCGAACGCCGTCGGCATCGGACCGTTGCCCGCAAGCGCGTTGTTGCGGATCAGAGCCACGCTGTCGAAGACGTACGGTATCGCGTAGAGCTGTTCCTGGCTGGTGAGCGCTTCCACAGCGACAGGGGAGATCCGGGCCAGCCCTGCGGGGCTGAACGGCGGCTCGAGTACCGAGCCTTCCCGTACGACGCGCCCGATCCAGTCATGCGGCCCGGCCACCACGTCCGGAACATGGTAGCCGCGTGGTGGGCGGCCAGTCGCGACGAGTCGTGTGAACGCTTCCTCCAGCGCCTCGGTGCGGTCGAACGACTCCACCCTGACAGAGACCGCGTACGTTCTGCGGAAGGGACTGGAACTCCCGAAGTATTTCGCGAGCGTGCGAGCCCGGGTCCGCTCCGCCCAGACCACCAGCGACCGCACCCGGTCGAGCCGCTCTTCGTTCCGGGACCAGTAGCCTTTGCCGTCCCGGAAGGTGATCTGTACGTCGTGCGGTGTGCCGTGATGCCTGGTCGAGGCATCCGCGGGAGACGGCCTGGCCTTCACCGACCGGTGGACGTCGTCGCTCGGCCACAGATGCTCGTCGCCCGCCTTGAGGACGGCGATGTCTTTGCGGGCCGTACGCAGGTGCGAGCCGCAGGTGACGGTGACGACCAGCTTCTGGAACGTGGCCGTGGACTCGTTGAGGACGAGGGCTCCTGTCGAGTCGGGGCCCGAATCGACCTGCCAGCCGATCTTGAGGCTTTTCGCCCGCACCGTCCGTTGGTTGGAACGGATGACTCGTGTGAGAGCGACGACTCCTGTGATCGCGGTACAGACGGCGACGACGGTGGAGGCAACGACTTCGATGTTGCTCAGGAACGGCAACACCGCCGCGTAGTCAAGTGACCGCATTGCCGCACCATACCCAGGCACCTGCGTCTTCGCGAGAAGTCCGGGGCCGGAAGCCGGCCCTGCCGTACATCTGGCGCTTGATCAGGTTGGTCTTGTCGTTGACGCCACGGCGCGCCCAGCGGCTGCGTGCGGGGCTCACCGCGGTCCGGTCGGTGTGGACATACCCTGAACCTCCAGGTGTTCGGCAACCGGCCCGTGCCGTACGTCCGGTCGCCGCGCCCTGCGCCGAGCCCGCCCGGAGCCCTGGAGGAGCGCATGTCCCTCGCCGTCGTGGTCGGTGCCGGTGGCACCGGTGTGGCCACCGCACGTCTGCTCGCCGACGCCGGCCACCGCGTCCGCCTCGTCACCCGCGGGGGCGGCGGGCCCGAGCACCCGGCGATCGAGCGCGTGGCCGCCGACGCCGCCGACGCCGACCGGCTCTCGGAGGTCGCCCGGGGCGCCGCCACCCTGTTCAACTGCGCCGCCCCGCCGTACCACACCTGGCCCAAGGCCCTCCCGCCGCTGGCCGAAGGGCTGCTCACCGCGGCGGAACGCACCGGCGCCGACTACGTCATGCTCGACAACCTCTACGCCTACGGGCCGGTCGAAGGCCCCATGACCGAGGACCTGCCCCTGGCCCCCTCCAGCGTCAAGGGCCGCGTCCGGGCCGAGGTCTGGCGGCAGGCCGACGCCGCGCACGAGGCCGGCCGGGTGCGCGTGACGACCGTACGGGCCTCGGACTTCATCGGCGCCGGGGCGTACTCCGTCATCACCGTCACCGTCGCGCCCAAGGTGCTGGCCGGCAAGCCCGCGCCGGTGCCCGCCGACCTGGACGCCCCGCACAGTTGGACGGCCACCCGGGACGCCGCCCGGGCGCTCGTGGCGGTCGCGCAGGACGAGCGGGCCTGGGGCCGCGTCTGGCACGCGCCCACCGCTGCGCCTCTCTCCGTACGCGAACTGGCCGCGCGCCTGGCCCGGCTGGCGGAGGTACGCGAGCCGCGGTTGCGCGCGATGCCGGGCTGGCTGCTCCGCGCCGGCGGGCTCTTCTCGCCGGTGGTACGGGAACTGCCGGAGATGCAGTACCAGTTCCAGCAGCCGTTCGTCCTGGACTCGTCCCGTATCGAGGAGACGTTCGGCCTCCACCCCACCCCGCTCGACGACGTGCTCCGGGAGATGATCGCGGCCGGCTGAACGCGGCGGTGGGCCTCACAGGCCCGGGGCGCCCCAGAGCGGGAACCAGCGGGTCAGGTCCTCCTCGACACGCAGGTCATCCTTGACCACGGCCTTGACCTGGAGTTCCAGCGGGTTGTCCCGTTTCTCGCCGGACAGCGGGGCGAAGGGGTAGAAGGTGCCCCGCTTGTAGAGGTAGACCAGCGCCAGGGAGCGCATCTCAACGTCGTGGAAGGTGACCAGGGAGCAGAGGAGCTGCGGCCCGAAGCCGCTGTCCTCCAGCGCCGAGTTCACCGCGTGCAGGTCGCCGACCAGCGCGGGCAGGTCGTCCGGGGTGCGGCGGGAGAGCAGCCAGGAGTACCCGTAGTCGTCGCGGCTGAACTCGACCGGCGCGCCGGCCCGTTCGGAGTCGGCGTCCAGCAGGGCCCGTACCTCCTGCTGGACCTGCGCGAAGGCCCCGCCCTCGATGGACGCGAAGCACACCGAGCCCGCGCCGGTCGGGGTGAAGCCGACGGCCGCCTGGAGCGTGATCGCCGCGGAGGGGAGCCCGAAGAGCTGGTCGAGGTCGGGCTTGACCGGCTTGGACCGGCCGAAGAGGGAGTCAAGGAAGCCCACGAGGTCTCAGCTCCTTCCCGCGGCGTCCCCGCCGCCTCCGGGCTCGCCCAGTTCGGCGGAGATCCCCGCGAGGGCCTCCAGACGGCGCTCCAGGGTGGGGTGGGTGGAGAACAGGTTGGCCATCGCGGTGCCCGGGCGGATGGCGGGGGTGAAGAAGAACGCGTTGAACGCCTGGGAGGTGCGCAGATCCTGGGTGGGGATACGGGCGATGTCCCCGCTGATCTTGGTGAGGGCCGACGCCAGCGCGGAGGGCTTGGCGGTCAGCATGGCCCCGGCGCGGTCGGCGGCGAGCTCGCGGTAGCGCGAGAGGGCGCGGATGAGCACGAAACTGACCGCGTAGACGACCGCCGAGACGGCCATCACCGCCGCGAGGATGACGATGGTGTTCTGGTCGCGCGAGCGTCCGCCGAAGATCTGGGAGTAGAAGGCGAAGCGGACGACGAGTCCCGCGATCACACCCAGGAACGAGGCGATGGTGATCACCGCCACGTCGCGGTGCGCGATGTGGGACAGCTCGTGGGCGAGGACGCCTTCGAGCTCCTCGGTCGTCAGGCGGCGCTGCAGTCCCTTGGTGACGCAGACGACGGCGTGGTCGGCGTTGCGGCCGGTGGCGAAGGCGTTCGGCAGGTCCATCCCGGAGACGGCCACCCGGGGCTTGGGCATGTCCGCGGTGGCGCACAGCCGGTCGATGATGCCGTGCAACTGGGGTTCTTCCTCGGGCGTGACGAATCTGCCGTGCATCGCGTACAGGGCGATCCGGTCCGAGAACCAGTACTGCAGCGCCAGCACCCCGACGGCGATGACCACCACCAGCACGACGGACTTGAGCAGTGCGATCAGCGCGGCGACGAAGGCCACGTACACCAGCCCGAGCAGGAACATCGTGACCACCATGCGGGTGGTCAGGCGCCGGTCGGGCTCAAAGCGGCTGCGCATCAGTCCTCACCCCGGGATCAGACCATCGTCGGAAAGCAGGTGCCTCACCTGCGTGAGGCTGGTGCCCTCGTCGGGCAGTACCAGGTCGGACGGCGTGATCTCCTCGTCCGGCAGCGGCCGGCCCAGGCTGCGTACGACGTCCAGAAGCGAGGACAGAGCGGTACCGAACGCTCCCTCGTCACCCGCGTCCGCGGCCGACTGGAGGGCGGCGTCCAGATGGTTGAGCCGGTCCAGGTGCTGGTCGGCGACCTCGTACTGGCCCTCGCCGAGAATCCGGATGATCACGACGTCGCCTCCTCGTCCGAGCCGCCCCCGGCGGCGCCGGGATCTCCCTTCTCCTCCGGGGCGGAACCGGCGGGCAACTGCGCCTTCATCCGGGCCAGCTCGATCTCCACGTCCTGATCCGCACCCACGCGCTCGAGCTCGGTCTCGATGTCGTCCCGGCCGCCCGGCAGCGTGGCGTCCTCCAGCGCCCCGGAATCGATCAGCTCGTCCAGCGCGCCCGCGCGCGCCTGCATCTGCTCGGTCTTGTCCTGGGCCCGTTGCACGGCGAGGCCGACATCGCCCATCTCCTCGCCGACGCCGCTGACGGCCTCGGTGATCCGGGTCTGGGCCTCGGCCGCGGTGTAGGTGGCCTTGATCGTCTCCTTGCGGGTACGGAACGAGTCCACCTTCGCCTGGAGGCGCTGCGAGGCCAGGGTCAGCTTTTCTTCCTCCGCCTGCAGCGCCGTCTGCTGATCCTGCAGATCGGCGATCTGCGAGGCCGCGGTGGTACGGCGGGTGAGCGCCTCGCGGGCCAGGTCCTCCCGGCCGACCGCGAGCGCCTGCTGTGCCTGGCCCTCCAGCTTGTCCGTGGACTGCCGCAACTGGTCCGCCTGCAGCTCGATGCGTTTGCGGCTGGTGGCGACGTCGGCCAGACCGCGCCGTACCTTCTGCAGCATCTCCAACTGCTGCTGGTATGAGTAGTCCAGGACTTCACGCGGGTCCTCGGCCCGGTCGAGCGCCTTGTTGGCCTTGATCCGGAACAGGTCGCCGATACGCTTGGTGATGCCGGTCATGAGACCGCCCTCCTCTCGCCTCTCGACTTCGCTTGACGCGCGAGAGACAGGCCGGGCGATTGCGCATACGCGCGCGGTGAGCCTGCCGCGTGGGGCCACAACCCCGACCATGGCACTTCCATTGTGCCGCACCTGCGCGGTCCGGCATCTTCACCGGCTGTGGGCGGGGGTGTAGGGGCGGACGCCGGGCTTCGCCCTGGGCGGCGGGGGCGCTACGCAGAGTGAGGGAAGCGCGTGGAGGAAGGCGTGCCTTGCGTACGGAGCCGCCGGGCGGGGGCGGCTCCGTACGCGACGGGACGCGACGGGACGCGACGGGACGGCGGGACGGGGCTCAGTCCGTGATGAACCACTCGTCCTTGAGGTACCCCATGGTGCGCCTGCCGAGTTCGCTGTCGGAGAAGGTGACGGAGGCCCTGATCGCTTCTGCGGGAATCTCGACCCTGTCGGAGGCGAGCACGGTGACGCCCTGCGGGTCGACGGTGGCGGTCCTCAGGGCCTCCTTCTGCTCCGGCGAGATCATCTGGAACATGGCGAGGAACGCCGTCGTGCACGGGCCGACGCCCTCGGCCTCCCCCTTCTCGGCGGCGGGCCCGGCGACCTCGCAGACGGTGTCGACGTCCTCACGGCCCACGGCGTGGAGGTACACCTCGTACCGCTCGATCGCGCCCTCCTTCGTCTTGGGCGCGGGCCCGTCGCCGGCCGGAAGGGCGGACGGCTTCTCGCTCGGGGCGGACGGGGACGGGTCGCCCGCGGGCTTCTCGACCCCCGTGGACGCGGACGGCTCCGACACCTCCGACGCTCGCGGGGCCTTCGCGTCCGAGTCGTCCTTCGCCTTGCCCGGACCACACGCGCACGCGACCAGGGCCACACACCCCGCCAACGCCACGCTCACCATCGTCCGAGCCCTCACGGGTCCCCCTCAGCATCAGCCGGCAACACAAGGAGGTCACGCAGCCCGGGCCGGAACGGTTCCGGCTGAGCCGGAGCAATACCGGCCAGGACCACGAGGGGGCGCACCGACCGCGCCCGGCCCGCCGGGCCGGCCTCAGTGCTCGCAGAGGGAGAACTCCCGCTCGTAGAGCTGTTCGTTGTGTTCGTCGACGAAGAACTTGCGTTCGTGCATGAGCTGTTCGCGGTGGGCCCTGGCCTCCTCCAGCGTCATGGTCGACGTGTCGGCCCAGGGCTGCTGCGGCGGCACATCGGACGTCGAGACGACGGTCGTCTCCGGGTCGACCAGGAAGAACACGAGAATCTTGCGATGCCCCGGGCGGGTGGGGTCCGCGAGGCGGAACTCGCCGACGCGGTGCTGGAGGATGTTCGGGAAGGCCAGGCAGCGGCCGGCGGGGGTGGCTGCGGAGCCGAGTACCTGGTTCAGCGCGTCCTCGTCCTCCAGGCCGTAGACCTCGCGCACGCCGTTGTCGTCGTTCTGCTCGTAGCCCGGCTGGTCGAGGGCCGCCCGGAAGCTCAGCCGGCTTTCTGTGATGTTCTCGCTGTCCCAGTAGTAGATGCCGGTCGAGACGATCCGCTCGTTCACCATCCCCTCGACGTGCCACGACCCACCGGCGTACTCGGGCCTGTCCGGGGTGAGATGGATCGTGGCCAGCTTGACTATGACCTGGAGCCGCCGCCCGCGCAGGTCGACGCGGGCGGAGTCGCCGGGCGGCTCGGGCGGGGTGAAGACCGGCGCGTCCGGGATGACCGGGCTCCGGTTCTCCCACCAGTCGTCCTGGGCCTGCTCCCAGGCGCGTACGGCCTCCTCGTGGGCCGCCTTGTCGCTGTGATCCTCCTCGTCCGGATACTCCGGCTCGGAGTCGTACCACCCGTACGGATCCGGCTCGATCCGCAGGGGCCGTGGATGGCGCAGATCGGTGAGCACGTTCTCCAGCAGCGGCAGCAGGCGGGCGAACAGGTCGGGGAGGACGGCGGCCAGCTCGCGATGGGTCTCGGGGTGGACATTGTTCACGTACGAACGGAAGGCGACCTCGCCGTCGGCACTGACGTCGACGTCGGTGGGCAGCCACTGGTACTTCTCCGAGAACTCGTACGCCGACCAGCGGTCCGTCGGATTCCGCCAGGCCCGCTCGGGCCCGCCGCTCACCCCGTTCACCAGACAGAAGAGCGAGGGATGAACCAGATCCAGCACCTGCCCCTCGGACCCGGGATGCCAGTCCCGCACCTCTTCCGGTACCTCCTCCAGCACCCGGACCGCCTCCCGCAACCGGGCCCTCAGCCCGTCATCGACCAGCCGGTCCGACTGCCACACCCCATCGACGGCGGAAACCTCCACGCCGTTCCTCCCGTCGCGCAGCGCCGCGTAATGCGTGAGCTCGGCAAGGACATAACTGACCTGCGCTTCGGTGAGACCCTGGGCGATCGCCTCTTGCGTCCACCTGGCGACGACGCCGGCGTCGTTCATCTTGTCGAACCACTCCGGCTTCGCCCGAATATGGGCGCTGCACTGCATCATCTCGAGTTCCCGAAGGGTGCGAGGCTTCGCGAACGAGAGGGAACGCGATGCCTGGAAGGGCAGCGGGAAAGCAGAAACGCGACTCAATTCTCTTGATCCTCCCGGTCGATGTGCGGTGGCCGGAAGCGTACGGGACCCCACTGACACCCGGCCCCACCCTCCCACCCCCGCAGGTCAGCCAGCAGGGAGCCCACCGCCGCCCCACCTCGCCCCGCACACCGGCGGCCCTCTCGGGGCGGCGGGGGCCCTCCGGGTGTTCAGAAGTTCGCCGCCCGCGCGGAGGGCCGTCATGACCAGGCTGGCCGCCGCTACGCGGGACGCTCGGGCTCCGGGGGCCGTCGCGCGCGGCATCGTGGCGACTGTGCCGTCCTGGACATCGGGTGGACCAGTGCATTCGCATGCCTGGCCATTTCCGGTCGAGCAGTGCGCAATGGTCGGCGCAAGGTGGTCTGGTTTGATCGCTGATTCGTGGCTGCAATTTCAGGGCTCAGGGCACAGCTCGCACGGTGAGACACATCACCACGCCGGAAAGGTGTAGACCGCGGCTCTGTCGGATTCTCGAACGTACAGTTCGCCGGGCGTTACCGCGGGTTAAGGAGTCGTGCGTGGCGCGGAATCCATGATCGCGGGGCGAAATCGACGCGCTGCTCATGCGTGTTCGCTCATGCGGTCGGGTTGGCTGGGTGCAGCACGTTCATCGGGTGACGAGGGAGTCGCCCGATTCTCCATATCCGCCCCCGCTCGAAGAGGACCTATGACCGAGGAAGTCCCCGCAGAGGATCACAGCAGCCCGGTGACGCACGCCATGCTGCACGTCCCGCCCGTGTGCGAGGCGCTGTACCTCGCCAACGCGGACGCCTACTTCACCTACGCCCAGTACTGGCTCGACGACGAGACCGCGGAAGAGGCGATCCACCTGGCGTTCCATCAGATCCGCAACCGCTGGGAGGAACTGGGCCGGCACGGCGATCTGCGGCAGCAGGCGTGGGCGATCCTGCGCCGGGTTGTCGCCTCGTACGTCGAGGAGTCGGCGGTGCGGCGCGAGATCGCGCACGTGCTGGCCGTGTACCAGGAACTTCTGGAGCAGCAGCACGCGGGCGTCGGGCTCTACGAGGCGATAGCGAAGCTCTCGCCGCGGCAGTTCGACGTGGTGGTCCTGCGCTACCTGTGCAAGTTCCCCACCGAGCGGATCGCCTGGTACCTGGGTGTCACGGCCAGCACCGTCGACTACCACTGCCGTCGCGCCACGAAGCGCCTGGAGCGGGATCTCGCGCAGTTGCTGAAGAAGGACGGGGACACGAAGTGAGCGAGCAGAGCGCGGCAGTGGAACAACTCCTGGCGGGGGCCGGGGAGATGATGCTGGCGGGCCGGCGGCGGTTCGATGTGGCGGCCGGTCTCCGGCGGCTGCGGGAGGGGCCGGCCGGGTATACGGGCCCGGGCACGGACGCCTCTCCCGTGGTGCAGGCGCGGGACGAGTTGTCGGTCCTGGTGCGCTGGACCGTCAACCGGGCCGGGGCGAGGGGGTTCGTCGGCCGGCTGGCCAGTCTGCTCAGCGACCACGGGCCGCAGTGCCACGAGGCGTGGCTGGAGGTTCCCGACATAGACGGGGCGATCCGCGGCATGCAGGTCTTCGCCTGCATGCTGTACCAGGCGGATCACCGGGAAAGCGCGCAGTTCTGGTGGCAGTTGGCCGCCGGCGCCGGCAGCCGCGCCGCCGCCTACTGCCTGCACCTGCACCACCTCGGCCTGGGCGAGCCCGCCGAGGCCGGCCACTGGCGTACGCAACTGCAGGAGGACGGCGGACCCGACGACGAGTTCATATCCGGCGTGAGCCTCTTCGCCGACTACGTCGACCGCAACTGCGAACCCGGCTGGGAACCGCACATGCACCGGGAAATACAGCGGCTGGCCTCCCGCGAAGACGTCCGCGACGCGCTGGTCTGCCGCCCGGAGAGCGAGATCGCCGACCGCTTCCAGCGCTACTGCGAGCAGCACTGACGGCAGAAGGGCGTCCCGGTGCCTCAGCTCACGCGCCGCCGGTCAATTCCGCCATGCGGCAGAGGAACAACCAGACCTGCGTGCACTGCGCCCCGCCTCCCGGTGGTATTGCCGGTGCGGCAGGCGCATTGGGAGAGTTCCCCACGCACCTGCTGCACGGCCTGTACTACGGCCTCGGTACCGGGCTGGCGGGCCTCCTCTTCTGGTGGGTAGGGCAGATGATCTAGCCCATCCCCCGCACCGACGGCACCGCGCCGGAGAGATCCGCGCGCGGTGCCGTCCCTGCGAGGACCCTCGCGAGGGCTCGGTACACCCCAGGGACAGGTCTGACCGGATTGCGCCCTTTCGGCAGGCATCACAACAGCTCAGGCTGATTTCGTAGCGTCGCCGGACAGTGTGGAGGGCGGCTATGCCCGGACCGCTGTACATTCCAGTCCTTCCGGTGCGGGCCCACGCCGCGTCCGCGTTCGGAAAGCTCGATGCGGAGACCGCCGATCGAACCGTCCCGCTGTGGACGCTGCCGGAAATCGGCGGCGGCGCCCGTCAGCCCGCGGACACGGTGAAGAAGGCGCTCAGGCGCATTGTGCGGGTCCAGCAGCGCCGCGCGGCATGGCTCGACACACCGTTTACGGCCCTCGACCACGACCCCTACGAAGAACTGCTCCGCTACTGCTGGTCCGCCACTCCGCTTCTGCCCGTCGCCGATCCGGCACGGCCGCGGTCCCATCAGGCCCTGGCGGCGGAGTGCGCCGCTGCGGCGGGCGGTGGGCTGGGGGTCCGTATACGGGTGCCCGGGGCTTTCCGCGACGAACTCACCGCACACACAGGATCTGCTGGTGCGCGTGGGGGTCGGGGTACCGGTGGATCTCCTGCTCGATCTCCAGGCCGTCCTGCCCACCCGGCCCGATGCCGCGAAGGAAGCGATACGCGCACTCGACGAACTGGTTCCGCTGGCCGCGTGGCGCACAGTCGCCCTTCTCTCGGGCGGATTCCCCGACGAGGCCGGCAGGGTGCTCGATCGGGGACGTGGCGTGGCCGCGCGGACAGACTGGCACACCTGGTGCGAGTTACGCACCAGCGAGCGGTCCTACGCCCGGTCCGTACGCTACGGCGACTACGGCACCCTCGCCGCGCGCAACCTGACGCGCCCGGTTGAGGGCAGCGAGCGTTCTCGCTACGGACTGCTCCGGTACACGACCGAACGCGCCTTCCTGCTGGCCAGTTTCTTGGTCGAGGGGCGAGGCGAGACAGGCGCGACGCGCGCGGCGGCGCGCTGGGTCACCGAGTCATCAGGCTACCGCGGTACTCGGACGAGCGAGGGCGACCGCTGGTATGCGGAGTGCGCCCTGACGACGGGTGCCGCAGGGACAGGAAACCCCACGACGTGGAACACCATGGGCAACATTCAGCACATGACCTTTGTCGTCCAGTCGTTGTCCCGGGGCGGGCGGTGACGTCTCGCTACCCCGTGCCTGCGGACGACGTGAACCCGGTGGTCTGGGGTGCACCGGCCCCCAAGCGGCGCTGACCTGCGGCTGCTGGTTCTGGGCAGCGTGGCGGTCCGCCGGTGCCAGGTGATATCGAACTCCCTCCAGGCTCGCACCCCGTGACGCTCCCTCAACCGACGGCGTGTCAGTGGTGGCCGCTAGTCTTCGGCGACGTGTGCGAGCCGGGAGGGGCAGTCATGGCTGAGGATCCGATCGACCTGATCCGCCTGGAGGGGGACGGGAACAGCGTCGTTCTCCGGATCGACGGGAAGGAGGAGCGGAAGCGTCCTGACGAGGCGGATGTCCTGGTCGGGGAGTTCGTGGTCGAGACGCCGTTCGTCCGCGGCACCCTCAAGACCTGGGTCGGCCCCGAGGGCCTGGGGGAGTGGCAGCAGGCTCTGGACGCGCTCGACGCGGGCCAGGACATCACCTGGCGCGAGGGAACGCGGGATCCGTGGTTCTTCGTCGAGCTCGACGAGGACGACGACCGGTGCCAGGTCACGATCAAGGACTCTTCCGACTCCATGACGACGGTGACAGTCACCGTCCCCCTTGCCGACGCCTGGTTCGACGACGCGTACCGGCGCCTGGACGCGGTCTGGGAGACCTGGCCCCTGGAAGAGGACTGAGGCCCGCCGGCCGGGTCATTCGGTGACGAAGGTGGCGTGCGCCGCGATGATCTTCCAGCCCGCCCGGTCACGGGTCCAGGTCCGGGTGTAGCGCATCCGTGCACGCAACGGCTGCTCGCCGACGGAGCCCTCCAGGGTGCCGAGAAACCAGGTGACACCGGTGTGCGCGGTGGCGAACACCCGGAGGTCTTCTTCCTCAAGGCCGGTGAGCACCTGGTGGCCGGTCCGGTGGGCGTCCAGGTCGTCGTCCTTCGAGTAGAGGCGTCCGTCAGGGCCGGTGAACCGTCCCGCGTCGTCGAGCAGTTCGCCCAGTGCGGCGACGTCGGAGGCGAGCTGGGCGGCCTGAAGGCGCCGTTCGGCCGCGCGGAGGCTTTCGGTGTGATCGTCGTTCGGCATCCGCCCAGCATGACGGGCTCCGGCGCCGGAGCGGTCTCCCGTTCTGCTGATGGCAGATCTACGGTGTAAAGGCCCGCCCCGCGCAGTCGGGATCCAAGGGGAACCCTCGGGGGTCAGACGGCGGCCAGGCTTTCGGTCGCCGAACCTGCCAGCTCCCGTAGCTTCGCGCGCGTTTCGGGGTCCGTTGAGTACACCACCGTGCCGATCATCCCCCGTGTCAGCAACACCTTGTAGGTGTTGCGGATCAGCCGATCTACATCCGCGTTGGGTGTCGACCTCTTGAAGACCGGGTCCTTGGACGCCGTACGGTCGGTGACCCAGCGGTCGCCGCGCCAGACCAGGTCCGGACCGATGATGACGCCGCTCCAGTCGTACTCGAAGCCCTGCGCCGTGTACACGCAGCCCACTTGCCCGAAACCCGCCGGGTCGGTCGCCCAGAGGGCTGACGGCGGTGCGCCTGCGACGGCCCGGTCGCCGTAGACGTTCCAGGGCCGTTGCCAGTCCCCGATGACCACGTCCGGGGGGAGTGCCTGCCCGGCCGGGACCTGTTTCGTCCACTTCCAGCAGTAGCCGGCCGACATGCGCGCGCTGTAGCCGCGGGAGCGGCGGCCCCCGAGGAACGTTTCCATCTCCTGCGGGCTCTCCGCCACCAGCAACCGTATCCTTCCGTCGGGCTCCCACCTCACCGGGCCGCCGGGCTCCAGTCCCAGCAGCCGCACCACCCAGCGGAGATACGCGTCGCTTCCACCGCACCGGAACTGGCCTTCCAGCGGGACCACCACACAGCGGAGTCCCTTCTTCGCCGCGGCCGCCTTGATGTCCGAGACCGTGCCCAGTTCGCCAGGACGCACGACCTGGTGCTCGTCCAGCAGGAAGACGGGGACCCGCGCCGCGTCGATCAGCTCCTCGATCTGCGGCTTGCCCGTGCGGTTCGACGCCCGTGTGAAACGGTTGGCCGAAGTCTCCCGGATGCGGTGGGCCTCGTCGCAGATGAGCACGTCGAGGCCGTTGCGCCCGGCGGTCATGAAGCTGTTGAAGTACTTGAAGAGATCCTGGATAGCAGGCTTTCTGGCGCCCGCGACCTTCCTCATCGTGCTCGTGAAGGACTTGGAGCCGGTCGCGTGCAGAGCCGTGGTGCCCTGCCGGTACAGCTCGCCCAGGAGCGACAGGGCGATGACGCTCTTACCGGTGCCGGGCCCGCCGGTGACGACGACGACTTCCTTGTGGTCGGAGCCCTTCGCGCGGCGTACGGCATTGAGGACCTGCCGGTAGGCGACCTGCTGCTCGTCCAGCAGGACGAACTGCTCGCGCTCGCGGACCTCTTCGGCTGCGACGGCCATCAGTTGCCTGGACGGGCCGATCTTGGCGTTGACCAGTTCGTCAGCGGCCGAGGCACCGGAGACAGTCCCCAGCTTCGTACGCAGAAACTCGACGAACTCCCCGCGCCGTGCACCGATGAAGAGCTGGCCGTACTGGTCCTGGCGAGCTTCGAAGAGCCCGTTGATGCCGAACTCGGTGGCGTTGTGGAGGTACGCGGCGCCGCTGACGCGGTCCGGGTGCTTGGCCAGCGCTCCGTTGAAGGAGACGAGGTACTTGCAGTAGCCGCGGACCTGGTCGACCGGGTTCAACACCGGCCGGGTATAGGTGTCCACGCGGCACAGCGACGGATCGTCGTCGTCCGGCTCGGCGCTGCTCCACTGCTTCAGCTCCACGACGACGTACGACGGAAGGCCGGTCCTGGGGTGCACGCCGGCCAGGACGACGTCGGCGCGCTTGCTGTTCAGCGGGAGCCCGTACTCCAGGATCATCTCCACCTGCCCGAGCCCCGCGTCGTTGAGCGCGCTCGCGAGCACCGGGATGCTCCGCTCCCACGAACGGGCCTCGGACGAACTCGGCTGATGACCGTGGACATGCACGAACTGCTCTGTCATGTGGAGAAAGAGCGCGCGGGACAAACACAGGGCGCCCACCGCTGCGGCGGAGTCGCGGAACAGCAAGGACATGCCCCCAGGCAGCACGAAGGAACTCGTGCGGGTGGGGGCATGTCCTTGGTGACTCCGCCGGAGCGGAGCGGAAGCCCGGCGGGCCGCAGCTACGACGGGAACAAGGCTACCTTCGCTGTTCGCGGTAGGCGCGTGGTAGCTGAGGTCCCTCCGCGGTGAGCTTCTGGGCGCCGTCGACCTCCTGCAGCCCGATGGTCCCCGGGATGAGTGTCCGCAGCGCGTTGTGGGTGTCCTTGTCGACCGCGTAGAGCACCGTGCCCACCACCCCTCGGGTGAGGAGCACGTGGTAGGCGTTCCGGATGCACCGCCGGACGATCTCGTCATCGACCTCGCGGCGGAAGCCTGGATCGCAGGAGGCGGTTCGTTCCACCCGGAACCTGCCGTTGCGGAAGAGCAGGTCGGGGCCGATGATGACGCCGTTCCAGTCGTACTCGAAGGTCTGGGCGGTGTAGACGCAGCCGATCTGGCCGATGCCGCGGGGATCGGTGGACCACAGATCCGACTTCGGTGCGTTCGGCACCTCGTGCTGCGGCTTCACGTTCCACGGCCGGTGCCACTCGCCGATCTGTACGTCGGCGACGAGTTCGTCGCCGTTCGGGTTGCTCCACGGCCAGCAGAATCCCGCGGTCATGCGTGCTGTGGACCCCTCGCCCCCGCGTTCCCGAATGAACTGCTCCATCTGTTCCGGGGAGTCGGCGACCGTCAGCGTCATCCGCCCGTCCGGCCGCCACGCGACCGGATCCGAGACGGTGCCCAGGCCCAGGAGCTGCTGGACCCAGCTCTGGTATCGCTTGCTGCCACCCGCCCGGAACGTGCCCTCCAGGTCCTCCATGCTGACCGTGTACCCGTGGGCCCTGGCGAGTTCGCTGAGGTACTCGGCCGTGCCGACCTCGTCCGGGCGGATCGACTGATGGTCGTCGAGCAGAAAGATCGGCACCTTGGCCGCCCTGAACAGCTCGACGGCTTGCGGCCGGTCGCCGTCCCGGATCTCCTTCGGAGTCCAGCGGTCGGTCGAGTTGCGGCGCATACGGTGCGCCTCGTCGCAGATCAGGACTTCGACACTGTCCGGCGGGGCGTCGGTGAAGCTGTTGAAGTACTGGTAGAGCTTGCGGGCCGCCTTGCCTTTGTCCCCGACCTGCCCGCGGCGCGCCGACCCGATCATGATCTCGCGCAGTGTCTCCGTGTACGCATGGGATCCGCTGGCGAGCACCGCTTCACGACCCTTCAGCCCGAGTTCCCGCTGCAGTTCCAATGCGACGGCGCTCTTTCCGCTTCCAGGGCCGCCGCGCAGGATGTACACGTGCTTGCCGCCAGACGCGGGGCCGTGGGCGGCTTCGGTGTCGTAGAACAGCTCGAGGCCCACGCGGGCCAAGGGGGCGGCTCTCTCCAGTTGCCGGGTGATGAGGTCGAACGCGCGGTACTGCTCGTCGAGGAGCGTGAGCCCGCCACCGGTGACGGACCGCTGCCGTGCCACATCAGTTACCTTCCGCAGCGGGTGCAGGCGGTCCTCTACCAGCGACTTTGCGGCGCTTTTGCCCGACGAAGCGGTGAACTTCGAAGTCAGAATGCGTTCGAACCGGTCCAGGTCGTCAAGCGTGTAGAGCCAGCCGTGGTCGGACTCGGGCAGGGCGAACAGCGCTTCCACGTGTTCGTCCCGGGCGTTGTGGAGGAATGCCACCCCCGTCAACGCATCGTCGCTCTGCTGAAGATGCCGGATATAGCGCGTCATGTATTCGCAGTAGCGCTGGATCTGCCGCACCGGATGCAGCTTGTTCTTCCCGTCACCGAAACCGAGATCCACCGCGATCGGGGAGCGGGGATCGACGGAGGCATGCCGAACCTGCTTCAGCTCGACGGCCAGATAGGAGTCTTCCCCGGTACCGGGGCGCCGGCCGCACAGGACCAGGTCGACCGCGGAGCTGGTGTGCGGTAGGCCGACTTCGACCAGCACCTCCACTCCGTCGAGTCCCTTGCCGAGCAGGGACCTAACCACTACCGGGATGCTGTTGTTCCATGACGCGACGTCGCCACGAGGGGCTTCACGGCCCTTCATCTTCTCGTGCTTGGCCTCCAGCTTCTCGGTGAGCAGATTGTGTCCGGACTCGCCCTCGACGTCGATGAGCCGGCCCATGTCGGCCGCGGACAGTTGCAGGAGCACGAAGGTTCCCCAGGCACGAGGTGACTCGTGCGGGTGGGGGCATGTCCTTCGTGACTCCGCCGGAGCGGAGCGGAAGCCCGTCGGGCCGCAATGACGGTTCGTAGACTAGCGGGCGGTGAGGTGAGGGCGGGCCCCTGGAGGCCCGCCCACCGCCCCGGCTCAGCCGAGGCTGTGCACTACGGCACGCGCCAGCAGCCAGAGCAGGTTGGAGCCGAGGCCCACCGTGATGCCGACGAGGACTTCACGGACCCAGTTCCAATTCTCGGACGTGCACTTGACGGCAGCCATCGGAAGCGCTCCCTTCAGTAGCGGTGGCGGCGCCGGATGGCTCCCGCCGGGAGCGCACCGTGTTGCCGTATCACCAGACCGAAGGGGCTGCGTCCCCGCGGGCCACCTCGCGTACGTCCTCCGCAAGGACGCGTGGTGCAAGGTAACCGTAGCGCACCTCCGAGCACGCGGAGTAACGAGTTTTGCGTCCGGCCGGGTGGCGAAGCAGCGGAGAAGGTTCTCGCCCTGCCCGCGATGACCCGGCTGGGGGTGTCCGACGTCCCGGGGTGTGTCAGGCCGTCACGCCGTGGTTGGCCAGCCAGGTGATCGGGTCCTTCGCCGATCCGTATTCCGGGGTCGTGCGGACCTCGAAGTGCAGGTGCGGGCCCGTGACGTTGCCCGTCGCGCCGGACTGGGCGATGCGGTCTCCCATGCCGACCGTGTCGCCCGCGGAGACGTCTGTCTGCGAGAGGTGGGCGTAGTGGGTGTAGTCGCCGTCGCCGTGTCTGATGACGATCTGGTAGCCGAAGGAGTCGTCCCAGCCTGCTTCCACGACGGTTCCCTTGGCCGCGGCCTTGACCGTCGTGCCCACGGGGACGGACCAGTCCTGGCCGGTGTGGCCGTTCTGCCAGTTCGCGCCCGACGCCTCGTAGCCCGCCGTGGGGGTGCTGCCGTCGACGGGCATGACGGCCGTGGGCTCGGCCGCCGCGGTGCCGGTACCGTAGGAGGCGTTGTCTGCGTTGGTGCCCGTGCCGTCGGCGGGGCCGTCCAGGGAGAGTTCCATCCCGGGGGCGATCAGGTTCGGGTCCTCGCCGATGACGGATCTGTTGTTCTCGTACAGCGTCTGCCAGCCGCCGTCGACGTCCTGCTCCGCCGCGATGACGGAGAGGGTGTCGCCGGAGGCGACGGTGTAAGTGGTGTCCTCCTCGGCGAAGGCGGTGGACGCGCCGATGACCGGGAGGGCGAGGGTGGCGCCCGCCGCGGAGGCTCGGGTGGCGAGTGTGCGGGCGCTGCCGGGACGGCGCGCGGCGCGGTGGCGGCCGTGAGGGGATGACATCGTACGGGCCTCTTTCTCCGGACGCCTGCGGGGTGAGCTGTCGGGTTCGGGCTGGAGCTGCCCGGCCGCCGGCTTCGGCGGGCCTCACCCCTAGCCGTCGCGGGGACGGCGCGGTCCGGCAGGGGCCGGACCCGTGGGTCCCTCGCTCCTGCCCGGCGGTGCGAGCTGATCGGCAGGTACCGCGGCGCCGGGGCAGGATTCGGCGGTCCGGCGCGCAGCGGGTGTTCGCCTTTCGAACGGGCAGCCACGCTAGGGGGATCAAGTGTTCGACGGCAAGGCCGTCGCGCATTCCAGCGGAATAATTGACTCCGCGTCGCGGCGGGTTGACCTCATGCAGCCGCCAGACCCGGGCAAGCGCTCATTTGCCCCCTGACCCGTGACAAAGGGCGCGGCGAGTGGTGATGCGTCGAGTGCCCGGATTGGTGTTCGGGCGTGCCGCCGCGCGTCCTGCTCCCGCTGACGTGATCATGGAGTCGTGTTACCCGCTTCGCGGTGACGACCGTCCGTCCGGAGGAGCCGATCATGGACACCGTTGGTCAGCCTGCGCCCGAGTCGCTGACGTGCCTGGTCGCCGGGGCGTCCGGGTATATCGGCGGGCGGCTGGTGCCGGAGCTGCTGGCGGCCGGGTACCGCGTGCGGTGTCTGGCCCGTACGCCCGGGAAGCTCCGCGATCATCCCTGGGCCGGGGACGTCGAGGTCGTGCGCGGGGACGTCACGGACGAGGAGTCCGTGGGTGCCGCCCTGCGCGGGACGGACGTCGCGTACTACCTGGTGCACGCCCTCGCCTCCGGTGGCGGGTTCGAGGAGACCGACCGGCGGGCGGCCCGCCTCTTCGCCCGGCAGGCTGATGCCGCCGGGGTGCGGCGGATCGTGTATCTGGGCGGTCTTACGCCGCGGGGGGTGCCGGAGACGTCCCTGTCCCCGCACCTGCGGTCCCGGGCCGAGGTCGGGCGGATCTTTCTGGACGGAGCGGTGCCCGCCACGGTGCTGCGTGCCGCGGTCGTGATCGGTTCGGGGTCGGCTTCGTTCGAGATGCTGCGCTATCTGACCGAGCGGTTGCCGGTCATGGTCACCCCCCGGTGGGTGGCCACGCGCACCCAGCCCATCGGCATCCGCGACGTGCTCCGCTACCTCGTCGGCTCCGCCGCCATGCCGCCGGACGTCGACCGGGCCTTCGACATCGGCGGGCCCGACGTCCTGACGTACCGGGAGATGATGCGCCGGTACGCCGCCACGGCGGGGCTGCGCAAGCGGCTCATCCTGCCCGTGCCGGTCCTCACCCCCGGGCTGTCCAGCCACTGGATCGGGCTCGTCACCCCCGTGCCCGCCGCCATCGCCCGGCCCCTCACGGAGTCGCTGCGCCACGAGGTGGTCTGCCGCGAGCACGACATCGCCCGGTACGTGCCCGACCTGCCGGGGCGCCCGCTGCCGTTCGACGAGGCGCTGGCCCTGGCGCTGCGCCGCGTCGGCGAGGCGCGAATCGCCACCCGGTGGTCGTCCGCCGCCGTGCCCGGCGCGCCCAGCGACCCGCTGCCCACCGACCCGGACTGGGCGGGCGGCAGCCTCTACGAGGACGAACGGCAGCTCTCCGTCGACGTACCCCCGGACGTGCTCTGGAAGGTGATCGAGGCCATCGGTGGGGACAACGGCTGGTACTCCTTCCCGCTCGCCTGGGCGGTCAGAGGGTGGCTCGACCGGTTCGCCGGCGGCGCCGGCCTGCGCCGCGGGCGGCGCGACGCCGCGCACCTGCGGGCCGGCGACTCGCTGGACTTCTGGCGCGTCGAGGAGATCGAACCCGGGCGCCTGCTGCGGCTCCGCGCGGAGATGCGGATGCCGGGGCTGGCGTGGCTGGAGATGTACGCCGAGCAGGATGCCGCGGGCCGTACCCGGTACCGGCAGCGCGCCCTGTTCCACCCCAGCGGCCTCCCCGGGCACGCCTACTGGTGGTCGGTGTTCCCCTTCCACCGCGTCGTCTTCGGCGGGATGGCCCGCAACATCACCCGGGCCGCCGCCAGGGACGCGGGCGTCAGTCCTTCCGGCCGGCCGCGGTGAGTGCGGCGAGCGCCGCGTCGAGGCGTTCGGTCGCCTCCTCGGCGACCGGGCGCAGCGCGTCGAGTCCGGTGAGGGTGACCATGGTGCCGGGGTCGAGGGCCTGCACGGCGATGCGGTCGCCGTCCCGGCGGACGACGACGTTGCAGGGGAGCAGCAGGCCGATCGAGCGGTCGGTGTCCAGGGCGCGGTGGGCGAGGGGCGGGTTGCAGGCGCCGAGGATGACGTAGTCCTCCATGTCGTGGTCGAGCTTGGCCTTGAGGGTCGCGGTGACGTCGATCTCGGTGAGGATGCCGAATCCCTGCGCCGCGAGGGCGTCGCGGGTGCGGGCGACGGCGGTGGTGAAGTCGGTGTCGAGGTGCACGGTGCGGTCGTAGCGCATGGCGGTCGGCTGCCCTTCCGGTGGTCGGTGCGTGGGGCGTCAGGCGGATCCCCGGGGATGTTCCCCGCTTCCCAAAATACCCCCCCGGGTAATTGTGCTACGGTCGCTCGTATACCCCCCGGGGTAATGAGACACCGAAGGGAGTACGTCGTGTTCTTCGTCGACACGATCGAGGTGCCGGGGCTCGGCAACCGCAGCTATCTCGCCGGCGGTGAACACACCGCCGTCGCCGTCGACCCGCCGCGCGACATCGACCGCGTGATCGCCGCCGCCGCGCGGCGCGGAGTGCGGATCTCGCACGTCGCCGAGACGCACGTGCACAACGACTACGTCACCGGGGGCCTGGAGCTGGCCCGGGTCACCGGGGCCGCGTACCTCGTGCCCGCCGGCGCCCGCGTCGCCTTCCGGCGCGTACCCGTGCGCGACGGGGACCGTGCGGAGATCGACGGCCGCCTCGCGCTGCGGGCCCTGGCCACCCCCGGGCACACCCCCCACCACACCTCGTACGTGCTGGAGGAGGACGGCGCCGCCGTCGCCGTGTTCACCGGGGGGTCGCTGCTCATCGGCACCGTCGGGCGGCCCGACCTGGTCGAGCCGCGGCTCACCGAGGGGCTGGCGCGGGCGCAGCACGCCTCCGCGCGCCGGCTCGCCGACGAGCTGCCCGAGGAGACCGCCGTGCTGCCCACCCACGGGTTCGGCAGCTTCTGCTCCTCCACGCAGGCGAGCGGCAGCGACACCACCATCGGACGCGAGAAGGCCGTCAACGACGCCCTCACCCGCGACGTCGACACCTTCGTCGCCGACCTGCTCGCCGGGCTCGACGACACCCCCGCGTACTACGTCCACATGAGCCCCGCCAACACCGCGGGCCCCGCCCCCGTCGACCTCACCCCGCCCGCCCCCGCCGCGGCCGAGGAGATCGCCGGGCGGCTCGCCGCGGGGGAGTGGGTCGTCGACCTGCGCCACCGCGTCGCCTTCGCCGAGGGGCACGTCTCCGGCTCGCTCAACTTCGAGGCCGCCGGGCAGCTTGCCACGTATCTCGCCTGGCTCATCCCCTGGGGCAAGCCCGTCACGCTGCTCGCCGAGTCCGCCGGGCAGCTCGCCGACGCCCAGCGCGAGCTGGTACGGGTCGGCATCGACCGCCCCGCCGCCGCGGCCACCGGCACGCCCGCCGACTGGGTACGCGACGGGCAGACACCGGCCTCCTTCCCCCGCGCCACCTTCGCCGATCTCGCGGGGAAGGCGTCCGGCGCCGTCGTCCTGGACGTACGCCGCGACGCGGAGCGCCGCGCCGCCGGACACGTCGAGGGCTCCGTCCACATCCCCATCCACACCCTGCCGGAACGGCTGACCGAGATCCCCGCCGGTGAGGTGTGGGTCCACTGCGCCGGCGGCATGCGCGCCGCCATCGCCGCCTCCCTGCTGGACGCCGCGGGCCGCGACGTCGTCGCCGTCGACGACTCCTTCGACTCCGCCGCCGAGGCGGGGCTTCCCGTACGGACCGCCCGGTGACCGCCCGCCGGCGGGCGATACGCCCCGGTGGCGCTCCGCCGTACGGGCCCCGTCGCACCCGCGCCGTCCCGTGACCGCCCTCATACTCGCCCTCGCCGCCGGCGCGCTCATCGGCGTCGCCCTCGGTGCGCTCGGCGGCGGCGGCAGCGCCCTGGCCGTGCCCGCGCTGATCTACCTGCTCGGCTTCGGCCCCGTGGCCGCGACCTCCGCCGCCCTGGTCATCGTCGCCCTCACCTCGGCCACGGCGCTCGCCGCCCACGCCCGCGAGGGCCACATGCGGTGGCGTACGGGCCTGCTGTTCGCGGCGGCGGGGGCCGGACCCGCGATGCTCGGCGGGGCGCTCGCGGGCCATGTGCCCGGCGCGGTGCTGACCGCGGCCTTCGCCGTGGTCGCGGGGGCCGCCGCGGTGTGCATGCTGCGCTGTCGGCGGCGCGCGGAGGCCACCCCCGCGGTACGCCCCGGGCGGGCCGCCGCGGCCGGGGCAGGGCTCGGCGGGGTCACGGGGTTCGTCGGCGTCGGCGGCGGCTTCCTGGCCGTACCGGCGCTCATCGGGGTGCTCGGCATGCGGATGAAGGCGGCGGTCGGCACCAGCCTGCTCGTCATCACCGTCAACGCACTCGCCGCGCTCGCCACCCGCGCGGGCACCGTCGCGGACCTCGACTGGGCGGTCGTCGGCCCCTTCACCGGCGGCGCGGTCCTCGCCGCGGCCGGCGGCAAGCGGCTCGCCGCCCGGGTCTCCGGGGACACCCTGCGGGGGGTCTTCGCCGTCGTGCTGCTCGCGGTGGCCGCGTTCATGCTCATCGACGCGGTGGCGTGAGCCGGCCGTGCGGAGTGATCATGCCAACGACAGGAAGAGCTTCTCCAGGCGGGCGCGCATCGCCTCGGGGTCCTCCCCGTTCTTGCGGCCGGACTCCATGTCGGTCACGCACTGCTGCAGTCCGGTCGCGATGATCGCGAACCCGGCCCGGTCCAGCGCCCGGGAGGCCGCGGCGAGTTGTGTGACGACGTCCTCGCAGTCGCGCCCCTCCTCGATCATCCGGATCACCCCGGAGATCTGGCCCTGGGCCCGGCGCAGACGGTTCAGCACGGCCTTGAGGTCCGCGCCCTCCAGCTCCAGTTCCACGCTCACTCCTCGGAAAAATACCCCTATGGGTATCGTACGTCCCGGCCAGGGACGACGTCGAACAGTAAGGACACCACCCGCCATGACCCGCATTCCCGCCACCGTCGCCACGGACCAGGCCCGCACCCGCCTCGGCGAACTCGCCGTCGTCGACGTGCGCACCCCCGCCGAGTACGCCTCCGGCCACCTGCCCGGCGCCGTGAACATCCCGCTCGACCACCTGCGCACCGCGCTGGACGACATACGCCACGCCGCCGGGCGCCGCGATCTCCTCGTCGTCTGCGCCTCCGGAGCCCGCTCCGAGAGCGCCTGCAAGCTCCTCGCCGAGCAGGGCATCGAGGCCGCCACCCTCGCCGGCGGCACCGGCGCCTGGGCCGCCGCCGGGCACGACCTGCACACCCCGGCGGCCTGCGACACCCGGGCCGGCTGGAGCATGGAGCGCCAGGTGCGCTTCACCGCGGGCAGCCTGGTGCTCCTCGGTCTCCTCCTCGGCGTCCTCGTCCACCCGGCGCTGCTGCTGATCTCGGCCGGCATCGCCGGCGGCCTGGTGTTCTCCGCGCTGACGAACACCTGCGGCATGGCGGTCGTCCTCTCCAAGCTCCCGCACAACCGCCCGCGCACCGCCGACCTCGACGCCGCCCGCGCCGAACTCCGCGGCCACTGAGCACCGCGCGCGCCGAGCGGGGTGTCAGGTCACCAGGCCCTGCCGGTACGCGTAGACGACGGCCTGAGTCCGAGCAGCCGACGAGCCCTGCGCCGGCCGCCGTACAGCACAGCCAGACCAGTGCCGTCGCGGTGCCGTTGCTGCGGATGCTGCGGAACACGATGTCCTCCAATGGGCGGGAATCCGGGCGGAGTCAGCCGGGGCGGCCCGGTCGGCCGGTTCGGCCGGGGTGGCCCGGTGGTCGGCCGGCCGCACTCCGGTTGAGCAGAACGCTAGGGACCCGGCGGCCCCGGAATCGTCACCTCATGGATGACACCTGCGCGTAGCTCGCGCGGGGGACAGCGGCCGGTGCGCCGCCTGTTTCGCGTGGTGGCGGGCGGGTGTGGCCGATCGCCCGCGGGCGGGTGGCGCGTACGGCTACGCTCGCGCGCATGAGCGGTGGGTTGCGTGCTCTCGGCGGGGTGCTGCGCAGCAGGCTGCCCGCAGTGGCGGGGATCGCCGGGCTGCTCGTCGGGGCGGCGGCGACGTGGCTGGTCGTGGACTCCGGCGCCGACGACCCCAACCCCGTGCTGGACTACGCGGACGCGGACGTGGACGGCGACGGGGACCCGGCGCGGGTGCTGCGGTAGCCGGCCGCCGTCGCCGCGCGCCGCGCGTCAGCCGCGGGGGGCTCCTCTGTCGGCTGCGGGGATGGGGCGGCTGCGCGCGACGCGACGTGCTCATACGCACGAGCGGGGGAGCGGGACCGGGAGGGGCGGCAGCTAATGCGTATTACCGGGACTGTGCCGCCACCCTCCGAAGGCCGTCAAGGCAACCCGCAAGCTAATCACGGGTAATCACCCCGCCCCGTACGAGGACCGCTGAACCGCCAGTCCCGGGTGAAGGGTTCGGGGGGCGGGTGGTAGCCCGTTCTCTCCTCGATGCGGTGGGCCTCTGCCGTGTGGAGGGCGGCCTTGCCGGGGGTGTGCGTCGCGTGAGCGATCGCCGCGAGGGCCGTCAGGGCGTGGTGGGCCGTGAGGGGGAGGTCGAGTTCGCGGGCCGTCGCCAGGGCGAGTTCGGCGTGGTCCGTGGCCGTGGCCGCGTCGCCGGTGTCGAGACGGAGGAGGGCCAGGGCGGCGTGGGCCTCGGCCTCCTGGTGGCGGAAGGCGCAGCGGCGGGTGAGGGCCAGGGCCGCCGTGAGGTGGTCCGCGGCACGGGTGAGGTCGCCGCGCATGCGGTGCAGGCGTGCGAGGGTGATCAGGGCGTCCGCCTCCTCCGTGGGGTCGCCGCCCTCGCGGGCGGTCCTGAGGGCCCGTTCCGCGTGGGGCCCGGCGAGGTCGGGGCGGCGCCTGCCGAGGTGGGCGCGGGCGACGGCCTCGTAGGCGTCGGCCTTGTTGTGGCGTTCGCGGTGCTCCCGGCAGAGCCGCAGCGCTTCGGTGGCGTCCGCCAGGGCCTCCTCGTAGCGTCCCAGGTGGTGGTGGACGAGGGAGCGGTTGATCAGCGGGCTGATGGCCCGCGGGGGCTGCCGGTGGTGCAGGCAGACCTTGATCGACTCGGTGGTGCACGCGAGTCCGCTTCCGAGCTGCCCGAGGTAGACGTGGATCAGCCCCAGGGTGTTGAGCGAGTTGGCCAGTTGCACCGGCATGTCCAGGGAGCGCAGCACCTCCATGCCCTGCTCCTGCCAGTGCAGCGCCCGGCGCATCTCGCCGTGCTGGCCCGCGTGGACGGCCAGGTTGCTGAGGATCGCCGCCTCGCCGCGCTGATGGCCGGTGGCACGGTAGTCGTCCAGCGCGCGGTGGAGGGCTGCGAGCGCGGCGCCGGAGTCGCCGGTGCTCTGCCGCAGCAGCCCCAGGCCGTGGTACATCGCCCCCCGCGCCAGCACGTCGCCGTGCTCTTCCGCCGCGCGCAGCGCGGCCGTGACCGTCGCCTGCCACTCGGGCTGGTGGCGGCGGTAGAAGAAGAACATCCGCAACTGGTCGGCCAGTTGCCAGGCGATCGCGTACGGCCCTGCCGTGGCGGCGCGGTTGACGACGGCGACGAGGTTGGCCCGCTCCGCGTCGAGCCAGGTGAGCGCCTGCGGTCCGGCGCGGAACCGGCCGGAGGGCTGACGGGGGCGGGGAAGCTGGGCCAGGCCCGAGAAGTCGACGGCCGTGGCGGCGTCCGTGGAGGTCAGGTACCAGTCGCACAGCCGCCGCCACGCGGCCTCGTGCCCCGGGTCCGCCGCCGCCCGCTCGGCGGCGTAGAGCCGCAGCAGGTCGTGGAACTGGAACCGGTCGGCGCCCGTGTGCTGCACCAGCCCCGCGGTCGCCAGCCGGTCCAGCGGCTCCTCGGCCGCCGCGGGCGGGCAGCCGAGCAGCGCGGCGGCCGACGCCGCCGTGAAGTCCGGCCCCGGGTGGAGCCCGAGCAGGCCGAACAGCCGGGCGGCGGCCGGCTCCAGGGCCGCATAGGAGTGGTCGAAGGCGGTACGGACCGCGGCCTCGCGGTCGCCGGCGATGGACAGCTTCGCCAGCCGCCCGTCGCCGGCCAGCTCGTCCGCGTACGCCTCCAGGGAACGCCCCGGCCGCGCCGCCAGGTTGGCCGCGGCGATCCGCAGCGCCAGCGGCAGCCGGGCGCACAGCTCCGCCAGCCGCGCCGCCGCCGCGGGCTCGGCGGCGACGCGCCGCTCGCCGAGGATGCCGGCGAGCAGGTCGCCGGCCTCGCCGGGGCGCAGCACGTCCAGCGGTACGGGGTGCGCCGCGTGGCTGGCCGTCAGGCCCCGCAGGTCGGAGCGGCTGGTGACGAGCACCGCGACGCCCGCGGTGCCGGGCAGCAGGGGACGTACCTGCTCGGCGTCCGCGGCGTCGTCGAGCACCAGCAGCACGCGGCGGTCGGCGGCCCGGCCGCGGAACGCCCTGGCGCGGTCCTCCAGCGACTCGGGGATGGCGGCGGCGTCCTCGCCGGAGGCGCGCAGCAGGGCGGCGAGGACGTCGGCGGGGTCACGGGGGCGTTCGCGGGTGCCCTGGAGCCGTACGTACCACTGGCCGTCGGGAAACGCCCGCCGCAGCCGGTGCCCGAGGTGGACGGCCAGCGCCGACTTGCCGACCCCCGGCGAGCCGGAGACGACGACGGGCGCGGCGTCGCGGCACTCCAGCAGCTCCGCGAGGCGGGCGACGAGGTCGGTACGGCCGGCGAAGCCGCGTACGTCGGGAGGCAGTTGGCACTGCGCCAGCCACGCGGGCGGGGCGGACTCCGGCCGCCGCACCGGGGCCGCCCCGGCGGGCTCCGGCACGCTCAGCTCCGGGTCGCCGCCCAGGACGGCCTGGTGCACCTGCTGGAGCGGCCGGCCCGGGTCGATGCCCAGCTCCTCGGCGAGCAGGCGGCGGATGCGCCGGTAGTGGTCGAGCGCGTCGGCCGGGCGGCCGCAGCGGTAGAGGGCGGTCATGTACTGGGCGGCCAGCCGCTCGTCGAGCGGGTGGGCGGCGCTGCGCGCGGCGAGTCCGGTCAGCAGCGCGGCGTGGTCGCCGAGGCGCAGCCGCACGTCGGCGCTGTCCAGCTCCGCGGCGAACAACTCCTTGGCGAGGGCGTCGCGTACGCCGTTGAACCACGGGGTGTCGACGCCGGGGAACGGCAGGCCGCGCCAGAGCGCGAGTGCCTCGCGGAAGAGCCCGGCGGCCGCGGCGTCGGTGGTCGTCGTCGCGGCGCGGGCGCGGGTGAGGAGCAGGCGGAAGCGGTGGACGTCCACCGAGCCGGCGGGCCCCACGGCCAGTTCGTAGCCGTCGGGGCTGCGGTGGAGGGTTGCCTGCGAGCCGGCCAGGGTACGGCGCAGGCGGGACAGGTAGCTGTACAGCGTCTCCGTGGCCCGTTGCGGCGCCGCGTGCCCCCACACCCCGGTGGACGAGCTGCGCCGTGGGCACCGCGCGGCCCCCGTCGAGCAACAGTGCGGCGAGGACGCTCCGCTGCCGCGCGGGCCCGAGATCGACCGGACGGCCGTCGGCTGCCGCGGCCTCGATCGGGCCGAGCAGGTGAAACTCCATGCGCGTCCTTCGTCTGCCTGGCCGCCCGCCGGGCGGCTCTGCCAGCGGATTCCAGGTTCCTGCAAGGTCCGTGCCAGGTGCGTTCCGCATCGTGGGTGCCGTTACCGGCCGCGGGGGCCGTCACACGGGGGACGGCCGCGCGCTCGCCGATGCGCGCGCGGGGCCGGGTTCCATCGACCGGGGGACGATCATGCTCCGCATCCACTTCCGCGACGCCGACCTGGCCAGGACGCGCGTCGCCGGCGCGCCCGACCCGCTCTGGGAGATCGCCGTCAGCCTGCACCGGCTGCAGACGCGCAAGGGCCGGTACGCGCACGCCGCGTGGTACCGCATGGCCCGCCGGATGCTGCACGAGCGGGGCCTGGAGCGCGCAGTGCGCGACACCCTGCTCCCGCTGTACCCGCGGGCGCGGTACTTCCCGGACTTCCTGACGCCCGGCCGGGCGCCGGGCGAGGCCGTCACGTCGTTCCGCGACGGTGCGGAGCTGCTGCTCGCGGTGCCTCCCGGCCGGGTGCGCGGCGAAGTCGGCCGCCTCGCCCGTACGGTCGGTGCCCCGGCGTGGGCGCGGAAGCTGGCGGAGACGGGGGAGCGCAGGGAGTTCGTACGGCTCCTGCGCGCGTACTACGAAGCCGTCGTGGAACCCTGGTCCGACCACATGCAGGCCCGGCTCGAAGCCGAGCGGGCCGCCCGCGTCCGCGAGCTGCTGCACGGCGGCTCGGAGGGGATGCTCGCCGGCCTCGCGCCGGCGATGCGCTGGCGCGCACCGGTGCTGGAGGTGCGCTACCCCGCCGGGGTGGACCGGGACCTCCGGCTGGACGGGCGGGGCCTGACGCTCGTGCCGTCGTACTTCGCAGCCGACGCCCCCGTGAGCCTCGCGGACCCCGAACTCCCGCCCGTCCTCTGGTACCCGGTCCACCACCGGCAGGCCCCCGTACCCCCCGGTCCCGGCCATCCCCCGGAGCAGCGGCTCGCCGCGCTCCTCGGCCGGGCCCGGGCGGCCGTCCTGCACGCCACCGCGCACGGCGCGACGACGGGTGAACTCGCCCGCGCCACCGGTGTCTCCGCCTCCGCGGCCAGCCGCCACGCGGGCACGCTGCGCGACGCGGGCCTGATCACCACGGTCCGCGACGGCGGCTCGGTGCTGCACACCCTCACCCCGGCGGGGGCGGCGGTGCTGCGCGCGTCGGGCGGGGCGGGCGCGGCGGCGGCCCCGCGGGCCGGGGACCGGACCTCCGACCGGACCGCGGACCGGGGTACGGCCCTGGGTACGGCCCGGCGGCCGGACGCGGTGCGGATCCGGTGCGGCTGCGGGCGGAGCCGGAGTGGTCAGCCGGGGTGAACGGCAGGCCCGCATGGCCGTTGCCCGCCGCAGTCCGCCGCGCCGGGGGTACCGGCCGGCTCGTCGGCCCCGCGGGCCCATGACCCGCCAGGCCGCGGCAGCGTCACGACCACCCCGCCCCGCCCGGCGATCTCGCTGACTCCGGCCTGCCGCGCGGCCGGTGTTCCGGCCGGCACGGCAGAAGCCCTCATGTTCCTGCGCACGGTACGAATCCCCCATCTTGCACTCCCCGTACGCGCCTGCACGGGGTGCAACGGAAGGGCCGGGCCGTGTCCACCCGGCCCTCCGCGTTGCGGACACCACGATCACCCGCCGGGCCCCCCGCGGACGACCCTTTTGACCTCCACCGCAAACCCCCCGGTCAGCGCCCCGCGCCCGGTGCCGGGCGGGGGACTAGGCCCTGTCTGACACATCCCGCCTGCGTCTGGGGGTACCGCCCACGCGCGCTTGCGCGCTGTGGGGGAGCCCGCCCAGAAGGCGGACGGCGCTATGTGTCAGACAGGGCCTAGAGCGCGGGCCGAGTCCCGGTGGTCCGGGTGGGCGGGAGCGGATAGTCTCAACTCCCGGCGTACGTAGGTATGTTCGGCTGTGGACGAGACGAGGAGAGTGGGCAGTGACGCCTGACGAAGGACCCGCGATACCCGGCATTCCGACCGACCGCCCCACCTCGGCCCGTGCCTACGACTGGATGCTGGGCGGCAAGGACAACTACGAGGTCGACCGCGACATGATCCGCGCCGGGCTGCCGCGGTTCCCCGAGGGCGTCGACATCACCCGGCAGAACCGGCTCTTCCTCTACCGAGCGGTGCGCTACCTCGCGCACGCCGGGATCCGGCAGTTCATCGACATGGGCTGCGGCCTGCCCACGAACAACAACGTGCACCAGGTGGCGCAGGAGTTCGACACGTCCACCCACGTCGTCTACGTCGACATCGACCCCATCGTCCTCGCCCACGGCCGCGCGCTGCTCGCCGACGACGACTCCACCGTGGTGATCACGGCCGACATGCGCGACCAGGAGGTCGTCCTCGGCCACCCGGAACTCCAGCGGCTCATCGACTTCAACCAGCCGCTCGCCGTCCTCTTCCTCTCCGTGCCCCACCACCTCGTCGACGCCGACGACCCGCGCACCATCCTGCGTACCGCCATCGACCGTGCCGCCCCGGGCAGTTACCTCGCGCTCTCCCAGGTCGTCACCGACGACGAGGAGCACGCCCGGGTCACGTCGGAGTACATGAACAACAACCGGGTCCCGTGGCAGACCCGCACCCCGCAGCAGGTCGACGCCTTCACCGACGGCCTGGAGCCGGTCTCCCCGGGCATGGTGAACCTGGCCGAGTGGCGCCCGGACCCGTCCCAGCCGCCGCTGCCGCCGGTCCCGCCGGAGCTGAAGGAGTACGTGGGGATCACGAAGGAGAGCAACCGGCTGTACGAGTACGGCGGTCTCCTCCGCAAGCCCTGACCGGTGACCCGGCCCCGACCCGGACCCGGCGGCCACCGCCGGGTCCGCCGCGCGGGGTCCCCCGGTCCCGTACGGCCGGGGCCGGCTTCGTCCCGTAGCGGGCGCCCCGGGGTGCGTTCAGAAACTGAACGCGGATGAGTGGACGTCGGGTTGAGTCCTGACGAGAGGTGTTGACAGCAGTTTCGGGCGGCTCTAGTTTCTGCCACGCCCCTCTGAGAGCGCTCTCACCCTCCTTTGTCCCCCACTCATTGCGAGGTACGCAGCTCGTGGGACCACAGCCGAAGCACAGACGCATCCTCCTGGCCCTCACCGCCGCCGCCACCGTCGCCGCCGGGGCCGCGCTGCCCGCCGGGCCGGCGGCCGCCGCCGAGATACCGGTGGGGCGGGGGAGTTACTCCGACACCCGGCCGCCCGGCACCTCGGGGCCCGTCGACAACGCCGGGCAGCCGGTGACGCCGAAGGTGACCGAGCGGGTCGCGGACCGGCCCGTGCCCACCAACGACTGGTGGTCGTCGCTCGCCTTCCAGCGGGCCGCCGACAACCCGTACTCCCTGCCCATGTTCGGCCACCCCCTCAGCTACCGCGCCGTGGCCGGCGGTCTTGAGGTCGGGTACGCCACCGAGCACGTCGTCGTCGGGGGCGGCGTGCAGTACGAGTTCCAGCACAAGGCCGACCTCACCCTCGGCGTCGCCGGCCTCAACGCGCCCGACGCCCGGGCGGACGGCTGGTCCGACTGGACCGTCAGCCCGTACTGGTCCGGCGGCGGCCGCACCCTGCGCGCCACCATCGGCCACGGCAGCCCGTACGTCTACGCCGAGGCCACCGGCGGCGCCGCGCAGATCACCGCCGCCGCGGCGCCCCAGGTCTTCGCCGACGACGGCAACGCCCTCGGCATCACCGTCGGCGGCAAGCACTACGCGCTCTTCGCCCCCACCGGCAGCGACTGGACCGTCTCCGGCAGCACCCTCAGCGCCGACCTCGGCGGCAAGGACTACTACTCCGTCGCCGTCCTGCCGGACCCCGGCGCCTTCGAGACGTTCAGCCGCTACGCCTTCAGCTTCGTCACCGGCTCCCGCGTCGACTGGGACTACGCGCAGGACCAGGGCCGCATGAACGCCACGTACACCCTTCAGACGGAAGCCCGCGAAGGCACCGAGACCGGCACCCTCCAGGCGCTCTACCCGCACCAGTGGAAGCACACCTCCGACCAGCTCACGGCGTACGAGTACGTCTCGCCGCGCGGCACGATGAAGGTCCGCGAGGGCGCCTCCTTCACCACCTCCCAGGACGTCACCGGCGTCCTGCCGGCGCTGCCGAAGTCGGGCGGGGTGGACCAGGGGCGGCTGACCGCCTTCGTCAACGAGGTCGCCGACACCGCCGCCGTCGGCCGCGCCGACACGTACTGGACCGGCAAGGCCCTCGGCCGCCTCGCGCAGGTCGTGCCGCTCGCCGACCAGGTGGGCGCGGCCCAGGCGCGGGACAAGATCCTCGGGGTGATGAAGGCGCGGCTGGAGGAGTGGTTCACGGCGGGCGGCGAGACGGAGTTCTCGTACGACGCGGTGTGGAAGACGCTCACCGGCTACCCGGCCTCGTACGGCAGCGACACCGAGCTGAACGACCATCACTTCCACTACGGCTACTACGTCATGGCCGCCGCCGTCGTCGCCCAGTACGACCCCGCCTGGGCCGCGGACGCCGCCTGGGGCGGCATGGTCCGCGAACTGATCGCCGACGCCGCCAACCCGGCCCGCGACGGCGACCGCTACCCGTTCCTGCGCGGCTTCGACGTCTACGCCGGCCACAGCTGGGCCGCGGGCCACGCGGGCTTCGCGGCGGGCAACAACCAGGAGGCGTCGTCGGAGTCGGTCAACCTCAGCGCCGGCCTGATCATGTTCGGCGCCGCGACGGGCGACACCGAACTGCGCGACCTCGGCGTGTACCTGCTGACGACGGAGTCGGAGGCCGTACGCAACTACTGGTTCGACGCCGACGAGGACGCCTTCCCGGCGGACTTCCAGCACAACACGCTGGGGATGGTGTGGAGCGCGGGCGGCGCGCACGCCACGTGGTGGACGGGCAACCCGGAGGAGATCCACGGCATCAACGTCCTCCCGGTCACCGGCGCCTCGCTGCACCTGGCCCGCGACAAGGCGGCGATCGACCGGAACCTCGCGGAGATGGAACGCGAGAACGGCGGCCCGGCGGTCGAATGGCGCGAACTCCTCTGGGAGTTCCAGGCCCTGAGCGACCCGGCCGCGGCGCGCGCGGCGTACGCGGCGGGCGGCGGCGGCACGTACGCGCCGGAAGCCGGCGAGTCGTGGGCGCACGTCTACCACTGGATCCACACCCTGGCGGCGACGGGCGCCCCGGACCCCACGGTGACGGCGGACAGCCCGACGGCGGCGGTCTTCGCGGCGGGCGGCACGAGGACGTACGCGGCACACAACTACGGCGCGACGGACCAGACGGTGACCTTCTCCGACGGCAAAACCCTGCGGGTCCCGGCCCGTTCCTCCACCACCGAAACCGGCTGACCGCACCGGCTCCCACCCGTGCCCCGCGCCGCCCTGAACCCCGACCCCGCGGGGCGGCGCGGGGCGCACCACGCCCTTTCCGGCGGGCTTGATCAAAAAGCAGGTCGAGCGGCTGGCCGAGGCGCAGGATCAGCGGGTCAGGTGAGGAGTCGTTCTGCCGGGGCGGGGAGTTCCTGGCCTATCAGGGCGTGGAGGCGGGGGTAGGCCGTCGGGTGGCCCAGGAGGATGGCTGCCCGGAGGGTGTTCGCTTCCGGGTCCAGGATGAGTTTGGCGTAGCGGGGAGTCGGGGCGGTGTGGGTGTAGGTGAGTTCTACCGCGGCCTCCCCCGTGGCGTGGGGGTTGCCCATGCTGGCTACGTCTACGCCCGGGAGTTTCAGCACCGTTGACGGTTCCGCCGGGGACAGCGGGGGTGGCGGGGTGGGGTTGCCGGTGAGGTGGCCGGCGACTGTGGTTGCCATGTGATAGCCGGGGGCCACCGTTCCCGTGCGGCGGCCGTTGATCGCCGCGCAGTCGCCTATCGCCCAGATCGCCGGGTCCGGGGTGCGGCAGTCCTCGTCCACCAGGTAGCCGCCCCTCTCGCCCCTGGGCAGGTCCGCCGTCGCCGCCAGGTCGTCGCGGGGGCGGGTGCCCGCGGTGAAGATCACCAGGTCTGCCCTGACGCGGGTTTCGTCCGTCAGGGTCACCCCCGACACCGTCCCGTCCCGTCCCGCGTCGATGGACTGGAGTGCCCGTCCCGGGTGGAGATCGATGCCTCTTCTGCTCAGGCCCGCTGCCAGCAACTCCGCCGCCGTCGGGTCCAGTTGCGCCGGCATCAGGTGCGGGGCCGCCTCCACCACGTGCGGGCGTACGCCCAGGTGGCGGCCGAGTGCCTCCGCCGTTTCCAGGCCCAGGAGGCCCCCGCCCACGATGACGGCCCTCTTCCCCGGTGCGGTCTCCGCCGCCCTGCGGATCGCGTTGACGTCGTCCAGCGTCCGGTAGACGTAACACCCCCGCAGCTCCGCCCCCGGCAGCGGCGGTCGGGCGGGGACGGCTCCCGTCGCCAGCACCAGGGCGTCGTACGGCAGGCGTTCCCCCTCCGCCGTCACCACCTCTTGTGCTGCTCTGTCTATTGCTGTCGCTTTTGTGCCCGTGCGGACCTGGAGCCCCGGGCCCTCCAGGGTTGCCAGCTTCAGATCCGCTTCCCCTGCGCCCCTTAATCTGTCCGTCAGCCCTATGCGGTTGTACGCCCCGTGCCGCTCCTCGCCCAGCACGGTGATCTGCCAGCGGTCCCGGCCCTCCCGGGCGCGCAGCTCCGCCAGCAGGCGGTGCGCCGTCATGCCGTAGCCGATCACCAGCAGGCGCTTCATGACCCGCTGCCCGCGAACTCCGCGCACATCTCCCGGACTTCTTCCACGCACGAACCACACCCCGTCGTCGCCCTCGTCGCCTCCGCCAGCGCCTCCGCCGTCTGCGCGCCCCTCTCCCACGCCTCCGCCAGCGCCCCCTTCGTCACGTTGTTGCACCGGCACACCACCGCCTCCGGCGGCAGTTCCGGCAGGGGGCCCGTGCGCGGGGCGGGGCGGCCGAGGAGGAGGGCCAGGCGGCTTTCCGGGAGGGGGGTGTCCGTGGTGTAGAGCTGGGTGAGGGTGGCCAGGGCCTGGGGGAGGCCGGTCAGGACGGCCGCTCGCAGGCGGCCTGCGGGGTCGAGCGACAGCCGGGCGTAGCGGCCGCGGGCCGGGTCGCGGTACGTGACGATCTCGTCCCCCGCGTCGCCCCGCCCGTCGCCCAGCACCCCCAGCGTCAGCCCCGGCACCCGCAGCCGGAACACCGGGCGCCGCCCGGCGGCGAGTCCCCGCGGCGCGGCCTTGCCCGTCAGCGACCTCGCCACCGCCTCCGCCTGCTCCCAGCCCGTGAGCAGCGAACCCCCGGGCTCCGTGCAGTCGCCGACCGCGCGGATCGCCGGGTCGCTCGTGCGGCCCGCGGCGTCGACCAGCACCCCGGTCCCTACCGCCAGGCCCGCCGCCTCCGCCAGCCTCGTGCGAGGGCGGACGCCCGTGCAGCACAGGAGGGTGTCCCAGGCCAGCGACCACTCGTCGGCGAGCACGACCTTCCCCGGCTGCACCTCCGCGGCCACCCGGCCCAGCTCCAACCCGACGCCCAGCCCTTCCAGATGCCGGGTCAGCACCTCGCCCGCCCCGGCGTCGAGGCGGTCGTCCAGCGGGTACGGGCCCGGGTGCACCAGCGTGACCCGGCGGCCCGCGCGGCGCAGCGCCGCCGCGGTCTCCACGCCGAGCGGGCCGCCGCCGAGCACGACGATCTCGTCTCCGCGCACGCGGGCGCAGTCCGTGCGCGAACGCAGCCCGGTGACGCCGTCGATCAGCCAGCCCGAGGCGTGCCGCAGGCCCGGGACGGGCGGGAGGTGCGGGCGGGCGCCGGTGGCCAGCACGAGGGTGTCGTACGGGAGCCGGTCGTGTTCCGTCGTACGCACCTGCCGCAGCCGGCGGTCGATGCCGGCCGCGGAGACGCCGTGGCGGAGGGTGACGTCCGGCAGGTCGGGCAGGCGGAGGTCGGCGGGGGTGAGGCTGCCGTCGAGGACGGCGGGGAGGAGGACGCGGTGGTACGCCGGGCCGGGTTCGGCGTCGAGGAGGGTGACGGGTCCGTCGTGGCCGTGGTGGCGCAGGCGTTCGGCGACACGGTGGCCCACGGGGCCGCCGCCGATGATCACGATGCGGGAGGCCGGTGGGGTCTCGCGGGACCCGAACCCGCCCGCCGCGGCAGCGGGTTGCCCGAACCCCGCCCGGCGCCGCCGCCTCGTGCCCGTACGCCTCATCCCGTCGCGCCCCGCACCGCCGGCTCCCGCACCCGCTCCGGCAGCCCCACCGACTCCACGCTCACCGCGCTCACCTTGAACTCCGGCATCCGGCTGCGCGGGTCGAGCGCCGTCCCCGTCAGCAGGTTCGCCCGCCCGTGGCCCGGGAAGTGGAACGGCAGGAACACCGTGTCCGTCCGCAGCGTCGCCACCAGCCGCACCCGCGCCAGCACCGCGCCGCGCGGCGAGCGCACCCGCGCCAGCTCGCCCTCCGCGAGACCGGCCCGCGCCGCCGTGTCCGGGTGGATCTCCACGATCGCCTCCGGCGCGGCCCGTACCAGCTCGGGCACCCGGCGGGTCTGCGCGCCCGACTGGTAGTGCGCGAGCTGCCGCCCCGTCGTCGCCCACAGCGGGAACCGGTCGTCGCGCGCGTCGGCCGGCTCGCGGTGGTCGACGTCCTGGAAGCGCGCCTTGCCGTCCGGGTGGGCGAAGCGGTCGAGGAAGAGCCGCGGGGTGCCGGGGTGCGGCGGGGAGCCTTCGGGGGTGGCGGGGCAGGGCCAGTGCAGCGCTTCGCCCGCGTCGAGGCGGTCATAGCTGACGCCGCCGTAGTCGGCCGTGCCGCCGCCGGACGCGCGGCGCAGCTCGTCGAAGACGCGGCGCGGTTCGGCCGGGAAGCGGTCGGGCGGCTCGCCGAGGCGGACGGCGAGTTCGTGGAGTACGGCCAGATCGGTGCGAACGCCCGGCGGCGGCGTCAGGGCGCGGTGGCGGCGCAGGACGCGGCCCTCCAGGCTGGTGAGCGTGCCCTCCTCCTCGGCCCACTGGGTCACCGGCAGGACGACGTCCGCCATCGCCGCGGTCTCCGACGGTACGAAGTCCGCGACGACCAGCAGGTCCAGCTCCGCCAGCCGGCGCTGGACCCGGTCGGCGTCCGGCGCCGAGACCACCGGGTTCGAGCCGAACACCAGCAGCGCCCGCGGCCCGTCCGCCGTGCCCAGGGCGTTCAGCAGCTCCGCCGCGCTCAGCCCGGGACCCGGCAGGCTCTCCGGCGGCACGCCCCACACCCCGGCGACGTGCGCCCGCGCCCCGGGGTCCGTGATGTGCCGGTAGCCGGGCAACTGGTCGGCCTTCTGGCCGTGTTCGCGGCCCCCCTGCCCGTTGCCCTGCCCGGTCAGGCAGCCGTACCCGGAGCCGGGCCGCCCCGGCAGCCCCAGCGCCAGCGCGAAGTTGACGAACGCCGCCACCGTGTCCGTGCCCTTGCTGTGCTGCTCGGCGCCGCGCCCGCTGAGGACGTACGCGCGCCGTGCCTCGCTCAGCAGCCGCACCGCCTCCCGCTGCGCGTCGGCCGGCACGCCGGTCACCAGCTCCACGCGCTCCGGCCACCAGCCCGCCGCCCGCCGCCACGCGGCGCGGAAGCCGACGGTACGGGCCTCGACGTACTCCTCGTCGTGCCGCCCCTCGGTGACCGCGATGTGCAGCAGCCCGAGCGCGAGCGCGAGGTCGGTGCCGGGGGCGGGGGCCAGGTGGAGCGCGGCGCGCTCGGCGGTGGCGGTGCGGCGCGGGTCGATGACGACGAGGGCGCCGGCCTTGTTGAGGTGGCGCATCAACGGGGGCATCGTCTCGGCGGGGTTGGCGCCGGCGAGGAGGACGGTGTCGGCCTCGCCGAGGTCGGTGACGGGGAACGGCAGCCCGCGGTCCAGGCCGAAGGCGGCGATGCCCGCCGCGGCGGCGGACGACATGCAGAACCGGCCGTTGTAGTCGATCATCCGGGTGCCGAGGGCCACGCGGGCGAACTTGCCGAGCAGGTACGCCTTCTCGTTCGTCAGCCCGCCGCCGCCGAAGACGGCGACGGAGTCGGGGCCGTGCGCGGCGCGTATCTCCGCCAGCCGGGCGGCGACCGTGTCCAGGGCGGTGACCCAGCCGGCGGGAGCGAGGCGGCCGGTGCGGTCGCGGACGAGAGGGGTGCGCAGCCGGTCCTGGGCCCGGAGGACTGCGGGGGCGGTCCAGCCCTTCTGGCACAGGCCGCCCTGGTTGACGGGGAAGTCGGCGTCGGGCTCCACGCTCAGCGGTTCCGCGGGGGTGGCGCCGGGCCGCAGGCGGGTGCCGCACTGGAGGGCGCAGTACGGGCAGTGCGTATGCACCGCGGGTCCCGGCGGCGGGAGCGGGGTCGGCGAGTACGGTGCGCGCGAGGAGCCACTGCTCATCCGGATACCCCACTTCAGGCGTCACCGACTTCGGAGCCGTACGGGCATCATCGCCCGCCGGGGGCGGGGCGGGAATTGGCAGATTGCTGTCAACTCCCGCACCCGCCACGTGAGGTCGGGCATTCCGGGCGCTACGCGCCCGCCGGTTCCCGCTTCTCCACGTCGTGGACCTGCGGGGATCCGGGAACCTCGACGGGCGCCGGAGCCGCGGTGGACTCCGGGCCCCCCGCCGCCGCCGCGGCCCGCGGGCCCTCGCTCAGCCCGGCGTTCGCGTGCAGCCTGCGCAGCGCCGCCGGCGCGTACCAGGAGGGCGGCCGGCTGGTGGCTCACGCGGACGTCGCGATGGTGACGATCATCTCGTCGCTGCCGGTGTGGCCCTGGATGGACGTGACGGCTTACGCCCTGGCGGTCCACCCGGTGGACCCGAAGGCGGCGGAGGTGTAGGGGTCAGAGCTGGTGGCGGCGGGCGAAGGCGACGAAGTCGGCCCAGGCGTCGGGGGAGAAGGTGAGCTGGGGGCCGGTCTTGTCCTTGGAGTCACGGACGTGGACGGCGGACGGGCAGGCGGCGACCTCGACGCAGTCGCCCTGACTGCCGCTGCTGTAGCTGGACTTGCGCCAGGAGACGGCTACTTCGATGCAGTCACCGTCGGGGCTGCTGCTGTAGCTCGACTTGAACCAGGTCAGGTCACGGGTGCTCATAGGGCTCCTCGCATCTGCAGCAAGAGGCTCACGGAATCCTCGGAGGTGAGAGCCTGCGCACACATCCTGGCATACCGCTGTTGAAGCACGCTGATCTCTTTGAGGTCGGAGATGAACAGCCCGCCGCGCTGGGCCTCGCTGTAGGCGTACCAGCGGTTCTCCGGGGTCTCGAGCAGTTGCATCGGGCCCGCTAGTCCGGCGTGCGTCTCCCGCACCTGGGGCATGATCTGAAGCTCAACGTTGGGCAACCGTGCGATCTCCAGAAGGTGGTCGATCAGCCCTCGCGTGACCTCCACCCCGCCCAATCGACGCAGAAGCAGGTGCTCTTCCAGGATGAAGCTGAACGCCGTGTTCACTCGCTCCCGCAGAAGACTCTGCCGCTCCGCCCGTGCCTCCCACTGGTCCTGGATCTGCGCTGCGCTCAGGGGCGGCAACTGGTTCCTGAACGACGCGCGCGCATACGCTTCCGTCTGAAGCAGGCCGGGAATCACGCGGCTCTCGTACGTGTACAGCGTGATCGCCTCCGTCTCCAGCCGTGCCCACTCCCGGAACCACCGCGCCAGCCCAGGCCGTCGAGCCAAATGGGGTGCCGACCTCCGCAGCGCCCCCGTGTTCCCCAGTACCGGCTCCGCCCGTTCCACGAAGTCCGGCGGCGGCATCCGCCGACCGCCCTCGATCGACGCCACCGTGTGCTTCGAGTACCGCACGCGCTCCCCGAGCTGCTCCCGGTTCAACCCCGCGTGTTCTCGCAGCGCTTGGACCACCGCGCCGAACGTCCGCATGCTGTCCGACGGCTCCGGCTCACTCCCGTATCCGCCGCCACCACCCGTCTCCACCGTGCCATCGGCCATCCCGGCCACCTCTCGCGCACCTGCCCCGTACCTCACACCCGACGCACCTATGGTCACGGACAGTTATGAGTACTGTCCACCCTCCGTGCGCGTACGCTCGCGCAGCGTACGCGCACGGAGGTATTGCGCCGCCTCACTCCCGAGGCGCGGAGGCCAGCTCCAGGCGGGGCCAGTCGGCCAGGTCGGCGAGCAACTGCCGGTCGTGGGTGGCGACCACGACCGCGCAGGGCGTGGTCGTCAGGGCCCGGGTCAGCTCGTCGACCAAAGAGGCCGACAGGTGGTTGGTCAGCTCGTCCAGCATGAGCAGGTCGGGCTGCTCGGCCAGGCACATCGCCAGGTGCAGGCGCCGCTGCTGGCCCTGGGACATGCGACCCACCGGCGTGCGCAGCGCTGTCGCGTCGAGCAGGCCCAGCCCGCTCAGCGAGGGCGCACTTCCTTTCAGCCCCCGGGACCGGAGCCGGTCCACATGCGCCTCGTACGCCCGGTAAGCCGTGTGCTCCGGGTTCCAGACGGGGACCTCCTGGGAGAGCAGGACCACCCGTGCGTCGTGGTGGACGTGCAGGCTGCCCCCGGTGGGGTGTAGCTGCCCGGCCAGCACGCCCAGGAGGGTGGACTTGCCCGCCCCGTTGGGGCCGGTCAGCAGCAGCCGGTCGCCGCCGCTGATGGTCACCTCGACCGGCTGGTGCAGCCGTCCGGCGACCGTGAGGTCCTGCCCGTGCAGGACCGGGCGTCCGGCCCGGGTGCGCAGGTCGGGGAAGGACAGGCTCCGGGGCGGCTCGGGCACGGTGATGCGGTGCCGTTCGAGGTCTTCCACGCGCCGGTTGAAGGTCTGCACGACCCCGGCGGCACGGGTTGCCCGCTGGTGCTTTCCGGTTCCCTTGTCCGGGCGCCAGCCGGTCTGGAGGCGCCCGCGGGCCTCCTCGGCGGCCCGGGTGAGTTGCGCGTGTTCGGCCTGCTGGGCGGCGTGCTCCTGCTCCCACCGCTCCCGCTCGCGGCGGCGGCCCTCGACCCACCCGTCGTACCCGCCCGCGTACAGGCGCGGCAGACCGTCCCGGCTCGGGTCCAGGTCCAGGAACGTCGTGGCGACCGCGCGCAGCAGCGCCCGGTCGTGGCTGACCACGGCCACGCCCCCGGCGCGCTCGCGGAGGCTGCGCTCCAGGAAGCCCAGGGCTGCTGCGTCCAGGTGGTTGGTGGGTTCGTCCAGCAGCAGCAGATCGGTGGCCGAGCCGAGCACGACCGCCAGGCGCACGCGGTAGCGCTGCCCGACCGACAGGGTCGCCAGGCGCCGGTCGCGGTCGGTGCAGGCGCCCAGGCCCTCCAGGGCGACGTCGACGCGCCGCTCGGCGTCCCAGGCGTCGAGCGCGGTGGCGACTTCCAGGGCCCGGGCGTAGGCGTCGTCCGCGCCGGGCGAGCCCTGGGCAAGTGCCTCGGTCGCGCCGTCCAGCAGGTCCAGGGCGGTCAGGGAGTCCCCGACCGCTTCTTTCACCAGGTCGCCCACCGTGCGCTCGTCCTCGGCGTGCAGCGTCTGCTCGACCAGCGCCAGCGTTCCCGTACGCGAGACCGTGCCCGCGTCGGGCGTCAGCGTGCCGGCCAGCACGTGCAGCAGGGTCGTCTTGCCCCGTCCGTTCTCGCCGACGACGGCCAGGCGCGAACCGGCCGAGACCGTCACGTCGGCGCCGGACAGGACCGTGCGCTCGCCCAGCCGGACCGCGATCCCCTCGGCGCGCACGTGTGCGGCGGCGCCGGCGGGAAGGTCCCGGGACAGGGCGGAGAAGGGGGAAGAGGAATCCGTACGAAGCATGCGTGTTCTCTCAGCTCGTCATGGAGCCGGGCACCACGCGGGGGCCGCCCGGCAGAAGGCCAGGACGGCGGGCGAGAGATCAGCCGGGTTCCGCCGCCGTCAGCGGCGGAACCAGGGCTTCATACAGAAAGACATGCCCCCAGCGTACGGGCGGGCCCGAGTGGGGGCGAATCAATTACCCCCCTCACTCCGAGCGCAGCGCCGTTGCCGTGCGGGTGGCGGCGGCCCAGGTGGCGGGGAGCAGGGCGCCCGCGGTGGCGATCGCGATGCCCGCCAGGGCGAGCAGGACCAGGTGCGCGGGCGTGTAGACGGCGACCAGGGCGTCCGGAATGTTCGTGCCCACCGAGCGGCCCATCTCCGGGACCACGTAATGGTGCAGTGCCGCGCCCAGCGGCACGCCCGCCGCGCCCGCCGCCAGGCCGATGCCCGCCACCGACGTGAGGACCATCGCGACCGTCTGCCGCGGGCTCATGCCCAGGGCCTTGAACACGCCCAGGTCGTGGACCCGTTCGCGGGTGTCGAGGACGACGGTGTTGAGGACGCCCAGGCAGGCCACCGCCACCAGCATCGCCGTCAGCATCGCGATGAGGGCCTGCATGGCGACGAGCACGGGGGAGTCCCCGTCCTCCGCCACGGCCATCGCCTCCGCGCCCAGCGGCTCCAGGGCCGCGTTGAGTGCCGTGAGGTACGTGCCGCGGTCGGTGCCCGGGGCCAGGTCCACCACGTACTCGTCCGGCTCCCACGCCGGGACCAGGCCGGAGACGGAGGCGTGCGCGGTGCGCACGGCCAGGCCCTCGTCGTTCAGGTCGAAGACCTCGCCGACGATGCGGAGTTCTGCTGTGCGGTCACCGTCCCGGAGGGTGACGGTGTCGCCGAGGGCGGTGTTCGTGGCCTGGAGGAAGCGCGCCGGGGCGACCGCCTCGCCGGGAGCCGTGAACCAGCGGCCCGCCGCCATGCGGTAGCCGTCGGCGGGGGCCTTGCCGCGGTACGTGACCAGCGGTACGGCGCCCTTGCGGCCGGAGACGGTGACCTCGGTCTGCGCGGTGGCGAAGTGGTGTGCCGTCTCCGGGCGGGCGTCGATCGCCGCGGTGACCTCCGCGGGGGAGGCGCCGGAGGCGGGACCGGCGGCCGGAGCCGGGGGCTGCGGGGGCGTGCCCGGACCGGCTTCCGTACCGCCGGGGCCGCCCGGTGCCCCCGGGACGCCCGCCCCCGGCGGCGGCAACATCCGGTGCACCGTCACGTCCCCCGCGCCGTCCGGCGTCCCCTCCCGCTCCAGCGCCAGCAGCGACGTCCCCAGCCCCACCGCGAACGTCACCGCCAGCGCCCCGAACGTCACCGCAGCCGCCATCGTCGCCGACCGCGCCGGCCGGGCGAACGGGCCCGCCAGGCCCAGCACCACCGCCCGCGGCAGCGGCAGCCGGCCCAGCGCGTGCCGCACCCGGCGCCCCCGCGCCGCCCGCGGCGTGCGGCCGACGCTGAGCGCCGCCGTCGTACGCAGCCGGGCCGCACGCAGCGCCGGGCCCAGGGCCGTCGCCGCGACCAGGGTGAGGACCGCCGCCGGCACCGCGAGCGAGACCCACAGCGGGATGAGGATCCGCCCCGTGCCGTACGCGCTCGCGACCTCGTTCATCAGCGGCACGGACAGCGCGTTGCCCAGCCCCGCGCCCAGCACCGCCCCCGCCGCCGCCGGGATCGCCGCCTGCGCGACGTACGCCCGCGCGACCTGCGACGGCGTGAAGCCCAGCGACTTCAGCACCCCGATCCGCCGGGTCGCCGCGCCCACCGCGCCGCTGACGACGATGCTCACGATCAGCACCGACATCGCCAGCCCCAGCAGCGCGAAGGCGGTGACGAAGGGGATGAAGGCGGCGGTGTCCTCGTTCGCGGCCTGCTTGACGTCGAGGTACGACTGAGACCCCGTCAGCGCCCCCGCGGGGACGGCCGCCGCCACCGCCTTGCGCGCCGACGCGACCTCGCCGCGCGTGTCCGCGCCGGTCAGCCGGTAGAGCATCTGGCGGTCGGGACGGGCGCCTTCGGCGGTGAGTGCGCCGAGCTGCGCCGGCACGACCCAGCCGTCCGCGCTCTCGCCCACCGACTCGGCGATCCCGACGACCGTGAGCACCGGCCCGTCCGGCACCCCGTCGACCTCCACCCGCGCACCCAGCGCCATGTCCCTCGACCGCGCGCCCGACTCGATCACGATCTCGCCGGGCGCCCGCACCCAGCGGCCCTCCGTGACGTCCAGGTCGTCGACCTCGCCGCCCGCCGACTTCCGCCCCGCCACCGTCAGCGGCGGCGACTTGGCCCCCTCGGGCGCGGTGGTGACGTGCAGGCGCAGCGAGGTGATCCCGTACGGGCCGGCCGCCGCGGTGACGCCTTCGGCCCCGGCGGTGGCGCGCACCCGCGCGGCGGTGGCCTTCTCGGCGTCGAACTGCCCGGTGAGGTGGGCGCCCTGCTGCCGGGCGAAGGCGTTGTCGAACGGCGCCCGGGAGCCGACGAGCAGCCCGGTCGCCAGCACGGCCGCGGCGACGGTGAGCACCGTGGTCAGCACCATCACGGTGGTCTGCACGCGCCGCCGGCCCACCTCGGCGCGCACCACCCGGCCCAGGGCGCTCACCGGGCGGCCCGGGGGGAGTCGCGGTACGCGGCGGAGGTCCCGTACGGGGTCCCCGTACCGCTGCCTGTGCCATCGTCTGTGCCATCGTCCGTGCCGCCGTCCGCGCTGTCCCGTGCGATCCGCCCGTCCACCAGCTCCACCGTCCGCGTCGCGCACGACTCCGCCAGCGCCAGGTCGTGCGTGACGAGCACGATCGTCTGCCCGTCCGCGTGCAAGTCCCGCAGCAGCTCGCGGACTTCCGCCCCCGACGCGGTGTCGAGCGCGCCCGTGGGCTCGTCGGCGAGCAGCAGCGGCGGGCGGTTCATCAGCGCCCGCGCCACCGCCACGCGCTGCCGCTCGCCGCCCGACAGCCGGCCGGGGTAGGCGCGGGCGTGCCGCTCGATGCCGAGGTACGCCAGCAGCTCCGCGGCCCGCGCGGCGGCGCGGGCGCGGGGCATCCCGGCCAACTGGGCGGGGAGCAGCACGTTGTCGGCCACCGTCAGATCGTCGAGCAGGTTGAAGAACTGGAAGACCATCCCGACCGAGGCCCTGCGGTACTTCGCCGACGCGCTCTCGCTCAGCCCGTCCACGCGCAGCCCGTCGACGGTGACGGTGCCGGCGTTCGGCCGGTCCAGGCCCGCGATGAGGTTGAGCAGCGTCGACTTGCCGCTGCCGGACGGGCCGAGGACGGCGAGCGCCTGCCCGGTGCGGACGGCGAGGGTGAGGCCGTCGAGCGCGGGCGGGCCCTCGTCGTACGTCCTGCTGACCCCGCGCAGGTCGATGAGTACCCCGGGATCGTGGTCGCTCTCGGTGCGGGCGGTGTGCGGTGGTGCGGCCATGGCCCGGGTCCTCCCCAGCTCGGCGGTCGGTGTGCGGCAGCAGACGCTAGGCGCGGGGTGGCGCGGGCACGTCGGCCGCGGTGCGGAAGGTCCGTACCGCATCCGGCCGACGGCGGGCGGCGTCATCCGCGCGAGGTAGGCGTGGGATGGACGCGGGGTGGGTCCCGCGGTGGATCCGGCGGCGGCGGGCGGGTTGGCACACTGAGGCGGTGACGTGGGCGGGCGGGGCCATCGGGCGGTACGGGCGCGGGGCGGGACGCGCGGTGGGGCGGGTGCGCGGGTGGTTCGTGCGCCGGGGCACGGGCCGGGAGGCGTACGAGAACGGCGGCGTGGGACGGCCGGCGGGCGGTGGGGCGGGTGAACGGCGGCCGGTCGGCGGCCCGGTAACGGACCCGGGGGGCCGCGGGGCGGGCCCCGGGGCCCGGCGCGCGATGGCCCGGACGCTGCGTCGCGCCGCGAGCCGCGCGGCCGGCTGCCTGGCCGGCGGCGCGGGCTGCACGCCCGGCGACGGATCCCGTCGGCCCGCCGCAGGCGGGATCGCGCCGCCGCGGCCGTCCCGGTGGGTCTGGACCGCGGACGTCGCCCTCGCCCTCGTGCTGTCGGTCGGCACCGTCGTCGCCGACCTCGACCGCTCCTTCTACGAGCCGCGCGGCGACAGCCCGCAGCAGATCGCCCCGCGGCCCCCGCCGCCCGGCCTGCCGGGGCTGCCGGGGCTACCGGAGGACGGTCCGCCGGCCGTGCCGGAGCCCGGTTCGCGGGGAGTGCCGGAACCCGGCCGGGGCGGGACGGAAGGGCCGCGCCGTGGGGAGGTGTATCCGCCGCCCGTCGTCGAGCACGTGCTCCCGCCCGTCCGGGGCTGGGAGTTGGTGCTCGGCGCGTTCACCGCCCTCCCGCTGGTCGTCCGCCGCCGCTACCCCCTCGTCGCGCTCTGGGCGGTGCTCGGCGCGGCCGTCGCGTTCCACCTGGGCGAAGTCGCCCGCGGCGCGACGGCGTTCGCGTTCGCCGCCGGGGTGGTCGCGGCGTACAGCGCGGTGATGTACAGCCCGTACCGCAGGAGCGCGCTGGTGAGCGTCCTCGCCGGGGTGCCGCTGTTCGCGGCGGCGGGGGTGGTGCCGGAGGTGGGGCGCGGGTTCCTGCCGCTGCTGGTGCTGCTGCCGGTCGGGCTGGCCGCCAACGCGATCCACACGTGGCAGCAGCGCGTACGCGCCCTCCAGGAGGAGCAGGCGGCGGCGACGCGGCTGGCCGTGGACCAGGAGCGGTCGCGGATCGCGCGCGAACTGCACGACGTCGTCACGCACAACGTCAGCATGATGACGATCCAGGCGGGGGCGGCGCGCAAGGTGCTGGACACGTCGCCGGAGCAGGCGCGGGAGGCGATGCGCGCGGTGGAGGCCGGCGGGCGGGCGGCGATGGCGGAGCTGCGGCACGTGATGGGGCTGCTGACGATGGCGGCGGCGGACCCGGCGGCCGGCCCGGCCGCGGACCCGGCTGCGGGGCCGGGTCCGGCGGCGTACGGCAAGCGGGACGGCGGCATGACCGCCCGCGGGGCGGACCGCGCCCCCGATCCGCCATCAGCCGCGGGCGATCCCGCACTCGCCGTCGACCTCGCCCCGCAGCCCGGCCTCGGCCAACTCGCCGCCCTCGCCGGGCGCGTACGCGACACCGGCGTCCCGGTGGAGCTCTCCGTGACCGGCGCCCCCGAGGCCCCGCTGCCCGCGGGCGTCGACCTCGCCGCGTACCGCGTCGTGCAGGAGGCGCTGACGAACGCCGTCAAACACGCCGCCGGCGCCGCGGTCGCCGTCTCCGTGGCGCACGCGCCCGGCGAGCTGCGCGTCGAGGTGACCGACACCGGCGGCCCGCCCGCCGCCCGCGCCGCGGCCGGCAGCGGCCGCGGGCTCATCGGCCTGCGCGAACGCCTCGCGGTCTACGGCGGTACGCTCCACGCCGCCCCGCGCCCCCGCGGCGGCTACCGCGTCCGCGCCCTGATCCCGCTCCCGGACCGGCCGCCGCTCCCTGATCCGGCAGGACCCGCACGACAGACTCCGGCGCCGGAGTGCGGGGACGCGCATGCCCCTGGCGGAGCCGGGGGCGCCGTGCAGACATAATGACCGGCATGCGGATCTCGGCACGAGCAGACTACGCGGTGCGCGCGGCACTGGAGCTGGCGGCGGCGACGGAGGAGGCCCCGGTCAAGGCGGAGGCCATCGCGGACGCGCAGGGCATTCCGCACAAGTTCCTGGAGAGCATCCTGGGCGACATGCGCCGCGGCCGGCTGGTCGTCAGCCAGCGCGGCGGCCGCGGCGGCTACCGCCTCGCCGCGCCCGCCGACGAGATCACCATCGCCGACGTCATACGGGTCGTGGAGGGCCCGCTGGTCTCCGTGCGCGGCGCCCGGCCGCCGGAGCTGTCGTACGTGGGGCCCGCGGAGTCGCTGCTGCCGCTGTGGATCGCGCTGCGCGTGAACGTGCGCAGGATCCTGGGGGAGGTCACGCTCGCGGACGTGGCGTCGGCGCGGCTGCCGGGGTACGTGCACGAGCTGGCGGAGGACCCCGACGCGTGGACGAACCCCTGAGGGCGTAGCGCACGCGCCGCGGGCCGTGCGACAGTGGCGGTCGCGTCTCCCCCCACGGACACCCGACTCCGAGGAGAGACGTGCCCGAGAACCGGCACATAGCCAGGCGAGCGCTGCTCGCGGGCGCGGCCGCGGGCGGCATCGCCGCCGTGGTCCCACAGCAGGCCGCCGCACGGGGCCGCCGCGTCGTGGCCCGCCCGCTGGCCAACCCCGGCGGCTCGCTGCCGATGACGCTCCTGTCGTACGTCCACCCCTCCGGCCGGGCCGTGGGCCGCGCACTGGGGCCGGACGGCGAGGAGGCGCAGGCGGTGTGGCAGGGCACGCGGGTACGGTGGCCGCGTGCGCTGCACGCCTCCGGTTCGTACACCCTCCAGGGCGTCAACGGGCATGGCGCGCTGGTCGGTTACCACTTCCTGCCGGACGAGAACCGCACCCACGCGGTCGTGTGGGGCCGCGGGGGCACGCCCCGGCGGGTGCTGGCGGGTGACGACCACCGGGCGTGGGGCACGCACATCGACGACCGCGGCCGGGTCCTCGTCCAGACCCAGACGGAGTTCCAGGCCGACCCCGAACTCCCGCCGCGCGGCGGCCTGTACGTCCTGCGCCCCGCCACCGCCGCCGCTCCGGTACGGATCACGCCCCCCGACCCGGAGGCGGTCAATGCGGCCCCCGACGCGCTCGGCGCGGGCGGCCATGTCGTGGCGGGCCAGGTGCGCTTCATGGCCTGGTCGCGGGATCCGTTCCTCTGGCACGCGGGGAGGGTCACCGAACTCACCCGCCTCACCGGCGCGTACCGCCCGGTCTTCGGCGCGGGCGTCAACGCCCGCGGCGTGGTGGCGGGTTCCGCGGAGGGCGACACGGGGGAGTGGCGGGCGTTCGTCTGGGACGGCGACCGGCTGACGGACTTCACCCGCTTCGACGGCGGCGCCAGCAGCGTCCCGCTCGACGGCCGCTTCCTCAACACCCGGGGCGAGGTCATCGGCCGCAGCACCGCCACCGCCGGCCCCTTCCTCTGGTCCCCCCGCCGCGGCCTCAGGCCCCTGCCCACCCTCCCGGAAGCCGTCTACGGCACCACGGCCGCGGCCCTCAACGACCGCGGCGACGCGGTCGGCCACTGCTTCACGGAGGAGGGCCAGCGCGCGGTCTACTGGCGCCACGGCCGCGTCGTGGACCTGGGCCTCCCCCCGGGCGCGGTGGAAAGCGAGGCAAGCTGGCTCACGACCACCGGCGAAGCCCTCGGCACCGCCCAGTTCCCGGACCCCTCCGGCGGCACGATAACCCGCGCCTACCGCTGGACGGTCCACTGACCGCACCCGGCTGACGGCGGGCGGTTCGCTCCGCGCCCGTCGCCGCCCCCGCGGCCGACCGGCACGATGGACCGATGGAATCCGCACCCGGCCCGCGCTGCCTGCTGCACCCCGACGCCGAGGTCCGGCCCTCGGCCATCGCGGGGACCGGCCTGGTCGCGCGTGCACCCATCGGCGCCGGTACCGTCGTGGCCCGGCTGGGCGGGCGGCTCGTGCCGGATCGGGAACTCCGCGAACTCCTCGACGCCGCACGCCGGTCGGGCGGTCCGTACGTCGACACCATCGCCGTCACGCGGACCGCCCACCTCGTCCTGCCTCCCCGCGGCGAACAGGCCGTCGGCTTCAGCAACCACAGTGGCGACCCGACCCTGTGGTGGGACGGCCCGTACACCCTGCTCGCGCGGCGCGACATCCGCACCGGCGAGGAGCTGACCAGCGACTACGCCACCAGCACCTGGGACCCCGCGTTCGTGCTTGACTGCGCCTGCGGCACGCCCGAGTGCCGCGGGACCGTGACCGGCGACGACTGGCGACTGCCCGGACTCCAGGCCCGCTACGGCCGTCACTGGGTGCCGGGTGTGCTGGCGCTCATCGACGCCGCGCGCTGACGACTCAGCCGCCGAAGTCCGTCCTGTGGTCCCTCGCCCACTGGGCGAACGTGCGGGCCTTGTGGCCCGTCACCTCCGCGACCGTCTCCGTCACCGGCTCCGGGTGCTTCACCAGCTCGGCGTGGGCCGCCAGGATGCCGTCCGCGAACGACGGGGGCAGGCCCGCCGCCACGTATGCCTCGCGGGCCACCTCCGGCGGGGACTCCTCGAAGCGGATGTCGCGGCCCAGGGCCTCGCCGATCGTGCGGACCTGCTCGGCCTGGGTGAGGACTTCGGGGCCCGTCAGGTGATACGTCGCGCCCGCGTGGCCCTCGTGGGTCAGGGCGCGGAGGCCGACCGCGGCGACGTCGGCCTCGTGGATGAGCGAGCGGCCCGCCTCGCCGTACGGGGCGTGCACCACGTCGCCCGCGCGGATCTGGTCCGCCCAGTGCAGGGTGTTGGCGGCGAAGCCGCCGGCGCGCAGCAGGGTCCACTCCAGGGGCGAGGCCCGCAGCAGGCGCTCGATCGCGGTGTGGAAGCCGAGGATGCCCTCCGGTTCCTCCTCGGGGTCGTCGGACGCGCCCCAGGCGGAGACGTACGCGATACGCCGTACGCCCCCGGCATGCGCCGCGTCCAGGACCGCGGGGGCGGTGTCGGCGGTGGGCAGAGGCCAGACGAGGAAGACCGCCGAGACGCCCGCGAAGGCCGGGCCCAGCGTCGCCGGGTCCGCGAGGTCCCCGCGTACGGCCTCCACCCCCTCGGGGAAGTCCGCGCGGGCCGGGTCGCGCACCAGGGCGCGTACCGGCAGGCCCGCCCAGTGCGCCTGCGCAACGGCCTGACCTCCTACTCTTCCCGTGGCTCCGGTCACCAGGATCATGGTCGCTTCCTCTCGTCGGTGGCCCGGCAAGCCTCCGACCTCAACCGCACTTCAGGTCAAGGCGACCCTCCATGGTGCACGTAACACCACCCCCCATTGGGGTCGTGCGCCCAGTGCCCGCGCCCGTCACCGTCCGTAGCTTCGAAGGCAGGCGCAGGGAGTGCCGCACCAACGAGGGGTGAAGACGATGTTCGGACGCAAGGACCGCAGCGGGACCGCCGCGGGGCCCATCGCCGGCGGGGCGCCGCACGAGGCGCTGCGGCTGGTGAAGGTCACCAAGGTCTACGGGACCGGGGGCGCCGAGGAGGCCGCCGTCACCGCGCTCGACGGGGTGACGCTGAGCCTGCCGGCCGGGTCCTTCACCGCCGTGATGGGGCCCTCCGGATCCGGGAAGTCGACGCTGCTGCAGTGCGCCGCGGGCCTGGACCGGCCCGACAGCGGCGTGGTGATGGTCGACGGCGCGGAGATGACCGGCGGCAGCGAGACGGAGCTGACGAAGTTCCGCCGGGAGCGGATCGGGTTCGTCTTCCAGCAGTACAACCTGCTGCCCACGCTGAACGTCGCGCAGAACACCGTGCTGCCGCTCAAGCTCGCAGGACGCCGCGTCGACCGCGCCCGGGTCCGCGAGGTGCTGGCCCGCGTCGGCCTCGCCGACCGGATGCGGCACCGGCCCGACCAGCTCTCCGGCGGCCAGCGGCAGCGCGTCGCCATCGCCCGCGCGCTCGTCGCCGCGCCGAGCGTGGTCTTCGCCGACGAGCCGACCGGCGCCCTGGACACCCGCAGCGCCCGCGACGTCCTGGGCCTGCTCCAGGAGACCGTCCGCGTCGACCGCCGCACCGTGGTGATGGTGACGCACGACCCGGTGGCCGCCTCGTACGCCGACTCCGTCCTCTTCCTCGCCGACGGCCGGCTCGTGGGCCAGATGAACGCCCCTACCGCCGACGCCGTCGCGGAGCGGATGACGCACCTCGGCGACATGTACGAAGCCGGTGCCCGGCAGCACGACCCGCGCCACTCCGCGCCGACGGGGGTCTGACCGGTGTTCTCGCTCGCCATGCGCTCGATCCGGCAGCGGCCCGGCCGCTTCGCCGCCACGCTCCTGTCCGCATTCCTCGGCGCGACGATCATCATGATGTTCAACTCGCTGCTCGACACCGCGGGCGCGAAGGGCGTCGACGACGTCAGCTCGGAGTCCCTGTCCACGGCCGCCATGGTCGTCGGCGGCTACGGCTCGCTGCTGGTCTTCTTCGCCGTCGCGTCCACCCTCACGGTCGCCGTACGGCAGCGCACCGCCGAGATCGACCTGCTGCGCTCGACCGGCGCGACGCCCGCGCAGATCACCAGGATGATCGTCGGCGAGGCCGCGGTCGTCGGCCTCGTGGGGTCGCTGCTGGCGATCGTGCCCGGCATGACCGGCGGCCGGATCCTGCTCGACATGTTCCAGGACAGCGGGCAGGTCGCCGACGACGTCGACCACGCCTTCGGCACCATCGCGCTCATGTCCGGCATCGACATCACGCTGCTGGCGTCGGTCGGCGCCGCGTTCCTCGCGGTGCGCCGGGCCACCAAGGCGCGCGAGCAGCGCGCCCCGCGCCGCCGGCTGCGCACCTGGGGCGGCTACGCCGCGCTGGGCCTGGGCGCGGCGCTGTGCCTGACCGGGTTCGCCATGAGCGACGCGGGTCCCGAGGCCATGGCGCCGCCGGCGTACGGGGCGATCCTGCTGTCGGTCGGCTTCGCGGCCTTCTCGCCGGCGCTGCTCGGCGGGCTGCTGCGGCTCGCCGGCGGGCTCCTCACCGCGTTCGGCGGGGGCAGCGGCTACCTGACGGTGCACGGACTGCGGCAGCGGGCCGCGCAGTTGTCCGGGGTGCTGATGCCGATGGTCCTGTTCGTGGGCATCTCGGTCGCCACGCTGTACATGCAGTCCGTGGAGAACGACCGCATCGAGGCCGCCGGGCTGACGCAGTCGGTGGACGACAAGAACCTGGAGACCCTCAACTTCGTCGTCGTCGGGATCATCGCGGTCTTCGCCTGCGTGATGCTGATCAACACGCTGTACGCGGCGACCTCGTACCGCAGCCGCGAGTTCGGCCAGCAGCGGCTGGCGGGCGCGACGCCCGGCCAGGTGCTGGCGGGCGTCGGCCTGGAGGGCCTGCTGCTGACGGTGACCGGGGTGTTCTTCGGGACGCTCGCGGCGGTCGCCGGGATCGTGCCCTTCACGGTGGCCCGCACGGACGACGTGCTGCCCTCGGCGGGGTACGGGATCTGGCTGGCGGTCGTGGGGGTGGCCGCGGCGGCGACGATGGTCACCGCGCTGGGCACCACCCGGCGGGTGCTGCGGACGCCGGCGGTCGAGACGGTCGCGCTGGCGGCATGAGGGGGCGCAGGGAAGAGGGCCCGCCGGTCGGCGGGCCCTTCGGCGCGGGCACGGGCCGGGCGGGACGGGCGTACGGGCACCGGGCCCGCGCCTGCGCGCACCGCACCTGCGGCGTACGGGCGTTGCCCCGCCCGGGCCCCGGTCCGGCGCCCCTACTCCAGCTCGCGCTCCGCGTACACCCGCATCGCGTCCCGTACGAAGACGGCTGTCCCCTCCCCGTGCGCGTCGTAGTGCGCCCCGAACCGCGGGTCGTCCACGTACATCTGTCCAAGACCCGCGAACGCCTCCGCGGACGGCCCCTGCCCCTGCCAGCCGGCGCTGATCCACTCGAACTGCCGCCGCGCGATCTCCTGCGCCCTGGCGCCGTCCGGCGTCTCGCCCGCCGTGTGCGCCGCGGCGAAGTCGCGGGCGATGTTCTGCTGGCGGCGCTGGAAGTCGCTCTTCTCCTCCTCGCTCAGCGCGCGCCACCACCGGTCGCTCCGCTCGTACGCCGCCTTCCCCCAGCGCCGCGTGACCTCCTCCTCGTACCGGGTGTGGTCGAACCCGTCGAGCACCTCTTCCGCCATGAGCGGCTCCCCTTCCGTCAGCTTCCGCAACGTGGTCTTCACCGACGCGATCTGCCGCCCGAGGCGCCGCCGCTCCTGCTCCAGCAGCTCCAGGTGCGTGGCGAGCGCGGCCGCGGTGTCCCCGGGGCCGCCGCCGGCGTCGAGCACCTCGGCGATGGCCGGGAGGCCGAGGCCGAGTTCGCGGAGCAGCAGGATGCGCTGCAGCCGGACCAGGGCCTGCTCGTCGTAGTAGCGGTAGCCGTTGGCCGCCACGCGGCTGGGACGGAGCAGCCCCACGTCGCCGTAGTGGCGCAAGGTGCGGCTCGTGGTGCCCGCGGTGCGCGCGATCTCCTGGATGGACCACTCCATGGCGTGCGAGCTCCTCGGTCCTGACTGCCCGGTCGGTGAGCCTTCACCGTAGAAGTTGACGTAACGTCAAGGTCAAGCGTCAGTCCCCGAAGCTGTGCGGCACCAGCTCGAAGCCCACGGCGAGGTCGGTGCCGCACAGCCTGCCGGTGTCGGCGAGCATCTCCCCGATGAGCGTGCGGGCGTACGCGTGCGGGTCCTCCTCGCCGAGCCCGACGATGTACGCGTGGTGCTCGGCCAGCGACGCGACGGCCCGGTCCCTGGCGCTCTCGGTGACCTCCTCGGCGTGCGTGGGGTACGGGGAGCCGGCGACGGCGGTCCAGCGGACGCCGCCCCACGGCAGGAGGCCCTGCTCCAGCAGCTCGGGGAAGATCCAGCGGTTGCCGGCGTCGCCGACGGCGTCCAGCACGCCCCGGCCGACGGCCCGGTGGTCGGGGGTGTTGCGGGGGGCGCCGGGGCCCGCTCCCCAGGTGTCGTGGTGGTTGATCGTGAGGATCAGCTCGGGGCGGTGCCGGCGGATCGCGGCGGCGAGGTCGCGGCGCAGCGGCAGGCCCTCCTCGATGACGCCGTCGCGGTGGTCGAGGAACTCCAGCGCGGTCACGCCCACGACCGCGGAGCTGGCCCGCTGCTCCTCCTCCCGCACCCGGGCGCACTCGCCGGGCTCCATCCCGTCGATCCCGGCCTCACCGCGGGTGGCGAGCACGTACGCGACCTGCTTGCCGGCGTCGGTCCACTTCGACACCGCGGCGGCGGTGCCGTACTCCAGGTCGTCGGGGTGGGCGACGATCGCGAGGGCCCGGTGCCAGTCGTCGGGGAGGGGCGCGAGGGACGCGTGAGCACTGTCTGTCATGCCGCCATGGTCACATGACGCGGTGTCACGCCCCGGCCCCGCCCGCGGGCCACGCGGCCGAACGGGCCGGGTGTGCGGCGACGAGGCGGGTGCCGGACCCGGCACCCGCCTCGCCGGGTCAGTCCAGACCGCGGTCCAGGACCCGGTACAGCTCGCCGTCGTCGTCGCCGTCCAGCGACCAGACCATCGCGCCGCCCAGGTTGCGGTCGTCGATGTACTCGGCCTTCTGGGCGATGACCTTCGGGTCGTCGTACGTCCAGAAGGTGCTGCCGTCGAAGAGCCAGGCGTGGCCGTTCTTCCTGTCGCGGTAGACCTCGTACTCACCCGAGGCCGCGAACTCCTTCAGCACCTTGTAGTCCTCGAAGCCCGCCTCCCAGGTGCCCGGCGCCGCGCCCGCGGCGGGCTGGTTGAAGCCGGTGCCGCCGCCCTCGACGCCCTTCCAGCCGCGGCCGTAGAAGGGGATGCCGAGGACCAGCTTGTCCCGCGGCGCACCGCGGAGCAGCCAGTCGTCGACGACCTGCTGGAGGCTGTCGTCGGGGGAGTGGATGGCGGACTGCTGGTTGGTGTTCTTCTCCCAGGCGCCGTGCAGGTCGTAGCCCTGGAGGGTGGCGTAGTCCAGGTGGGGGAAGAGCTTGCGGGTCTCGTAGCCCGCGTCCATGGCGTTGGCGTTCGCCGGCAGGAACGCGGTCAGCAGCAGGTGCCGGCCGCGGCCCTCGCGCGAGCGCTCCACCCGGTCGAGCTGCCGGCGGAACTCGGCGACGACCGCGGTGAAGTTCTCCTTGTCCTCGGGGCGGTAGACGGTGTCGACATCACCGGGGTAGTTCGGCCACTCCCAGTCCAGGTCGATGCCGTCGAAGACGCCCGCCGCGCTGCCGGGGCCGCCGCGCCCGTCGATCCGCGGCAGGTTGCCCTTGATGAACAGGTCGATGCAGGAGGACACGAACTGTCTGCGCGACTCGGGCGTGCGGACCGCGTCCGAGAAGTACGTGGACCAGGCCCAGCCGCCGAGCGACATCATGACCTTCAGGTCGGGGTACTCGGCCTTCAGCTCCCGGATCTGGTTGAAGTTGCCCGCGAGCCGCTGCCGCGGCGAGTCGGCGCGGCCGTCGACGGACTCGGCGGCGGTCATCGTCCGCCGGTAGTCGGTGAACGCGTCACCCTCGCCCGGGATGTCGTCCTCGAAGCACTTGCCGTCCGGGCTGACGTTGCCGAAGGCGTAGTTGAGGTGGGTCAGCCGCGCGGCGGTGCCGCTGGTGACGAGGTCCTTGACGAGGAAGGCGCGGTCCCGGGCACCCCACTGGGTGAAGTAGCCGACGCGCCGGGCCTCATCGCGGTCGCCGCGGTGGTCGTCGCCGCCCTGCTGCCCCGCGGCGGCGGGGGTGCGGTGCGGGGCCTCTCCGGGGGTCGCGGCGGTGGCGCCGGCCGTGGTGAGGCCGGGGGTGACCAGGAGGGACAGCGCACAGCCGGCCACGGCCAGGCGGCGCACGAGTCTTCGGTGCATGGAAACCCTCTTCTCGGGAGATCGCGCTTCTCTCGGGTGCGCCGAACGCTATTGGCCTAGACCAATAGGGGTCAAGGGTTCGTACGGTACGGCGCACCCGGCCGCACGCCCCTGCTCAGCGCGATAATCGGCACGTTCTAGGGTGAAGCCGGACAGCGGCCCGAACGGAGGGAGTACGGGCATGACCGCGGACACCGATCTCGGCACCCTCCTCGACGGCAACGACGTCGCCGGGCTCCAGCGCTGGCTCGCCGACCACCCCCCGCACGTCGTCGCCGACGAACTCGCCCGTGCCGACGAGGTCACCGCCGTCTTCTGCTTCCGGCTGCTGGAGAAGGACCGCGCGGTCGAGGTCTTCGAGGAACTGGGCGCGGGCGACCAGCAGAAGATCCTCGAAGGGCTGCGCGACCAGACCTTCCGGCACGTCGTCGAGGAGATGGACCCCGACGACCGCGCCCGCCTCCTCGGCGAGGCGCCCGCCAACTTCACCCAGCGCGTGCTGGCGGGACTGAGCCCCCGCGAACGCGCCCTCACCGCCCCGCTGCTCGGCTACGAACAGGACGCCGTCGGGCGGTACATGTCGCCGGAGCTGGTGCGGCTGAAGGAGCGGTCCACCGTCGCCGAGGCGCTGGAACGGGTGCGTGCCCAGGGCCCGGACGCCGAGACCGTCTACACGCTGCCCGTCGTCGACGACCGCAGGCACCTGGTGGGCGTCGTCTCCCTGCGGGAGGTGGTGCTGGCCCCGCCCGGGCGGCCGCTCATCGAGCTGGTGGACACCGAGTTCCCGCGTGTCTACGCCACGGACAACGCCGAGACCGCCGCCCGCCTCATGCAGGAGGCGAACCTCCTCGGCCTGCCCGTCGTGGACAGCGAGGACCGGGTCGTCGGCATCCTCACCGTCGACGACGCCATCGAGCTGATCGAGGAGGCGGACACCGAGGACATCGCCCGCCAGGCCGGCGCCGAACCCGTCGAGGGGCACTACCTGTCCGTCGGGGTCTTCCGGCTCGCCCGCGCGCGCATCATCTGGCTCTTCCTGCTGATCCTCGCCGCCACCCTCACCGCCGGCGTGCTCCAGGCGTTCGAGGGGGAGTTGTCGGCGGTGACGGAGCTGGCGGTCTTCATCCCGCTGCTCGTCGGCACCGGCGGCAACGTCGGCGCCCAGGCCGCGACCGGCGCGGTGCGCGCCCTCGCGGTCGGCGAGCTGCGCCCCGGCGACGTGGTGCGGGTGGCGTGGCGGGAGTGCCGGGTGGGGTTCCTGCTGGGCGTGGGACTCGGCATCGTCGGCATGGTGCTGGCGACGGTCATGACGGACGGCCGGATCGCGCTGACCGTGTCGCTGTCGCTGATCCTGATCTGCGCGTGGGCGGCCTCGGTCGGCTCCGTGATGCCCCTGCTGGCCAAGCAGTTGGGGATCGACCCGGCGGTGATCTCGGCCCCGCTGGTGACCACGCTGGTCGACGCCACGGGGCTGGTGATCTACTTCCTCCTCGCCCGCCTGGTCCTCGGCCTGTGAGGGGCGCCCCGGGGGGTGCCGGGGGCGGGGAGCGGCCTGCGGACGGGCCCGTGGGCCGCGCCGCGAGCGGGCGGGCGTACGCCCCGGGACTCCCGCGCACACCCGCCGGCGAACGCACTCCGTAAAGCTCTCCCCCGGGGTTGCGGGCCCCGGGCGCGGGTTGCCAAGCTTTCGCGCGTGTTCAGGCCGCAAAGGCGCAGGCCGGGGAGAGCCGGGGCCGGGACGGCGACTGCGGCGACGGGGGTGTGAAGAAACGGTGCCTCTAGGAGAGCAGCCCGCCTACCTGCGGGTCGCCGCGGACCTCCGCCGGAAGATCGTCAGCGGCGAACTGCCGCCGCACGCCCGGCTGCCCTCCCAGGCGCGCATCCGCCAGTTGTACGGGGTCTCCGACACCGTCGCGCTGGAGGCGCGCAAGGTGCTGATGGCCGAGGGCCTGGTCGAGGGCCGGTCCGGGTCCGGCACGTACGTGCGCTCGCGGCCCGAGCCGCACCGGCTGGTCCGTACCGGCTACCGCGGCCTCGCCGACCTCACCCCCTTCCGCCAGGAGCAGGCCGACGAGTCGGTCACCGGCTCCTGGGAGTCGCGCAGCGCACAGGAGCACGCGGGTGCGGCGGTCGCCGCCCGGCTGCACCTGGGCGCCGGCGACCCGGTGATGCGTACGCGCTACGTCTTCCGCTCGGCCGGCGAGCCCGTGCTGCTGTCCACCTCCTGGGAGCCGCTGGCCCTCACCGGACGTACCCCCGTGATGCTGCCCGAGGAGGGCCCGCTCGCCGGCTGCGGCGTGGTGGAGCGGATGGCGGCGATCGACGTCGTCGTGGACAACGTCGTGGAGGAGGTCGGCACCCGCCCCGGGCTGGCAGAGGAGGCGCACGCGCTGGGCGCCCTGCCGGGGCGGCCGGTGCTCTGCATCCAGCGGACTTTCTACGCCTCCGGGCGGGCCGTCGAAACCGCGGACGTCATCGTTCCGGCCGATCGCTACCGGGTCAGTTACCACCTGCCCGTCAAGTAACCCCAGCCCCTGGCCCTGTCTCCCGTCACCGCCGATTCGAACTTCCGGCCGAGAACGGTACTTCTCGTGTAAAGCCGTATGCGGGGAGTGAATGCCGGGCGTAAGCTCTGGCATATTCGAAGGGCAAGCGGGCGCCGGGGATCGTGATCGTCCCGCGTGCGTCCTGGGCAGACATTCATTCCTGGGGTGGGCATTATGGGTGCGGGTGACAGCGGCGCCGCACGCCCGTGGGTCATCGTCCGCGAGGACGACAACGGCAACCATTATCGCGTCGGCCGCTATGCCACGCGTGACGAGGCCGAGCGCGTGGTCTCCCGTTTCGGGTCCGCCGGCCAACGGCAGATATACCGGGTGGAGCGCGCCGGCGGTGGCGACGCCAAGCCCGTGTAGCTTCACGGACGCATGCAGGTGATATTTTCGCCCAAAGCGGGTATGTAGCTACCACTCTCCTTAAGTCGGGCAAATCCGACAGGACTCCGCTGGGATGTGGTAGGCGTGAGCAACCCCCCGTCCTTCCGCCACGCCGCCGTGACCCCGTTCTCCCCACTTCCCGATCCCGCCGCGCTCACCGGCTTCCGGGATCCCGCCGGCACCGCGGCGGCGCCGGCCGGCGCCGGCCTCACCGAACCCGCCGCCCCACCGGGCCCCGCGGGACCCGCGGGAGCCGCGACCCCCTCCGGGCTCGCCGACGCGCCCGGCCCCGCCGAGTGGAGCTTCCCCGCAGACCCCGGCTGCGTGCGCACCGCCCGCGCCGTCGTCCGCGACACCCTGCGCACCTGGCGCCTCGACCCCGTGACCGATCTCGCCGTGCTGCTCGTCAGCGAGCTGGTCACCAACTCGCTGCGCTACGCCTCCGGGCCCGTCGGCCTGCGCCTGCGCCCCGTCGGCGGACCCGACGCCTGCGGCGGCGTCCGGGTCGAGGTCTCCGACACGCTGCCGGTGCCGCCGCTGCTCCGTGCCGCCGCGCCGGACGAGGAAGGCGGCCGCGGACTGCAGCTCGTGGCCAGCGTCGCGGTGCGCTGGGGAACCCGGTGCGGCGGAATGGGCAAGACGGTGTGGTTCGAGCTGGGGTCCGCTGGTTAGAACGTACGAGGGAGGCTTCTTCGGCGTACGGAAGGGGGCGCACGGGGGCGTAGCGCCGGGTGCCGGTCGGGCACCACTTCGCAGATGTGGCGGTTACCGGGACCGGAAGCGGTGGGGCGTTCCGAACCCGTGACCCGACGACCATGTTCCGGATACGGATCTTCCCGCATACTCTGCGGTGCGTACCCGGAGCAGGATCAGCAAAGGGGGCGGTCGCGTGGGAGCACCGTTCTGGCAGAGCAGTCCGCCGGGCTCCATCTACGACCACATCAAGGTGGCCTCCTTCGCCCTAGACGCGGAGGGGCACATCGAGCAGTGGAGTGCCCGTGCCGAGGAACTCCTCGGCATCTCCGCCGCCGAGGTGCTGGGCCGCGACGCCGTCGAGGCACTGGTTCCCGAGGAGCTGCGCGCGGACGTGGGGGAGAAGGTCGCCGAGATCCTCGACGGCCGCGAGTGGACCGGTCTGCTGCCCTACCGCAGACCGGCCGGGCCGGACGGCGCCGACGCCGGGCACCCCGCGGTCGACGGCATCGCCGAGCTGTACGTCATGCCCACCACCGGCGTCGGCGGCACCCGCGGCGCGGTGTGCCTCACCGTCGACGCGTACGCGCTCCGCCGTATCGAGACCGACCTCGCCGCCTCGCAGGCCGTTTTCGGCCAGGCCCCGATGGGGTTCCTCCTCTTCGGCACCGACCTCCGGCTCGTCCGCGTCAACGAGCGGGTCGCCGCCGCCTTCGGCGGCACGGTCGCCTCCCACGCGGGCCGCTCGCCCCGCGACTACCTCCCGCGCCCCGAGGCCGAGCGCGTCACCGCCGCGCTCAGACAGGTCCTCGACACCGGCGAGCCCGTCACCGACATGCAGATCCTCGGGCCCACCCCCGAGGAGCCGCAGACCGGCTCCGTACCGGCACAGCGCGAGGGGCAGCCGGGCAGCCTCCGGTGGTCCATATCGCTGTACCGCGTCCACAGCCGTACGGGCCGGCCCATGGGCGTCGCCGCCATCGTCTCCGACGTCACCCACCGCCGCCGCGCCGAGAGCGAGGCCGCCAGCACCCGCCGCAACCTCGCGCTGCTCAACGAGGCAGGCGCCCGCATCGGCAACTCGCTCGACCTGGAGACCACCGCGCGCGAACTGCTCGGCGTCACCGTGCCGCAGTTCTGCGACATGGCGTGCGTCGACGTCTACCAGAGCCTCCTCGACGGCGACGAGGGCCGCCCCGGGCTGGCCGACGGCAGCGCCGAACTGCGCCGCGTCGCCTTCGCCAGCGCCGTCTCCGACGCCCCCGTCACCGCCGTCGGCTCCACCCACCGCTTCGACTTCCACTCCCCGCACGCCGCCGCGCTGCGCACCGCGCAGGTACGCCGGGTGCCGGGCGGCGACAGCGGCCTGGTGCAGACGACGCTCGCCGTGCCGCTGGTCGCGGGGGACACCGTCGTCGGGCTCGTGCAGTTCTCCCGGGCCCGCGGCAGCGAGGACTTCGGCGAACGCGACGCCGCCCTCGCCGCCCAGCTCGCCTCCCGCGCCGCCGTCTGCATCGACAACGCCCGCCTCTACCGCCGCGAGCACTCCCGCGCCCTCATCCTCCAGCGCAGCCTGCTCCCGCCCGGCGACCCCGAGGCCGCGGGCCTCGACATCGCCTGCCGCTACCTGCCGGGCAACACCGCCACCGAGGTCGGCGGCGACTGGTTCGACGTCATCGAGCTGCCGGGGCACCGCACCGCGCTCGTCGTCGGCGACGTCATGGGCCGCGGCCTGCGCGCCGCCGTCGCCATGGGCGAACTGCGCAGCGCCGTACGCACCCTCGCCATGCTCGACCTGGAGCCGGCCGAGGTGCTCGCCGCCCTGGACGAGATCGCCGGCGGCCTCGGCGGCGTCTCCGACGAGGTCTACCTCGCCACCTGCTCGTACGTCGTCTACGACGCGGTCACCCGGCGCTGCACCTTCGCCAACGCCGGCCACCTGCCGCCCGTCGTCGTCGAACCCGGCGAGCCGCCGCTGCTGCTGGAGGTGCCCCCCGGGATGCCGCTCGGCGTCGGCGGCGAGCCGTTCGAGGAGGTCGAGGTCGAGCTGCCCGACGGCGCCCTCCTCGCGCTCTACACCGACGGCCTCGTGGAGTCCCGCGACCACGGCCTGGACGAGGGCCTGGAGGAGTTCCGCAAGGCGCTCTCCGACCCCGCGCAGCCGCTTGAGGACGTCTGCGACCACGTACTCGACACCCTCTACACCCGGCACGGAGAGGACGACATCGCCCTGTTGATGGCCCGTATCGGCGGACTGCCCGCCGACACCGTCGGCGACTGGCTGCTGCCCGCCGAGCCCCGCTCCGTCGCGCTCGCCCGCGAACACGCCCGCACGCAGCTCGCTGCCTGGGACCTGGAGCCGCTGATCGACACCACCGAGCTGCTCGTCAGCGAGCTGGTGACGAACGCGCTGCGGCACGGCGAGGGCGGCCGCAGCGGGGGCGGCGAGCCGGAGATACGGCTCCGGCTGCTGCTGGACCGCACCCTGGTGTGCGAGGTCTGGGACAGCAACCTGGTCCAGCCGCGCCGTCGCCGCGCCCGGGACACCGACGAGGGCGGCCGGGGCCTGCAGTTGGTGAGCATGCTGAGCCGGAACTGGGGCAGCAGACGCACGCACCGCGGGAAGACGGTCTGGTTCGAACTGGCCCTGCCGGGCACGGGGCCGCTCGCGGAAGTGGACGAGGACGCGCTGCTGTCGGCGTTCTGAACCGGGTCGCGGGGGCCCGGTTCGTGCGGGGGCGCAGGGCCTGTTCGCCGGGGGCGTGCTCAGGCCGCGGCGCGGCCGCCGCCCGCCGGTGGCGGCTCGCCGTTCTTCAGCCGGGCCAGCCGGGCGTCGATCTCCGCCTGCATGCCCAGGTCGTCCACCTGCTCGAACTGCCCGTCCAGGGACGAGTCCGCCGGCTCCGCCCGGCCCGTCGCGCGGGCCTCCTCGCGGCGGATCTTCGCCTCGAAGCGGCCCAGGTCGGCGGTGGGGTCGGTGACGTCCACGCTCGCGACGGCGCCGGGCGTCCCGTTCCGCGCCTCCGCTTGCCGCGCGTCGGCCAGGAGCCGGTCGCGGCGGGATTCGAGGCAGGTCAGCTTCTCCCGCATCGCGTCGAGGTTCCGCTTCAGCCTCTCCACCACCTCCGTCTGCGCGGCGATCAGCGGCTCGGCCGCCGCCGCCTCGTTCTCCGCGGTGATCTGCCGCTCCAGCGCCGTGCGGGCCAGGTTGTCGAACGTCTCGGCCCGCGCGGCGTCGCCCCCGGCGCGTACCTCGTCCGCCTTGCGGCTGGCGGTGAGGGCCTGGGCGCCCCACTCGTCGGCAGCCCCGGTGTCCTCCTTGTGATCCGCCTCCATCAGGCGCAGGTTGCCCAAGGCGGTGGCGACGGCCAGGTCGGCCTCGCGGATGTTGTTGGAGTAGTCCCGGATGAGCTGATCGAGCATCTTCTGCGGGTCCTCGGCCTGGTCGACGAGGGCGCCGACGTCGGCGCGGGCGAGCTGGAGGGTGCGGCCGAGGACGGTCTGCTTGCCGGACACGGGTCTCCTTCGCATCTGGTGGCGGTGTGCTGGCGGCCCGGGCCGGTGGTCGTCCCGGGCGGTCTGGCGGGGGTACGCGCGGGGCGTGCGCCGTCGCGTGACCCGTACTCCCGGAAGCTCTAGAAGCGGCCTCCACCGCCCATCCGCCCCCGTGTGCCCCCGCCGCCGAAGCTGCCGGGACCGCGGCCGAGGCCGCCCCCGAAGCCGCGGCCCCCGCGCCTGCCGGCCCTCTCGCCGGAGCCGTCGCCGAGCATGCCGCCGAGGATGATCCCGGCGAGCATCCCCGTGCCCGTGCCGCCGCGCCCCCCGCCGCCGTAGCCGCTGCCGGGTCCTGCGAAGGGCCCGCCGCCGTACGAGCCGTCGAAGCCCCGGACGTCCTGCTCCGCCAGCCGGCGCGCCTCGCGGCCGAGTGCGTCCGCGCGCTGTGCGTGCCGGAGGGCACCGGCCGGGTCGGTGCCGGCAAGCTCCCCGGCCTGCCGGAGATGCCGCTCGCCCTCGCCCAGGCGGGTACGGGCCGCGGGGCCGACGCCGCCGCGGTGGGTGGTGACGAAGTCCCGGGCGGCGGCCACCGAAGCCCGCGCGCCGACGAGCGCCTGGTCCAGCAGCCGGCCCGGCCGCCGCCCGGCCTCCTCCCGCTCCCCGGCCCCGGCGAGCGACGCCGCCAGCGCCGCGTCCGCCTCCACCACCCGGCGCAGCGCGGCCAGCGGGTCGTACCTGCCGCCCGCCACCTCCTGCCCCACCTCCGCCAGCACCGTCCGCGCATGCCCGATCCGGTCCCGCAGGCCGGCGCCCGACTCGTCCGCGGCCGTGGTGCGTTCCACGTCCTGCGCCTCGGCGAGATCCTCGCGGATGTCGCGCAGCGCGTCGGTGAGCCGGGCCGCGGCCTCGCGCAGCTCGTGCTCGCGGCGCTCGACGGCCGCGACGAGGACGCCCGCCTGGTCGAGTGCGCTCTCCGCGGCCCGTACGTGGACGGCGGCGGTGGCCGGGTCGTCGGTGCCGAGTGCGGTGCGGGCGTGGGTGAGGTGCTCGCCGGCGAACTGCAGGCGGTCGCGGGCCGCGGCGGGGTTGCCGGCGACGGCGGCGGAGGCGGCCGGGGCGTACGCGTCGGCCAGCACGGCGAGCCTGCTCTCGGCGGCGCCGATACGGTCCGGGAGCCGTCGCGCGGCGGCCTCGGCGGTGGCGAGGACCTGCGACGCCCGGGTCACCATCGCGCGCAGCCGGTCGAAGTCGTCCGCCTCGGCGTCGAGCCGGGCGTTGGCGTCCGTGCAGCGGGCCACGATCTCCTCCAGCATGACGCGGCGGGCGCCGTCGTCCTCGGGGCGTGCGTCGTCGAGCGCCTGCCGGAGGCGGAAGGCGGCGGTCAGCTCGTCCTGGGCGTACCCGACGGCGTCGGCGAAGGGCCGCGTGGCGTCCTCGCCGAACCGGGCGGTGGCGAAGCCGAGTTCCTCCCGGCTGGTGCGCAGGGCGTCGTCGGTCTCCACGAGGAGCCCCTTGACGCGGGCGTCGAGGTCGGGGGTGCCGGCGGTCTCGTGGGGCCAGTGGGGCGGCCGCCGGCGCTCGGCGCTCCGCCGCCGGAGGACGAACAGGCCGGCGGCCAGCGCGACGGCGAGCACGGCGACGAGGGGCACCACGTAGTCGGTGGAGCTGGCGTCACCCTGCGCGGACTCGCCGCGGGGCCGGCCGCCGGGGTCGGTGGGCCCGGGGGTGACGTCGGCGGGGGGCACCTGCCGGCCGCCGAGCACGGCCGCGTACCCGTCCGCCGCGCCGATGGCGGCGCCGGCCCAGTCGTTCTGGCGCAGGGCGGGCTCGACGGCACGGGCGCTGACGGCGTCGGTGTCGCGCCGGGAGAGGCCGGAGCCCGCGCGGGCGGAGACGGCGGACTGGCGGTCGCCGGTGGCGACGGCGAGGAGGACGTCGCGCCGCTTGAGCCCGTTCCTGTCGGCGGTGGCGTCGGCCCAGGCCCGGGGGGAGAACGTGGAGAAGTCGCGTACGTAGGCGACGAAGAGCCTGATCCGGTGCTCGCGGTCGAGCCGTTCGAGTGCCCGGACGACGTCGGGACGCCGGTCGCGGAGGGCGTCGACGCGGTCGGTGATCTGCCCGTGGGGGTCGAGGGGGAGGGGGTCGGCGGAGTGCGCCGGGGCGACGGCGAGGGCGAGGGGCGGCAGGGCGAGCACCCCGGCAGCGAAGAGCCGGCCCCCGAGCCGCCGAATCCGCATGCGCACGCCTCCGCACCACGACGTGCCGCGGACCCGGCACGCCCTGTACGGGAGGCTATGCCCCTTTCAGTAACCTCGCACCCGGACACCCCCCGGGGGGTCCCCCACCCCCGTTCCCCGGGGCTGCGCCCCGGACCTGCGCGGGGCTGCGCTCGGGACCTGCGCGGGGCTGCGCCCCGGACCTGCGCGGGGCTGCGCTCGGGACCTGCGCGGGGCTGCGCTCCGGACCTGCGCGGGGCTGCGCTACGCCCCCGGCTGCGCCCGGGACCGCGCGGGCTCCGCCTCGGTACCCGGGACGCGCCCCTCGGGCCCCCCGCAGGGGGCCCGCGTCACTCGTCGTTCAGCACGTCCTCGGCTTCTGCCAGGCGCACTCCACATCCGCCGGGCGCTCCACGCCCCGCGTCCGCTGGGTCCGCGGCTCCGCCGCCGTGTCCGCCCCGTAGCCCGCCAGTGTCGTCACCACCGCGTCCTCGATGTCCTTCACCGAGCCCGCCAGGTAGTTGTTGAGCACCACGCTGAACACCAGCTCCCTGCCGTCCGCATCCGTCACGTACCCCGACAGCGCCGACGCCCCCGTCAGCGAGCCCGTCTTCGCGCGCGCGTTGCCCTCCGCCGGGGTGTCGCACATGCGGGTGCGCAGGGTGCCGCCCACGAAGCGGTCCTCCCCGCAGGCCAGCGGCAGCGACTCGTACCAGGCGTCGAACCACGGCTCGTCCTGCACCGCCGTCAGCAGCTTGACGAACTCGCGGCTCGGGATCGTGTTGCCCCGCGACAGCCCCGAGCCGTCGACCTGGCGCAGCGTCGACGTGTCGACGCCGATCGACTTCAGGTACGACGAGACGCCCCGCAGGCCCGCGCTCCACGTGCCGGCGTCCGCCGTCTCCACGCCGATCGTCTTCGTCAGGATCTCCGCGTGGCCGTTGTTGGAGAGCTTCATGAACGGGACCATCAGGTCCTTCAGCGGCATCGAGGCGTGGCTCGCGACCGTACGCGCCCGCTCCGGCGTCGCCCGCCCCAGCAGCGTCCTGCCCTCGACGTCCACCCCGTGCCGCTCCAGCGCGTCCCGGAAGACCGCGGCCGCGTAGCCGGTCGGCTCCCACACCGAGATCCACTCCTTGGTGGCGTTCGCCTTCACCGGGATGTTCCCGCTGACGACGATGGTGTTCGTGCCGTGCTCCCGCGAGATGCCGAGGGTGTCGCGCTCGCCCTCCGCGACCGTGGTGCCCCTGTTGTCGATCCTCACGTAGTCGGTCGCCGGCGTCACCTTCACCACCGGCCGGTCGCCCGCCTTCTTGCCCGGGTACGCCTCCACCACCACCGTGCCGGAGTCGTAGTCCGTGTCGGGGGCCACCGTCAGCGCGGAGATCTGCATCGCGTAGTAGTCCGACTCGTAGTCGGCGGACCAGCCGTTGCCGACGCGTACGGCGTCGAAGCGGGTGTCGTCCGCGACGAGGCGGTCGACCTCGTCCACCCCCGAGGCCGCGACCTTCTCGGCCAGCGCGTCGTAGTCGGCCGCCAGCATCGTCGGGTCGCCGGTGCCGCGCAGGTACAGGTCGCCGCCCGCCGTGAGGGCGTCCGTGGACCAGGTGTAGTCGGGGCCCAGCAGCTCCATCGCCGCGGCCGACGTGGGCAGCTTGGTGTTGGAGGCGGGGGTGAGCCGGGTGGCGGCGGACTGCTCGTACACCGTCTCGCCGCTCGCCGCGTCGGCCACGACGACCGACGCCAGCGCGCCTTCCAGGCGCTCGTCGGCGAGGACGTTGTCCAGCGCCTGCTTGAGCCCGTCGTCGTCGGGATCCGCCCCGGCCGGGGCGCCGCCGCCGAGGCCGAGGGCGAGAAGGGCCGCCATGCCGGCGGCGGCCGGCCAAGTCCACGTTCGCGCCGCTGACTTCGGGCGTCTGGGGGATCTGCTCATGACAGTGGAGCATGGCGAACCACGACACGGGCAACAAGTACCTTGCTGCCCGCGTCATTGGTTCGACCGGTGGTATCCGGCCGAACGGCCGAACGGGACGCTGGATGAATGAGTCCGATCTCGCGCCGCAGACGGGAGATCGGACTCGTTCATCTAGTCCTTGCGGCGGAAGATCTTGCTCCCCAGCCACACCAGCGGGTCGTACTTGCGGTCCGCCGCCCGCTCCTTGAGCGGGATCAGCGCATTGTCGGTGATCTTGATGTGCTCGGGGCAGACGTCCGAGCAGCACTTGGTGATGTTGCAGTACCCCAGGCCGTGCTCGTCCTGCGCGGTGGTCCTACGGTCCAGACCCTCGTCCTTCGCCGCGTCCAGCGGGTGCATGTCCAGCTCCGCGACCCGCATGAGGAAGCGCGGGCCCGCGAAGGCCGCCTTGTTCTCCTCGTGGTCGCGGACCACGTGGCAGGTGTCCTGGCACAGGAAGCACTCGATGCACTTGCGGAACTCCTGCGAGCGGTCCACGTCCTCCTGCTGCATCCGGTACTCGCCGGGCGCCAGCTTCTCGGGCGGGATGAACGCCGGGATCTCACGGGCCTTCTCGTAGTTGAAGCCCACGTCCGTAACCAGGTCGCGGACCACGGGGAAGGCGCGCAGCGGGGTGACCGTGATGGTCTCCTCGCGGTCGAACACCGACATCCGGGTCATGCACAGCAGCCGCGGGCGGCCGTTGATCTCCGCGCTGCACGAGCCGCACTTGCCCGCCTTGCAGTTCCAGCGCACCGCCAGGTCCGGTGCCTGGGTGGCCTGGAGCCGGTGGATGATGTCGAGGACGACCTCGCCCTCGTTCACCTCGACCTCGAAGTCCTCCAGGCCACCGCCCTCGGTGTCGCCGCGCCAGACCTTGAAGCGGGCGATGTAGCCCGTGGTGGGTGCCGTGGTCACTCGGTCAGCTCCTCGTCCGTCAGGTACTTCACCAGCTCTTCCTTCTCGAAGAGGTCGAGCAGGTCGGGCCGGATCGGCGGCATCTCGCGCTTCTCCAGCCGGATCTGGCCCCGCTCCGGGTCCGGCACGTCCGCCGCGGGCAGCGCGCCGCCCGCCGGGTCGGCCAGCCGGCAGACCAGGTTCTGCTTGCGCCAGTCGCGGTCCATCGCCGGGTGATCGTCGCGGGTGTGGCCGCCGCGGGACTCGGTACGCTCCCGGGCCGCGCGCGCGACGCACTCGCTCACCAGCAGCATGTTCCGCATGTCCAGCGCGAGGTGCCAGCCGGGGTTGAACTGCCGGTGGCCCTCGACGCCGGCGCCCCGGGCCCGTACGCGCAGGTCGCCGAGGCGCGTCAGGGCCTCGCTCATCTCCGCCTCCCGGCGGATGATGCCGACCAGGTCGTTCATCGACTGCTGGAGCTCCTGGTGGAGCGTGTACGGGTTCTCCGGCGGCTTGGCGCCGCCGTCCCCTTCCCTGCCCCCGGCCCCGGCCCCGGCGCCGGCCTCCGCGCTGAACGGGCGCAGCGCCTCCGCGGACGCCGCCGCGATCTGCTCCTCGTCGACCTCCGGGCGCCCGTCGGCGGAGCCCGCCGCGTCGCGCGCGTACTCGGCCGCGTACAGCCCCGCCCGCCGCCCGAACACCAGCAGGTCCGAGAGCGAGTTGCCGCCGAGACGGTTGGAGCCGTGCATGCCGCCGGCGACCTCGCCGGCCGCGAAGAGGCCCGGCACGCCCAGCGCCGCCGCCGTGTCCGGGTCGACGTCCACGCCGCCCATCACGTAGTGGCAGGTGGGGCCGACCTCCATCGGCTCGGCGGTGATGTCGACGTCCGCCAGCTCCTTGAACTGGTGGTGCATCGACGGCAGCCGGCGCTTGATCTCCTCGGCGGGCAGCCGGGTCGACACGTCCAGGAACACCCCGCCGTGCGGGGACCCGCGGCCGGCCTTGACCTCGGAGTTGATGGCGCGGGCCACCTCGTCACGGGGCAGCAGCTCGGGCGGGCGCCGGTTGTTGTCCGGGTCCTCGTACCAGCGGTCGCCCTCGTCCTCGCTCTGGGCGTACTTCTCCTTGAAGACGTCCGGGATGTAGTCGAACATGAAGCGCTTGCCCTCGCTGTTGCGCAGGACACCGCCGTCGCCGCGGACCGACTCCGTGACGAGGATGCCCTTGACCGAGGGCGGCCAGACCATCCCGGTGGGGTGGAACTGGACGAACTCCATGTTGATCAGCGACGCCCCGGCGAGCAGCGCGAGCGCGTGCCCGTCCCCGGTGTACTCCCAGGAGTTGGACGTCACCTTGAAGGACTTGCCGATGCCGCCGGTCGCGAGCACCACGGACGGCGCCTCGATCACGAAGAACCGGCCCGACTCGCGCTCGTAGCAGAACACGCCGGAGACCCGGCCGTCGGGCGCCTTGAGGATGCGCGTGACCGTGCACTCCTGGAAGACCTTGATCCGGGACTCGTAGTCCCCGCCGGCCTTGAAGTCCTCCTGCTGGAGGGAGACGACCTTCTGCTGCAGCGTACGGATGAGTTCGAGCCCGGTGCGGTCGCCGACGTGGGCGAGGCGCGGGTACTCGTGGCCGCCGAAGTTGCGCTGGGAGATCTTGCCGTCCTTGGTGCGGTCGAAGAGCGCACCCCAGGTCTCCAGCTCCCAGACGCGGTCCGGCGCCTCCTTGGCGTGCAGCTCCGCCATCCGCCAGCTGTTGAGGAACTTGCCGCCGCGCATGGTGTCGCGGAAGTGCACCTGCCAGTTGTCGCCCGCGTTGACGTTGCCCATGCTGGCGGCGATGCCGCCCTCGGCCATCACCGTGTGGGCCTTGCCGAAGAGCGACTTGCAGATCACGGCCGTGCGCAGGCCCTGCTCGCGAGCCTCGATCGCCGCCCGCAGCCCGGCGCCCCCGGCACCGACCACGACGACGTCCCACTGCTGCCGTTCGACTTGCGTCATTTTCTGTGCTTCGCCTTTCCCATCGGTCGGCTCGCTGCGCCTCAGAAGAGCACCGGGTCGTCGAATGCGCCCGAGGCCAGCAGATATACGTACAGGTCGGCGAGCCCCACGCTGATGAGGGACGCCCAGGCAAGCAGCGCGTGGCGTTCGTTGAGCTTGCCCACCAGGCCCCAGGCGCGGTAGCGCACCGGGTGCTTGGAGAAGTGCCTGAGCCGGCCGCCGACGATGTGCCGGCACGAGTGGCAGGAGAGGGTGTAGAGCCAGATGAGCACGACGTTGATCCAGAGCACGATGGTGCCGAGACCCACGTGGCCCCACTCGTACTCGCTGTTGCGGAAGCCGAGGACCGCGTCCCACGTGAGGATCGCGGCGACGGCGATCGCGGCGTAGAAGAAGTAGCGGTGCAGGTTCTGCACGATCAGCGGGAAGCGGGTCTCGCCGGTGTACGTCTTGTGCGGCTCGGCGACCGCGCAGGCCGGCGGCGAGCCCCAGAAGCTGCGGTAGTACGACTTGCGGTAGTAGTAGCAGGTGAACCGGAAGCCCAGCGGGAAGACCAGGATGATCGCCGCCGGGGACATGAACCACCAGTCGCCGAAGAGCGCGAAGTTGGGGCCGTTCTTCATGTCCACGCAGTCGGAGCCCAGACACGGCGAGTAGAAGGGCGAGACGTAGGGCGCCGCGTAGTAGTCGGCGTTGCTGAGGGCGCGCCACGTCGAGTAGACGATGAACGCCATCAGGCCGGTGAAGGTGGCGGTCGGCGCCAGCCACCAGCGGTCGGTGCGCAGGTGGCGCGCCGCGATCGCGGCGCGGCCCGGGGCGCGGACACCGCCCGGCTGGTCGGGGCTCGGTGGGCGTTCGGTTGTTCCGGTGGCCAAGGTTGTCTCCGGCAGGAGGGGATGGAGTGGGGTCGGGGATGGACGGGGTGCGCCGGCGGACCGGGGCCTGACGGGACCCAGGCGCGCGGACGCGGGGCGGGGTGGCCCGGCTGCCCGGCTAGGGGGCGTGCCGGCCGCCGGCGCCGAGTCCCTCGTCGTCGGCGTCCCGCCACAGGGTGTGGTCGTACGGCTGGTCGGGGATGGGGACCAGGGTCGGTCCCTCCTTCTCCGGGCCCTGGGCGGAGACCTCGCGCAGCAGGGCGAGGGACTCCCGCAGGTGGTCGGCGTCGGTCCGTACGCGTCGCAGCTCCAGCGCGCCGGTGCCCATGCGCTGCTCCAGGCGGCTCACGGTGCGTACGAGATCGTCGACGCAGCGCTGCGCTGCGGTCAGTTCTTCGTTCAGGGTCATGACATGCCCTCACGTCTTCGGTCGGGCGGTGCTGACGGTGCCCCGCACGCGTCTTCGCGCACGGCGAAGACGCGCTCAGGGCGCTGTGGGGGGAAGTCTCGCGCGTCTCGCGCTCACTTGGGAAGGGATCTGCAGATTTCCCCCTCCGGGGGTGACGTACGGGGCTGGATCCTGCCGATCCGTACGGAAAACAGACGGCCCGCCGTGCCCGCGGCTGGGCCGGACGGGTGGAGTCGGGCGGCGCGTCGGCCGTGTCGCCGCGGGCTGTGGGGCGGGCTCGTTTTAGGTGGCGGGACAAGAGAAGTGTGATGAGCGGCCAATGACGCCGAAAGTGTGCATCACGGAGGTATCGCGCATGTCCCTTCACAGCCGCAGGCGCTACACCGCCGTGCTGATCGCGGCGGGCGTCACCCTGCCCCTGGCGGGCTGCGACACCTCCCCGAACGACGCGGCCGGTGCCGCGCACGACGTCACCGTCGTCTCGCGCGAGCAGCTCCGGCCCGGCGGCACGGTCCGCTGGGCCGTGGACGAGGCGCCGGAGACGTTCAACGTCTTCCAGGCCGACGCGAGCGAGGCGACCGACCGCGTGGCGGGCGCGGTGCTGCCCCGGCTCTTCACCCTCGACCAGCACGGCAAGCCGACGGCCGACCCGGATTACCTGGAGAGCGCGGAGATCGAGGACCGCAGCCCGAAGCAGCGGGTGGTCTACCGGCTGAACCCGAGGGCGGTCTGGAGCGACGGGCGGCCGATCGGGGCGGAGGACTTCGAGGCGCAGTGGCTGGCGCTGAACGGCGAGGACACCGCGTTCTGGACGGCGCGCAACGCCGGTTACGACCGGATCGAGTCGGTCGAGGCGGGCGACGAGCCGGGCGAGGTACGGGTCGTCTTCGACGAGCCGTACGCGGACTGGGAGGCGCTGTTCTCGCCGCTGTACCCGATGAGCGTGACGAAGACGCCGGAGGCGTTCAACGACGGGTCGAGGACGGGGCTGGCGGAGGTCGCGGGCCCGTTCACGATCAAGGACGTCGAGGGCAAGAAGAAGGAGAAGAAGAAGGACGGGAAGAAGAAGGACGGGAAGAAGAAGGACGGGAAGAAGAAGGACGAGAAGGACAAGGACGGGAAGAAGAAGGACGAGAAGAAGAAGGACGAGAAGAAGAAGGGGAAGCGGGACGAGAGCGACGCGAGCGAGCCGACGTCGGTGACGCTCGTGCGCAACCCCCGCTGGTGGGGCGACCGGGCGCTGCTCGACCGGCTCGTCTTCCAGGAGCTGCCGCGCGGCGCCGGGCGGGAGAAGGCGCTGGACGCCGGCCGGCTGAACATCGCCGAGGTCGAACGGGACGAAGCCCTGGGGGCCGCCCGCGCCGAGCGGGCCGCCAAGGCCGCGGTGCAGGTCACCAAGAACGACAGGGCCCAGGACGGCAAGCCGCTGGACCTGGTGACGCTGCCGAAGGCCGGCCCGCGCCCGTACACCGTGCACCGGGCGCTGGAGCCCGCGTACACGCAGCTCGCGCTCAACGGCAGCTCGGGTCCGCTCGCCGACGGGCGGGTACGCCGCGCCGTCGCGCGCGCCGTGGACCGCGGCACCCTGGCGCGCAGCGTCCTCGGCCCGCACGGCCTGCCGTCGAAGCCGCTGGGCAGCCACCTGCTCATGCCCGGCCAGCCCGGCTACAGCGACCAGAGCGCCGCGCTCGGCCCGCAGGACGTGATCGCGGCGCAGAAGATGCTGGCGGAGGCGGGCTGGAAGGGCGGCCCGCGGTCGGAGGAGGCCGAGGCGAAGGGCGCCGGCGCGCGTGACCGCGCGGACGGCGCGGGGTCCGGCGACGACAAGCCGGCCGGTGCGGTGCTGCCGACGTACGACGTGCCGCTGTCGGTGACGCAGCCGGCGCAGGCGCAGTACGTCGCGCTGGCGCGGCAGGCGGACCTGTGGGCGGCGGCGGCGAAGCACGGCAAGTCCTCGAAGGCGTACAAGAAGGCCGTGAAGGCGGCCCGGCTGGCGCGCACGGCGCTGGCCGAGCGGGAGACGAGCGTGGCGCAGCCGCCGCGGCAGCGGCCGTTCGTCAAGAACGGCAAGCCGCTGACGCTCCGCTTCGTGGTGCCGCAGGGGCCCGGGACGGAGCAGTTGCGGTCGGTGGCCTCGCGGGTGGTGCGGATGATGGACAACATCGGCGTACGGACCGAGGTGGTGGAGGCCGGGGAGCAGGGCTACTTCAAGGACTACATCGCGTCCGGCGAGTACGACATGGCGCTCTACTCCTGGCCGGGCACCCCCTACCCGGCCACCGACGCCCGCCCGATCTACGCCAAGCCGGTGCCGTCCCCCGACGGCTCCCTGGTCGTCGAGCAGAACTACACCCGGGTCGGCACCGACGAGATCGACCAGCTCTTCGACCAGGCGGCGTCGGAACTGGACGACGAGGTCGCCCAGGAACTCCTCACCCGCGCCGACGCCCGCATCTGGGCGGCCGCCGGCTCGATCCCCCTCTACCAGCGCCCCCAGCTGGTGGCCACCACCCGCAACCTCGCCAACGCCGGCGCCTTCGGCTTCACCACCCCCCGCTACCAGGACATCGGCTACCGCAACTGACGACCAGGTCCCCCGGCCGGTGGGGTTCGTTGCCGCCGCCTCGCCGGCCGTCCGCGAGGACGACGGGGGAGTGCGCCGACGTCAGCGAGGCGCTCACGCCGGCCGGGCTCTGAGCGGGCTGGGCGCCCCTCCCCGGCGGAGGCCCGGGGATCCCGGCATCTTCCGGACGAGGACTGAGGGCGGGGCGGGCGGGGGGTGGGATGCGGGGTGGGCGGGGGCGGACTGGCGTACCGGCGCGCGTGGGGGTGGGGGAGGGGGACCGTACGATAGGACGGCCGTGGTCGAATCGCCCGGCTGACCCCCTCTAGTTCGGGAGCACCGCCCAGTCATGCCGACGCGCCAGGACATTCGCAACGTCGCCATCGTCGCCCACGTGGACCACGGCAAGACCACCCTGGTCGACGCCATGCTCAAGCAGGCCGGCGCCTTCGCCGAGCACCAGCTCCAGTCCGTCGACGACCGGGTCATGGACACCGGGGACCTGGAGCGCGAGAAGGGCATCACCATTCTCGCCAAGAACACCGCGGTGAAATACCACCCCAAGAGCGGCGACCCGGTGGTGATCAACATCATCGACACCCCCGGTCACGCCGACTTCGGCGGCGAGGTCGAGCGCGGTCTTTCCATGGTCGACGCCGTCGTGCTGCTGGTCGACGCCTCCGAGGGGCCGCTGCCGCAGACCCGGTTCGTGCTGCGCAAGGCGCTCCAGGCGCGGCTGCCGGTGATCCTGTGCATCAACAAGACGGACCGGCCCGACTCGCGGATCTCCGAGGTCGTGGACGACACGTACGACCTCTTCCTCGACCTCGACGCCGACGAGGAGCAGATCGAGTTCCCGATCGTCTACGCCTGCGCCCGCGACGGCGTCGCCTCGCTCACCCAGCCGGAGGACGGCACGGTGCCGGCGGACAGCGACAGCCTGGAGCCGTTCTTCTCCACGATCCTGGACTACGTCCCGGCCCCGGCGTACGACGAGGGCGCGCCGCTCCAGGCGCACGTGACCAACCTCGACGCCGACAACTTCCTCGGCCGCATCGCGCTGCTCCGCGTGGAGCAGGGCGAGCTGAAGAAGGGGCAGACCGTCGCGTGGATCAAGCGCGACGGCACCGTGCAGAACGTGCGGATCACCGAGCTGATGATGACCGACGCGCTCACCCGCCGCCCCGCGCAGCTCGCCGGGCCCGGGGACATCTGCGCGGTCGCCGGCATCACCGACATCATGATCGGCGAGACCCTCGCGGACCCGGAGAACCCGGTCGCGCTGCCGCTGATCACCGTGGACGAGCCGGCGATCTCCATGACCATCGGGACGAACACCTCCCCGCTGGTCGGCAAGGGAGTCGGCGGCGGGAAGAGCAAGGGCCACAAGGTCACCGCCCGGCTGGTCAAGGACCGCCTCGACCGCGAACTCGTCGGCAACGTGTCGCTGCGCGTGCTTCCCACCGAGCGGCCCGACGCCTGGGAGGTGCAGGGCCGCGGCGAGCTGGCGCTGGCGATCCTGGTGGAGACGATGCGCCGGGAGGGCTTCGAGCTGACCGTCGGCAAGCCCGAGGTGGTCACCAAGGAGATCGACGGCAAGGTCCACGAGCCGGTCGAGCGGATGACGATCGACGCACCCGAGGAGCACCTGGGCGCGATCACGCAGCTCCTCGCCGCCCGCAGGGGCCGGATGGAGACGATGACGAACCACGGGTCCGGCTGGGTCCGCATGGAGTTCGTCGTGCCCTCGCGCGGGCTCATCGGCTTCCGTACGGAGTTCCTCACGCAGACCCGCGGCACGGGCATCGCGCACTCGATCTTCGAGGGGCACGAGCCGTGGTTCGGCGAGCTGCGGACGCGCAGCAGCGGGTCGCTGGTCGCGGACCGGACGGGCGCGGTGACGGCGTTCGCGATGACGAACCTCCAGGAGCGCGGGACGCTCTTCGTCGAGCCGGGCACCGAGGTGTACGAGGGCATGATCGTCGGGGAGAACTCCCGCTCCGATGACATGGACGTCAACATCACCAAGGAGAAGAAGCTCAGCAACGTCCGGTCGTCGACGGCCGACATCGCCGAGTCGATCGTGCCGCCGCGGAAGCTGTCGCTGGAGCAGTCGCTGGAGTTCTGCCGCGACGGCGAGTGCGTGGAGGTCACGCCGGACACGGTGCGGATCCGCAAGGTGGTGCTCGACGGGCGCGAGCGCGCGCGGGCGGCCTCGCGGGCGAAGCACGCGTAACGCCGCCCGGCGGGCGGAGTCCGTACACGCGGGGCATACCCGCATCTGACCCGCGGCACCTCACGCGCGGCAGGAACACGCCGCACCCGCGCGCCCCCCGTACACCCTGCATCCCTCCGCCTCTCGGACCGGCGCGCCGTGCGCGCTCCATCCGGGGGTTGTGCTCCCCCGATGGCGTGCCACCGGAAGCGCGAACGTCCCTTATGGGGTCTTATGTCACGTAAGTGATACTAGGGATCCTTGGGAGGCACCCTCATGCGCCGAGCCACCCGCGCCTCGTGGACCGCCTGCGTCGTCTGCGCCGCACTCGCCGCGGCCGGCTGCGGCAGTGACAGCGGTGACGGCGGTTCGTCAGGCGGCGGGAGCACCTTCACCGCGCAGTGGGGCGACCCGCAGAACCCGCTGGAGCCGGCCAACACCAACGAGGTCCAGGGCGGCAAGGTCCTCAAGCTGATCACCCGCGGGCTCGTCGTCTACGACCCGAAGACCGCCGAGCCGAAGAACATGCTCGCCCAGTCCATCAAGAGCGACGACCAGAAGAACTGGACCGTCAAGGTCAAGAAGGGCTTCCGGTTCAGCAACGGCGAGCCGGTCACCGCCAGATCCTTCGTCGACGCCTGGAACTACGCGGCCAACATCAAGAACCGGCAGGTCAACGCCACCTTCTTCCGGTACATCGACGGCTACGACAAGGTCCACCCGACCGCCGAGGGCTCCGAGCCGAGCGCCCGGAAGCTCTCCGGCTTGAAGGTCGTCGACGACCGGACGTTCACCGTCAAGCTGTCGCAGAAGTTCTCCGTCTGGCCCGACACCCTCGGCTACCCGGCCTTCGCGCCGCTGCCGAAGGCGTTCTTCGACAACCACGCCGCGTGGCTCGACAAGCCCATCGGCAACGGCCCGTACAAGATCGAGTCGTACAACAAGGGCACGTCCATGAAGCTCGTCAAGGACGGCACGTACAAGGGCGACGACAAGGCGAAGAACGACGGCGTCGAGCTGAAGGTCTACACCGACCAGAACACGGCCTTCACCGACCTCCAGGCCGGCAACCTCGATATCTCCGACGAACTGCCCGCCGGCCAGCTCGCCAACGCCAAGAACGACCTCGGCGACCGTTTCATCAACCAGAAGGCCGGCATCATCCAGACCCTCGCCTTCCCGCTCTACGACGACGCCTGGGGCGGCCGGGACAACGTCGACCTGCGCCGCGGGATCTCCAAGGCGATCGACCGCGAGCAGATCACCAAGCAGATCTACGACGACACCCGCATCCCCGCCAAGGACTGGACCTCCCCGGTCATCGGCGCGAAGGGCGGCTTCGACGACACGATCTGCGGCGACCTGTGCGCGTACGACCCGAAGCGGGCCAAGAAGCTCATCGACGGCGCCGGCGGCCTCCCCGGCGGGAAGGTGACGATCTCCTCCAACGTCGACACCGGCTCCCACCGGGAGTGGATGGACGCGGTCTGCAACAGCATCAACAAGGCGCTCGGCAAGGAGAACGCCTGCGTCGTCAACCCCATCGGCACCTTCGCGGACTTCCGCACCCAGGTCGTGGACCGCAGCTTCAAGGGCCCGTTCCGCGCCGGCTGGCAGATGGACTACCCGCTGATCGAGAACTTCCTCGCGCCGACGTACCTCACCGGCGCGTCCTCCAACGACGCCGAGTACAGCAACAAGAAGTTCGACGACCTCATCAACCAGGCCAACGCCGCCGGCAGCACCTCCGAGGCCGTCAAGAAGTACAAGGACGCGGAGCGGCTGCTCGCCAAGGACGTGCCGGCGATCCCGCTCTGGTACCAGAACGGCATCGCCGGCCACTCCGACCGCGTCAGCGACGTCTTCCTCGACCCGTTCAGCGTCCCCTCCTACCCGGACGTCAAGGTCAAGTAGTGCACGCGCGGCGGTCCGCCGCGGCCTCGACGGAGGGGGCGGACACGCGAGGAGAGGAGGGGAGCCCATGGGCCGCTACGTGATCCGGCGGCTGCTGCAGATGATCCCCGTGTTCATCGGCACCACCTTCCTCATCTTCTTCATGGTCTACGCGCTCGGCGACCCGGTCGCCGCCATGTTCGGCGACCGGGCGCCCGACCCCGCGACCGCGGCGCAGATCCGCAAGGACCTCCACCTCGACAAGCCGCTCTGGCAGCAATACGTGCTCTACATGGGCAACATCTTCTCCGGCGACTTCGGCACGGCCTTCAACGGCCAGCCGGTGCTGGACCTGATGCGCCGCTCCTGGCCGATCACCGTCCGGCTCGCCCTGCTCGCCGTCCTCTTCGAGATGCTCATCGGCGTCACCCTCGGCGTCATCTCCGGGCTGCGGCGCGGCCGGGCCGTGGACACCGGGGTGCTCTTCGCCACACTGGTCGTGATCTCCATCCCGACGTTCGTCACCGGCTACGTGCTGCAGTACCTGCTCGGCGTCAAGTGGGGCTGGGTCAAGCCCGCGGTCTCCTCCGGGGCGCCGTGGAACGAACTGGTGCTGCCCGCGGTGGTGCTGGCGCTGGTCTCGCTCGCGTACACCACGCGGCTCACCCGTACCTCCGTGGCCGAGAACGCCCGCGCCGACTACGTCCGCACCGCCGTCGCCAAGGGCCTGCCGCGCCGCCGCATCACGCTCCGCCACCTGCTGCGCAACTCCCTGATCCCGGTGGTGACCTTCCTCGGCATCGACATCGGCAACCTCATGGGCGGCGCGATCGTCACCGAGCGGATCTTCAACATCCAGGGCGTCGGCTTCCAGCTCTGGCAGGGCGTCCTGCGGCAGAACGCGCCCACGGTCGTCGGCTTCGTCACCGTCCTCGTCATCGTCTACCTGCTGGCGAACCTGGTGGTGGACATGCTCTACGCGGTCCTCGACCCCCGGATCCGCTATGCCTGAGCGCTACGAGGAGAAGCAGCGGGCGGACATCGGCACCCAGGAGGCGGAGTCGCTGCCCGGCAGCGACGTCCTCCAGGCCGAGGCCGGCGGCGTCCCCGGGACGGACCAGCCGGCCCGCAGCCTCTGGTCAGACGCCTGGCTGGACCTGCGCCGCAACCCCGTCTTCGTCGTCGCCGGGCTGCTGATCCTCTTCCTCATCTTCGTCTCCCTGTGGCCCGGTGTGGTCGCCACCGGCAGCCCGTACAACTGCGACATCGCCAAGCGCAACCTCGGCGCCGAGTCCGGCCACCCCTTCGGCTTCGACAGCCAGGGCTGCGACGTCTACAACCGCACCGTCTACGGCGCCCGCGCCTCGCTGACCGTCTGCACCCTGGCCACACTCGGCGCCGCCGTCCTCGGCACCGTACTCGGCGGCCTCGCCGGCTACTTCGGCGGCTGGGGTGACGCGGTCCTCTCCCGGATCACCGAGGTGTTCTTCGGCATCCCGATCCTGCTGGGCGGCCTGGTCTTCCTCTCCGTCATCGAGAGCGGCTCCGTCTGGCCGGTGATCGGGCTGATCGTGCTGCTGGGCTGGCCGCAGGTGGCGCGGATCGCGCGCGGCTCGGTGATCACGGCCAAGCAGAACGACTACGTCCAGGCCGCCCGCACCCTCGGCGCCTCCACCCGGCGCATCATGCTGCGGCACGTGCTGCCCAACGCGATCGCCCCGATCATCGTCGTCGCCACCATCGCCCTCGGCACGTACGTGGCGCTGGAGGCGACCCTGTCGTTCCTCGGCGTCGGGCTGAAGCCGCCGACCATCTCCTGGGGCAGCGAGATCTCCACCGCATCCACCCAGATCCGCAACGCGCCGCATTCCCTGCTGTGGCCCGCCGGGGCGCTGAGCCTGACGGTGCTGGCGTTCATCATGCTCGGCGACGCGGTGCGCGACGCGCTCGACCCGAAGCTCAGGTGAGGTGTACGTGACCGCGCTGCTCGACGTCCGCGACCTGCACGTGGAGTTCCGCACCCGGGAGGGGGTGGCGAAGGCCGTCAACGGCGTCTCCTACAGCGTGGCCCCGGGTGAGACGCTGGCGGTGCTCGGCGAGTCCGGCTCGGGCAAGTCCGTCACCGCGCAGGCCGTGATGGGCATCCTCGACTCGCCGCCCGGGTTCGTCACCGGCGGGCAGGTGCTCTTCCAGGGCGAGGACCTGCTGAAGCTGGGCCGCGAGGCGCGCCGCAAGGTGCGCGGCGAGCGGATGGCGATGATCTTCCAGGACGCGCTGTCGTCGCTCAACCCCGTGCTCACCGTGGGCTTCCAGCTCGGCGAGATGTTCCGCGTGCACCGCGGCGCGAGCCGGGCGGAGGCGAAGGCGCGGTCGATCGAGCTGATGGAACGGGTACGGATCCCGGCCGCCCGGGAGCGCGTCAACGACTACCCGCACCAGTTCTCCGGCGGCATGCGGCAGCGCATCATGATCGCGATGGCGCTGGCGCTCGGTCCCGAACTCATCATCGCGGACGAACCGACGACGGCGCTGGACGTGACCGTACAGGCGCAGGTGATGGACCTGCTGGCGGAGTTGCGCGAGGAGACGGGGATGGGGCTGATCCTCATCACCCACGACCTGGGCGTGGTCGCGGACGTCGCCGACAAGATCGCGGTGATGTACGCGGGCCGGATCATGGAGACCGCGCCCGTCCACGACCTGTACAAGGCGCCGGCGCACCCGTACACCCGCGGGCTGCTGGACTCCATTCCGCGGCTGGACCAGAAGGGCCGGGAGCTGAGCGCCATCCGCGGCACGCCCCCCAGCCTGCTGGCCATCCCGCCGGGCTGCCCCTTCCACCCCCGCTGTCCGCGCGCCCAGGACGTCTGCGTGACGGACCGCCCGCCGCTGTACGAGGTGACGGACGACGCGGGCCACCCGCTGCCGGGGCGGGGGAGCGCGTGCCATTTCTGGAAGGACCAGCTTCATGACCGGCCCTGAGATTCCGGAAGGACCGACTCCATGACCAGCCCTGAGGTGGCCGAGGCGCCCGTGGAGGCGCCGGGCGAGGAGCCGATCCTCGAAGTGCGCGACCTGGTCAAGCACTTCCCGCTCACCCGGGGGATCGTCTTCCGTAAGCAGATCGGTGCCGTACAGGCCGTCGACGGCGTCTCGTTCGACCTGCGGCGCGGCGAAACCCTCGGCATCGTCGGGGAGTCCGGCTGCGGCAAGTCGACCATCGCCAAGATGCTCGTCAGCCTGGAGCAGCCCACCGCCGGCGTGATCCGGTTCAAGGGGGAGGACATCACCCGGCTCTCCGGGCGCGCGCTGCGGGCGGTGCGGCGCAACATCCAGATGGTCTTCCAGGACCCGTACACCTCGCTCAACCCGCGGATGACCGTCGGCGACATCGTCGGCGAGCCGTACGACGTCCACCCCGAGGTGGCGCCTAAGGGCAGCCGGCGGGGGCGGGTCCAGGAACTGCTCGACGTCGTCGGGCTCAACCCCGAGCACATCAACCGCTACCCGCACCAGTTCTCCGGCGGGCAGCGGCAGCGGATCGGAATCGCGCGCGGGCTCGCGCTGCGGCCGGAGGTCATCGTCGCGGACGAACCGGTCTCGGCGCTCGACGTGTCCGTGCAGGCGCAGGTGGTGAACCTGCTGGAGCGGCTGCAGAGCGAGTTCCGGCTGTCGTACATCTTCATCGCCCACGACCTGTCCGTGGTGCGGCACATCTCGGACCGGGTCGGGGTGATGTACCTGGGCCGGATCGTGGAGTCCGGCACCGACGAGGCGATCTACGAGCACGCCACGCACCCGTACACGCAGGCGCTGCTCTCGGCGGTGCCGGTGCCGGACCCGGAGGCGCGGGAGAGCCGGGAGCGGATCCTGCTCAGCGGCGACGTGCCGTCGCCGGCGAACCCGCCGTCGGGGTGCCGGTTCCGTACGCGGTGCTGGAAGGCGCAGCCGGTGTGCGCGGAGAAGGACCCGGCGCTGGACGTGCCGCCGTGGTTCCGGGACGCGGCGGGGGCGGTGGCGCACGCGTCGGCGTGCCACTTCGCGGCGGAGTGGGAGGACGAGGAGGGGCCGGGACAGGCGGCCCCGGGGGTGGGCGGGTAGGCCGACGGGGCGATCTGCCGCCGGGCAGTAAGTCTGGTTAGTCGGTTTTATCGCGTACCGGTGTCATGGTGGGCGTCGGCAGCCGATGCCCCGTCACCGAGCAGAGGGACCTCCACCATGAAGTGCTTGTCACGCCGTCGCGCCCCCGTGCTGAGCGGGGCGCTGCTCGCCGCCGCGCTGGGCGCGGGGCCCGCCCTCGCGGGCGTCCTCCCGCAGGCCCACGCGATCGAGGGCCCGGTGGCCGGGGCGCACGGGTCCGGGGGCGGGGCGGAGGGCCCGGAGACACTGGAGGACATCGAGGCCGGGTTCGCGGCGGCGGAGGCGGAGTTCGAGGCCGAGGCGCAGAAGGCGTGGGGTCCGGACGACGACTGCGAGGAGCCGGGGACCGGCGGCGCCCCGCAGGACGGCGGCGCCGGCGAGTCCGGCCCGGGTACAGGGCCCGCCGAGCCGGGCCACGGCGGGGGCGGGGCGCCCGGTGCCGAGGCGCCCGGGAGCGAGGCGCCGGGGGCGGAGGTGCCGGACGCCGAGGGCCCGGTGGCGGAGGCGCCTCCGGCCGAAATCCCTGACGCCGAACTCCCCGGCACGGAAGCTCCGGACACGGAAGCTCCGGACACGGAAGCCCCGGACACGGAAGCCCCGGACACGGAAGCTCCGGACACCGAGGTCCCGGACACGGAAGCTCCCGCGGCCGAGCCCTCCGCGAATACGCCTCCCGCCGCCGAAGTTCCGGCGGCCGAGCCCCCCGCTGTCGAACCGCCCGGCGTCCCCGGCGCCGGGCCCCCCGCACCTCACGAGGAGCAGCCCGCGCCCGGCGGCGGTGCGGACGAGGAGGGCGACGGCTTCGAGCCGCCCGACGGCCACACCCCGCCCGCCGACTACGACAACGCGGGCAAGAAGCCGGACCAACTGCCCCGCACCGGCGCCGACATCTGGCTTCCGCTCGCCTCCGGCCTCGGCGGCCTCGCCGCCCTCGGCGCCGGCGCCGTCGTGGTGGCCCGCAAACGGCGCGCCCACGCCTGAGGCGTCCGCCCCCGCGACGACGGGCCCCGCGGCAGCGCCGCGGGGCCCGTCCCCGTACGTCGTCCGCCCGCGGCGGTCACGCGATGTCGATGACCCCCACCCGCTTCGCCGGGTCGGTCTCGCGGAGCGGGCCCATCATGGCGCTCGCCACGTCGTTCGGCGTGATCTCCGTCGTGCTGCCGTCGCCGCGCTGGACCATGAGTCCGTCGAAGGTGCTGCCGTACAGCTCCTCCAGTTTCTCCAGGTCGAACTTCGGCGCCAGCTTGCCGTCCGGCGTCGCCTGCATCGTCAGGAACTCGGAGATCGAGCGCTCCGGGCTGAACTCGATGTAGGCCCCGCCCGCCTGCACCGCGACGTAACCGGACATCGCCGTCTTGGCGAAGCCGTTCATCGCCGTGTCGAACTCCGCCTGGCTGACGGCCGGTTCCTGCTGCGAGACGGGCAGCGTCACCGGCTTGTTCGCGCCGCCGGCCGCGCGCTCGTCGAACGCCTTCCGCACCGCGTCCATGGACTTCTCCACGTCCACGGCCTCGTGTGGCTCGCCCTTCACGGGCACGGCCTTGCCGTCGACGAAGCGGATCATGCCGTCCCTGCCGCCGCCGGCCTCGTCGGCGATCTCCTGCAACTGGGCCCGCAGCTTGTCGGTGTCGTCGACCATCGCCGGGTCCACCTCGCGGGAGCCGCCGAAGAGCGAGCCGATGACCGACACCGGGTTGTAGTCGCTGCCCATCGCCGAGCGGACGCTCTCCGCGGTGTCGATACCGAGGCCGGCCGACTGCGGCGTCAGCTTCTGCTCCTGGTCGCCGACGCGGAGCACGATCGGCGCCTGGGTGCGCTTCTCGACGGCCGCGTCGAGCTTGGCCACCGCCTGGTCGCGGGAGCTGCCGCCGATGTCGACGCCGAGGACCGTCGTGCCCTTCGGCACGTCGTCGTTGTTGAGGACGAGCCCCGCGCCGTACGCGATGCAGAGCACCCCGAAGACTCCGGCGCCGGCCATGACGGCGAGCTTCTTGCGGTCGCCGCGGGCCCGTCCCGACGGGCTGCCGGAGCGCGAGCGGGCGGCGGAGGCCGGGGCGGGCGGCGGCACGGGCGGCCCGTCGCCGCCCGGTGCGGGTACGGGCCCGGGGGGCGGCGCGGCGCCGGGAGGCGGCTGCCCCGCGGGGCTGAACCCCGGTACGGACGCGGCCTCTTGCGGGTACCGCGCCCCGTCGGGGCCCGCCTGCGGGAGGCCGTGCGCCGGGGTGTGCCCGGGACCCGGTCCCTGCGGCCCCGCCTGCGGTACGCCGTGGGCCGGGGTGTGCCCGGGGCCCTGCGGCACGCCGTGGGCGGGAGCGGGGTCCGGGCCCGGCGGCACCACGGGGATGCCGCCGACGGCGGTGTCGCCCATGCCGCCGGTGGGGGCCTGCGGCGCGGCGGAGCCGCGCAGGGTGCGGCCGGCGGCCGGTCCCGCGGGCTTGAGCGGCATGCTGCCGGTGGCGGGGCCCGACGTCGGCCCCGAGGGCACGCCCCCGGGTGCGCCGGGGCCGCGGCGCGGGGTGCCGCCGGCCGGAGCGGGGCGTACGGGCAGGGCGTTGGCCGGGTCGTCCCCGGCGAAGCCGTGGCCGCTCTCGCTCACCGGCACGTCCACCGCGCCGGTGTCACCGGGCGCCGGGTGCGGCTGCGGGACGCCGGCGGGCGGGGTGTCCAGCGGCGCGCCGGCATCGCCGGGCGGCGCGAAGGCGGGGAACTGCATCCCGGCGCCGTCTGTCGTGCCCGTGGGGCCCGAAGGCGGCGACATCGGGGGCTGGGCGGGCAGCGGCGTCGGTGCGGCCTCGGGTGCGCCCTGGGCGGCCGCCGGGTCCTTCGGCGCCTTGCGGGGGGCGAACCAGTCGCTCGTCCGCGGCTTGGCGCTGCCGCCGTCCTGCCCGTTCGCGGCCGCCGCGGCGGCCTCCGCCGGTCCCGGGGCAGGCGCGGGGACGCCGGCACCGGAGGTGTCGGGCTCCTCCGCCCCGGCTTCGAGCGGCTGGCGGACCACGACGGGCGGGATCGGCCGGGAGCCGGGGATGTTGATCCGGATCCGGGTCGTCAGCGTCGTCTCGGTCGCGGGAACGCCCGCGCCGCCGTCCCGGCCCGCCCCCGTGCCCGGAGCGGGCGCGGTGGGCTCCCCCACAGCGCTTCGCGCGTGGGCGGTCCCCCCAGCGGTCGGCGTGTCCGGTCCCGCGTACGGCGGGGTCCCCGGCGGATACGCGGCGTCGCCGCGTCCCTCGGGACCGGATGGCGGACTGTCATTCTCTCGGCTCACGGCAGGTCTCCCGTAGTGCTCCGCCGCCCGTCATGGCACCCGCGGGCAGCTCGGCGGCGCGCACCACCATACTTGTCCGCTCCGACACTGAGGCCCGGCAACCGCATTAGGCCACCCGCGCGAAGGCGTACTTGACAGCGTTCGATGCCCAACAGAGCACGTCACTCGGGGAGTCGGGACGGCGGTGCGGCAACTGCGAGGAGCTGCGGCAGGGTGGTGCAGATCACAGCGGTCAGCATCCCGCCGAAGAGGAAGAGCTGCGGCCCGAGTCCGGAGGCGAACACGAAGTCGCCCTCGGGGCGGTTGAGGGAGATGGCGATCACCGCGAGAAACCAGCCGCCGGCCGCCGTGAAGCCCGCGCCGCGGCCCCCGGTGGCCACCCCGGCGCCGTAGCAGAGCCCCCCGACGGCGGCGAGGGCGAGCAGCAGGCCGCCCGGTGACCAGGCCGCCTGGACGAGTGAGCCGGCGAGCCCGACGAGGCCGCCGAGCACCAGGGCGGCCAGATACGTGAGGAGGTGGCCGGGCGTCACCGGCCGCGCGAGGGCGCTGCCGGGCGGCGGGGCGGCGGGACGGCGCGCGGGGGAGCTCTTGGTGGTGGCGGCGGCCCGGCCGCGCTTCTCCGCGCCCCCGCCGTCGGCGCTGCCGCCGCCCGTGCTCCCGCCGCGGCTCGTCCGCCCGTTGGCCGCGCCGCCGTCGCCCGCGCGTGCGCGCTCCGCGCCCCTGTCGCCCGGGTTTCCGCCGCGCGCAGCCGACTTGGGGCGGACAGACCGCTTCTTGGCGCTCACGCCGTCACCTCCGCGAACAAGTCGGTCTCCACCGCGCCCGGATCGCGCCGCGCGGCGTCCGCGCCGCCGGCGAGCCGGAACTGCTCGGTGGTGAGGATCGGCTGGCCCAGCCCGTTGGAGAGCGCGAAGGCGCCGCCGGCCACGGTGATCTGTGTCTCGTGCGCCGCCATCGCCCGCGCCTTCGCCGCCGCGTACGCGCCCCCCGCCACGGCCGCCGTGACCTCGCCGTCGTCCACCACACCCGGCAGGTCCGCGACGGTCGCGGTGCCGGGGAAGGGGTGGCCCGCGGCGGCCAGTTCCGCGAGGGCCTTCTCCGCCGCGCCGCGGGCGACGCAGGTCCAGTAGATACGGGCCACCGCCCACGGCTCCGCGGGGTCCGCGTCGTACGACGCCGCCGCGGCCAGCTCCGCCGCGCGCGTGGCGACGCGGTGTGCCTGGACGTGGTCGGGGTGCCCGTAGCCGCCCTGCGGGTCGTACGTGACCAGCACCTGGGGGCGTACCTCGCGGATCACCGGCACCAGCAGCCCCGCCGCCTCGTCGACCCCGGCCGACCAGAACGTGCCCGGGCGCCCGTTCCGGTCGAGGCCCTGCATGCCCGAATCCCGGAACCGCCCGGGGCCGCCGAGGAAGCGGTGGTCCGTGACGCCCAACGCCCGCATGGCCGCCGCGAGTTCGCCGGCGCGGTGGGCGCCGAGCACGTCGTCGCGCTCGGGTCCCAGACGGGCGAGGGCGGGCGGAATGACCTCGCCCTCCTCGCCCAGGGTGCACGTCACCAGGGTGACGAGTGCGCCCTCGGCGGCGTACCGCGCCATGGTGGCGCCGGTGGTGATCGTCTCGTCGTCTGGATGCGCGTGCACCAGCAGCAGCCTGCGCGGCGGAAGCTCCCTGCTCATGGAGGAAGCCTAGACGAGTGTGCGGATGGCCCCCCGGGTCACAAGTCGATGCTCTCGATCATCCCTGCCACGTTCTGTGTCACATCGTCGATCGTCGGCGCCATGGACGAGCTTGCGAGGTAGAAGCCCAGCAGGATGCACACGACAGCGTGCCCGCCCTTCAGGCCACTCTTCTTGATGAGCAAGTAGACGATGATCGCGAGCAGCAGCACTAGCGAGATCGACAGAGCCATTCGGCTCACCTCCCGGGACCTGCGGTCGGGTCATCTGACGGGCCACGTGATGCATGCCCGTCGCGCGCACGCATCATAACTATCGGTGCCCGTGCATCGTTCGGCGCACCGGCGCATGGAGGGGTCGCACGCGGGAGGCGGTCGCGAAGCGGTGGCCGGGAGGCCGGAGAGCGGTGGAGCGGCAGTCGCCGGGCGGGTCACCAGGGGGGCTGGGAGGAAGGTTCCTGCCAGCGGGAGAGGGGCTCCGCCACGGGGTCGCGCTCCCCGCGTCCGGCGAGCGCGAAGAGGATCACGAAGCCGGCGAGCAGCAGCCCGATTCCGGTGCTCGCCTGCAACTGGTGCTCCGCGCCGAGGGCGCCGAAGTTCTCGAAGACCTCGTCCTTGAGATACCGGGAGGTGTCGGCCGCGCCCCAGCCCAGCACGAACGCGCCGGCCGTCATGCCCAGCGGGCGGGAGAGCGGGGCGCGCCTGGCGGCGGCCACGGCGGCGGCGAAACACATCGCGGCGGTCGCCCACTTCCCGTACGCGAGCGGGGGCTGGAGCAGCGCCCACGACGTGTACTCGCCGGTGAGCCGGTGGCCGTACGCCTCCCAGCCGGTGCGTGCGGCCTCGCGCAGCTCCCACGCCGCGAACGCGACCGCGGCGGCGGCGAGGAAGACCATGCCGGTGGCCGCTGCCCCGCGGGCGGGCCGGCGCGGCGGCTGCTCGTCGGGGAGCAGGTAGCCGGCGCCGGTGGCCTCCGAGGGCCGCCGGCCGGCGGCGACGGAGATCAGCAGCACCGCGCCGAGCGTGACGGCGACACCGGCGGAGAGCAGCGCGCGGTTGCGCAGGTCCTGGTCGACGCCCTGCATCCAGTCGGCGGTCAGCGTCCACAGCGCGGGGGCGCGCAGCAAGATCGTGGCCGCGCCGGCCGTGGCGAGCGCGCCCGCGGCGGCGGTGGAGTGCAGGGCGGTGACCCCGGCGACGGCGTACACGCCGACGAGGACGGGGTCGTAGAGAGAGGTGCCCCAGTGGTTCTCGGGGACGGCGTCGGGGGAGCCCGCCCAGGACCACCACAGATCGGGCAGGCTCGCCGCGACACCGACGTCGCGGCCGATCCACAGGAGCGAGAGCAGAGCGAGGAGCGCGCAGCACACGGCACCGAAGACGCGTGCGCCGCGCCCCAATATGTGTCCTTGATCCATCGCCGGAAGACCCCCGATATGCAACCGTGCGCCTTTTGGGCCCACACGGCACCCAGGTCTACACCTCTCCGCAGCCCCGGACAACACCTCCGGCAGGACGGGCCGGGCGGCGGCGGCCGGCGGCCGGGATCCCGGCCGGATCCGGCGCGCTGACCGGACCCGGCCGGGGGACGGCACCCGCACGGCCGTACGCTCCCCAGAGTGACGCGTTCGTATATCGGTGACGCGACAGATGGGTTGCCGACGTGTTAACGACCTTCGACGCGTTATGTCGGATATGTCGGTCACTAAGGCGCCTTGTCAAGCACGTACGGACCTCAATCTGCAAAACATACGCTCAAGAAGCGATTCCGCACCTCAGCTTCCCCCGTCACCCCCTTGACTGGGGGATGAATCGGTTGCGAAAGTCCCGTCAACCACCGCAGCGTGCACGGGCGCTGCGGCACACCCGGTTCGGGAGCAATCACCTATGGACAGTCCGGTCCCGGCCATGGCGGAGGCGCCCAAAGGCGCACCGTACGACCCCGCAGGACTCGAGCGGGGTTCGGCCGGCCCTGGTGGGCAGCAGACTGCCGAACACATCGGCAAATCGCCCGGCCAGCTCATGTGGCAGCGCTTCAAGCGCGACCGCGCGGGGGTTATATCCGCGTATGTCGTCGGCTTCTTCGTGCTGGTCGCGATCTTCGCTCCGCTGATCGCGAAGCTGTACGGGAAGTCGCCGTACACGCTGTACAACTCGGCCACCGGCAAGCCCGAGCTGTTCGACGCTCTCGGCTACCCGATCAAGCCCAACGGCGGCATCAGCGGCGAGTTCTGGTTCGGCCTCGAACCCATCCTCGGCCGCGACGTCTTCACGCTGCTGATCTACAGCATCCGCACCTCGCTGGCCATCGCCGTCGCGGTGACGGTCCTCACCGTCGGCATCGGCGTCCTGCTGGGCGTGGCCGCCGGCTTCACCGGCGGCCGAACCGACACGCTGATCGGCCGCTTCACCGACCTGATGCTGGCGTTCCCGAGCCAGTTGTTCTTCGTGGCGTTCATGCCCGTCATCACCGCGATGTTCGTCGCTCCCGAGGACGCGACGCCCACCTGGCTGCGCGTCGCGGTGCTGATCGGGGTGCTCGCGGCGCTGAACTGGATGCGCATGGCGCGCATCGTGCGCGGTGTCGCGCTGTCGATGCGGGAGCGCGAGTTCGTCGAGGCCGCCAAGGTGAGCGGGGCGTCGAACTGGCGAATCATCCGCAAGGAGATGCTGCCGAACCTCGTCACTCCCATCCTCGTGCAGGGAACCTTCGAGCTGCCGCTCGTCGTGACGAACGCCGCGGGACTGTCGTTCCTCGGCGTCGGCCTGGTGAACCCGACCCCCGACTGGGGGCTGATGTTCGCCCGGGCCGCGGACGTGTCCGAGACCGTTCCCACGTTCATGTTCTTCCCCGGCGTCGCCATCGTGATCTTCGTGGTCGCCTTCAACCTGCTGGGGGACTCCGTCCGCGACGCGTTCGATCCGAAGGCCGCGCGCTGACGTTCGTACCGCCGCCAGGGTGCGACCGCCGTGGCACGGGTGTGAACACGCACACAGCAAGTCAAGACCAACAGACAGGGTGGTAGACAGTGACTCTCAGGGGTGTACGCAGATCGCACGCCGTGGTGGCGGCGCTCGCAGCCGGGGCCTTGGCCCTGAGCGGCTGCAGCAGCGGCTCGGAGAACACCGACTCGCAGCAGGACGACAAGAAGAAGGCGGCGGAGCAGCAGGCGCAGATACCGTTCGGTGACGCCAAGGCGTCCACCGGGCCCGCGCCCGAGGTGAAGGGCGCCCAGGAGGGCGGCACGATCCCCGTCATGCAGCGCGACAGCTACGCGCACCTCGACCCGGGGCAGATATACGTCTCGGACGAGGGCGCCCTGGCGCGGCTGATCCACCGTGGGCTGACCGGCTACAAGGCCGACTTCAACGGCAAGCAGACCCTCGTCGGCGACCTCGCCACGGACAGCGGCAAGCCCTCCGACGGCGGCCGCACCTGGACGTACACGCTCAAGGACAACATCAAGTGGGCCGACGGCACGGACATCACGTCCAAGGACGTCCGGCACACCTTCGAGCGTCAGTTCGCCGAGTTCATCAACGACGGCCCGGTCTACATCCAGCAGTGGCTGGCCAACGTGCCGGGCACCGAGTACCGCGAGCTGCTGCCCGACGGTCCGTACAAGGGTGACCACCTGCCGGACTCCATCCTGGAGACGCCGGACGACAAGACCATCGTCTTCAAGTTCAAGGACCCCAAGCCGGACCTCCCGTACGCCCTGGCGATGCCGGGCTACTCGATGGTCTCCGAGGCGAAGGACACCCAGGAGAAGTACGACAAGGACCCGATGACGGCGGGCCCGTACAAGATCGAGTCCTTCAAGACCGGCAAGTCGATGACGCTGGTCAAGAACGAGCACTGGGACCCGGCGACCGACTCGACGCGGAACGCCTACCCGGACAAGTACGAGATCTCGTTCAACATCCAGTTCGAGACCTCGGCCGAGCGGCTGATGGCCGACAAGGGCGTGAACAAGAACTCGATCAGCTTCACCAACAACGTGGACGCCGCCACGCTGCCGAAGCTGAACAAGGACGCCGAGGCCCAGAAGCGCTCGGTCAACGGCTACCAGCCGTACGTCGCCCAGATGGCCATCAACATGGACCGGGTCAAGAACAAGAAGGTCCGCGAGGCCATCGCGTACGCCCTGCCGATCCAGCCCTACCAGCAGGCCTTCGGCGGCCCGCAGGGCATGGAGCTGGCCGGCGGTCTGATCAGCCCGACCGTCTCCGGCTACGAGGAGGGCTTCGACCCCTTCGGCAAGCTGAAGAAGCCGCTGGGTGACCCGGCCGCGGCCAAGAAGATCCTGGAAGAGGCCGGCGAGACCGGTTACAAGCTCACCTGGGGCTACATCAACACCCCCGAGGGCCAGAACTACTCGCCCACGATGGAGAAGACCCTGGAGGAAGCGGGCTTCGACGTCCAGCGCAAGGAGATCGCGGCCGAGACGTACTACGACCAGATCGGTCTCGTCGACAACAAGTTCGACATCTACGTGAGCGCGTGGGGCGCCGACTGGCCGTCCGCCAGCACGGTGGTTCCGCCGCTGTACGACGGCCGGCAGATCCAGGACGGCGCGTCGAACTACTCGCACACCAACGACGAGCACATCAACTCCGAGATCGACCGGATCCAGAAGATCACGGACCCGGCCGAGGCGGCCAAGGAGTGGAACAAGCTCTCGCAGTACGTGGTGGAGGACCTGATCTCCAACATCCCCATGACGTACTACAAGCAGATCCAGCTCTACGGTTCGAACATCGGCGGCGTGCAGTACGACGACGTCATCGGTGACATCGACCTGCGCAAGATCTACCTCAAGCAGTAGGCACCACCTCCGGTGCGCGGGGGCCCGCCCGATCGGCGGGCCCCCGCGCACCACCCTTCAACCCACGTCGCCGCTTTGTCCTTCGAAAGCAGCCCACAGTCATGCTTCGTTTCCTGATTCGCCGGACAATCGGCGCATTGATCATCCTGCTGATCCTCAGCGCGGTCTGTTTCTTCCTGTTCTTCGCCATCCCGCGTGACCCCGCCCGCATCTCCTGCGGCGAGAAGTGCACTCCGGAGAACCTGGAGCTGATCCGCAGGGCCCTCGGCCTCGACGACCCCGTGCCCGTGCAGTACTGGAACTTCCTCTCCGGCATCTTCGCCGGCCGTTCCTTCCCGACGGGCGAATGCCCGGCGCCCTGCCTGGGCCGCTCGTTCGTGCACGACGAGAACGTCCTCACCCTCATCCAGGACCGCTTCCCCACGACGCTGTCGCTCACCATCGGCGCGGCCGTCGTCTTCCTCTTCTTCGGCGTCGGGGCCGGCATGATCGCCGCCTGGCGGCGCGGCACGGTGCTCGACAAGTTCGTCAGCGGCAGCTCGCTGATCATCGGCTCGCTGCAGATCTACTTCATCGGCCCGCTCGTGCTCTGGGCGCTGGTGTACAGCACCGGACTCTTCGGCGACCCGGCGTACAACGCCTTCACCGACAATCCATGGAAATGGGCGGTCGGACTGATCCTGCCCTGGGCGGTGCTCTCCACGATCTTCGCGTCGAACTACACCCGTATGGTGCGGTCCACGATGATCGAGCAATTGCAGGAAGAGCACGTCAGAACGGCCAGGGCCAAGGGCATGTCCTCGGGTACGGTCTTCTTCCGCTACGCCTGGCGCGGCGCCCTCATCCCGGTCGTCACGATCTTCGGCATCGACCTCGGCTCGCTGCTGGGCGGCGCGATCATCACCGAGTTCACCTTCTCGCTGCCGGGCCTGGGCCAGCTCTCCATCGATTCCGTGTTCAAGGCGGACCTGCCGGTGCTCATGGGCATCCTGCTGTTCTCGTCCACCATGATCATCCTCATGAACGTCATCGTCGATGCGGCGTACGCCTTCATCGACCCGCGCATCCGTCTGTCCTAGGAGAAGAGCAGTGACCACCCTGACCAAGGAATCGGAAGGCTCCGCGCCGTCCGCGGGCGGTGCCTTCCTCTCGGTGCAGGACCTGCGCGTGCAGTTCACCACCGAGGACGGCGTCGTCAAGGCCGTCGACGGTCTCTCCTTCGACGTCGAGCGCGGCAAGACCCTGGGCATCGTCGGCGAGTCCGGCTCCGGCAAGTCGGTCACCAACCTGACCGTGCTGGGCCTGCACAACCAGATGTTCACCAACATCGAGGGCTCCATCAGCCTCGACGGCGATGAGCTGATCGGCGCGCCCGAGCGCAAGCTGGAGAAGCTGCGCGGCAACAAGATGGCGATGATCTTCCAGGATCCGCTCACCGCGCTCTCGCCCTTCTACACGGTCGGCCGGCAGATCGCCGAGCCGTACCGCAAGCACATGGGCGTCTCCAAGCGCGAGGCGCACCTGCGGGCCGTGGAGATGCTGGACAAGGTCGGCATCCCCAACGCCAAGCTGCGCGCGGACGACTACCCGCACCAGTTCTCCGGCGGCATGCGGCAGCGCGCCATGATCGCGATGGCGCTCGTCTGCAACCCCGACCTGCTGATCGCCGACGAGCCGACCACCGCGCTCGACGTGACCGTGCAGGCGCAGATCCTCGACCTGATCAGGGACCTCCAGGACGAGTTCGGCTCCGCGATCGTCTTCATCACCCACGACCTCGGCGTCATCGCGAACGTCGCGGACGACATCCTGGTGATGTACGCGGGGCGCGCCGTGGAGCGGGGCACCACCCGCGAGGTGCTGCGCAAGCCGCAGCACCCGTACACCTGGGGCCTGCTGAGCAGCATGCCGCGGCTCTCCTCGGACGTGAACACCCCGCTCACGCCGATCAAGGGCTCGCCGCCCAGCCTGCTGAGCCCGCCGCCGGGCTGCCCGTTCCACACGCGGTGCGGCTTCACCGGCGAGGTGGGCGGCACGGCCTGCCGTACGGACCGGCCGGTGCTGTCCGAAGGACGCGGGGCCGCCTGCCACCTGAGCGCCGGGCAGAAGCAGGACATCTTCATCGAGCAGATCAAGCCCCGGCTGGGCTAGGGAGACTGACCACCATGAGCGAAGAACTCACCCTCCCCGGCCCCCGGGACGACACCCCCACCACGGCCGGCGAGGAACTGCTCACCGCGGAGGGGCTCACGAAGCACTTCCCGATCATGGGCGGCTTCCCGATCAAGCGGCGGGTCGGCGCGGTGCAGGCGGTCGACGGCATCGACCTGGAGGTACGCGCGGCCGAGAGCCTCGGCCTGGTCGGCGAGTCCGGCTGCGGCAAGTCGACGACCGGGCGGCTGCTCACGCGGCTGCTGGAGCCGACCGGCGGCAAGATCACGTATCGCGGCCAGGACATCACGTACGCCAAGCGCAAGCAGCTCGCGCCGATCAGGTCCGAGATCCAGATGATCTTCCAGGACCCGTACTCGTCGCTGAACCCGCGGCAGACCGTCGGCACCATCATCAGCAGCCCGATGGAGGTCAACGGGATCACCCCGCCCGGCGGGCGGGAGAAGCGGGTCCGTGAGCTGCTGGAGACCGTCGGCCTCAACCCCGAGCACTACAACCGCTTCCCGCACGAGTTCTCGGGCGGCCAGCGGCAGCGCATCGGGGTCGCGCGGGCGCTGGCGCTGAAGCCGAAGCTGATCGTGGCGGACGAGCCGGTCTCGGCGCTGGACGTGTCGATCCAGGCGCAGGTCGTCAACCTGCTGCAGGAGCTGCAGCGGGAGATGGGCATCGCGTTCCTCTTCATCGCGCACGACCTGGCGGTCGTGCGGCACTTCTCGCAGCGCGTCGCGGTCATGTACCTGGGGAAGATCGTCGAGATCGGCCCCCGGGACGACATCTACACCCGGCCGCGGCACCCGTACACCCACGCCCTGCTCTCGGCCGTGCCGGAGGCGACCCTCTCGGAGGACGAGGACGAGAAGCCGCGGGAGCGCATCCGGCTGGCGGGCGACGTGCCGTCGCCGATCAACCCGCCGTCGGGGTGCCGGTTCCGTACCCGGTGCTGGAAGGCGCAGGACGTGTGCGCGGAGAAGGAGCCGCCGCTGGTGCAGATCGGCGGCAACAACGCGGGGCACCTGACCGCGTGCCACTTCCCCGAGGAGCCCACGGTGGAGCGGGATGAAGTGGTCATCCTGGACAAGGCGCTGGCCGCGCTGGAGGAAGGTCCGAGCGCGGCTCCGGTGAAGGAGTAGTCCGTACGTCGTCCGTCACGGAGGCCGGTGCCCTGGGCACCGGCCTCCGTGCGCGTACGGGCGTGGTGCCGCGGGTCAGTTGAGGCGGGCGCGCGCGGCGCGGGCCTCGCGGCGCAGGGTCTCGGCGGCCTGCGGCTCCATCGCCGCTATCACCGCGGCGTACTCCTCCAGCTCCGCCGCGCCGGTGGCGAAGTCGCCGCGGGCGATGAGGAGCCGGGCGCGTTCGTGGCGCAGCCGGGCGGGGTGGCTGGGGAGCAGCAGGGCGAGTTCGACGGCGGTGAGCTGCACGTCGGACTGCTCGGGGCGGCGGGCGGCCCAGGCGCGGATGTTGTTGAGGACGCGCAGCACGATGGCGAGCGGATCTGCGGGTACGAGCATCGCGGGCGACAGCGGCTCGCCGCCGGTGGCCTCGGCGACGAGCAGCTCGGCGTCGGCGGTGGAGAGGAGCCGGCCGCCGTCGAACGGATCGGCGAGGACGGGGCCGCCCCCGGCGGGGTGGTCGGCGAGGGGCTGTCCGGCGGGGGAGGGGCCGAAGCCGACGACGAAGTGCCCGGGGAGGGCCACGCCGTACACCGGGGCACCGGCGCGGCGGGCGACCTCCATCCAGATCACGGAGAGCATGATCGGCAGCCCGCGGCGGCGGCGCAGTACCTCGTGGAGCTGGGACGACTCCAGGCGCCGGTAGTCGCCGGGCGTGCCGTGGAACCCGTACCGCTCCCCGAGCAGTTCCGCGGCGGCCTGCGCCCACGCGCGGGGGCCGCCGGGCGCGTACGGCAACTGCCCGGCCAGCTCGTCCAGCTCGATCTGCACGGCGTCGATGCCGCCCTCGTCGAGCCCGGGGTCGGTCTCGGCCCCGACGAGCAGACAGAGCAGGGCCAGATCGGGCCGCGGCACGCGGGCCTCCTCCGCGAACCGAGCCCGGTGACCGACGCCGGACGTACTCATGTCCCCATTGTGCGACGCGACGGGGCGCACGTCCCGCGCAAAGGTGAGACCGGTGGGGAGAGAGTGAGGACTGAGGCACCTCCGGCCTGGGCGCGGGCCCGCAGGCCCTCGCCGCCCCTACACCGTGGGGTGATGGCGGTAGTGGTAGCTGTGGTGGGTGGTGAAACCCAGGGCGTTGTAGAGGGCCAGGGCCGCGGTGTTGTCCGGCTCCACCTGGAGGTACGCCGCCGAGGCGCCCTCCTCCAGGGCGCGGGTGGCGAGGGCCGCCACCACCGCCGTGGCCAGGCCGCGGCGGCGGTGTGCCGGGGCGACCTCGACCGCCGCGAAGCCCGCCCAGCGGCCGTCGACCACGCACCGGCCGATCGCCGCCGGGGTACCGGACGGGTCGGCACCGGAGGGGTCCCGGACCGTCGCGAACCACACCGACGGGCCGCCCTCCAGCACCGTACGGGCGGCAGGCGTCAGCTCCGCCGCCCGGTTGTACAGCGAGAACCATGCGGCCGACGTCGTACGGGACAGCTCCACCCGCCCCGCCTCCCCCCGGTCCGCCACCGGCGCCAGCTCGCCGACCTGCATCAGCGCCGACCGCCGCACCGTCCAGCCGCGCGCGTCCAGCTCCGCCGCCAGCGGCTCCGCCGTGCCCGCCGCGCCCGTCGCGACCTGCACCAGCGCCGGCAGCCCCCGCTCCCCGTACCACCGCGTCACCCGCGCCAGCGCCGCGTCCAGCGGCAGCCCGGGGTCGCCCAGCGGCAGCACCGAGTTGGCCCGGCTCGTGAAGCCGGCCGAGGCCCGCAGCGTCCAGTCGCCCAGCCGTTCGCTCTCCACCGGCGGCCAGCCGCGCGCCGCCACCCGGGTCAGCTCCGCCGCCGTCGCCGCCGGGCCGCGCCGCCGCGCCGGAGCGGCCGGCACGGCCTTCGCCGCCACCACCGCGGCCTCCGGGATCCGGACGACCTCGCCGTTCCGCCTGGTGAGACGCAGTTCGCCCGCGTCCCACGATGTGAGCACACCGACCGCGTCCGTGAACCGCGCGTCCCCCTCGCAGGCATCTGTCAGTCGCCGTACGGAAACGCGTTTTCCCACGTCAGCGGGGGTGATGCGGATTTCGAGCCGCGCCCCAGTGGTGAATTCCACAGCTCTCCACGCCCCTCTTGTTCGCTCCGTGCCCGGGAACGGAGATACTAGGTGCGGGCATCGACACGCCGCGCTCCCGCGCCGCCAGCCTGATCGAGGAGGAACGACAGCGTGACCTACGTCATCGCAGAGCCTTGTGTGGATCTCAAGGACAAGGCCTGCATTGAGGAGTGCCCCGTCGACTGCATCTACGAGGGCCAGAGGTTCTTGTACATCCACCCGGACGAGTGCGTCGACTGCGGTGCTTGCGAGCCGGTCTGCCCCGTGGAGGCGATCTTCTACGAGGACGACACTCCGGAGGAGTGGAAGGACTACTACAAGGTGAACGTCGAGTTCTTCGACGACCTCGGTTCGCCCGGTGGCGCCTCGAAGCTCGGCCTCATCGAGCGGGACCACCCGATCGTCGCGGCCCTCCCCCCGCAGGAGCACGACGAGTAGGGCGAGCAGGACCGAGTACCACGGCGATACGCATTGCCCCCGCCCCGTCGGCCCCGGGCTGATCGGCGGGGGCTGTTGCGTCGATTGAGGACAGTGAGAGTGCGACCCGTCACCTCCCGGCTGCCCGTCTTCCCCTGGGACCGGCTGGAGCCGTACAAGACCGCCGCCGCCGCTCATCCCGGCGGCATCGTCGACCTGTCCGTCGGCACCCCCGTCGACCCCGTTCCCGAGGTCGTCAGGGCCGCGCTCGCGGACGCCGCCGACAGCCCCGGCTACCCGCTCGCCTGGGGCACCCCGGCGCTGCGCGAGGCCATCGCCGGCTGGTTCGGCCGGCGGCTCGGGGCGGAGCTCCGCCCGGACGCGGTGCTGCCGGCGATCGGCACCAAGGAACTGGTCGGCTGGCTGCCGACGCTGCTGGGGCTGGAGCCGGGCGACCAGGTCGCGTATCCGAGCCTGGCCTATCCGACGTACGAGATCGGGGCGCTGACGGCGCGGGCCGAGCCCGTGACGTACGCCGATCCGGTCACGGACCTCGACCCGGCGCGGGTGAAGCTGCTCTGGCTCAACACCCCGTCGAACCCCACCGGGCGTACCATGGACGCCGCCGAACTGCGCCGCGCGGTGGCGTGGGCGCGGGCGCACGGGGTGCTGGTCGCCTCCGACGAGTGCTACCTGGAGCTGGGCTGGGAGACCGAGCCGGTGTCGGTGCTGCATCCGTCGGTGAGCGAGGGCTCGTACGAGGGACTGCTCGCCGTCCACTCGCTCTCGAAGCGCTCCAACCTGGCCGGCTACCGCGCCGGGTTCGCCGGCGGCGACGCGGCGGTGGTGCGCGAGCTGGTCGCGGTGCGCAAGCACACCGGGATGATGGTGCCGAAGCCGGTGCAGCAGGCGATGATCGCCGCGCTGGGCGACGGGCGGCACGTGGCCGAGCAGCGCGAGCGCTACGCCCGCCGCAGGGCCGCGCTGCGCGAGGCGCTGACGGGGGCGGGCTTCCGGATCGAGCACAGCGAGGCGTCGCTGTATCTCTGGGTGACGCGGGACGAGCCGTGCTGGGACACGGTCGCCGAGCTGGCGAAGCTGGGGATCGCGGTGGCGCCCGGGGAGTTCTACGGGGCCGCGGGGGAGCGGTTCGTACGGGTCGCGTTCACGGCCACCGACGAGCGCGTGGCCGCAGCCGTGGAGCGGCTGGCGGCGCTGCGGGGCTGAGGCGCCGCAGCGCCGCCGCCGGCCCGGGAGAGATCCCGGGTGCGCCGCCGCGGGACCCGCCGCGGCGCTGACGGGCCGCCGGGCCCGCGGAGGACGGTCCCGCGGGCCACCGGCGGCCTCGTGGTCAGCCGGACGGGTTCAGAGGCCCAGGCCCGACGTGGGCAGCTCCGGGGTCAGGTTCGCGGCGGTGTCGCCGACGGCGCCCTGGCCCTGCTCGACGGTCTTGCCGGTGGTGTCCTGGACCGCGCCGAGAGCCTTCTCGGTGGTCGGGCCGGCGTTCTCGCCGAGCTGGTTCGCGGTCTCGGTACCGGTGGTGAGCACCTCGCTGCCGGTCTGGGAGGCGGTCGCGGGCAGCGAGCTGGTTTCCAGCGCGCTGACCGGGTTCAGGCCGTTCGTGCTGGGCAGCTCGACGGCGCCGGCGGCACCCGCGGCGCCGACGACCGGGGCGGCACCGGCGGCGACGACGAGTGCGACCCGGGCGAGGTGGCGCTTCAGGGGGTGGGACATGGTTCTCCTTTGCGGAGGGCTGCTGATGGGCATGTCCGCCGTGCGGACGCTGTGACTACCGCGTGAGGCGCCGGAAGGTTGCGGTCGCCCTACGTAAAGAGTTGGTAATGCGTCGCATAATCTGCTTCGCCAGAAAACCGGGCAAAGCGGGTCGGTGTGAGCGCCGTTCGAGGGGTCGGGGACCTGCCCCACCGGGGGTTTGCCGGATCGTGGCAAAGAACGGGGAAAGGCGCCGCGCCGTCAGCCCGCGTTGACCGGCATCCCCCGTACGGGTCCGCGGTGGCTAGGGCTCGGTGACGATGCGGACGGACGCGGCGCCCGCCTCCGCGTTCGCGCCCTCGACCTCGCGCCAGCCTGCGGACGACTCCTCGGCCCGCCACTCGCGGCCCGCGAAGGACACCTGCGCGACGCGCAGCCGCGGCGCCTGCGCCACCGCCCAGTGCGCCAGCTCCCAGCCGCGGCCCGCCGCGTCCGCGCCGTCCCCGGCGACCACCAGCACCAGCACCTGCCCGGCACCGGCCCCGTTCGCGCCCCCGGACCCCTCGCCCGAACCGTCCGCGTCCGGCAGCACGCCGGCGCCGAACTCCCGCTTCAGCGCCTCGCGCAGCAGCGCGGGATCGCCGGAGCGGGTGTCGCCCTTCGCCGTCGTGCAGGTGAAGGCGCCGCCGTCGCGGCCCGTGAGCGCGGCGGCGAGCCGGGCGGCGGCCGGCTCGTGCTTCGCGTACGCCTGCGGGAAGCCGCTGCGCTGCACGCGCTGCGCGGCCTCGGTGAGCGGCAGCCGGGAGTAGCCGGGGATCTCCGCCAGGTGTTCGTAGAACTTGCCGGTGGAGTACACCGGATCGAGGATCTGCTCCTCCGTGCCCCAGCCCTGGGACGGGCGTTGCTGGAAGAGCCCGAGCGAATCGCGGTCGCCGTGCTCGATGTTGCGCAGCCCCGACTCCTGCATGGCGGTGGCGATCGCGATGGTCACCGCGCGCTCCGGCAGCCGCCGGGAGGACGCCACGGCGCTTATCGTCGCGGCGTTGGCGGCCTGTTCCGGATCCAGCTCGTACGGCTCGCCCTCGCCCTTGCCGCGCACCTCGCAGCGCGGCGCGGGGCCGCCGCCGGTGTTGAGGTGGACCAGCAGGTACGCGCCCACGCCGCCCAGCACCACGAGCGCGACGAACGCGCGGAGGAGGCGGCGGCGGAAGACGTCGGAGGCTGGCACGGGCCCACCGTAGCGTTCGCGGCGGACGACCGCGGCCGGCGGGAGCGCGGCGGGCGGCGCGTACGGCGTGCGGACGGCGCGAGGGCCGGCGCACCGGGCCGTAGGGTCGTCGGCATGGACTTGACGCTCGATGCCGCACGGCTCACCGCCCAGCTCGTCGACACCGCCTCCGTCAGCGGCGACGAGAAGCACCTCGCCGACGCGGTCGAGGCCGCGCTGCACCGCCTTCCGCATCTGGAGGTGGACCGCGACGGCGACGCCGTCGTCGCCAGGACCCGGCTGGGCCGCGCCGAGCGCGTCGTGCTCGCCGGGCACATCGACACCGTGCCCGTCGCCGGCAACCTGCCCTCGCGCCTCGACGGCACGTACGAGGACGGCGTCCTGTGGGGCTGCGGCACCTCCGACATGAAGGCCGGCGTCGCCGTCCAACTGCGCATCGCCGCCACGGTGCCCGCGCCCAACCGCGACCTCACCTTCGTCTTCTACGACAACGAGGAGGTCGACGCCTCCCGCAACGGCCTGCGCCGTCTCGCCGAGCGCCATCCCGACTGGCTCGCGGGCGACTTCGCCGTGCTGCTGGAGCCGTCCGACGGCGAGATCGAGGGCGGCTGCCAGGGGACGCTGCGCGCCGTCCTCCGCACCGAGGGCGAACGCGCCCACTCCGCGCGGAGCTGGCTCGGCGCCAACGCCATCCACGCCGCCGCCCCCGCGCTGGCCCGGCTCGCGGCGTACGAGCCGCGGCACGCGGTCATCGACGGCCTGGAGTACCGCGAGGGCCTCAACGCCGTCCGCGTCTCCGGCGGCGTCGCGGGCAACGTCGTGCCGGACGTCTGCGAGGTCACCGTCAACTTCCGCTACGCCCCGGACCGCTCGGAGGACGAGGCGATCGCCTTCGTACGGGAGTACTTCGACGGCTGCGGCATCGCCGCGATCACCGTCGAGGACAGCTCCCCGGGCGCCCTGCCGGGCCTCGCCCACCCCGCGGCCGCCGCGTTCACCGCCGCGGTCGGCGGCGTCCCGCGGCCGAAGTACGGCTGGACGGACGTGGCCCGCTTCACGGCACTCGGCGTCCCCGCGGTGAACTACGGGCCCGGCGACCCGAACTACGCGCACAAGCGCGACGAGCACGTGCACACGGCCCGCATCCACCACTGCGAGGAGCGGCTGCGCGCCTGGCTCACCGCCTGAGCGCGGGCCGTGTCACCGGCCGTTCCGCCGTGGTTTCTGCCGGGGTTCACATGGCTTGGGGCTGCTTCGCCTAGCCTGGGGCCCGGAGATCGCCGTACGCGGAAACCGTACGGTCGGACTCGTAGCCGGACACGAGTCAGCACGAGGAAGGGAGCGCGCCCGTGGCGAACCGCGAGGAGTTCCAGGAGCAGCGGCTCGGCCCCGTCATCCGCCGCCGCAGCCGCATCCAGCGCGGGACGATGGACCAGCACCTGCTGGACACCCGGGAGCGCGCCGCGGAGTACGTGCACGAGGACCCGTGGCGGGTGCTGCGGATGCAGGCGGAGTTCGTCGAGGGGTTCGGCGCGCTCGCCGAGGTGGGACCCGCGATCAGCGTCTTCGGCTCGGCCCGTACGGCACCGGAGAGCGCGGAGTACGCGCGCGGCGTCGCGATCGGCAAGGGGCTGGTGGACGCCGGCTTCGGGGTGATCACCGGCGGCGGGCCCGGGGTGATGGAAGCGGCGAACAAGGGCGCGCTGGAGGCCGGCGGGCTGTCCGTGGGGCTGGGCATCGAGCTGCCCTTCGAGCAGGGGCTCAACCGGTACGTCGACCTCGGCGTGAACTTCCGCTACTTCTTCGTGCGCAAGACGTGTTTCGTGAAGTACTCCCAGGGCTTCGTGGTCCTGCCGGGCGGCTTCGGCACGATGGACGAGCTGTTCGAGGCGCTGACCCTGGTGCAGACGAAGAAGGTCACGCGGTTCCCGATCGTCCTCTTCGGCAGCGAGTACTGGGGCGGGCTCGTCGACTGGCTGCGCAAGACCGTCGTGGACGGCGGCAAGGCCGCGGAGCGGGACCTCGACCTCTTCCACATCACGGACGACGTGTCCGAGGCCGTGGCGCTGGTCACCAAGGAGACCCCGTAGGGGCGGGCGGTACGGGCCGCTACACGAGCCCGCGGCGCGCGACCGCGGGCGGGCGGTGGCCCGCGATGGCGGCCACCATGTCCAGCACCTGCCGGGTCTCGGCCACCTCGTGCACCCGGTACACCTGTGCCCCCAGCCAGGCCGAGACCGCGGTGGTGGCGAGCGTGCCGATCAGCCGCTCCTTCACCGGCTTGGCCAGCGTCTCGCCGACGAAGTCCTTGTTCGACAGCGAGACCAGCACCGGCCAGCCCGCCGCCGTCATCTCGCCGAGCCGGCGGGTGGCCTCCAGCGAGTGCCGCGTGTTCTTGCCGAAGTCGTGCCCGGGGTCGATCAGGATGCCGTCGCGGCGTACGCCCAGCTCCACGGCCCGCTCCGCGAGCCCCAGGGTGACCCGCAGGATGTCGGCCATCACGTCGTCGTACGCGACGCGGTGCGGCCGGGTGCGCGGCTGCACGCCGCCCGCGTGGGTGCACACGAGCCCCGCGCCGTGCCGCGCGGCGACCTCGGCGACCAGCGGGTCGACGCCGCCCCAGGCGTCGTTCAGCAGGTCCGCGCCGGCCGCGCAGGCGGCCTCGGCGACCTCGTGCCGCCAGGTGTCGACGCTGATCACGACGGACGGGTGGCGGCGGCGCACCTCGGCGATGAAGCCCGCGGTACGGCGCACCTCCTCGGCCGCCGACACCTCCTCGCCGGGGCCGGCCTTCACCCCGCCGACGTCGATGATCGCCGCGCCCTCGGCGACGGCCTGCTCGACGCGGGCCAGCGCGGGCTCGTCGCGGAAGGTGGCGCCCTGGTCGTAGAAGGAGTCCGGGGTCCTGTTGACGATCGCCATGATCACCGGCTCGTGCGCGGCGAAAGTGCGCGACCCCAGTCGCAGCATGCTGCCTCCTCTGACGTCCTCCGGGGCGGCGGCCCCGGGCTCCTCCCGCGACCTTAGCCCGCGGGCGCGGCGGGGCGGCGTGCGGCGGGCGGGGCGCCGGCCCCGTCCCGGTGGGGTGCGCGGGTAGGTCCGTGCGCCGGGCCGCGGGGGGCTGTCACAGGGCCCGGCTATGGTGGGGCGCAGCCACCCGGCGTACCGGGCGCGGCCGTCCGGCGCCCCGGCTGTCCACGGGGAGACATCGTGTTCTGGTTCATGCTCATCGCCATGGTCGTGGTCGTGGCCGCGGTCACCCTCGTGCTGGCGGGGAACGGCGAGGAGGAGCTCACCGAGCCGCAGCCGGACCGGCTCCACGACCCGCTGCCGCCCGACCGCCCGCTCGGCCGCGCCGACATCGACGCGCTGCGGCTGCCGGTCGCCCTGCGGGGGTACCGCATGGACGACGTGGACGACGCGCTGGACCGCGTCGCCGCGGAGCTGGCGGAGCGGGACGCGCGTATCGCGGAGCTGGAGGCGGCCCTGGCGGGCGCGCACGCGGCGGCGTACCGCGGGGGAGGAACGGGCGGACAGGGGTACGAGGACGCGCCGCCGGGACCGGGCTTCGGGGGCGCGGGCGGCGTCGCGGACCCGGGCGGGCAGAGCAACGGCGGTACGGACCTGGGCACCTGGGACCTGGGCGGGCGCGGCAACGGGGGCACGGACCTGGGCGCGCGCGACCCGGGCGGCCAGGACCCGGGCGGCCGGGGCAACGGGGGCACGGACCTGGCCGGACGGGACGCCGGCGGCCGGGAAGCGCACGGCCGGGGGCCCGGCGGTGCGGACCCGCGCGAGGGCCTGGACGGCCGGGCATGAGCGCCGAGGGCGGGGCCGTGGCCGGCCCCGACGGGCTGCTGCGCTGCCCCTGGGGGCTCTCCGCCGAGGACTACGTCGCGTACCACGACGAGGAGTGGGGCCGGCCCGTACACGGCGACGACGCGCTCTTCGAGCGGCTGTCGCTGGAGGCGTTCCAGTCCGGGCTCTCCTGGCTGACGATCCTCCGCCGCCGCGAGGGCTTCCGGACGGCCTTCGCCGGCTTCGAGATCGCCGCGGTGGCGGAGTTCGGCCCCGGGGACGAGCAGCGGCTGCTCGCCGACCCGGGCATCATCCGCAACCGGCTGAAGGTGCGGGCCACCCTCGCCAACGCCAAGACCCTCGCCGCCTGGACCCCCGGCGAACTCGATGCCCTGATCTGGTCGTTCGCCCCGGACCCCGCCGGCCGCCACGCGCCGCGCACGCTCGCGGACGTCCCGGCCGTCACCCCGGAGTCGACGGCGCTGGCCAAGGAGCTGAAGCGGCGCGGCGTGCGGTTCGTCGGCCCCACGACGGCGTACGCGCTGATGCAGGCGTGCGGCCTGGTCGACGACCACCTCGCGGACTGCCACGCGCGGTAGCCGCGGGCGGCTCCGGGCCCGGTGCGGCCCCGCCGCCGTACGGGATCAGCGGCCCGTGAAGCGCGGCTCCTCCTTCGCCACGAACGCCTCCACCGCGATCCTGTGGTCCTCCGACGCACCCGCGCGGGACTGCAGCTCCGCCTCCCTCGCCAGCGTCTCCGCGAACCCGTGGCCCGCCCCGTACGCCAGCGACTCCTTGATCGCCGCGTACGCCCCCGTCGGCCCGGCCGCGAGCCGGCGGGCCACCGCCGCCGCCTCCGCGGCCAGCTCCGCCGCCGGTACGACGACGTTCGCGATGCCCAGCGCCAGCGCCTCGGCCGCCGGGATCCGGCGCGGGAAGAGCAGCAGGTCGGCGGCGCGGCCGTGGCCGACGAGGCGGGGGAGGGTCCAGGAGACGCCGGAGTCCGCGGTGAGCGCGACGCCCGCGAAGGAGGTGTGGAACGACGCGGTGTCGGCCACCACCCGGTAGTCCGCCGCGAACGCGAAGCCCGCGCCGGCCCCGGCGGCGACCCCGTTGACGCCCGCGACCACCGGCTTCGGCATCCCGGCGAGGGTGGCGGCGATGGGGTTGTAGTGCTCGGTGACGGTGTCCATCGCGTGGTCCGTACGCTGCGCGGCGCGGGCCGCCGCGAGGGTGCCGATGTGCTCCTTGAGGTCCTGCCCCACGCAGAACGCCCGCCCCGCGCCGGTGAGCAGCACGGCCCGTACGGCTTCGTCCGCCGCGGCTTCCCGCAGGGTGTCGCGCAGGGCGTTCTTGGTCTCGGTGTCGAGGGCGTTCATCGCGTCCGGGCGGTTGAGGGTGACGGTCGCGAGTCCGTCGGCGACCTCGTACAGCACGGTGTCCGCCATGTTCTTCCCTTCGCTACGCCCCGGGGTCACCGGGGCTCTGCCGCGTCTCGTCCGGTGCCGTCAGCATGGCGGAGATCACCGCTCCGCGACATGTGACGTGCGTCAAATGGAAACGCGGCGCGCCCCGGCCGGGAAGGTCGCAGTATCGCATCCCTCTGGCGGGAATTGGGAGGTTTTGCGGTCGGACGTCGCCGAGAGTATGCGGACCGATGTTGGTCATCAGGACCGGCAATGCGGGATAATGGGCGAGAAGCACTGTGTTCGATGCCGGTGGCGACGAGCCTGTCCACGGGCCGTCGAAGCTTCTCAACGAAGAGCTGGTTTCAGGAAGGGGAACGAGCATGGCGGCCATGAAGCCGCGGACGGGCGACGGCCCGCTCGAGGTGACCAAGGAGGGGCGGGGCATCGTCATGCGCGTTCCGCTCGAAGGCGGCGGGCGGCTCGTCGTCGAGCTGACCCCCGATGAAGCCGACGCGCTCGGCGACGCCCTGAAGAAGGTCGTCAGCTAGTCGGACCGAGGTCCGGAAGAACCCTGTATGCGCCCCGGCCACGCGGTGGCCGGGGCGGATCGTCCTTCCGGGCCCGTATCCCCGCCCGCGGGGCACCGGAGAGCCCGGTGCCGTCCGCGCGTTCCGCCCGCACGTCCGTGACATCCGTCACGTCCGTCCGGTCCTTCCCGCCCGTCACGCCTCGCGCTTGACTGCACACAGCAGCCCGTCCCCCACCGGCAGCAGCGCGGGCATCAGCTCCCGGCTCTCCTTCACCGCGCGCAGCAGCTCGCGCACCTTCTGCACCTCGTCGGGCTGGGCCGCCGAGTCCACCGTGCGCCCGTCCGCGAAGACGCCCTCGAAGCACACCACGCCGCCGGGCCGCAGCAGGCGCAACGATTCGCCGAGATACTCCAGGCACTCCAGCGGGTCACCGTCGCAGAAGACCATGTCGTACGAGCCGTCCGCCAGCCGCGGCAGCACGTCCAGCGCCCGGCCGACGATGATCCGCGCCCGGTTCGCGGCGAACCCGGCCGCCCGGAACGCCTGGCGCGCGAACTGCTGCCGCTCCGGCTCCGGGTCCACCGTCGTCAGCACCCCGCCGGGGCGCATGCCCTGCAGCAGGTGGATGCCGGAGACGCCGGTGCCGGTGCCGATCTCGACCACCGCCTTGGCGCCCGCCGTCGCCGCGAGCAGCCGCAGCGCGGCCCCGGCGCCCGCGGACACCTGGCGCAGGCCCGCCTCCAGGGCCCGCTGCCGCGCCCAGTGCAGCGCCGCCGTCGCCGAGCCCTGCGCACGCGTCGCAGCCGCCGGGTCGCCCGGGGTCACCCCGGCCCGGCCGCCGCCGGCGTCCGCGGCACCGTCCGTGCCGTACGCCTCCGCGAACGACCAGCTCGCCAGCCGGTTGCCGGTAATCGCCTTCTCCTGTTCCCCGTTGGCACCTGCACCTGCATCCGTCGCAAGCGTGACTGTATCCGCTGCCCCTGGGAACCTGCTGGCCGGACCGTGCGTTGGGGGAGACGGAAGTGATACGGACGAGGTAAGGATGCCGGCGGGGATGGTTCCGCTGAATGCGGGAGAATACCGGTCGGATGAGCTTATCCGGAGCTAACGGGCGAGGTGGATATGGTAGGGGGCCTACTGGACACCACCAGAGCCACCAGGGGAGGTGCGGCCGCGTCCGGCGAAAGGGGCACCCTTCGGCGATTCCGCCGAGGGTCCCGGGCACCGGATGAGCCGAAATCCGTGACCGACACTGCTGACGACCACAGCCACGCCACCGACACCGTGACCGTTGCCGGATTCTCCGCGTTCCCGGCCGACGACGCGTCGTCCAAGGGGTGGACTCCGCCTTCGTGGGAGGAGATCGTCAGCACCCACAGCGGTCGCGTCTACCGTCTCGCCTATCGCCTCACCGGGAACCGGCACGACGCCGAGGACCTCACGCAGGAGGTCTTCATCCGCGTCTTCCGGTCGCTGTCGACGTACACCCCGGGGACGTTCGAGGGCTGGCTGCACCGCATCACCACGAACCTCTTCCTCGACCAGGTGCGGCGCAAGCAGCGCATCCGGTTCGACGCGCTCGGGGACGACGCCGCCGAGCGGCTGCCGAGCCGCGAGCCGTCGCCGCAGCAGCACTTCAACGACACGCACTTCGACGCCGACGTCCAGCAGGCGCTGGACACCCTCGCGCCCGAGTTCCGGGCCGCGGTGGTGCTGTGCGACATCGAGGGCCTGTCGTACGAGGAGATCGCCGCCACCCTGGGCGTCAAGCTGGGCACGGTCCGCAGCCGGATCCACCGCGGCCGTTCCCACCTGCGCAAGGCGCTCAAGCACCGCTCCCCGGAGGCGAGGGCCGAGCAGCGCGCGCTCGCCGGGGCGGGGCAGGGCGCCTACGGCTCGGACGAGGAGGGCGGAACGCTGTGAGCAGCGTGGGCGGGCTGTCGCCCGCCGAGCAGCACCTGGGCGAGGCGCTGGCGGCGCTGGTCGACGGGGAACTGCCCCACGACTCGCGGGACCGCGTGCTGGCCCATCTGGCGACGTGTCCCCGGTGCAAGGCAGAGGCCGACGAGCAGCGCCGGCTCAAGAGCGTGTTCTCCGCCGCCGCCCCGCCCGCGCCCTCCGACGGGCTGCTGGCCCGGCTGGAGAACCTGCCGGGTGTCGACCTCGACGACGCCGCCCGCCGGTCGCCCTTCGCGGGCGGAGCCGGCGGCAGTGCGCGTACGGGCAGCAGGACCGGCGGTGCCCGCCCGGCCAGGACCGGCGGCTTCGGCGGCGGCATCCTCGGCGGCGCCGTGCTCGACGGCGGCACCGGGTTCCCGATCCACGAGGTCGAGCGGCCCTCCGCCGCCCGCGGGCGGCGCTTCGCGTTCGCCGCCGCCGGCGCGGTCTCCTTCGCCGCCCTCGCCCTCGGCGGCGCGCTGCCCATCGAGTCGGCCGTCGACCCCTCGGGCGGCTCCCCTGCGGTCACCCCCGGCGACCGCGGCGAGCCCGCGCGCTATTCGTACGACCCCCAGCTCTCCACCTCGGGCGGCGCACAGGACGCGGGCCCGGTCCAGCCGTACAGCACGCAGAGCGGCCCCCTTCAGTTGGCCGCCTCAGCGACGGCTGCCACGACCGCGACGCCGCAGCCGCCGCTGCTCTCCGTCTTCGCGGTCACCGAGCCGTCGGCGTCCGAGCCGCCGGCGTCCGCACCGCAGACCGCGCTGAGCGGGATGAACACCCCGTCGCCGCAGTGACCCCCCCCTCGGGGCCGGCGGGACGTCGGCCCCGAGGCGATGCGCGGAACCGCATGCACCTGATTGAATCGCTGGGGCGTGTCTGGCAAATGGCGCCGTCCGCCCTCTGGGCGGGCGCCGCGGCGGGATGTGCCAGGCGCGGCCTAGGGCCGCCCGGCGGGTGAGCAACAACTGCGGGCCGCGACGGTCTGCGCCCGAGTCGCATGCGGAACGTGTGGGGAGAACATGGACCAGGGGAAGCCGAGTTGGTGGAGGCAGGAGCCCGGCGAGCCTCCGCGCGAGGCCGAGTCGGACACCGCCGGACCGCCCACCGACTCCGACGCCTACGCGCAACCGGCGCCTCCGCCGGCGGACGCGGGCCCACCACCGGGATACGACCCGGAGGTGGATCAGTTGCGCCGGGTCCGGGAGGCGCTGCGGGAGTGGCGCGACGGGGAGGACGACTACCACAGGGACCGGAGCCGGGCCGCCGCCGGGAGCGCGGCTGACGGCGGTCCCGCGGACGCCTCGGTGCCCGCGCCGGGGGGTGCGGAGACTCCGGCCGACGGCGTGGCCGTCCCCGCGGAGAGCGGGCCGGGTGGCAGTAGCCGGGAGCCGGTCCGGGCCGCGGATGCGGACAGCGCGGTGGAGCAGGATGCGGGCGGGCAGGACGTGACGGCGCCGGGTGGGCGGCCGGCTCCGGAGAGCGCCACGCCGGCGGGCACCGGGGCGGACGCCGCATCCGTGCCGGAACGGACAGAGGCCGCCGGAGCGGGCGGGCCGGGGGGAACGCCGCGCGCGGACGAGGATGCCGTACGGAGCGCGGACGCTTCCGCCGGCTCCGCCGTCACGGCCGCGGACCTTCCCGGTCCGCGGGTCGCGGAGACCGGCGGGCCGGCGGCGGCGGACACGGGCGCGCTCCCGACGCGCACCCGCGCGGGGGATACGCCGGGCCCGGCAGCCGCGGACCGCGCCCCCGGGACCGAGGGGCCGGGAACGGAGCCGCGTGCCCTTCCGGCCAGGACCGCGACCCCTGCCGCGGAAGGCCCGGCGGCGGAGCCCTCTCCGCCCGGTCCGGGGCAGGACCAGGACGGTGCCGCGGCGGATGCCGGGAGCCCGGAGGAACGCCCCTGGGAGGTCGGCGTGCGGCCGTACCCGGGTGCCGCGGAGGCCGGGGCCGAGGGCTCGCCGGGCGGCAGAGGCATACCCGCCGCGGTGTCCGCCGTGGCGGGCGCCCGCGCCGGCAGAGCCGCCCTCCCGCAGCAGGACGAACGGGCCACCACGCCCGGGACACCGGCGGAGCCCGCAGACGCCCCCCAGAACGCCGCGGAGCCCTCGCGGCCGGCCGTCCCCCCGGCCGGTGACCGCGCGGCCGCCTCCGGCCGGGAGAGCACCGCGAAGACACCGGGCGACGCCGCGGCGCGGACGGACGCTCCCGAGGGATCCGGCGACGCGGGCGCCTTCGGCCCCCCGCCTTCGGACGAGTCGCACCGCGAGGTGGCCGACCGGCCGCCCGCCGCCGGGCCCCGCGAGGGCGTGGAGGACGACGACACCACGCAGCTCGCCGTCATCTCCGAGTCCGGCGCCCCGCCCTCCGGGGACCTCCCCGGCCCGCGGCGGCCCGCGGCCGACGCGCCCGCACCGCGGCGCCCCGCACCCGCCGACACGCGCCATCCCGCCCCGCAGGGCGCCCACCCCGCCCACCCCGGTGCGCAGGGCGCCCCCGGGCCGCAGCCCCGGCCCCGCGCGCCGTACGGGCCCGGCGCGCAGGCCCCCGTACCCGGCGCGACGCCGGCCGGCGGCGCACCCCCGGGCGAGTACGGCCCGCAGGGGTCCGGGCGGCCTCCCGGCGCGCACCCGCCCGCGGCCTCCGGCGCGCCGGGCCCCGGCGGCCCCGCGCCCTACGGCGCCCACCCGCAGGGCGCCCCCCAGGGCGGCCAGTGGCAGCGCTACGACCCCTGGGCGCCCGCGCACGCGGCACACGCGCCGGAGCGGCGCAAGGGGCGCCTGGCGACCCTCGTCGGTGCGCTCGTCATCGCGCTCGTCGCCGGCGGCATCGGCGGTGCCCTGGGCAGCTACATCGAGCGCAACGGCACCCCGGGACAGCTCGAACTCGACCAGTCCTCCGCCGCCGACGACGGCGGCAAGCGCCCGCCCGGCAGCGTCGCCGGGATCGCCAGGTCCGCGCTGCCCGGGGTCGTGACGCTGCGCGTCAGCGGCGTCGCCGAGCAGAGCACCGGCACCGGCTTCGTCCTCGACAAGCGCGGGCACATCCTCACCAACAACCACGTCGTGCAGCCCGCGGACGAGGGCGGCGACATAACGGTGACGTTCAGCGGCGGCGAGTCCAAGTCCGCCGAGGTCGTCGGCGGCGACGCCGGCTACGACCTCGCCGTCGTACGCGTCAAGGGGGTTTCCGGGCTGAAGCCGCTGCCCCTCGGCAACTCACGTTCCGTCGCCGTCGGCGACCCCGTCGTCGCCATCGGCGCTCCGTACGACCTGCCCAACACCGTCACCTCCGGGATCATCAGCGCCAAGGAGCGCCCCATCACCGCGGGCGGCGAGCAGGGCGACGGCAGCGACATCTCATACGTCAACGCCCTGCAGACCGACGCGCCGATCAACCCCGGCAACTCCGGCGGCCCGCTCCTGGACCTCGAAGGCCGCGTGATCGGCATCAACAGCGCCATCCGCGCCGCCGACAACGGCAGCGGCGAGCCGCAGACCGAGCAGGGCGGCAGCATCGGCCTGGGCTTCGCCATCCCGGTCAACAAGGGCGCGGACGTCGCCGAGGAGCTGATCAACACCGGCAAGGCCACGCACCCCGTCATCGGCGTGACGCTCAACATGCAGTACACCGGCGACGGCGCGCAGGTCGGCACCTCCGCGGAGGAGGGCGGCACCGAGCCCGTCACCCCGGGCGGCCCCGCCGACAGCGCGGGCATCGAGCCGGGGGACGTCATCACCGGGGTCGACGGCGAAGCCGTGCACAACGGCGAGGAGTTGATCGTCAAGATCCGCAGCCGCAGCCCCGGCGAGGAACTGAGCCTGACCGTCGAGCGTGACGGCGAGGAGCTGACCGTCGACGTCACCCTCGGCGAGGGCGACTCCACCGACTGACCCCTGCCAAACGACCCCAAACACCCGCATCGGCCGCGGTGGACCAGTCCACCGCGGCCGATGCGGTACTCCCGGGGAGGCGGGGTCGCCAGGTACCGTGAGAGTCGCCCGGACCTGCCGGCAGCGGGCCGACGGACAGGACAGCAAGGAGTGCCAGGTGTTCTTCGACATAGGACCCCTCGAGCTGATCGCTCTCATCATCCTGGCCACGATCGTCTTCGGCCCCGACAAGCTGCCCAAGGTCATCCAGGACACGATGCGGTTCATCCGCAAGGTCCGGGAGTTCTCCGACTCGGCCAAGGAGGACATCCGCAAGGAGCTGGGCCCGGAGTTCAAGGACTTCGAGTTCGAGGACCTGAACCCGAAGAACTTCGCCAAGAAGCACCTCCTCGACAACGACGACCTGGGTCTGAAGGAGATCCGCAACGGCTTCGACCTCAAGAAGGAGGTCGCCGAGGTCGGCGAGGCGGCGCGCACCGTGGGGGACATCGAGGACGACGGTGCCGCGGGCGGCAAGCGGCTGAGCCTGACGAAGGAGAGCGGCGGCGGCACGGACGCCAAGAGCGATGCCGCAGGTGAGGCCAAGGGGACGGCCACCGCCGAGCGCCCGCCGTACGACGCGGACGCCACCTGATCGGCTCACATATCAGACCACCTGCCTGTCCTAGCGTATGCAGGTGGATATCCTCCCGTGTGTCTGGGTGAGCGCCCGGCATGCGGTGTGCCAGGCGGGGCGTGCGCCCCGGCGGGGGGCGACCGCCGACTGACAGGTCCAGGCCACGAGGAGGCACCACGCTGATGGAGATGACGAGCGAGGCGGAGCCCGGGGGGATGGTTCAGGAGTCCGAGCCACGCCTGGTGGACAGCTTTCTGCGGGCGTCCTTCCCCTGGTACGGGCTGGACGACGCGTTCGTGGGGCCGCGCTGGCTCCAGTCGACCGGCGGCGGCGACGGCGCGGTCGAGCACGGCACGGTGGGCCACGGGGACATGCCCTCGTACCTGGCCGAGGCCGGCATGCGCGAGCACCGCTTCGCGGTGGTCGTGACCGTCGCGAGCCGCCCCGTGCGGCGCAGCGCGGACGGCACCGGGGTGCTGGAGGCGACGTCCGTGTCGTCGGCGGCCTGGCTGGCGGGCTCCGGGCTGCTGTCGTGCACCTGGCCGACGCAGATGGAGCGCCAGATCCGCGAGGAGTGGCTGGACCAGCAGACGTCGGTGGCCTGGGAGCTGGCCGACGACCTGGAGGGTTCCGGCTGGTCGGCGCTGTCGCTGCCGGTCGACGGCGAGGGGACGCAGTTCCACTACCGCGAGTCGGAGTTCGGCTGGGTGCTGGCGGGGACGACGCAGAACCAGGTGCACCTGGGCGCGTACGGCCGCGGCATGAGCGCGTACGGGCTCGCGTTCTCGGTGATCAAGGACATCACGACGTACGAAGACCGCCGCGGATAGCTTCTCGCGGCGGTCCGGGGCGCGGATCGTGTACGAACCGCGCCCCCCTGCTCCGTAGCGCCGGGGGCGTACGCCCCTGCCCGCGCCCGGCGGCCCGGGGCGTACCCGTCAGAACTTGTTGCGCGGCGTGACGCCCAGCGACATCCCTGCGAGCCCCCGCGGCCGCCCGCCGAGCCGCGCCGCGATGTCGCGCAGCGCCGCGCCCGCCGGGGACTCCGGGTCGGTGAGGACGACCGGCTTGCCCTCGTCGCCGCCGGACCGCAGCGTCACGTCGATCGGGATGGCGCCCAGGACCGGCACCTCCGCGCCCGTCGTGCGCGTCAGCCCCTCGGCGACCTGCTTGCCGCCGCCGGTGCCGAAGACGTCGACCATCTCGCCGCAGTGGGGGCACGGCAGGCCCGACATGTTCTCCACCACGCCGACGATCTTCTGGTGCGTCTGCACGGCGATCGCCCCGGCCCGCTCGGCGACCTCGGCCGCGGCCTGCTGCGGGGTGGTGACGACGAGGATCTCGGCGTTCGGCATCAACTGCGCGACGGAGATCGCGATGTCGCCGGTGCCCGGGGGCAGGTCGAGGAGCAGCACGTCGAGGTCGCCCCAGAAGACGTCCGCGAGGAACTGCTGGAGTGCGCGGTGCAGCATCGGGCCGCGCCAGACGACCGGCGCGTTGCCCGGCGTGAACATCCCGATGGAGATGACCTTCACGTCGTGCGCCGTCGGGGGCATGATCATGTCTTCGACCTGGGTGGGCCGGGCGTCCGTGCCGAGCATGCGGGGTACGGAGTGGCCGTAGATGTCGGCGTCGACGACCCCGACCTTCAGCCCGTCCGCCGCCATCGCCGCCGCCAGGTTGACCGTCACGGACGACTTGCCGACGCCGCCCTTGCCGGACGCCACCGCGTACACCCGGGTGAGGGAGCCGGGCTGGGCGAAGGGGATCTCGCGCTCCGCCTTGCCGTCGCGCAGGGACGCGGCGAGCGCCTTGCGCTGCTCGTCGCTCATCACGTCCAACTCGACCGTGACGGACGTCACACCCGCGACCTTCTCGACCGCGTCGGTGACCCGCGAGGTGATCGTGTCCCGCATCGGACAGCCGGCGATGGTGAGGAAGACCCCGACGGCGACCGAGCCGTCTGTCCCGATCTCGACCGACTTGACCATGCCGAGATCGGTGATCGGCCGGTGGATCTCCGGGTCGTTCACCGTCGCGAGCGCGGCGCGCACCGCCTCTTCTGTGACAGCCATGCCACAAGCGTACGGCCGAGGGCTGCGGGCGGGGAAAGCCAGGGCCCCGGGGGCCCGGTACGCTGCCGCACGTGATGAGGAGATCGGCGTTCCGGATGGTGGCGTTCGCTGTCTCCGCGACCGTTCTGGCGGGCTGTGCCGAGGACGGTCCGGAGGCCGGCGAGAACGGCGTCGGGAAGCTCGCTCCCGAGAGCATCAGGGCCAAGGCGGAGAAGGCCGCGGCAGGCGCGAGTTCGGTGCGGCTGGCGGGCACGCTGGTGAGCAACGGCCAGCCGGTCAAGCTCGACATGAGGCTGTCGGCGGCCGGCGGGATAGGCGAAGTGTCCACGGGCGGCATGACGTTCTCGCTGCTCCGCGCCGAGGAGGACCTCTTCCTGAAGGCCGGCGACGAGTTCTGGCTGCACCAGGACGACGGCGAGGACGGCGACGGCAAGCCGTCCGAGTCCGACATGGCGGCGGCGCGGAAGCTCGACGGCAAGTACGTGAAGGTGCCGCCGGAGGACACCGCGTACAAGCAGCTCAGCGGCTTCACGGAGATGAAGGTGCTGCTCGACGGTCTGCTGAAGCTCGACGGCGAGCTGGCCGCGGAGAAGAACGGCGAGGTCGACGGCTTCACCACGATCCGGGTGACGGCCGACGAAGGCGTGGGCGGGGCGCTGGAGGTGGCCCTGGAGGGGCGGCCGTACCCGCTGCTGCTGGAGCGCGCGGGGGACGCGGGCGAACTGCGACTCCTGAACTGGGACGAGGAGTTCGAGGTCAACGCACCGCGCAAGGAAGAGGTCGTGGACTACGGGAAGCAGATCTCGGCGAGCTGAACCGGCCCTCTCAGCCGCGCCGCCGCCGGAACAGCAGCCGCGGCAGTGCCGCAGGTGCCGGCCGCCGCGTCGTCGCCGGTGTCGCCGGCGGCGGGGCGGCCAGCGAACCGGACGGCAGCCCGTCCCCGGCGACCGCCGCCCCGTCCCGTGCCAGCCGCAGCACCCGGCACTCCCGGGCCCAGCGTGCGGCGACGTGGTCGGCGTCCACGGCGTTGAGCCGCTTGCCCTTCAGCTCCTCCACGGCCGCCCGCCACGCCTCGCCCTCCGGCACCAGCTCGGTCACCCGCGCCGGCCACGCGACCAGCCGCCCGCCCTTGTCCTTGCTGCGCGCGTGCACGGTCACCACCGCCCCGTCGGCGAGCCCGAGCCCGTCGAGCGGCTGCTCGGCAGGGCCGTCGCCGACGAGGACGACGGCGCCGTCGTGCCAGACGTGCCACAGCGCGCGCTGTGTGCCGTCGGGGCCCTCGATCCACACGAGCCCGGACTTCCTGGCGGCCTCTTCTGCGAGGGCGGCGGCGATCGGCTCCATGGGGCACGAGCGTAGCCGCCGGGCCCCGCGGCCGTACCCCTACAGCCAGCCGTTGCGGCGGAAGCCGCGGTGCATCGCCAGGCAGATGCCGAGGATGAGGGTGAGCACCATGGGATAGCCGAACTCCCACGTGGTCTCGGGCATGTGGTCGAAGTTCATGCCGTAGATCCCGGCGATCATCGTGGGCACCGCGAAGATCGCCGCCCAGGACGTGATCTTCCGCATGTCCTCGTTCTGCGCCACCGTGGCCTGGGCCAGATTGGCCTGGAGGATGGAGTTGAGCAGCTCGTCGAAGTTGACCACCTGCTCGTGCACGCGCGCCACGTGGTCCGCGACGTCCCGGAAGTACTTCTGGATCTCCGGGTCGACGAACCGCATCGGCCGCTCCGACAGCAACTGCATCGGCCGCAGCAGCGGCGCCACCGCCCGCTTGAACTCCAGTACCTCGCGCTTGAGCTGGTACACCCGCCCGGCGTCGCTGCCGCGCCCGCTGCGGCCGTCGCTCGGCGAGAAGACGTCGATCTCGACCTCGTCGATGTCCTCCTGGACCGCGTCGGCGACGACGAGGTAACTGTCGACGATCTGGTCGGCGATGGCGTGCAGCACCGCGGACGGGCCGGTCGCCAGCAGCTCCTGGTCCTGCTCCAGGCGGGCGCGCAGCGCGCGCAGCGAGCCCTGGCCGCCGTGCCGGACGGTGATGATGAAGTCCTGGCCGGTGAAGCACATCACCTCGCCGGTCTCCACCACCTCGCTGGAGGCGGTGAGTTCGGCGTGCTCCACGTAGTGGAGGGTCTTGAAGACGGTGAAGAGCGAGTCCTCGTACGGCTCCAGCTTCGGCCGCTGGTGCGCGTCGATCGCGTCCTCGACGGCCAGCGGGTGCAGCCCGAACTCCTGGGCGATGCCGGCGAACTCGCGCTCCGTCGGCTCGTGCAGCCCGATCCAGGCGAAGCCGCCCCCGGTGCGCACCCGGCGCATCGCCTGGGCGGGGGAGAGCCGTTCGCTGATGCGCCGGCCGCCGCGGTACACGGCGCAGTCGACGACGGCGCTGACGGTGGCCGGGTCGCGGGTGGGGTCGTAGCCGTGGGCGGACTGGCCCGGGCGCTTGAGGGCGGGACGGACGACGGCTCGCAGGTCACGGATCATCGACATGGGCGAACTCCTTCACGCTCCTGCCGGGCACGGGCCAACGCTGCCGGGAATGGGGATCTACGCAGAGGTACACCCACAAAGCGGGCACCGCTGAGCGCGCCGGCGGCACGTCAGTGGATGACGACGGAAATGTGCGTGCTCAGCCGCGAGGCGCCGAACGGCGGGGCCGGGAGTCGACCTGGAGATCCCCGCATCGTCGCGGGGGAGAACAGGCGAAGGTCAGCGAGCGCCGGGCCGGGCGGGAGAGCTGTCGGTACTGCAAGGTCGGCTGGGATCCACCGCAGTCCCCACCTCCTCCGGCCGGGCCCTGTCGAAGGGCGTGCGTGTCGAAGCCGTTCGCGTGCAGCTCATGTGCCTGAGCGTCGGGGTCGTGCCTGCGCCGTACGTACGACGCGCATCAAGCCGACACGCAAGGTTAGCAGCCGCCGGTGAACCAGCCGCCCGCGTTGACGCTTCCCCGGCGCCCGTAGGCTGAGGCAATGGCGTACGACGACGTGCTCGCGCAGGTGGAACGGCGGCTGACCGGGGCGTTCGGCGAGCCCGACGCGCGGGCGTCGGTGACCTTCGTCGGCACCGACCGCATCGAGGTGGCGCGTTTCACGTCGGCCACCGCCGGGGGCGAGCCGCTGCTGCGCTACGCCACCCTCGGCATGTCCGCGCAGCCCATGACCGACCCCGCGCAGGCGCTGGCCGACCCGCTGCGCGGCCCGCGCGCCGAACTGCTGCTGACCGTCAGGGCCGGCCTCGCCGACACCGACAAGGTGCTGCGCCCGCTCGCCGTGCTCGCTGCGTCGCCCCAGGTGGAGGGCGTCGTCGTGGCGCCGGGGGCGTCGCTGGAGGTGGGCGGGCCGCTGTGGCCCGGCGCGCCGTTCCGCGCGGTGCTGGTCGCGGAGCCGGGCGGGCTCGTCGACGACGTGGTGCTGCCGGAGCCGCGGGAGCCGGTGCGGTTCCTGCCGCTGCTGCCGATGACGCCGAACGAGGCCGCGTGGAAGCGGGTGCACGGCGCGGCGGCGCTCAGCGAGCGCTGGCTCGCGGCGGGCACGGACCTGCGGGACCCGCTGCGGCGCGGGGTGGAGCTGGGCGCGTAGACCCGCCCCCCGGCGCACGCCGTACGGGGACGGGGCGGCCGCCCGCCCGCGCGCCGGGCGGCAGCGCGGGCGGCCCCGGACGGGTGATCGTCCTTGACGGCGCGGCGGCCGGAGAGGACCGTAAGTTCCTATGAGGGGCGAACCCAGTTGCCCGAAGTGCGGCGGGCGGGTCCGGGCGCCCGGTCTCTTCACCGATTCCTGGCAGTGCGAGCGGCACGGACCCGTGCAGCCGCTGCAGCCCGTCATACCGCCCAGCGTCGAGGCGCTCGGGGTGGTGGTGCACCGGGCCCAGGTGCCGGTGTGGATGCCGTGGCCGCTGCCCCTGGGCTGGCTGTTCACCGGCGTCGCCAACGCGGGCGACGACCGCAGCGGCGGCCGGGCCACCGCCGTCGCCTGCTCCGGACCCGGGCCGCTCGGCGGCCCCGGCGAACTGGTCCTCGTCGCCGAGGAGCTGGGCGTCGGCCTCGGCGCGCGCTTCGCCGGCGTGCAGGGGCCCGACCCCGGGCCGGGGATGTGCACCGACAAGCCGCCGGACGCCAAGGTCATCGCCGCGGGCCGGCCCACCCCGCTCTGGCACGTCGGCGGCGTGCCGGCGGACCGGGCCGTCTTCGCCGGGGAGGCGCGCGGCCTGTGGCTGTGGGCGGTGGTCTGGCCGGAGCAGTCGGGGCTGCTGCTCTACGACGAGCTGGTACTCACCGACCTGCGCGACGCCGGCGCCGAGATCGAGCTGCTGCCCTGCGGGGCCCTGTCGCCGCGGCTCCTGTAGCGCCGCGCGGCGGGCGTCCGCGAAGCCGCACCTTCTCGGTTGGACAGCCGCCCGGGACCGTAAGCTGGGTGCCTTCCAGCGACCCCGAGCCCGTGCGAGGTACCGTCCGTGCGCATCGACCTGCATACCCACTCCGCCGATTCGGACGGTACGGACACCCCCGCAGACCTGGTGCGCAAGGCGGCGGCCGAGGGCCTGGACGTCGTCGCGCTCACCGACCACGACGGCGTCGGCGGCCACGCCGAGGCGATCGAGGCGCTGCCCCCCGGGCTGACCCTCGTCCCCGGCATGGAGCTGTCGTGCGACCTCGACGGCATCAGCCTGCACATGCTCGCGTACCTCTTCGACCCCGAGGAGCCGGAGCTGACCCGCGAGCGCGACGCCGTGCGCAACGACCGGGTGCGCCGGGCCCGGCTCATGACCGAGCGGCTGATCGAGCTGGGCGTGCCGATCACCTGGCAGCGCGTCCAGGAGATCGCCGGCGAGGGCGCCATCGCCCGGCCGCACGTGGCCAGCGCGATGATCGAGGCCGGCGTCGTCGACTCGGTGCAGGACGCGTTCACCGACGAGTGGATCGGCTCCGGCGGCCGGGCGTACGTGGAGAAGCACGAGCTGGACCCCTTCGACGCCATCCGGCTGATCAAGGGCGCCGGCGGCGTCACGGTCTTCGCGCACCCGCTGGCGGTCAAGCGCGGCGTGTGCCTGCCGGAGAGCGCGGTCGCGGAGCTGGCCGCGGCCGGCCTCGACGGCATCGAGGTGGACCACATGGACCACGACGAGGAGACCCGCGCCAGGCTCCGCGGCACGGCCGCCGACCTGGGCCTGCTCGCCACCGGCTCCAGCGACTACCACGGCGCGCGCAAGACCTGCCGCCTGGGCGAGTTCACGACGGCCCCGGAGGTCTACGAGCAGATCGTGGACCGCGCCACGGGCGCGACCCCGGTCAAGGGCTGACCCCACGCCGGGGCGTTGAGGGCGGCGGGCAGGCGACGCTGCCCGCCGGGGCCCGTTTCGTACGGGACGCCTTAAGCTCCTGGCGTGTTCGATCTCGCCCTCTTCGGCTCGGTCTTCGTCACGCTGTTCGTGATCATGGACCCGCCCGGCACCACCCCGATCTTTCTCGCGCTCACCTCGGGCCGTCCGCTCAAGCTCCAGCGCAAGATGGCCATGCAAGCGGCGGCCGTCGCCTTCGGGGTGATCGCGGTGTTCGCCTTCGGCGGCCAGCAGATCCTCGACTACCTGCACGTCTCCGTACCGGCGCTGATGGTCGCGGGCGGCCTGCTGCTCCTGCTGATCTCCCTCGACCTGCTCACCGGCAAGGCCGAGGAGCCCACCCAGACCAAGGACGTCAACGCCGCCCTCGTACCGCTGGGCATGCCGCTGCTCGCCGGGCCCGGGGCGATCGTGACCGTCATCCTGGCGGTGCAGGACGCGCACGGGGTGCGCCAGGAACTGGCGGTGTGGGCGGCGATCGTCGCGATCCACCTCGTGCTGTGGGTGACGATGCGCTATTCGCTGCTGATCATCCGGGTCATCAAGGAGGGCGGCGTGGTGCTGGTCTCGCGGCTGGCCGGAATGCTGCTGGCGACGATCGCGGTGCAGCAGATTGCCAACGGCGTCACGGAGTTCATCCAGCAGGCGTGAGGGGCGTACCGCGCCGTCACACCCCGAGGCCGCGGGCGCCGGGGCCGCGTTCGCCGAGGCGGTCGTCGGTGTTGGCCAGGGCGCACTTGTCGAGCGACAGGCAGCCGCAGCCGATGCACTCGGTGAGGTTGTCGCGCAGCCGCTCCAGCCGGCGGATATGGGTGTTGAGGTCCTCGCGCCAGCCCTCCGACAACTGCGCCCAGTCGGCGCGGGTCGGCGTACGGCCCTCGGGCAGCACCGCGAGCGCCTCGCGGATCGCCGCCAGCGGGATCCCCACGCGCTGCGAGGCGCGGATGAACGCGACCCTGCGCAGGGTGTCACGGGAGAAGCGGCGCTGGTTGCCGGTGGTGCGGCGGCTGCTGATCAGACCCTGGCGCTCGTAGAAGCGCAGCGCGGACCGGGGGACTCCGCTCCGGTCGGACAGCTCGCCGATGGTGGCTTCCTTGGCCCGCGGGGAGAGGTGGTGCGTCATGTCCGCCAGCGTAACTCGACCTCAACCACGGTTGAGGTTCTCTGCGCCACTACCGGTCGGCCGACCAGAACGCGGCGAGCGCGGCGGCGGTCTCGGCCGGGCGGTCGACGTTGGGGGAGTGGTCGGCGCCGTCGACGACGGTGCGGTGGGCCCGCAGCCGCTTCGCCATGTCGTCCATCTGCGCCACGGGCCACACGTAGTCGGACGTGCCGGTGAGCACGTGCACGGACAGCGGCAGGGCGGCCAGCTCCGGGGTCCTGTCGGGCTCCTCGCACAGTTGCCTGGCGGTGGCCCTGAGCTGGGCGGGGCTGGTGCCGAGCCAGCGGCGGTGCAGGAAGTCGTTCACGTCGGCGGGAGTGCGGGCGTCGGCGGCCTCGGGCGGGTCGAAGGCGCGCATGGCCTGCCAGACGGTCTCCAAGTCGTACGTGGCCAAGGCGTCGCCGAGGAGCTTCGCGCGGGACCGCTGCTCGTCGCAGACGACGCCGGGGCCGCTGCTCATGAGGGTGAGCGAGGAGAACGCGCCGGGGGCGCGGAGGACGGCGGCGCGGGCGACGTGGCCGCCGTGGGAGTGCCCGAGGAGGTGCGGCGGGGGGCCGTCCGCCGTCCCCAGCGCGGTGGTGAGGGCGAGGACGTCCTGCGCGAGTTCGTCCTGCGTGTACGCGTCCTCGTCCCCCGGGCCCTCCGTCTCGTACTGCCCGCGGCCGTCGACGGCGATCACGCGGAAGCCGGCGGCGGCGAGGGGTTCGAGGAGGGCGATGAAGTCCTCCTTGCTGCCGGTGAAGCCGGGCAGCAGGAGGGCGGTCCCGTGGACGGGCCGCCCGGCCCGCAGTGCGGCGAACGCCCCCCGCGGGGTCTCGACCCGCAGGGCCTCGACCCCACCCGGCAACGCGACGAACGGCGGCTTGCTCATCCCCCGACCCTAGCCGCGCCCGGACCCACGACGCTCCGCGGGGGCGCGGGGGGAGCGGCACCGATGCGGCCCGGCCGGCCGCGGCGCACCCCCCGTGCGCGCGCAAGCCGCGGGCCCGGGGCGTACGTCGTGACGTACGCCCCGGGCCCGAAAAGGGTGCTGCTACTCCGCCGCCGGCGTGCCCGCGTTGCCGCTGCGGGTGCGGCGACGGCGGCGGCGCGGCTTGCGGGGCGCGGCGTCCGCCGCGTCCGCACCCGCGCTCACCGTCTGCTCCGGCGCGGTCTCCTGCTGCCCGGCGGCGCCCTCGGCGGCCTCCGCCGCCACCGGGCGGCCGCTGCGCGTGCGGCGGCGCTGCCGCTGCGTGCGGGTCCGCTTCGGGCGCTCCTCGGTGGCCGACCGGCGCGAGCCCGCGCCGCGGCGGCCGCCGCCCGTCTCGCCCAGGTCCTCCAGTTCCTCGGCGCCGAGTCCCGCGCGGGTGCGCTCGGCGCGCGGCAGCACGCCCTTCGTCCCCTCCGGGATGCGCAGCGCTTCGAAGAAGTGCGGGGAGGTGGAGTACGTCTCCTCGGGGTTCTCCAGATCCAGCTCCAGCGCCTTGTTGATCAGGTGCCAGCGCGTGATCTCGTCCCAGTCGACGAACGTGACCGCCGTGCCGGACGCGCCTGCGCGGGCGGTGCGGCCGATGCGGTGCAGGTACGTTTTCTCGTCCTCCGGCGTCTGGTAGTTGATCACGTGCGTGATGCCGGCGACGTCGATGCCGCGCGCCGCCACGTCCGTGCAGACCAGCACGTCGACCTTGCCGTTGCGGAACGCCCGCAGCGCCTGCTCGCGCGCGCCCTGGCCCAGGTCCCCGTGGACCGAGCCGGCGGCGAACCCGCGCCGGGTCAACTGCTCCGCGACGTCCGCGCAGGTGCGCTTCGTACGGCAGAAGATCATGGTCAGCCCGCGGCCCTCGGCCTGCAGGATGCGCGCCAGCATCTCCGGCTTGTCCATCGAGTGCGCCCGGAACGCGTGCTGCTCGACGGCGGCGACGGTCGCGCCCTCGTCGTCGGGCGCGGTGGCGCGGATGTGGGTGGGCTGCGTCATGTAGCGCCGGGCGAGGCCGATGACCTGCCCCGGCATGGTGGCCGAGAACAGCATCGTCTGCCGCTTGGCGGGCAGCTGCTGGATGATCTTCTCGACGTCCGGCAGGAAGCCGAGGTCCAGCATCTCGTCGGCCTCGTCGAGCACCAGCACCTTGATCTTCGACAGGTCCAGCTTGCGCTGGCCCGCGAGGTCGAGGAGGCGGCCGGGGGTGCCGACGACGACGTCGACGCCCTTCTTCAGCGCCTCGAGCTGGGGCTCGTACGCCCGGCCGCCGTAGATCGACAGCGCGCGGACGTTACGGACCTTGCCGGCGGTGAGCAGGTCGTTGGTGACCTGGACGCACAGCTCGCGGGTGGGGACGACGACGAGCGCCTGCGGGGCGTCCGTCAGGGCGCCGGTGTCGGCGCGACCGTTCTCGACGTCGGCGGGGACGACGACCTTCTCCAGCAGGGGAAGGCCGAAGCCGAGCGTCTTACCGGTACCGGTCTTGGCCTGGCCGATCACGTCGGTGCCGGCGAGGGCCACGGGAAGGGTCATCTCCTGGATGGGGAAAGGAGTGGTGATTCCCACGGCCTCCAGGGCCTCAGCAGTCTCGGGGAGGATCCCCAGGTCTCGAAACGTGGACAGGATGCTTGCCTCTTCTGTCGGTCGCGGCGAGCGGCGGGGGACGGGGGTCGTACCGCGCGGGCGGCGCGGGACCACTTCTACCGTCACTCGCGCGCTCAAGCCGCGAGAATTCCCTCCGGCGGTGTGCGTACGGCGGGACAGGCCGCACGGGCCCCGCTGAGAGCGGTCGGGGTCGGAGCCGATCGGGCCACCGACCGGGCATCCTTCAGTACATGCTTCCCACGCGCCTCCGGGCTCACGCCCGCGGCATGGGGAACCCGCCGTGACCGGCGAGTGCTATACCACTCTACCTAAAATCGTGCAGCCGTGTTGTGCGATGTCTCATAGTCCACGGGCTGACCAGCCTCTTCCCAGGCCCCCGCGGGCCGCTATATTCCGCTCCTATGGAGACTCCCCCTGCCGACGAGGCCGCCCCCCAGGACACCGGCGACACCGGCGGAACCGGCGACACCGCCGCCGCACCCGCCGCCTCCGGCGTAGCCGCCGAGGACTGGGCGCAGGCCGCCGCCGACCCGCAGTACCGGGCCGCGGTCGTCGACCTGCTCGGCGCCCTCGCCTACGGCGAGCTGGCCGCCTTCGAGCGGCTGGCGGAGGACGCGAAGCTGGCGCCCGGCGTGGAGGACAAGGCGGAGCTGGCGGCGATGGCCGCCGCCGAGTTCCACCACTTCGAGCGGCTGCGGGACCGGCTGGCCGGGATCGACGAGGATCCGGCGCGGGCGATGGAGCCGTTCGCCGCCGCGCTGAACGAGTTCCACCGCCAGACGGCGCCGTCCGACTGGCTGGAGGGGCTGGTCAAGGCGTACGTCGGCGACTCGATCGCCAGCGACTTCTACCGCGAGGTCGCGGTCCGGCTGGACTCCGACACCCGCGGCCTGGTGCTGAGCGTGCTGGACGACACCGGGCACGCGACGTTCGCCGTCGGGAAGGTCCGTAGCGCCATCGAGGCCGACCCCCGGGTGGGCGGCCGGCTGGCGCTGTGGGCGCGGCGGCTGATGGGCGAGGCGCTGAGCCAGGCGCAGCGGGTGGTGGCGGAGCGGGACGCGCTGTCGATGATGCTCGTGGGCGGGGTCGCCGACGGGTTCGACCTGGCGGAGGTGGGGCGGATGTTCTCGCGTATCACCGAGGCGCACACCAAGCGGATGGCGGCGCTGGGGCTGTCCGCATAGCGCGGCGCCCGGGCGGTCCGCCCGGGCGCGCGTGGGTCTTCCTTGTTCCGGGGTTGGGTACGGGTACGGGCCGCTCAGCGCACCGGGCGGCCCGCCAGGTACGCCGCCGCGGGGCGGCTCCGCTCCCGGTTCTTGACCAGCAGCGACAGCATCGCCGCCGAGAAGGCACCGGCGACCGGCAGGACGATGGGCAGGTTCCCCGCGCCCAGCACCGTGTGGGCCAGGGCGGCGCCGAGCACGGCGGCGCCGGGGCCCGTGGCCAGCGTCAGGTTCCGGTGCCGGAACCGATCCGGATAGCGGGAGAGTGCGGCCAGCGCAATCGCCAGGCCGATGACTGCGGAGAGTACGGCTGCCAGGATCATCATCTCGCGCCCGCCCTTCGTTGGGCCCCACTCTGCTGGGGTGAACCGGACGCTCCGGATCTACCCGCATGGATCCGCGGGCAAACGACGGCCCCCCGGTGCCGGACACCGGGGGGCGGACGAGCTGCGCGAGGGGGGATCCGCCCTCAGAGGGCGCCGAAGCCCACCTTGCGCGCGGTGGGCGCACCGATCTCCACGTAGGCGATGCGGCCCGACGGCACGAGGATCTTCCGGCCGCGGTCGTCGACCAGGGTCAGCACCTCCGACTTGCCGCCGAGCGCGTCCGCCACCGCGCTCTCGATCTCTTCGGCGGACTGCCCGCTCTCCAGGCTGATCTCTCGGGGGGCGTGCTGCACGCCGATCTTGACCTCCACGGCCTGATCCCTTTCGGTCAGTTGGATGTACGAGTGCACACTAACCCGGCGTGCGCACCCCGCGGGACCGATGCCTGCACGCCCGCAGCGAACACCGCTGCGGGACGTGTCCGCGGGCCGCCTCTACGCCTGTTCCGGGCCCCCGTGCATCGGGAAGCCGGCGATGCCCCGCCAGGAGAGCGAGGCGATCAGGCGGGCGGCGTCGTCGCGCGGGATGGACCGGCCGGCGCCCAGCCAGTAGCGCGCGGTGATCTGCGCCATGCCGCAGAGCCCCACCGCGAGCAGCATCGCCTGCTCGACCGGCAGGTCGGTGTCCTCGGCGATGACCTCGCTGACGGCCTGCGCGCAGTCCAGGCTCACCCGGTCGACGCGCTCGCGCACCGCGGGCTCGTTCGTCAGGTCGGACTCGAAGACCAGCCGGAAGGCGCCGCCCTCGTCCTCGACGAAGGCGTAGTACGCGTCCATCGTGGCGGCGACGCGCTGCTTGTTGTCCGACGTGGACGCGAGCGCCGCGCGCACCGCCTGGAGCAGCGCGTCGCAGTGCTGGTCGAGCAGGGCGAGGTACAGCTCCAGCTTGCCGGGGAAGTGCTGGTAGAGCACTGGCTTGCTGACGCCGGCGCGGTCCGCGATGTCGTCCATGGCGGCGGAGTGGTACCCCTGGGCGACGAAGACCTCCTGGGCCGCACCGAGGAGCTGGTTGCGGCGCGCGCGGCGGGGAAGCCTCGTACTGCGTGGACGCGTCTCGGCCTGCTCCATGGCTGTCACTGCGCCTCCTGGTTCCTGAGATGATCGCCCCCGGGACGCCGGGCCTGTCCGGCGGGCCGACCGCAGGTGCCATCGTACGTGCGGGTAATCGTCCGGCGCTCCGTCGCTGCGCGAAATTTCATCGCCGCTGACCCGGGGCGAACCAGGGCAATACCGAGCACGTCACCGGTATTCGTCCTCGTCCTGTTCGACGACGCGCGCCTGCTCTGCGGCGTCCGCGGGATTGGCCTCGTCGCCGCCGCGCTCGCCCGGTGTGACGTCCTCGTCGCGCTGGTCCACCTCGGCGCGCTGCTCCGCGGCGTCCGCCTCCGGGGTCTCGGCGTCCCGCTCCGCGGGCTCGTCCGCCCTCCCGCGTCGCCCCGTACGGCGGGCGGGCTCGTCGAAGGTGTCCGAATCCTGCGGGTCGACCGCCATGGCGTCGTCTCCTTTCCGCGTCGTTCGTCACCCGGACTTCGGGCACGGTTACGGGTGATGTCCGCTATACGTCCTCCACACGAGCGTAAGAGAGGGCGCTTTCGGCCGCGAGGCGGCTTGTGAGCGCGAACACATGAACCACTGCGTGACTGTCTCGTAACATTGCCCCCATGCCGTCGACAGAGCGCTCTCTGGCGGGCGACGAAGTATCCCCGGCGAACGGCTCGCCCGGGACCGTACCGCCCTCTCCTCCCGAAGGCCGGGACGGCGTCGAGCGACGGCGGGTGACGCTCCCCGGGCTCACCCTCGCCGTCCGCGGCCACCCGTCGGCGCGCCCGGGACTGCCGCCCGCGGTGTACGTGCACGGGCTCGGCGGCTCCGCGCTGAACTGGGCCGGCCTCGGCCCCCTGCTCGCCGCCCGCGTCGACGGCGACGCCGTCGACCTCCCCGGCTTCGGCGACTCCCCGCCCCCCGACGACGGCGACTACTCCCTCTCCGGCCACGCCCGCGCCGTCATCCGCTACCTCGACGCGGCCGACCGCGGCCCCGTACACCTCTTCGGCAACTCGCTGGGCGGCACCATCGTCACCCGCGTCGCGGCCCTCCGCCCCGACCTGGTGCGCACCCTCACCCTCGTCTCCCCCGCGCTGCCCGAACTGCCCCCGCAGCGCACCGCGATGCCCACCGCGCTGCTCGCCGTGCCCGGGGTCACCGCGCTCTTCGCCCGGCTGACCCGGGACTGGACCGCGGAGCGGCGCACCCGCGCGGTGCTGGGCCTCTGCTACGGCGATCCGGGCCGGGTCAGCCCGGAGGGCTTCGCGGAGCACGCGCGCGAGTACGCCAGGCGCATGCGGCTGCCGTACCACTGGGACGCGCTGGAGCGGTCGGCGCGCGGGGTCGTCGGCGCGTACACCCTGGGCGGGCAGCATTCGCTCTGGCGGCTGGCCGAGCGGGTGCTGGCCCCTACGCTGCTCATCTACGGCGGGCGCGACCAACTCGTATCGTTCAGGATGGCGCGGCGGGCGAAGGCCGCGTTCCGCAACTCGCGGTTGCTTGCCCTGCCTGCGGCCGGGCACGTGGCCATGATGGAGTACCCGGAAGTGGTGGCCAGGGCGTTCACCGAGATGCTGGACGAGTACGAGACAGGGATCGCAGACGCGAGCCCCGGCGGGAGCTGACACACACGGTGGGCAGGCACAGCGCGTCCGGCAAGGGCAAGAAGGCGCGGGACGGCGGCGGGACCCGGTCGGGGTCCGGGCCGGCGCCCGGGCCGGGGCCGCGGCCGCCGCTGCCGCGGCGGGGCGACACGGGGCCGATCCCGCGGATCAGCGACACGGGCCCGATCCCGCGGGTGGCGGAGACGGGTCCGGTGCGGCGGGTCTCCGACACGGGTCCGGTGCCGCGGGTGCCGCGCGTGCCGGGGGACGGGCGCACGGTCTCGGGTACGGGCGCGATGCCGCGGTTCGGCGACACGGGCCCGGTGCCGCGGGTCTCCGGTACGGGGCCGATGCCGCGGGCCGGCGGGACCGGGCCGATGCCGCGGGTCTCCGATACGGGTCCCATCCCGCGGGCCGGCGGGACCGGGCCGATTCCCCGCGTCTCGGACACCGGGCCGACGCCGCGCGTGGGCGACACCGGGCCGACGCCGCGCGTCGCCGGACCCGGGGGGCCGCCGCCCGTGCACGGGATGCCCCGCCCGTCCCGCGGTCCCCGCACGGTCCCCATGGACGACACCGGCGAGCGCCTCCCCGGCCACCCCGAGCACCGGGAGCCCGGCGGCGGGTGGGGCATGCCGCCGTACGAGCAGCCCGGGCGCGGGCTCGGCGCCGCCACCGTCGCCGCCACGCCCACGCCCGTACGGCAGGACTACCTCGACGCCTTCGACGGGCCGGGGCCCGGCCAGACCGCCGATCCCGCCGCGCGCCGCCGCCCCGGTGACGTGCCGGGCCCTTCCCCCGCCGCCGACGACCTCGGCCGGCTGCCCGGCGACGAGGAACCGCCCGACGACACCGCGGCCGCCCTGCACTCCACGGGCGGCGGCGGCCGCCGCCGCAAGCAGCGCCCCGCCAACCGCGGCCGGGTCGTGACCGGTGTCGCCGCCGCCGTCGTGACGTGCGCGCTCGCCGCCGCCATCGCCGGTCAGGTCTCCGACGGCCGTGCCAAGCGCGCCGACGCCGCCGCCTCCGACGAGCGCAAGCAGCGCGCCGGCGCCGACGACGACGCCGCCTCCCGCTCGGGCGACCGCGACGACCCGGCGGGCCCGGACGAGCCGGACGGCGCGGACGCCGGCGAGGACGCCCGGGCCGTGCCCGCCACGTACACCGAGAAGATGGCTGCCACGTACCCCCTCAGCCGCAACCTCACCGGCTCCGGCAAGCTCACCACCGTCCCCGGCCACGACAAGGCGCCCGGCCGCGGCGAGGTCGTCACCTACCGCGTGGACGTCGAGGACGGGCTGCCGCTGGACGGCGAGCTGTTCGCGGCCGCCGTGCACAAGACGCTCAACGACGAGCGCAGTTGGGGCGGCCGGGGCGACCGCACCTTCGAGCGGGTGGGCCGGGACCGGGAGTCCGTGTTCGTCATCACCCTGGCCAGCCCCGGGACCACCGACGAGTGGTGCGCCAAGTCGGGTCTCGACACCAGCGACGAGGACGTGTCCTGCGACTCCGCCGCCACCGAGCGCGTGATGATCAACGCCTTCCGGTGGGCGCAGGGTTCGAAGACCTACGGCGACGACATCCACGCCTACCGGCAGATGCTCATCAACCACGAGGTCGGCCACCGGCTCGGGAACGGGCACGTCGGCTGCGAGCGGGACGGCGCGCTGGCGCCGGTGATGATGCAGCAGACGAAGTACCTGTCGACGGACGGCGCCACCTGCAAGCCCAACCCCTGGCCGTTCCCGCGCGACTGACCCCCGGCGGGCGACGGGGCGGGCAAAACGCCCCACACCCCGAATAGTCACGGGTATTCACCCCTTCCGGTGGTGCGACGGACAACCGTCCATCGCGCTGCCCCCGCGTGCGTACCGTCCTCCCACCGGATGGAGCCACAGCAGTTTCGGGGGTGTTCTCGTTGCGCATCGGCCTTCTCGCGGAGGGCGGATTCCCGTTCGCCGCGGGCGAGTCGCCGGGGTGGTGCGACCGGCTCGTACGCGGGCTTGCGCACCATGAGTTCGACGTTTTCGCGTTTGCGGTCGATGCGGCGCAGGAGTCGTCGGGGCTCGTACCGCTGCCGCCCCAGGTGCGGGCGGTGCACGTCGCGCCGCTGTGGCGCCCGGCGCCGGGCGAGCGCCGCTACGGGCGCGCCGAGCGGCGCCGGTTCGCCGAGCACTTCGCGGAGTTGGCGGGCGCGCTGGCGGCCGGTGGCGCCGGGGAGTTTCCGGGGTGGGAACCCGGGCGGGAGTCCGGGCAGGACCGTTTCACTTCCGGTCTCTACGGGCTGGCGGAGCTGGCCAGGGACGCGGGCGGCCCGGGGCGGGCGCTGCGCGAGGAGGAGGCGGTCCGGATCCTGGAGCGGGCCTGCCGGGCGCCGGGCGTACCTCCGGTGGTGCGGGGGGCGCGCGTCGCGGAGCTGCTGGCGGTGGCGGCGCATCTGGACCGGGCGCTGCGGCCGTTGGGCGCCGGGTGGTACGGGGACGGCGGCGCCGGGCTGGCCGGTGCCGACCTGTGCCACGCGCTCTCCGCCGGCCCCGCGGCGCTGCCCGGCCTGCTGGCGCGCCGGTTCTTCGGCACGCCGCTGCTGGTGACGGAGTACGGGGTGCGGCTGCGGCGGCACTACCTGGAGAGCGGCTGGGGGGCGTACGCCGGCGGCACCGTGACCGTACGGGCGCTGGCGGCGGCCTTCCACCGCCGGCTGGCGGCCGAGGCGTACGACAAGGCGGCCCTCGTGACCCCGGGCAACGCGCACGCGCGGCGCTGGGCGCTGCGCCTGGGCGCGGCGGGGCACCGGCTGCGGACGGTGTACCCGGGCATGGACGCGGCGCGGTTCGCCGAGGTGGCCGACCTGCCGGCGGCCGGGGACGACCGGACCCTGGTCTGGGCCGGCCGGATAGAGCCGGCCGGTGACCTCATCGCGCTGCTGCACGCGTTCGCGGAGATCCGCAGGGAGGAGCCGGCCGCCCACCTCGTCGTGGCGGAGACGGGCCCCCCGGCCGCCGCCCACGCGGGCTACCGCGACCACTGCCGCGCGCTGGCCGCCCAGCTCTTCCCCGACGAGGCGGCCGACGCGCACGCGGTGGGCGCCAGCCCGGTGTCGTTCGAGCAGATCGGCGACCCGGCGCTGCCGGACCGGACGGCGGCGTACGCGGCGGGCGGGGTGTCGGTGCTCTCCAGCGTCGTGGCGGGCTTCCCCGTGGGCCTGGTCGAGGCGATGCTCTGCGGCCGGGCGACGGTGTCGACGGACGTCGGCGCGGTCCGCGAGGTCATCGGCGGCACGGGTCTCGTGGTCCCGCCCCGGAACCCGCGGGCGCTGGCGGACGCCTGCCTGTCGCTGCTCCGCGACCCGGCGCGCCGCGCGCGGCTGGGCGCGGCGGCGCGGGCGCGGGCGGTGGAGCTGTTCACGGCGGAGCAGAACGTGGACGCGTTCGGCTCCCTCTACCTGGAGCTGGCCTCCCACGGCCCGGCCCTTGCCCCGGCCCGCGCCACCCCGCACCCCTTCGCGCACCCGCCGGAGGCGTATCTGGCGGCCGCGCCGGTACCGGACGCCGGCCGGCCGGGTGCGGGCCCCGTGCTTGAGGGGGCCGACCGATGACGGACGGCCCGAGAGCGGCCCCGGAGCCGCCGACGCGGGCGCCGTCGCCGCCCACCCCGGCGGAAGACCTGGCGGAAGCCCTGGAGGAAGCTTTCGGCCCCCGCCCGGAGCCCCCCGCCGTAGCGTCCCTCCACCCCCCGCCCGCCGACGGCGAGGCGGATTCCCCCGGCACGGGGGCGGCGGAAGCCGCGGGGAGAGGGACTGCTGCGCCAGGCGCGCAGCCGGCCTCCTCCGGCGCGGCCTCGCGGCGCGCCGGAGGCGCCGCCGCCGCGGTCGCCGGGCACCCGGGCCCGCCCCGCACCGCTCAGCCGGCTCCCCCCTCCGCCCCGGCCGCGGCCGCCGCCCCGGCCGTCCGGCCGCGGCGCGGGTCCGCCGATCCCGTGCGGGGGCTCATGTACCGGCACCGGGAGTTGTGCCGGCGGGCCGTCGATCCGCTGGAGATCGCCGCCGGGCTTGAGGCGCACGGTGTCACCGACCGGACCGCCGTGCGGTGCCGGCACCGCGATGTGTTCTCCCTCGCCGAGGAGATGTACGTACGGACCCGGCGGCCCGGCGCCGAGCCCCCGCCGCCGGGCGCCCCCCTGCCCCGCACCCCCCTCGCCCCGCTCGCCCATCTCCTGCCGCTCGGCGGCGGGCTGCTCGTGCTCGGCGCCGCCGGGCTGCACGGCCGGGCGCAGGTGGCACTGACCGCCGCGGGCGTCGCCTGGGCCGTGGTCGCGCTGGTGCTCGGGTCGCAGCGGGGGCCGCTGAGGGTCGGGGCCGGGCTGCCGCCCGCGGCCGGCCTCGCCGTGGGGTGGCTGCTGGCGTACGCGGTCTACGGGGACTGGTTCCTCGGCGAACTGCTCGGCGGCGCCACCGGCGTCACCCGGGCGCCCGTCGTGCCGTACGCCACCGCCGCCGCCCTCGCCGCGCTCACCGCCGCCGTGCTGCCCGCCGCCGCCGTGGCCCGGTGGTTCTCCGCCCGTGCCCGCGGCCGCCTGCGGGAGAGCCGCGATCTGGCCGAGTTCCGTACCCGCACCCGCCCGCTGCTCGCCGCCGCCGTCGCCGCCGTGCTGGCCGTCCTCGCCGTGCTGCAGTTCGCCGCCGCGGCCGCGGGCCCCGCCCTCGGCGAGGCCACCCGCGGGCCCGCGGTCCCCGCCGCCGCCTGCGCCCTCGGCACGCTGCTCTTCCTCGCCCGGCTGCTCGCCGTGCACGGCTTCCCCCGGGCCGCCGCGTACGGCCTCGCCGCCGCCTGCGCCGCGCAGGTCACGGCGCTGCTGCTGGTCCTGGCCGCCCGGGTCCCCGGGCTTGCCGTGCTCGGCCGTCCGGTCGAGCTGCTGGTCGCAGGCTCCGCAGGTTTCCGTATGGCCGCCGTGCCTGCGGTCGCCTGCGGCGCCGCCGCGCTCGCGCTGCTGGCGTACGCCGGCCGCGCACTCACCCGAGCCTCCGCTCATCGCAAGGAGCACAACGAGATGACCGCACCACCACTGGCCACGCCCGGCTCGAACGACGGGGGTGCGCGATGAGGGTGTTGCTCATCGGCGGCACCGGCTTCGTCGGCCGGTACGTCGCCGACCGCCTGCTCGCCGACCCCGCCGTGCAGCTCACCGCGCTCGGCCGCGGTGACGACGCCGACGTGCGGTTCGACCTGTCGTCCGGCAGCCCCGGTGCGCTGACCCGGTTCCTCGACGCCGTGCACCCGGGCGTCGTCGTCAACTGCGCGGGCACCACCCGCGGCAGCGCCCGCGACCTGACCCGGCACAACACCGTCGCCGTCGCCACCCTCTGCGAGGCCATGCGGCGCAGCAGTTGCTCCGCGCGGCTGGTGCACGTGGGCTGCGCCTCGGAGTACGGGCCCTCGCCGGCCGGCTCGTCGACGGCCGAGGACGCCCTGCCGCGCCCCGGCGGCCCGTACGGCGTGAGCAAGCTGGCCGCGACCGAGCTGGTGCTCGGCTCGGGGCTCGACGCCATCGTGCTGCGGGTGTTCTCGCCCGCGGGCCCCGGCACCCCGGCGGGCTCCCCGCTGGGCCGGCTGGCGGAGGCGCTGCGGCGGGCGATGCAGCAGGGCGACGGCGAGCTGAAGCTCGGCGGGCTCGGCGCGCAGCGGGACTTCGTGGACGTACGGGACGTGGCGCGGGCGGTGCACGCCGCGTCGCTGTCGGCGGCGCAGGGCGTGGTGAACATCGGCGGCGGGCGCGCGGTGCGGCTGCGGGACGCGGCGGCGGCGCTGGCGCGGATCGCGGGGTACAGCGGCCAGTTGCACGAGTTCGACACGACGCTGACCGGCCGGATCCCGCAGCCCGCGGGCGCGGGACACGGCCCGGGGCACGGCATGGGCCACCCCCTGGGCCACGGCCACGGTCCCGGGCACGGTCCCGGCCACGGTACGAACGGCGGCCCCGGCGCGGAACCGGCGGGGGTCGCCGCGGCGTATCCGTATCCGGACGGGTGCGGCGCCTGGCAGCAGGCGGACATCAGGACGGCCCGGGACCGCCTCGGCTGGCGGCCCCGGATCGGCATCGAGGAGAGCCTTGCGGACATCTGGATGGAGGCGGCATGCCGCATCTGAGACCTGACGGGCCGGGCAGGCCGCCCGGCGCGGCCGCGGCGCTGCGGGACCTGCCGGGCGGGCCGCCCGTGCCCGAGGGCCGGCGGCAGCACCCGCCGCAGCCGGCCGAGACCCCGCTCCGCCTCGCCGTCCCGGGCTACGCGCACCCCCTCGTCGCCCCCGTCGAGTGGCGCGAGCTGACCCGGCCCGCCGCCGCGGGCGCCGTCCACTGGACGGTGCTCGACGTCGCCGGCGGGCCCGGTGCCCGCCCCGACCCGCACTGCCTGGAGGCCGCGGGCCGGCTGAAGTCGGCGCGGGTGCGCACCCTGGGGCGGCTCGATCTGCGCCACGGCCGCCGCCCCTCCGGCGAGTTGATCACCGAGGCGCACCGGTTCCTGGAGTGGTACCGCGTCGACGGCTTCTACCTCGGCCGCTGCCCCGCCGACCGCGACCTGCTGCCCGAGGTCCTGCGGGTGACGACGACGCTCGGCGCGCTCGCCCCGCGCGTCCATGTCGTCCTCGGCATCGGCACGCACCCGTACCCCGGCTACGCCGAGGCCGCCGACCAGCTCGTCACCTTCGCCGGCCGGTGGGCGGACTACCGCTGGTCGCAGGTCGCCGAGTGGACCGCGGAGCACCCCGCCGAGCGGTTCTGCCACCTGGTCCACGGCGTACCGCCGAGGCATCTGGACGAGGCGATGCGGGTCGCCCGCTGGCAGGGCGCGGCCTCGGTGTTCTTCACGGACCGGCCGGGCTGGGAGGCGCTGCCCGGCTACTGGGACGACCTCGTCTCGCGTCTCGGACAGGGTGTCTCGGAATGAGGAGGCGCGTGGCAGTGTTACGGGAAGACCCACTGTGCTCTCACACGCTTACGGAGTCCCCGTGTCGCTGCCACCGCTGGTCGAGCCCGCCCCCGAGCTCTCCGTCGACGAGGTCCGCAGGTACTCGCGCCACCTGATCATCCCGGACGTCGGGATGGCCGGCCAGAAGCGGCTGAAGAACGCCAAGGTGCTCTGTGTGGGCGCCGGCGGCCTCGGCTCGCCCGCGCTGATGTACCTGGCCGCGGCGGGTGTGGGTACGCTCGGCATCGTCGAGTTCGACGAGGTCGACGAATCGAACCTGCAGCGGCAGGTCATCCACAGCCAGGCGGACATCGGCCGCCCCAAGGCCGAGTCCGCACGTGACACGGTGCTGGGCATCAACCCGTACGTGACGGTGAACCTCCACCAGGAGCGGCTGGACTCCTCGAACGTCATGGAGATGTTCGCCGAGTACGACCTGATCGTCGACGGCACGGACAACTTCGCCACCCGCTACCTGGTCAACGACGCCTGCGTGCTGCTCGGCAAGCCGTACGTGTGGGGCTCCATCTACCGCTTCGACGGCCAGGCGTCCGTCTTCTGGGCCGAGCACGGCCCGTGCTACCGCTGCCTGTACCCCGAGCCCCCGCCGCCCGGCATGGTGCCGAGCTGCGCCGAGGGCGGCGTGCTGGGCGTGCTGTGCGCGTCGATCGGCTCGATCCAGGTCAACGAGGCCATCAAGCTGCTCGCCGGCATCGGCGACCCGCTGGTCGGCCGGCTGATGATCTACGACGCCCTGGAGATGCAGTACCGCCAGGTCAAGGTCCGCAAGGACCCGGACTGCGCGGTCTGCGGCGAGAACCCGACCGTCACCGAGCTGATCGACTACGAGGCGTTCTGCGGCGTCGTCTCCGACGAGGCGCAGGAGGCCGCGGCCGGCTCCACGATCACTCCGAAGCAGCTCAAGGAGTGGATCGACGACGGTGAGAACATCGACATCATCGACGTCCGGGAGCCCAACGAGTACGAGATCGTCTCGATCCCCGGCGCGCGGCTGATCCCGAAGGACGAATTCCTCATGGGCAACGCCCTGGAGGGGCTGCCGCAGGACAAGAAGATCGTCTTGCATTGCAAGACGGGTGTCCGGTCCGCGGAAGTCCTGGCGGTGCTGAAGTCGGCGGGCTTCGCCGACGCGGTGCACGTGGGCGGCGGCGTGGTCGGCTGGGTGAACCAGATCGAGCCGGACAAGCCCGTCTACTGACGAACGGCGCACCACGCGGACGACGCGGCGTGCCGCCGCCGGAGGGCTTCCGGCGGCGGCACGTCTGTCTGTCCTCCCGGGCGGGCTACTTGCGGCAGGTCGTGTCGTTCTGCGGGGCCCGGCCGTCGAGGAGGTACGTGTCGACCGCCTTCTGCGTGCAGCGGTTGCCGCTGCCGTACGCGCCGTGCCCCTCGCCGACGCGCGTCAGCTTCACCGCCACGTCGCCGCCGAGCGCCTCGGCCATCCGCTGCGTGCCCTCGAACGGCGTCGCCGGGTCGCCCGTGCTGCCGACGACCAGCATCGTGTCCGCGCCCTCCGCGCTCACCTGCGGCGTCGAGCGCTTGCCCGTCACCGGCCAGCCGTCGCACGACGCCAGCCCCCAGGCCATGAAGTCGCCGAAGACCGGCGACGCCTTGCGGAACTCCGGCAGCCGGTCGCGGATGTCGTCGATCGAGTAGCGGTCCTTGGTGTCCGCGCAGTTGACCGCGAGGAAGGACGACTGGAGCGTGCTGTAGTGCCCGTCGGGCTCGCGGCCGTTGAGCGCGTCGGCCAGGAGCAGCAGGGGCGCGCCGTCGTCGTCCTGCGCCTGCTCCAGGCCCTGCGTCAGCAGTGGCCAGAGCTGCTTGGAGTACAGCGACTGCGCGATGCCCCCGGTGGCCAGCGACTCCGTCAGATCGCGGCCCGAGGAGCCCGGGATCGGCTTGCCGTCGAGCCGCTTCAGCAGGTCCGCGACGTCTTCGGTGGCGACCGCGGGCTCGCCGGATCCGGCCTCGCCGAGGGGGCACTTCTTGCCCTGCCGGGCGCAGTCCTCGGCGTAGCTCTCCAGCGCCTGCTGGAAGCCCTTCGCCTGCGCGAGCGAGCGCTGCGCGCTGTTCTGCGTGGGGTCCACCGGGCTGTCGAGCACGGCCCGGCCGATCCGCTCGGGGAAGAGGTGGGCGTAGACGGCGCCCAGTTCGGTCCCGTACGAGACGCCGAAGTAGTGCATCTTGTCGTCGCCGAGCGCGGCGCGCATGAGGTCCATGTCGCGGGCTGCGCTCTCGGTGGCGACGTGCGGCAGCACTTTGCCGGACTTCTTCTCGCAGGCGGCGGCGAAGTCGTGGATCCGGTCCAGGTACGCCTTCTCCTCCGCCTTGTCACCGGGGGTGTTGTCGGCGGCGAAGTACTTGTCGAGCGCACGGTCGCCGAGGCAGTGCACGCCCTCGCTGCGGCCGACGCCGCGCGGGTCGAAGCTGACGAGGTCGTAGCGCTTGTGCAGCGTCTTGTACTGGGAGGCGAGGCCCGGCAGGGTCTCGATGCCGGAGCCGCCGGGGCCGCCGAAGTTGAAGAGCAGCGAGCCGATGCGGTTCTCCCGCGGCCCGGTGGCCTCGGCGCGGATCATGGCGATGCCGATCTTCTCGCCGTCCGGCTTGTCGTGGTCGAGCGGTACGTCGAGCGTGCCGCACTCCCAGTCGGTGTCGGCGGCCGGCGCCCCGGGTGCGGGCTTGGGGAGGTTCTTGCACGCCCCCCAGTGGATGCCGGCGGCCGCCGCGCCGTCCTCCAGCCCTCCGTCACGCTCGGACGACGACGCGATGGCGCAGCCGCCCGCGGCCATGGCGGTCAGAAGGACGGTGGCGGCGGTGACGGCGGTGGTCGGCTTGGTGACCCGCACGGCGGCTCCCCGGTCTCGGCGGTGGCGGACTGCCATCGTCCGGCGGGGCGCGGACGGCCGCGCGCTGCGCGGAGCGTACGGGTGAGTACGGTGGTCCCCGTACCGTTCACCCCCGCCACCAGGGAGGCCGCGTGTCCTACTACGTCCTCGACTACTCCTACGTCGACGACTACCTGGCGCGGCGGGACGCCTACCGCGAGGCCCACCTCGACCTCATCCGCGAGTGCCACCGGCGCGGCGACCTCTTCATGGCCGGGGCCATGACGGAGGCCCCGCCGCGCGGCCTGCTGGTCTGGCGGACCGAAGGCCCGGGGCCCGCCGAGGAGTTCGTCAGGAGGGATCCGTACGTGGCGAACGGGCTGGTGGACAAGTGGAGCATCCGCCCCTGGAACGTCGTCGCCCTCTGACCCGCCCCCGGCGGGGCCCGGCTACAGGGCGCCCTTGCGGGTCAGGTGGGTGAACGACAGCCACCCCGGCAGCACCGGCATCCAGAACGTCAGCAGCCGGAAGAGCAGCACCGCTGACAGCGCCGTGTCGCTGGGCATCCCCGCCGCCGTCAGACCCGCGGTGAGCGCCAGCTCCACCGCGCCCACGCCGCCCGGTGTCGGGGCCGCCGAGCCCAGCGCGTTGCCGGCGAGGAAGACGACCGCGACGCTCGCGAAGCTGAGATCGCCGCCGAAGGCCCGTACCGAGGCGTCCAGGCAGAGCACGAACGACAGCGTCATCAGCACCATGCCGCCGATGCCCGCCGCGAGCTTCTGCGGGCGCTGGAGCACGTCCAGCATGCGCGGCACCACGCCCGCGAAGAGCGACCGGATCCGCGACGACACGGCCTTCCGCAGGAACGGCACGGCCGTGATGATCAGGATCAGCACCGCCGCCGCGAGCAGACCCGCGATGACCGTACGGGACGGGGACAGCGACGGCGTCCGCTCGGTCCCCGTCAGATAGCCGAAGGTCAGCAGCAGCAGGATGTGGCTGCCGAGGCCGAAGAGCTGCGAGGCGCCGACGCTCGCGACCGCCAGGCCGGGCCGTACGCCCGACTTCTGCAGGAAGCGGGTGTTGAGCGCGACCCCGCCGACCGCCGCCGGGGCGACCAGCTTGACGAACGAGGCGGCGACCTGCGCCAGCACCGTCCGCCCGTACGGCACCCGCTCGGGGACGAAGCCCAGCAGCGACATCGCGGCGGCGAGGTAGGTGGCGGACGAGAAGAGCGCGGCAAGCGCCGCCCAGCGCCAGTTCGCCTGCGCCAGCACGTCGTCGACCTTGACGTGGGTGAGCTGCGTCAGCAGGAAGTACGCGGCGAAGACGCCCGCGATGATGCTGACGAGCGTGCGCGGCCTGATCCGCTCGATCCGTACCGGCTCCACCGGCGCCTGCGGCCGGATCAGCAGCACGTGCTGGCGGATCTGCGTCAGCACGTCCTCCTCGCGGGCCTCGTCCAGGGCGCCCTCGATCGCCCGCTTCTCGGCCTGCTTGGCGGCCCGCATGCTCTTGCGGTCCCCGGCCGCCTGGTGCTTGCGCGACCGCGACGCCTCGATGACCGCCTCCCGCTCGCGCGCCGCCCGCTCCCGGGAGAGCCGGCGCAGCTCCGCGCGGGTGTCCCGGGTCAGCGCGATCGGCTGAAGCAGCGGCAGCGCGTCGGCGACCGCGTCCGGGCCGAGGACCTCCACCGCCGCCGCGACCGCCCGCTCGGCGCCGACGCGGAGCGCGAAGGTGGTGAGCAACTGGGCGATGTCCATGCGCAGCACGACGTCGCCCGCGGCGATGTCGCCGTTGCTGAGGTCGGTGAGGATCACCTTGCCCGAGCGCGTCACCAGCACGGCGTCCGCGTCCAGCCGGCGGTGCGCGATGCGGCGCGACTGGAGCGCCCTCACCTGCCGCCAGCTCTCGCGCATCAGCAGGTCCGTGATCACCTCGTCGGCGACGGAGGCCAGCGGCCGGCCCCCGGTGTGCTCGTAGACGAGCATGACCGCGTCGGGGCCGAGGTCGGAGGTGGCGATGAGCTTGGGGGCGTTGGCGCCGGCGGCGATCGCGGCGTACGACAGCAGCGCCTCCTGCTCCAGCGCCTGCCGCAGCGACTGCATGCTGCGCCGCTGGTAGACGCCGCGCAGCGACAGGCGGCGCCAGGCGCGGTAGAAGAAGCCCTGGGCCTGCTGCTCGCGGTCGACGACGGTGACGTCCAGCGGCGGTCCGTCCTCCAGCGTGACCACGAACCGCCGCCCGCGGCCGTCGCCCTCCAGGTCGGGCTGCTCCTCGGGCACGAGCGCGCTGACCGGGCGGAAGCCGACGCGGCGCAGGCCGGCGAGGAGGTTGCGGCCGGTGGGGCGGACGTTGGGAGAGCCGACCGCGTACATCGTGCCGTAGGCGACGGTCCAGCCGATGAGGACGGTGAGCAGGATGGCGAACGGGGTGGTGTAGCCGCCGACGAGCACCGCGAGGCCGTCGAGCACCAGGACCGTCCACATCAGCACGCGCCAGCGGGCGTGCCTGGCCATGCCGACGGCGGTCATGTACGCGATGACGGGGGCGAGATAGCCGTGTACGGGGTCGGTGCGCTCGCCGTCGCGGGCGATCTGGGTGAGCGCCCCCTGCACGGAGCCGGGGGCGGCCTCGGAGACCCAGAGCGAGACGGCGAGCCCGGCGCCGTGCGCGAGGACGGCGGCGAGCACGCCGTCGGCGATGCGCAGCCCGTCGCGCTTGACGAGGCGTTCGACGGCGAAGGCGACCGGGACGATGAGGACGGCGATGCTGGAGGTGAGGCCGCCGAGGGTGACGACGAACGAGGGCGTGTACTCGGCGCCCTTGGTGATGTCCTCCTCCAGGCCCTCGGTGGTGCCGTGTGCGACGGCGGCCAGGCCGAGGACGGCGGCGATGCCGAGGATGCCGAGGAGCAGCCGCATGAGGTCGGAGGGGCGGTGCACGCGGGCGGGCAGGAGGGGGTCGTCGCCCTCGATGGGGCCGGGGGGGGTGCGGCGGCGGGAGTCGTAGCGGGCGGTGGCGGGGGAGTGGGGGCGGGGGGTGTCGTAGAGGCCGCGGGGGTGGTCGGGGGAGTCGCCGCGGTCGGCGTCGTGCTCGTCGTACGGGCCCGGGCGGGCCCGCTCGTCCCGCCCGTCACGCCCCTCGGGACGGGCCTGCCCGTCCGGGCGGGCAGCGCTCTGCGCCTCCGCGGCCGGCTCTGCCGGCGGAGGCTCCGCCGCGGAGTCGCGCCGCATGCCCTGGGTTGTCCCGTCTTCGTCTCGTATCACCAGTCACCGCCCGCACGATGGTGGCACGAGCATGTCTCCGATGGTCGCATCCGGGTGTGCTTGACGGCGGTGTGCCCGCTGCCGGCCGCGGCGCCGGACTGTCGGCGGTCTGGGGCAGGATGGGGCGGATGGACGACGCGACACCCTCCGCCGGCCCCCCGGGCCCGGACGCCGGCCTGCTCGACGAGTACGCGGACCGGGTGCTCTCCGTGGCAGAGCGCATCCCGCCGGGCCGCGTGATGACGTACGGGGATGTGGCGGAGTTCATAGACCGCGGCGGGCCGCGCCAGGTGGGCCGGGTGATGGCGCTCTACGGGAGCGCCGTGCCCTGGTGGCGCGTGGTGCGCGCCGACGGCCGGCCGCTGCCGGGCCACGAGCGCGAGGCCCTGGAGCACTACCGGGTGGAGGGCACGCCCCTGCGCGCCACCACCGCGGGTGACCAGCGCATCGACCTTCGCCGCGCCCGCTGGGACGGCAGCGGCGACGGTGTCGAGGGTCATATCTGACAGCTTCCGACACCGGGCACCAAACGGCCCGGGCCGCCGCCCGTACGGAGTACGGTTCGGCAACCGGCACCTCCCTTCCGTCCTCTGTCACCGGCGATACATGTGAGCACTCTGCCCGTCTCCTCCCCGGCCTACCGGCTCGTCCGCACCGCACCCGTGCGGCCGGTCCCCCCTGTGCCGGACGCAGCGCAGCGCGCGGTGGTTCATCACGGGGACGGACCGCTGCTCGTGCTCGCCGGGCCGGGGACGGGAAAGACGACGACTCTGGTGGAGGCCGTCACCGAGCGGATCAGGCGCGGGGCGGACCCCGAGCGGATCCTCGTGCTGACGTTCAGCCGCAAGGCGGCGGTGGAGCTGCGCGACCGGATGGCGGCCCGGCTGGACGGCGCGCAGGCGCCGCAGGCCAGCACCTTCCACTCGTACTGCTACGCGCTGGTGCGGGCGCACCAGGACGCCGAGATGTTCGTCGAGCCGCTGCGGCTGCTGTCGGGGCCGGAACAGGACGTCGTCGTACGGGAACTCCTCGCCGGGCACGACGCGGACGGCTCCCGCGCGCGGGTGTCCTGGCCGGCGGAGCTGCGGGCCTGCCTGACGACGCGCGGGTTCGCCGACGAGGTGCGGGCGGTGCTGGCGCGCAGCCGGGAGCTGGGCCTGGGGGCGGCGGCGCTGGACCGGTTCGCGGCGGCGGCGGGGCGGCCGGACTGGGCGGCGGCGGGGGAGTTCCTGGCGGAGTACCTGGACGTGCTCGACATGCAGGGGGTCCTCGACTACGCGGAGTTGGTGCACCGGGCGGTGCTGCTGGCCGAGTCGGAGCGGGTGGCGGCGGAGCTGGCGGGGCGGTACGACGCGGTGTTCGTCGACGAGTACCAGGACACGGACGCGGCGCAGGTGCGGCTGCTGCGGGCGCTGGCGGGCGGCGGCCGGACGCTGGTCGCCTTCGGTGACCCGGACCAGTCGATCTACGCGTTCCGGGGGGCGGACGTCGGGGGGATCCTGACGTTCCCGGAGGTCTTCCCGCGGCGGGACGGCGCGCCCGCGCCGGTCGCGGTGCTGGGCACGTCGCGGCGCTCGGCCGCCAAGCCGCTGGCGGCGACGCGGCTGCTCACGCGCCGCATGCCGCTGCCGCGGCTGCCGTCGGAGGCGGTACGGGCACACCGGGGACTGGCGCCGGTGCGCGACGGGGGGCGGGTGGAGGCGTACACGTACCCGACGGCGAGCGGCGAACTGGACAACGTCGCGGACATCCTGCGCCGGGCGCACCTCGAAGAGGGCGTGCCGTGGCGCGAGATGGCGGTCCTGGTCCGCGCGGGCGGCCGCACGATCCCGTCGGTCCGCCGCGCCCTGACCTCGGCGGGAGTCCCCCTCCACATAGCGGGCGACGACCTCCCCCTGCGCCACGAACCGGCGGTCCAGCCCCTGCTGACAGCCCTGAGGACAACGGCCGCGGCGGTACTGCCTCCGGCGGGCCGGGGGGGACGTACGGAGGAGGAGGGCGGCGAGACGACGCCCGGGGGTACGGCGGACGCGGCACCCGACGAGGGGGACCCCCCGGTGCGCGACGCCTGGATCCCCCCCGACGTCGCCATCGCCCTCCTCTCCTCCCCCCTCGGCGGCATGGACGCCGCCGACCTGCGCCGCCTCGGCCGCGCGCTCCGCGACGAGGAGCGGGCCGCGGGCCGCTCCGTACCGCGGCCCTCCGGCGTCCTCCTCGCCGAGGCCCTCGCGGAGCCCCGCCGCCTCGTCGTCCACGACCGCGCCTACGCCGGCAGCGCCCTCCGCCTCGGCCTCCTCCTGCGCAAGGCCCGCGACCTCCTCACCCGCGGCGGCACCGCGGAAGCCGCGCTCTGGGAACTGTGGGACGGCACCCCCTGGCCGGCGCGGCTCCAGCGCGCCGCCGCCCGCGGCGGTCCCGCCGGGCGCAACGCCGACCGCGACCTCGACGCCGTCTGCGCCCTCTTCGAGACCGCCGCCCGCGCCGAGGAGCGCACCGGAGGCCGCGGCGCACTCAACTTCCTCGAAGAGCTCGAAGCCCAGGACATCGCCGCCGACGTCCTCACCCGCCGCGCCGACGACTCCGCGGGCCCCGACGCCGTACGCCTCATGACCGCCCACCGCGCCAAGGGCCTGGAGTGGCGGCTCGTCGTCATCGCCCAGGTCCAGGAGGGGCTCTGGCCCGACCTGCGCCGCCGCGGCTCCCTGCTGGAGGCGGACCGCATCGGCCGCGACGGCCTCGCCGAGCCGCTGCCGCCCGGCGCGATCCTCGCCGAGGAGCGCCGGCTGTTCTACGTCGCCGCCACCCGCGCCCGCGAACGGCTCGTCGTCACCGCCGTGAAGGCGCCTGCCGAGGACGGCGACCAGCCGTCGCGGTTCCTCGCGGAGCTGGGCGTCGACCCCAAGGACGTCACCGGCCGCCCCCGCCGCCCGCTATCCGTCGCCGCGATGGTCGCCGAGCTGCGCGCGACGACCGTCGACCCCGAGGCGTCCGACGCCCTGCGCGCCGCCGCCGCCGAGCGGCTGGCCCGGCTGGCGGCGCCGGCGGACGACGGCCGTCCGCTGGTGCCCGCCGCGCACCCGGACCGCTGGTGGGGCCTGGACGAGCCGACGGAGAACGCGGTGCCGCTGCGCGACCGCGACCTGCCCGTCGCGCTCTCCGGCAGCGCGGTGGGGCAGTTGGCGGACACCTGCGCGCTGCAGTGGTTCCTCGGCCGCGAGGTACGCGCCGACGCTCCGGCCTCCGCCGCGCAGGGCTTCGGCCTCGTCGTCCACGCCCTCGCCGACGAGGTCGCCTCCGGCCGTACCCCCGCCGACCTCGACGCGCTCATGGAGCGCCTCGACGGCGTGTGGGACGGCCTCGCCTTCGACGCCCCGTGGAAGTCCGCGCAGGAGAAGGGGAACGCGCGCGCCGCCCTGGAGCGCTTTCTGCGCTGGCACGTGCTGGAGCGGGGCCGCCGTCCGGTGGCCAGCGAGCGGGACTTCGACGTCACGCTGAAGGCCGGTACGTACGAGGTGCGGATCAAGGGCACCATGGACCGCGTCGAGGAGGACGCCGAAGGCCGCGCGTACGTCGTCGACTTCAAGACCGGCAAGTCGCGGCCGACCGGGCCCGAGGTCGCCGAGCACGCCCAACTCGCCGTGTACCAGGCCGCCGTCGCCGAGGGCGCGGCCGGCGCGGAGCGCACCGTGTCCGGCGGCGCCGAGCTGGTCCACCTGCGGATCGGGGCGCCCGTCCGGGAGGGCGGCGACGCGCTGCCGAAGGTGCAGCGGCAGCCGCCCCCGGAGGGCGACTGGGTGCCCCGGCTGCTGGCGACCGCCGCCGCCCGGGTGCTCGACGAGCGCTTCGGGCCGACGCCCGGCGACCACTGCGCGCAGTGCGCTTTCCGCAGCTCGTGCAGTGCCCGCCCGGAGGGCCGGCACGTCGTGGAGTGAGACCACGGTAGGAGACCCCGGTGTGACACCGCGGCCGTCTGTGTGGTCGTATGACCAATCGGTCAGGTGTAAGCAACAAGTAAGGATTGACTGTGCGTAAGAGCGTGGTGGCGGCGGCGCTGGTCTCGGCCCTGGGTGTGACGGTCCTCTCGGCGTGCGGCAGCGAGGACAGCGGTCTCGCGGGCAAGTCGCCCGAGGAGATCAAGGACGAGACGGTGGCGGCCATGCGCTCCGCCAAGTCCATGACCCTGGACTTCCAGCAGACGGGGGCGGCGGGGACGGCGATGAAACTGTCGGTGACCAAGGGCGGCGAGTGCACCGGCAGCGTCACCACGCAGGGTGCCACCGCGGAGATCCGCCGCGCCGGCGGTACGTCCTACATGAAGCCGGACACGAAGTTCTGGGAGCAGAACGCCGGCAGCCCGGAGCAGGCGCAGCTCATCGAGGCGACGGTGGGCGACCGCTGGGTGGAGATGGGCGCGGGCCAGGACGACTTCGCCTCCTTCTGCGACCTCGACACGATCCTCAAGGACATGGACGACGAGGACAAGGGTGACGGGGACAAGGGCGGCAGGAAGGACACCACCGAGAAGGGCGACGAGGGCGAGGTGCGCGGCACCCCGACCATCACGCTGATCGCCAAGGAGGACGGCGAGACCACGCGGGTCCACATCGCCACCGAGGGCGAGCCGTACATCCTCAAGATGGAGATGGAGGACGGGGACCAGCCGGGCACAGCGGAGTTCTCGGAGTTCAACGAGAAGGTCGACGTCACGGCGCCCGCCGACGCGGTGAACCTGAACGAGCTGGGCGGCTGAGCCCGTAGCGCATCCCGCGTCCCTCGCGCCCGCCGGCAGCCGCGGAACCCCGGTTGTCGGCGGGCGCCGCTACGCTCGCTGGAATGCCGGCCCGTATCACCCACCCCGATCAGCTCAAGGAGCTCCTCGGGATCCCCTTCACCGCCGAGCAGACGGCGTGCATCACCGCACCGCCCGCCCCGCAGGTCATCGTGGCGGGTGCGGGGTCCGGCAAGACGACGGTGATGGCGGCCCGGGTCGTGTGGCTGGTCGGTACGGGGCGGGTGGCACCGGAGCAGGTGCTGGGGCTGACGTTCACCAACAAGGCCGCGGCGGAGCTGGCGGAGCGGGTGCGCCGGGCGCTGGCGCAGGCGGGGGTCACGCCGGCGGGCGGTGCGGACGGGGCGTACGGCGAAGGCGCGTACGGCGACGGGGTGCCGGGCGACGGCGCCGCGGAGCCCGGCGAGCCGCGGATCTCCACGTACCACGCCTTCGCCGGCCAACTGCTCAAGGACCACGGCCTGCGCATCGGCCTCGAACCCGGTGCCCGCCTCCTCGCCGACGCCACCCGCTACCAGCTCGCCGCCCGCGTCCTGCGCACCGCCCCCGGCCCGTACCCCGCGCTGACGAAATCCCTCCCGACGCTCGTCAGCGAACTCCTCGCGCTCGACGCCGAGCTGGCGGAACACCTCGTGGATCCGGACGCGCTGGCGGACTTCGGCGCCGCGCAGCTCGCCGCTCTCGACCGGGTCCGGCTCACCAACGACGAGCTGCGCAAGGCCCCCAGGGCCGCGCAGGCCCGGCTGGAGCTGCTCGACCTCGTACGGGCCTACCGGCGCGAGAAGCGCCGCCGCGACCTCCTCGACTTCGGCGACCAGATCGCCCACTCCGCGCTGCTCGCCGAGGACCACCCGGCGGTCGGGCGGCTGCTGCGCGAGGAGTGCCGGGTCGTGCTGCTGGACGAGTACCAGGACACCTCCGTCGCCCAGCGGCGGCTGCTGGCCGGGCTGTTCGGCGGTGGTACGGGGCACGCGGTGACCGCCGTCGGCGACCCCTGCCAGGCGATCTACGGCTGGCGCGGCGCCTCCGTCGCCAACCTCGACGACTTCCCCGCCCACTTCCCGCACGCCGACGGCACCCCCGCGCGCCGCCAGGCGCTCAGGGAGAACCGCCGCAGCGGCGGGCGCCTGCTCGAACTCGCCAACGGCCTCGCCGCCCCCCTGCGCGCCCGCCACGTCGGCGTGGAGGCGCTGCGCCCCGCCCCGGGCGCGGAGCGGCACGGCACGGTGCGCTGCGCGCTGCTGCCGACGTTCGGCGCGGAGCTGGAGTGGCTGGCGGACTCGGTGGCGCATCTGGTGCGTACGGGCACGGCCCCCGGCGACGTCGCCGTCCTGTGCCGCACCGCGGGCGACTTCGGCGACATCCAGGCGGCGCTGGTCGCCCGGGACGTCCCCGTGGAGGTCGTCGGGCTCGCCGGGCTGCTGGACCTGCCGGAGGTCGCGGACCTGGTGGCGATGTGCGAGGTGCTCCAGGACCCGACGGCCAACGCCGCGCTCGTCCGCCTGCTGACCGGCCCGCGGTGGCGCATCGGCCCCCGCGACCTGGCGCTGCTGGGGCGCCGCGCGCGGCTGCTGGTGACCACGGCGCGTACGGACGGCGAACAGGACCCCGACGAGCGGCTGGCGCAGGCCGTGGAGGGCGTCGACCCGGCGGAGGTGGCGTCGCTCGCCGACGCGCTGGACACGTTCCTGGAGGCCCGGCAGCCCGACGACGGGCTGCCGTTCGGCGCGGCGGCGCGGAAGCGGTTCGGCCGGCTGGCGGCGGAGCTGCGGGACCTGCGGCGGTCGCTGGCGGATCCGCTGATGGACGTGCTGCACCGGGTGCTCGGGGCGACGGGCCTGGAGATCGAGCTGTCCGCGTCGCCGCACGCGCTGGCGGCGCGGCGGCGCGAGACGCTGGCGCGCTTCCTCGACGTCGCCGCCGACTACGCCTCCTCCGCCGCCCTCGACGGCGAGGCGACGCTACTGGCGTTCCTGGGCTTCCTGCGGACCGCGGCGCAGTACGAGAAGGGGCTCGACAGCTCGCTGCCGGGCGACGGGCGGGACACGGTCAAGGTGCTCACGGCGCACAAGGCGAAGGGCCTGGAGTGGGACGTCGTGGTGGTGCCGGGGCTGGTGGAGAAGCACTTCCCGAGCCGGCAGCCGCGCGAGTCGTGGGTCACGCAGGGCAAGGTGCTGCCGCACGCGCTGCGGGGCGACGCGGAGACGCTGCCGGACGTGGCGGAGTGGACGGCGCGGGGGCTGAAGGACTTCAAGGCCGCGATGCGGGAGCACCAGGAGGTGGAGGAGCTGCGCCTCGGGTACGTCACCGTGACGCGCCCCCGGTCGCTGCTCCTGGGCTCCGGGCACTGGTGGGGTCCGACGCAGAAGGAGGCGCGGGGCCCGTCGGCGTTCCTGCACGCGCTGCGGGAGCACTGCGAGGGCGGCGGCGGCGAGGTCGAGGAGTGGGCCCCGGAGCCCCCGAAGGCGGCGGAGAACCCGGCCCTGGCGGAGCACGCCGCGGAGCGCGCGTGGCCGCTCCCGCTCGCCCCGGCGGCGACGGCCCGCCGCCGGGAGGCCGCGGCGGCGGTGGAGGCGGCACTGACCCGCCGGGCGACGGCGGACGGGCACGCTCCCGGCACCGGCCCCGACGGCGCCCGGGCCCACCCCCTCGGGCCCGCCGACGTGCGGGTGGTCGAGTCCTGGGACCGGGACCTCGACGCCCTCGAAGCGGAGCTGCTCGCCGCCCGCCGGCCCGTACGGGACGTCACCCTGCCCGCCTCCCTCACCGCCTCGCAGCTCCTCCGGCTCGCCGCCGACGCCGAGGCGTTCACGCAGGAACTGGCCCGGCCCATGCCCCGGCCGCCGATGCCCGCGGCGCGGCGCGGGACGCGGTTCCACGCCTGGGTCGAGTCGCGGTTCGAGGCGCTGCCGCTGCCCATGCTCGGCCCCGACGAGCTGCCCGGCGGCGAGGAGGACGCCCCGGAGATCGCCGACGAGCGCGATCTGGCCGCCCTCAAGGAGTCCTTCGAGCGGTCCCCGTACGCCCGGCGCACGCCGTACCGACTGGAGGCCCCCTTCCAGCTCAGCCTCGCCGGGCGCATGGTCCGCGGCCGTATCGACGCCGTCTACCGGGACCCCGGCGGCGGCTACGAGATCGTCGACTGGAAGACCGGCCGCAGCGGCAGCGCCGACCCCCTCCAGCTCGCCGTCTACCGGCTCGCCTGGGCCGAGCAGGAGCGGCTGCCGCTCGCCGACGTGACCGCCGCCTTCCTCTACGTACGCACCGGGGAGATCGTGCGTCCGGCCACACTCCCGGGAAGAGCGGAGCTTGAGGCCCTGCTGTCCGGCCGGACGGATTAGGCTCGGGGGCATGAGCACCACCCCCGGCAGCGTCGCCGACCCTTCGGCGTGCGTGCGGGACGAGCGCGCGGGGGCCGTGTGCGGCGCGGCGGAAGGGAAGCAGCAGTGACCACGGGCATCGAGCGGGCGGCCTCCCGGCCGGTCTCCTTCACGGCGGACAGCGGCGTCGACCGCGCCGCCCACCACCGCATCGACGAGGCGTGGCTGGCCGCGGCCTGGAGCCACCCGACGACCCGGGTCTTCGTGGTCTGCGAGGGCCAGGTGCTCATCGACGACACCCCCGACGGCGGCACGGCGCTGGTCACGACGCCCGCCTTCGAGGCCCCGCCGACCGAGCAGCACCGCTACTTCCTCGGCACCGACGCCCGCGGCGTGCGCTACTTCGCGCTGCAGAAGGACTCGCTGCCCGGCCGCATGGACGACACCGCGCGCCCCGCGGGGCTGCGCGAGGCGGGGCTGCTGCTGTCGGAGCAGGACGCCGGGCTGATGGTCCACGCCGTCGCGCTGGAGAACTGGCAGCGGCTGCACCGCTTCTGCTCGCGCTGCGGCGAGCGCACGGTCATCGCCGCCGCGGGCCACATCCGCCGCTGCCCGGCGTGCGGCGCGGAGCACTACCCCCGGACGGACCCCGCCGTGATCATGGCCGTGACGGACCCGGAGGACCGGATCCTGCTGGGCCGCCAGGTGCACTGGCCGGAGGGGCGCTTCTCGACGCTCGCGGGCTTCGTCGAGCCCGGCGAGTCGCTGGAGCACGCCGTGCGGCGGGAGGTCTTCGAGGAGGCGGGGGTGGTGGTCGGCGACGTGGAGTACGTGGCCAGCCAGCCGTGGCCGTTCCCCTCGAGCCTCATGGTGGGCTTTCTCGCGCGGGCGGCGGACGCCAAGGGCGCGGAGATCCGGGTGGACGGCGAGGAACTGCACGAGGCGCGCTGGTTCTCCCGCGACGAGTTGGGCGCGGCCTACGAGTCGGGCGAGGTGCTGCCGCCGTACGGCATCTCGATCGCGGGGCGGCTGATCGAGCTGTGGTACGGCTCGGACCTGCCGCGGCGGCCGGGCTGACGGCCGCCGCTGCGGGACCCGCGGGTGCTGCCGGGTGCCGGGCTCCCCGCCCGGCGCCGGCGGCCGCGGTCAGGCGCCGAGGGCGGCCTTGACCTGGGCCAGCGAAGGGTTCGGCATGGCGACGGACTCGCCGCCCTGCCGCGGCACCACGACGACGGTCGGCACGAGCTGATTGCCGTTGTTCACGCTCTCGACGTAGGCGGCGGAGTCCGGGTCCTGCTCGATGTTGACCTCCTCGAACGGGATGCCCTCGCGGTCCATCTGGCTCTTCAGCCGACGGCAGTAGCCGCACCAGGTGGTGCTGTACATCGTGACGGTGCCCGCCATGTCGCTGCGCTCCTTTGGGGGGTCGGCCGGGTCGCGGCGTGATCTGTTCCGGAAGGTGAACGTACCCGGGGACGCCGCCATTCCCGTAGTCCCGGCCGCCGTCTGTGGATAACCGGGCCCTCAACAGGGGCCTGTGGACAACCGGCACACCGGTCCCTGCGGACCTGGCAGCATGGCGGGGTGACAGCAGCACCGCAGCCCCCGTCGTCCCCGCAGCCCTCCCTCTCCCCGGAGCCCACGGAGTTCCCCGCCGTCCCGGGCTCGGCGGACGCGGTGCTGGCGGGGCTCGACCCGGAGCAGCGCGAGGTGGCGACGGCGCTGCGCGGCCCGGTGTGCGTGCTGGCCGGCGCGGGCACGGGCAAGACCCGCGCGATCACCCACCGCATCGCGTACGGGGTGCGGGCTGGCGTGCTCCAGCCGGCCAGCGTGCTGGCCGTCACGTTCACGAACCGGGCGGCCGGCGAGATGCGCGGCCGGCTGCGCCAGCTCGGCGCCCCGGGCGTGCAGGCGCGGACGTTCCACTCCGCCGCCCTGCGGCAGTTGCAGTACTTCTGGCCGCGCGCCGTCGGCGGCGAGCTGCCGCGGCTGCTGGAGCGCAAGGTCCAGTTGGTGGCGGAGGCCGCGGCGCGCACCCGCGTCCGCCTCGATCGCAACGAGCTGCGGGACGTCACCGGCGAGCTGGAGTGGGCGAAGGTCACCCAGACCGCCCCCGAGGACTACGCCGCGGCGCTCGCCAAGACCGGCCGCGACGCCCCGCGCGACCCGGCCGAGATCACCGGGATCTACCGGGGGTACGAGCAGTTGAAGCGCGACCGCGGCGTCATCGACTTCGAGGACGTGCTGCTGCTCACCGTGGGCGTGCTCCAGGACCGTCCGGACATCGCCGAGCAGGTGCACCGGCAGTACCAGCACTTCGTCGTCGACGAGTACCAGGACGTCAGCCCCCTCCAGCAGCGGCTCCTCGAACTGTGGCTCGGCGGCCGTGACAACCTGTGCGTCGTCGGCGACGCCAGCCAGACGATCTACTCCTTCACCGGCGCCACCCCCGACCACCTGCTGGACTTCCGCACCAGGCACCCGGACGCCACCGTCGTCAAGCTCGTCAGGGACTACCGCTCCACACCCCAGGTCGTCCACCTGGCCAACGGCGTGCTCTCCCAGGCCACGGGACGGGCCGCCGCCGCCCGGCTGGAGCTGGTCGCGCAGCGCGACGCGGGCCCGGAGCCGGCGTTCGCGGAGTACGCGGACGAGCCCGCCGAGGCCGAGGGCACCGCCCGGCACGTCCGCCGGCTCATCGACGCGGGCGTGGCGCCCAGCTCCATCGCCGTGCTCTACCGGATCAACGCCCAGTCGGAGGTCTACGAGCAGGCGCTCGCCGACCGCTCCGTGCCGTACCAGATGCGGGGCGCCGAGCGGTTCTTCGAGCGCCCCGAGGTGCGCGAGGCGGGGGTCAAGCTGCGCGGGGCGGCGGTGGCCGGCAAGAACGACGCGATGCTCGACGAGGCCGGCCGGGACGGCGACCTGGCAGCGCAGGTGCGGGCCGTGCTGGGGACGATGGGCTGGTCCCCGGAGGCGCCGGCCGGCTCGGGCGCGGCGCGGGACCGCTGGGAGTCGCTGGCCGCGCTGGTGCGGCTGGCCGAGGACTTCGCGCGGGCCCGGCCGGGAGCGGCGCTGGGGGATCTGGTCGAGGAAGTGGCGGAGCGCGCGGCGGCGCAGCACGCGCCGACGGTCGAGGGTGTGACGCTCGCCTCACTGCACGCCGCGAAGGGCCTGGAGTGGGACGCGGTGTTCCTGGTGGGGCTCACCGAGGGCATGCTGCCGATCACGTACGCCAAGACGCCCGAGCAGATCGAGGAGGAGCGCCGGCTGCTCTACGTCGGCATCACCCGGGCCCGGGTACACCTGTCGCTGTCCTGGGCGCTGTCCCGCTCGCCGGGCGGGCGGGCCTCGCGGGGCCCGAGCCGCTTCCTCACCGGGCTGCGGCCGGGCTCGGGGCGCGGGGGCGCCGCCGGGACGGTGTCGCAGGGCGGCGTGGAGCGCGGCCGTGCGGAGCGGGGCGCGGCAGCCCGGCGCCGGCGCCGCGGCCCGGTGCGCTGCCGGGTCTGCGGGCGGACGCTGACGGACGCCGGCGAGATCAAGCTGATGCGCTGCGAGGACTGCCCCTCGGACATGGACGAGGGGCTGTACGAGCGGCTGCGCGACTGGCGCGCGGTCCAGGCGCAGCGACTGGGACAGCCCGCGTACTGCGTCTTCACCGACAAGACCCTGATCGCCATCGCCGAGGCCGCACCGGTCAACGAGCAGGAACTGTCGGTCATTTCGGGTGTGGGCAAGCGCAAGCTCGACCGATATGGCACCGATGTCCTGGATCTCTGTGCCGGCCGGGAGCCTTCGGGTGAGCCCGCCGAGGAGCCCTGACGGGACCCGGCAAAAAAGTCCCCGAAAAATGGTTTGCGATCGCCGGGAGTAGCCTCATAGCCTTCCGGCACGGAAGAACAGCTCTTCACGGAGCCGGTGATTCCGTGTTGTACTAGGAGACCTTGGACCGGCTCGCCGGTCCGACGAGACCAGAGAGGAGGAGAAACCCATGATCAGCATCACGAAACTTGACGGTCGTGCTGCCGACGGTCGCGAGGTCGTCTCCTCCTGCCTGCTCGCCCTCTCCAAGTTCCAGGTCCCCGCCACCGGTGTGTCCGGTGTCCGTGGCGGTCTGGGTGTCCGTGACGAGCGACCGACCAAGGCACTCCTGGTAGCAGCGGCGCAGGCTCCGGCCTATGCGGCGGCGGCAGCGGGTGCCGACCTCCAGCAGGAGTGGGCCAATGGCGCCTTCGCAGGCGGCATTGCGGCCACGACGCACATGCGGGCCTTCCGCGGGCCTGAACCCTGGAAAGAACCATCTTGATCGACTCGATCGAGACGGCACCTTCCAGGGCCGCGGAACCCGAACCGGGATCCGCGGCCCTTTTGATTTGCCCAACGCAGAAGTTGATCAAGACGACGAGCAAGGACGGAACCGTGTCCCTCCCCGTGCACACCCCGCACAGGCCCACGCCCGACCCCGTGCCCGGCACCACCGACCTGGAGGTCCCCTTGACCACCCAGCTCACCGCTCTCACCGAGCTCGACGAGCGCATCGACGCGCTCGGCGACCTCGTACCCTGCCGCAGCTACGACCCCGAAGTGTTCTTCGCGGAGACTCCGGCGGACGTCGAGTACGCCAAGTCCCTCTGCCAGACCTGTCCCGTCCGTGAGGCCTGCCTCGCGGGTGCGAAGGAGCGCCGCGAGCCGTGGGGCGTCTGGGGCGGCGAGCTGTTCGTCCAGGGCGTGGTGGTGCCGCGCAAGCGGCCGCGTGGGCGTCCGCGGAAGAACCCGGTCGTGGCATGAACGCCCACGGCACGATCGACCGTCCACGCGCACACGCACCGGCAGAGCAGGAAACGACGATGAGCCCGTCCACCGACCACCCCGCAGCACGTCACGAAGCAGGCGCCTACGACGAGCGCCAGAACAGGAACCTTCAGATGCAACTCATGCCAGAAGCCCTTGCCCGGGCCCAGTATCGGGACCGGGTAGAGGCCGCCGAGCAGGAACGCAGGGCCCTGCGCCTCATCGCCGCCCGGCGGATGCAGCGCCGGGCCGAGCGCGCACACATGCGCGCCCGGCGCGCGCTGGCCATGGCGGTCATGCAGTAACGGCCGCGGACAGGGCCCGGGTCGCGGCCGGCCGGCGGCGACCACGGCTCCGGCCGCCGGCGGCCGGCCCGGTCAGGCGGTCGCCGTCGCCGGGTCCTCCGTCGCCGAACCCTCGTGGGGGTCGTCCTCCGGACGACCCCCTTCGGCGTACTCGGCGAAGCCCGGCAGCCACTCCGTCAGCTCCTCGCGCATGCGCACCTGCGCACCGAGCTGGCAGAGCACGCCGATGGTGCTGAGCGTCACCCGGTGTATGAGCAGATACGACGGCGGCAGGTTGAGCTGCCGGCCCAACTGGTGCGCGGGGTTGCGGGGATCGGCGATCCGGGCCGCCTGCGTCCGCATCCACTCGCGGCTGAAGGCGAACTCCGCGACCGCGGCCGGCTCGATGATCGGCAGCAGGTAGTCGATCACCGCTTCCGGGTCGAGAGCGACGTCCGGCTTCACGAACCCCTGCTCGCGCAGCAGCTCGTAGACCTCGTCCGCCTCGCCTTCGAGCGTCATCCCGAGCGCGATGCCGATCTCCTCCGGCAGTCCGCCCGGCAGCCGGTCCACCGTGCCGAAGTCCATCACCCCGAGCCGCCACTCCTCCGGCTCGCCCTCCTTCACCAGCCGGAAGTTGCCCGGGTGCGGATCCGCGTGCAGCAGACCCGTGCGCGCCGTACCGGCGAAGAGGAACCGCGCCAGCAACTGGCCCACCCGGTCCCGCTCCGCCCGCGAGCCGTTCGCTATCAGCTCCGAGACCGGCACCCCGTCCAGCCACTCGGTGACCAGCACCTGGTCCGCCTGGTGCACCACGTCCGGCACCAGCACATCCGGGTCGTCCGCGAACTCCTCCGCGTACGCGCTCTGGGCCCGGGCCTCCAGCCCGTAGTCCAGTTCCTCCGACACCCGGTCCCGCAGCTCCTGGATGAGCGGCTTGATGTCCAGCCCCGGCACCAGCGGCCCCAACAGCCGGGCGAAGCGGCCCAACTGCGCCAGGTCGGACAGCAACGCCTTGCCCGCGCCCGGATACTGCACCTTGACCGCCACCTCGCGGCCGTCGTGCCACACCGCCCGGTGCACCTGCCCGATCGACGCCGCCGCCGCGGGCGTGTCCTCGAACTCCAGGAAGAGATCGCGCCAGTCCGGGCCCAGCCGCTCCGCCAGCGCACCGTGCACCGTGCGCACCGGCATCGGCGGCGCCGCCTCCTGCAGCTTGGTGAGGGCCGCGCGGTACGGCCCCGCGATCTCCTCCGGCAGCGCGGACTCGAAGACGGACAGCGCCTGCCCGAACTTCATCGCCCCGCCCTTCAGCTCTCCCAGCGTCTTGAACAACTGCTCGGCGGTGCGCTGCTGGAGCTCCCGGGCGACCAGCTCCGCCGGCCGGCCGCCGAGCCGCTTGCCCAGCCCCCAGGTGGCCCGCCCGGCGAAGCCCACCGGCAGCGAGGCCAACCTGGCCGTACGCGTGATCGCCTTGCGCGGAAGGTCAGACATGGGCCACTCCCGTATCCCGGTCAGCGGCTGCCGCCGCACCGCACCCGCACCTCGGGTGTGGATCGAGCTTCGTCAACTCCCAGGCCAGGCCCGGCAGCGCGAACTCCAGCCGGGCCCCCGTACAGACCGGCAGGCGCCCGTCGAGAAAAGTAAGCGCGTGGGCCGCCGTCAGCCCTGCCACCATTGTCGCCAACGCCACATCGCACGCGGCAACCCCCTCCCGATCACCTCCGGCCCGCCACTGGGCGAGCATCCGCGGCCACTCCGGCTCCGCCTCCGTCCGGGCCGCCGCGAGGCAGCCCGCGCACGCAGAACCACCCGGCAGCACGAGCGGTCCCACCACCCCCGTGCCCTCCAGCACCCCCGCGTACACGTACGGAATGCCCGCTTCGCGGTACCGCCGCGCGACCTCCGGATCCGGCGCGTACGCCGCCAGCCCGTCCCGCGGCGCCAGCACCACGAGCGACACCGCACCGCCCGGTCGCCCGCCCCGCGCCGCCGGCCACGGCCCGGCCCGCCGCACCGCGCCCACGGCCGCGTCACCGCGCCGCCGGCCGACGTCCCCCGCACCCGCACCGCCCGGCGCCACGTCCCAGGGCTCGACGCAGCCGCCGTCGACCACCTCCACCCCGCCGACGCCCGCGGCGGAGAGCAGCGCCGCCACCGAAGCCCCCACCCGCCCGGCACCGCGCACCACCACCCGCAGCCCCCGCCGCGCCCTCAGCCGCGCCTCCGCGGCCCCGGGCTCCGGATGCACCACGGACAGCGACGCCTGGTCCGCCCGCAACCGCGCCGGTATCACCCCGCCCCGCCGCCGGCCCCCGGGCGGCGACACCCGGCCGGCCCGGGAAGCGGACGCCGGAGGGCCGGACGGCGACGGGCCGGACGACGGCGGGCGGTCCCGCGGCAGCACGACCGCCGGTGCGGCGTGCACTACCGGCGGACCGGCGTCCGCGGAACGGTGGATGCGACGTGGACGGCCCGTGGAGGTCGGGTGGTCGTCCCGGGGAGTTCCCGTGTCATTCGGCGGGGGCGGACCGTCGTCGATCAGCCCGGCCCGCGTCAATCGGGCGACCAGCGTGTCGACCGACCGGGGGGAGAGGCCGAACCTGTGTGCCTCACGGCGCAGCGCGTCCAGTCCGCGCGTGCCGTCCAGCCTGCGCAGGAACAGCCCCGTCGCCGAGTCGACCGGGTGGATCGACACCGCATGTGCCCTGGTCACGCCCATCTGCATGGTGTGCCTGTCGCGCCAGCTCCGCCGCAGCGCCGGCTTGATCATCGGATGCATCGCGCCCCCTCGTTCCTCCGTCACTCTGCCAGCAGCCCGCCCCACTGCGTCATGAGTTATCCACAGGTGCCGGAAAAAGTATTACGAATTGGCCGCGACCTCTGCGGCGGCGCCGCACGCCTGCTCCTGGTCGGGACTTTCTCCGCCCTGACCAGGTAACGTCATGCCGTGCCCGCTGACCCAGAGCACATCCCGGGACGGCCGAAACCGTCGAGAGCGGTCGAGGTCAGACGCAGCACGCGCAGGCGCAGGACCGTTTCCGCATATCGCGAGGGCGACCGCACCGTCGTGCTGATCCCCGCCCGCATGAGCGAGGCGGAGGAGCAGCGCTGGGTCACGGTCATGCTCGACAAGCTGCAGGCCCAGGAGAACCGGCGGATGCCGGGCGACGCCGAGCTGGCCGACCGGGCCCAGCGGCTCTCCGCGCAGTACCTCGAAGGACGGGCCCGGCCCAGCAGCGTGCGCTGGGTCACCAACCAGAACACCCGCTGGGGCTCCTGCACCCCCGCCGAGGGCACGATCCGCCTCTCGCACCGGCTGAAGGGCATGCCGGAGTACGTCATCGACTACGTGCTGATCCACGAGCTGGCCCACCTGCTCGTGCCGGGACACGGCCCCCGCTTCTGGGACCTCGTCGGCGCCTACCCCCGCACCGAGCGGGCCCGTGGCTACCTGGAGGGCGTCGTCGCCGGCGAGAGCCTGCCGTTCATCCCGCGCCCCACACCGACCACCCCGCCACCGGCCAGGGACTAGATGAATGAGTCCGATCTCCCGCCTGCGGCTGGGGGTACCGCCCACGTGCGCGCAGCGCGCTGTGGGGGAGGAGCCCGGCACGCACGCTCGCCGCGTTGTCGGGATCGGCCGAAGAGGCCCCCTATGCGGTCGGCCCTCCGCCTTGCGATCGCACGCACCAGACTCCCCCTACGCCCCGGGGGGGGGCGTGGGCGGTGCCCCCGCCCCGCCCGCCCTCCGGGCGAACGACGCGAGATCGGACTCATTCATCTAGCCGGCCCGGCCCTCGGGCCCGCAGCTCCCCGGCCCTCCGCTCTGCCCCCGCCGTCAGGCCAGCCGCGCCCGGGTGCGTTCCATCAGCAGCGCCACCGACTCGTCGGCGACGCCGGCCACCGCGTCGTACCCGTACCAGCGCAGATCCAGCGACTCCTCGCTGATCGCCGGCACCGCCCCCTCGGGGGCCAGCGCCACGTACTGCACGTCCAGGTGCCAGGCGCACGGCGTGTGGTGCAGGTCGAGGCCGACGGGGCCGCCGGGCAGCAGCGTGAGTCCCGCCACGCCCGACTCCTCGTGCGCCTCCCGCAGCGCCGCCGCGGCCAGCGTCGCGTCCTCGGGCTCGCAGTGGCCGCCCGTCTGCAGCCACATGTTCAGCTTGCGGTGAAGAGTCAGCAGCACCCGCTCATGCGCCGTGTCGACGATCAGCGCGCTGGCCGTCATATGCCCATCCGCGCACGGCTTCCACATCCCGTCGGGATGCGCCGCCAGAAACTCCAGATACCTGAGGCGGAGCGCGTCCTGATCGCCGTCAGGCGCGCTCCACTCCTTCAGTACGCGCTCGGCGTCGTCCCGCAGCGTCACTTGCCCCCGTCGCCCTTGTCGTCGCCCTTGCCGTTGCCGTTGCCGCTGCCGCCGTCCTGCCCGTCCGGGCCGCCCTTCCCGTCCGGCGCGTCCTTCCCGCCGGAGTCACCGGATTCGGCGTCGCCCCCCGAGCCCAGCAGCTTCTCCAGCTCCGAGAAGTCAGCCTGCTCGCTGTGCACGAACCCGTCCGGGTCGTCCAGGTCGCCCGCCGTCGGCAGCATGTCGGGGTGCGCCCACAGCGCGTCCCGCCCGTCGACCCCGCGCGCGTCCGCCAGCGACGCCCACAGCCGCGAGGCGTCCCGCAGCCGCCGCGGCCGCAGCTCCAGGCCGATGAGCGTCGCGAACGTCTGCTCCGCCGGGCCGCCCGTGGCGCGCCTGCGGCGCAGCGCCTCGCGCAGCGAGTTCAGCGACGGGGCGTCCAGGTGCGGCTCCGCGGCCGCGTGCACGACCGCGTCCACCCAGCCCTCGACCAGCGCGAGCGCCGTCTCCAGCCGGGCCAGCGCCGCCTTCTGCTCCGGCGTGTCCTCCGGCTGGAACATGCCCTGCTGCAGCGCCTCCTGCAACTGCTCGGGCCGCTCGATGTCGACCTGGCCGACCAGGTCCTCCAGCTTGGACGTGTCGACCTTGATGCCGCGCGCGTAGCCCTCGACGGCGCCGAAGAGGTGCGAGCGCAGCCACGGCACGTGCGCGAAGAGCCGCTGGTGCGCCGCCTCGCGCAGTGCCAGGTACAGCCGGACCTCGTCCTGCGGCACGCCCAGGCCCTCGCTGAACCGCTTGATGTTCACCGGCAGCAGGGCCGCCTTGCCCGCGGGACCGAGCGGCAGCCCGATGTCGGTGGAGCCGACGACCTCGCCGGCCAGCACCCCCACCGCGTGCCCGATCTGGGTGCCGAACATGGCTCCCCCCATCGAGCGCATCATGCCGATGAGCGGGCCGGCCATGGCCTGCATCTCCTCCGGCAGCACACCGCCCATCGCGGCGCCCACGCGCTCGGCGACCGGGTCGACCAGTTCCTTCCACACCGGAAGCGTCGCCTCGACCCACTCCGCGCGGCTCCAGGCCAGCGCTGCGCCCGAGCCGGAGGGCAGCGACGTCGCGCCGTCCAGCCACAGGTCGGCAAGGCGCACGGACTCCTCGACCGCCTTCCGCTCGGCGGCCCCGACGCTGGCGTCCTTGGACTCTCCCCCAGAGCCTCCGGCCTGGGAGGTGCCCTCAGCGGCGCCCTGGGCGACGGTCTGCCGGGCGATGTCCTTGGCCATGTCCCAGTTGACCGGCCCGCCCTCGTAGCTCAGCATCTGGCCGAGCTGCTGGAAGGCCGCGCCCAGATCCTGCGGGCCCATGGCGCCGCCCTGGCCGCCGAGGGAGCCGAAGATGGCCGCGAACGGGTTCTGCGGGTCGCTCCCGGCGCCCCCGAAGCCGAACGGGTCCCGGCCGCTCCGGTCGCCGTCCCCCTTGCGGGCACCCTTGTCGTCGCCCTCGCCGTCGTCGTCCGGCTCCTTCGGGGGGCCGAATCCGAATGGGGTGTCACTCACGGTTTCCTCGGCTCGTCGGGCCGCCTGCACCGGGCCGGCGGCGTACGCCCTCCACTACCTCCACCCTATGCCGCTTCGTATGCCTGCACGATGTCCTGGCGCCCGCCGCCACCGCCGCGGGTGCGGCTGGGGCAGGATGGATGGAACTACTGCACACAACCACTGGAGCCGCTCGGTGAGTTCCCCGGAACCGAACGTTCGCGCAGCGCGAAAGGCCGCCGATGGGGGCGCGGCCGACGAGCCCGCCCCGGGCGCGTGGCGCCCCGTCGTCGCCGTCACCGGGGCGGCGGCCGGCATCGGCGCCCTTGTCACGGAGCGGCTGGCGGCCTCCGACGAGGTCAAGCAGGTCGTCGCCATCGACGAACGCCGCGGCGAGCTGCCCGAGGCCCATTGGCACGTGCTGGACGTGCGGGACCCCGCGATCGCCGACAAGCTGCGGGGCACGGACGTCGTCGTGCACCTCGCCCTCGACCTGGACCTGGAGACCGACGCCACCGCCCGGACGGCGTACAACGTACGCGGTACGCAGACGGTGCTCACCGCCGCCGCCGCGGCGGGCGTGCGCCGGGTCGTCCTGTGCACCTCCGCCATGGTCTACGGGGCGCTGCCCGACAACCCCGTCCCGCTCGCCGAGGACGCCGAACTGCGCGCCACCGAGGAGGCCACCGGCGTCGGCGACCTGCTGGAGATGGAGCGCCTGGGCCGCCGCGCGCCCCGCGCGCACCCCGGGCTCAACGTCACGGTCGTGCGCCCGGCGGCCGTCGTCGGCGGCGTCGACACCCCGCTGACCAGGTACTTCGAGTCGCCCCGGCTGCTGGTCGTCAAGGGCACCCGGCCGTGCTGGCAGTTCTGCCACATCGACGATCTGGCCGCCGCGCTGGAGTTCGCGGCGCTGGAGAAGGCCGAGGGGGAGCTGGCGGTCGGCTGCGACGGCTGGCTGGAGCAGGAGGAGGTCGAGGAGCTGACCGGCATCCGGCGCATGGAGCTGCCGTCCGCCGTCGCGCTCGGCGCCGCCTCCCGGCTGCACCGCCTCGGGCTCACCCCGTCGCCGGCCGGTGACCTGGCGTACACGATGTACCCGTGGGTCGTCAGCGGCAGCAGGCTGCACGACGCGGGCTGGCGCCCGCAGCACACCAACGAGGAGGTCCTCGCCGAGCTGCTGGCGGAGGTCTCCGGCCGGCACACCGTCGCGGGCCGCCGGCTGGGCCGCAAGGACGCCGCCGCGGCGGGCGCCGCGGGTGCGGCCGGGGCGACGGTCGCGCTGCTGGGCACGGCCGCGGTCGTGCGCCGGGTGCGCAAGGCGCGGCGCGGCAAGATCTGAGCCGGCGCGGCGGCGGAGCGTCGCGTACGGACCGCGCCCCGGCCCTTACGCGCGCCGGCCGCCGCCGACCGTCGTGCGGGGGCGCGCCGGCGGTCCCGTGCGGCAGGATGGACGGATGGCAGACACCCCGCAGCACCCGGGCGAGCAGGCCGCAGCAGACCCCGTACGGCTCGTCGCGATCCGTGAGCAGCCGCTCTCGCTCGACGAGGTCTTCGCCGCCGTGGGCGACCCCGCCGCGGGCGGCACGGCGCTCTTCGTCGGCACGGTCCGTGACCACGACCGGCAGGCGGCGTCCGAGCGCGTCCAGGACGTGACCGCGCTCGGGTACTCGTCCCATCCGACCGCCGAGGCCGAGATGCGCCGGATCGCGGAGAAGGTCGCGGCCGACTATCCGGTGCGGGCGCTGGCCGTCGTCCACCGCGTGGGGGAACTGGCCGTGGGAGATCTCGCCGTCGTCGTCGCCGTCTCCTGCCCGCACCGCGGGGAGGCGTTCGACGCCTGCCGTAGCCTGGTCGACACCCTGAAGCGCGAAGTTCCCATCTGGAAACACCAGAAGTTCACAGACGGGACGGAGGAATGGGTAGGCGCTGGCTGAGGTTGTCGAGTTGCGTAACTTTCGGGCCCGCGTGAGCGTTGGCTTAACGGAAAGACCTCACGTCAGCTAGGAGCACGGGATGGCAGCGATAGCCTGGTTGGTCATACCCCTCGCATCGGCCGGGGGAGCCGCGATATGGGCAAGCTGGGCAACGCGCACCCGCAGGGTGGGCGACAGCACGGAGCTCGCGGGGTACGCCCGCTTCCGGGAAGCCATGGAGCGTAGCCACTCACGTTCCGGGGCCGCTTGAGCGTCCCGTACTGTCGTTCTATGCCACGCCGCACGGCGACGCTGCTCGCCTCCACCGTGACGCTGCTCGCCATCCTCGTCGCCGGGGTCTTCATCCCCGTTCCGTACGCAGAGATGTCGCCCGGGCCCACGGTGAACACCCTCGGGGGCCACGACGGCGAGCCCGTCCTGCAGATAGAGGACCGCAAGACGTATCCGACGAGCGGCAACCTCAACATGACGACGGTCCGCGTCACCGGCGCCGACTACAAGATGAACCTCGTCGAGGCGGTCTACGGCTGGCTCTCGCCCGACGACGCGGTGGTGCCGCACGAGTCGCTGTACCCCGACGACAGCACCGCCGAGGAAGTCGACCAGCAGAACGCCGAGCAGTTCACCGCCTCGCAGGAGAGCGCCAAGGTCGCCGCGCTCGACGAGTTGGGCATCCCCTTCACCACGCGCGTGATCGTGGCCTCCGTGGTAGCGGGCGGTGCCGCGCAGGGCACCCTGCACGCCGGTGACGTGATCAAGGCCGTCGACGGCGAGCCCGTCGACGGGCCGAGCGATGTGGTCAAGCTGGTCACCAGCCGCAAGCCGGGGGAGAAGGTCACGTTCCGCATCGTCCCCGCGGACAAGGCCGAGAAGGCCGAGAAGAACGGCGAGGACCCCCGCAGGCTGCCGGGTGAGGAGATCACCGTCACCACCAGGGAGTCCGAACAGGAGCCCGGCAAGGCCATGGTGGGCATCACGGCGGGCACCGCGCACACCTTCCCGTTCGAGATCGACATCAAGCTCGCCGACGTCGGCGGCCCCAGCGCGGGGCTGATGTTCGCGCTCGGCATCGTCGACAAGCTCACCAAGGGCGACCTCACGGGCGGCGAGTTCGTCGCCGGCACCGGCACGATCGACACCGAGAGCCGGGTCGGGCCGATCGGCGGCATCCACATGAAGACCGTCGGCGCCCGCGACCAGGGTGCGAAGTTCTTCCTCACGCCCGCGGCGAACTGCGCCACGGCCGCGCGGGACGTCCCCGACGGGCTCACGCTCATCGAGATCCGGACGATGTCCGACGCGATGGACGCGCTGAAGGACATCCGCGACGGCAATCTGGACCAGCTCGACGAGTGCAAGGAGTAGTTGGGCGCGTACGGAGCGCGCGGAACGGGTAACGGCAGGCCACCCCGGAGGAGGCGGCCGGCCGTCACGGCGGGGTCAGTCGAACGTCGCCGCCAGCGCCCGGGCGAGCCCCGGCACCAGATCCGGCCCCGTGAGCACCTCCGTGGGCGCGTCCTTGGAGCGCAGCCGCACCGCGGCCTCCCGGCTGCCGTCGCGCAGTACGCCGACCGTCATCCGGACCTCCTCGCGCCGCGGATGCCCGGCGACCCAGGCGGCGAGCCCCTCCTCGTCGAGATCGTCCGGGACTTCGGCCTCCGCCGCCGGCGGGAGCATCAGCCGCTCGACCGTGAGCGCGCAGCCACCGACCGCGTCGGGCCAGGCGATGGTGCCGAGGAACTCGTCGAGCGGCTGCCCGGTGGGCAGTTCCTGCTGCTCGATCGGCGTGTACGAGACCTGCGCGGCCGGCCCCGCGGCGGACTCGGCGGCGGTGCCGTCGCCGGCGCCCTGACCTGCGTCGAGGTTCAGCCGCTCGGCGAGGTCCGGCTCCTGCGCGCGCAGCCGCGCGGTGTCGACGAGGGCGAAGAGCCGGGGCGGCCGGTCCCAGCCGAAACCGGCCGCGTACTCGTCAAGCTCCAGGACCGCGCGAGTCAGCGGGTCGGCTGCCAGGGGTGGACCGCCGGTGGGAGAGTTGGACATGTTTGCAATCCTGCCTCATCGGTCTCTGCCACCCCCCGGCGGGAACTGAGTAAAGCTTTAGTAAGTTGCCACATTGGGCCCCTGTGCCGCGGGGGCCGTATGACATGACGTTCACGTCTCGATCGAGGTGCCACCTTGGCTTTCCAGATGCCGGACCGCGGCGGGGGCCCCACCGGGCCACGGATCAGTGTGGGCAGGCCGTCCCGGCGAGTACGAACACTGCTGATGACCCTGGGTGCGCTCGCCATCCTGGGGATCATCTTCGTCATGTTCGCCGGCTTCTGGACGGACTGGCTCTGGTACCGCTCCGTCGGTTATTCGTCGGTCTTCACCACCCGGTTGTGGACCAAGGTGGGGCTGTTCTTCGTCTTCGGCCTGCTGATGGCGTTCGCCGTGGGCTTCAACATCTGGCTGGCCCACCGGCTCAGGCCGCCGCTCAGCGCGATGTCGCTGGAGCAGGAGAGCCTCGACCGTTACCGGATGAACCTGGCGCCGTACAAGAAGTGGGTGCTGCTCGGCATCGCCACGCTGGTGGGCCTCATCGCCGGCGCCTCCGCGACCGGGCAGTGGCGCACCTGGCTGCTGTGGGTCAACGGCCAGTCGTTCGGCGAGAAGGACCCGCAGTTCCACAAGGACATCTCCTTCTTCGCGTTCGACCTGCCGTGGTACCGCTTCCTGCTCGGCTTCGGCTTCGCCACGGTCGTGCTGTGCACCATCGCCGCCGCGCTCACGCACTACCTCTACGGCGGCCTGCGGATCTCCAGCCCGGGCGCGCGCGCGACGTCCGCGGCGACCGGCCATCTCGCGGTGCTGCTCGGCACCTTCGTGGCGCTGAAGGCGGTGGCCTACTGGTTCGACCGCTACAGCCTGGCGACCAAGACCAGCGGCCTGAAAACCACCGACGGCTGGACAGGGCTGCGCTACGTCGACGCGAACGCGTATCTGCCCGCGAAGACGATCCTCTTCGTCATCGCGATCATCTGCGCGGTGCTCTTCTTCGCCACGCTGTGGCGGCGCACCTGGCAGTTGCCGCTCATCGGCCTCGGCCTGATGGTGCTCTCGGCGATCCTGATCGGCGGGCTGTACCCGGCGATCGTGCAGAAGTTCCAGGTGCAGCCGAACGAGCAGGCCAAGGAGACGCCGTTCATCAAGAAGAACATCGACGCGACGCGCAAGGCGTACGACATCGATGGCTCCCAGGTGACGGAGTACTCGGGCCAGGCGCCCAAGGACATCACCAACGAGCAGCTGCGCAGCGCCGTCGACAGCACGGCGAGCGTCCGGCTGCTCGACCCGAGCGTGGTCTCGCCGACGTACCAGCAGCAGCAGCAGGTCCGCGGCTACTACCAGTTCCCGGGCACGCTGGACGTCGACCGGTACGAGGACGAGGACGGCGACTCGCAGGACACCGTCGTCGGCCTGCGTGAGATCAACGTGAACGGCATCCCGGAGAAGGGCTGGATCAACAGCCACTTCCGGTACACCCACGGCTACGGCGTCGTCGCGGCCAAGGGCACCGAGGTCACCGAGGACGGCGACCCGGCGTACACGGAGAAGGACCTGCCGCCCGAGGGCGAGCTGGGCGACTACGAGCCCCGCATCTACTACGGCGAGCAGACCCGCGACTACTCGATCGTGGGCGGCCCGCAGGACGAGGTCGACTACGCCGACGAATCCGGCGAGAAGACGTACCGCTACAAGGGCGACAGCGGCGTCGACCTGTCCAACCCGATCAACAGGGCCGCGTACGCGCTGACGTTCAGCGAGCCGCAGATCATGTACTCCGGTGCGATCGGCGACGGCTCGCAGATCATCTACAACCGCACCCCGAAGGAGCGGGTGGAGGCCGTCGCGCCGTGGCTGACGATCGACGGCGACCCGTATCCGGCGGTGGTCGACGGCCGGATCACCTGGATCGTCGACGCCTACACCACCAGCAACGGCTACCCGTACTCGACCAGGACCACCCTGGGCGACACGACGGCCGACTCGCTGACGGACGACCAGCGTTCGGTGGTCGCGCAGCAGAACCAGGTCAACTACATCCGCAACTCGGTGAAGGCCACCGTCGACGCGTACGACGGCAGCGTGGACCTCTACGAGTGGGACACCGAGGACCCCGTCCTCAAGACCTGGATGAAGGCGTTCCCCGACACGGTCAAGCCGCGTGGGGAGATCAGCGACGCGCTCATGGACCACCTGCGCTACCCGCAGGACCTGTTCAAGGTCCAGCGCGAACTGCTGACGCAGTACCACGTCACCGGCTCCAAGCAGTTCTACTCCGGCAGTGAGCAGTGGGAGATCCCGGACGACCCGACCACCAAGGTCGAGTCCTCGGTGCCGCCCTACTACCTGAGCATGAAGATGCCGGACCAGGACTCGCGGTCGTTCTCGCTGACGACCACGTTCACGCCGCGCAACCGGAACAACCTGGGCGCGTACATGGCCGTGGGCGCGGACGCGCGCAGCGACGACTTCGGGCAGATCAGAATCCTGAAGCTGCCACCCAACAGTCCGGTGCCGGGGCCGAAGCTCGTGCAGTCCAGATTCAACTCCAACGCCACGATCGCCGACCAGATCAACATCCTTCAGAGAGGCGATTCGGAAGTCATCTACGGCAACCTGCTGACGGTGCCGTTGGAGGGCGGACTGATCTACATCGAGCCGGTGTACGTGCAAGGCACCGGCACCGGCTACCCGTTGCTGCGCAAGGTGCTGGTCACGTACGGCGATCAGACGGCCTTCGAGGACACGCTGCCCAAGGCGCTGAACGTCGTCTTCGGGGTGGAGGAAGCGACACCACCCGAGGACACGGGCGAGGAGCCGCCACCGGAGGAGCCACCACCGGCCGGCGGTAGCCTCCAGGACGCCGTGGAGGACGCTCAGAAGGCCTACGAGGACGGTCAGCAGGCGCTCCAGGACCAGGACTGGGAGGCGTACGGCAAGGCCCAGGACGACCTGGAGGAGGCGCTCCAGCGGATCGAGGACGCCGAGCAGCAGGCCGGCGCGAACGGCGACGGAGCCGGTGAGGGAGCCGGTGAGGGAGCCGGCGACGGCGGAGCCGACGGAGCCGGTGACGGCGGAGGCGGCAGCGATGCCGGTGATGCCGGTGACGGCGGCGGCAGCGGGGCCTAGCGCGGCCGTGGCCCGCCGGACGTGACGTCCGGCGGGCCACGGGCCGCGAGGACAGGCGGCGTTGGGACCCCCGGCAGCGTGATAGCCTTACGGCACACGACGCGGGGTGGAGCAGCTCGGTAGCTCGCTGGGCTCATAACCCAGAGGTCGCAGGTTCAAATCCTGTCCCCGCTACGCGAGATCGAGGCCCGGAGTCCATCGGACTCCGGGCCTCGACGTGTTCCTGCCGCGTGATCCGTGTGCACCGTGGGGGCGGTGTGGTGAGGGGGACGGATGCATCGTGTGTGTGTTTCTGAGGTCATTGTTTTGAGGGGTGTCGGCGTGACAAGGTTTGTTCAGTCGTTGTGTCGGGAAGTCGACAAACCGCTGAAGTGACCTTCCTGGCTGCGGTATACCAGGTGTACGCGGGTTGCAGGTGGTGCGACGATGGACCTCATGGGGGACGAGGCAAGGGTGTTGGACGCCCGTAAGACAGGGGGCACCGGCGGACAGGAGCGCAAGGCTCCCGCCGCCGGTGAGCCGAGCGCTGCGCGCGGCCAGGATCCGGCCGTGGCGCGGCTCAGCGCGGAGGGCGCCGCCCTGCTGCGCAAGGGGGACCTGGACGGCGCGGAGCCGGTGCTGCGCGCGGCGACCGCCGAGGGCGACCGGGCCGCGGCGAACAACCTGGGCGTGCTGCTCTACCAGCGCGGCCAGGTGCACGAGGCGGCCGGCTGGTGGCGCATCGCCGCGGTCGGCGGCTCGCCCGCCGCCGCGCACGCGCTGGGGCGCTACTACCGGGAGAACGGCGACGAGCCCGGCGCCGAGTACTGGCTGCGCCAGTCCGCCGAGGCCGGCCATGCGCTGGGCGCCTACGCCCTCGCCGACCTGCTGGAGCACCGCAGCGACGTGGGCGCGGAGCGCTGGTTCCGGATCGCCGCCGACAAGGGGCACCGCGAGGCGGCGTACCGCCTCGCGCGCATCCTGGACACCGGCACCCGGGCCAGGTCCGGCAGCGGCGTCGAGACCGGTACGCGGCTGACGCCCCCGGCGGCGCCGGGCGCGGTGAGCCTCGTCCGCGGCGGGCCCGGGGCCGGCGACGACCCGGTCGCCGAGGCCGAGCAGTGGTACCGGCAGGCCGCCGCGCGCGGGCACGTGCGCGCCGCCCTGCACCTCGGCACGCTCCTGGAGGAGCGCGGCGAGTCGCAGGAGGCCGGCCGGTGGTACGTGATCTCCGCGCGGGGCGGCGAGCCGCGGGCGGCCTGCGCGCTGGGCTTCCTGCTGCGCGACGCGGGGGACGACGCCAGCGCGGCCGTGTGGTGGCGCCAGGCGGCCAGGGACGGCGACGGCAACGCGGCGAACGCGCTCGGCGCGCTCTACGCCGACCGCGGCGAGCCGCAGGAGGCGGAGCGGTGGTACCGGGCGGCGCTCGGTGCGGGCGACGTCAACGGCGCGTACAACCTGGCGCTGCTGTGCGCCGGGGAGAACCGGGTCGAGCAGGCCGAGCAGTGGTACCGGCAGGCCGCGTACACGGGTCACTGCGAGGCGGCCAACGCGCTGGCCGTGCTGCTGCTGCAGCGCGGCGACGCCGCGGGCGCCGAGCCGTGGTTCTCGAAGGCCGCGGAGGCGGGCAGCGTCGACGCGGCGTTCAACCTCGGGATCATCCACGCGGGCCGGGACGACGAGACGGGCGCGCGGCAGTGGTACGAGCGTGCCGCGTCGGCCGGGCACGTGGAGGCCGCGCTGCAGGTCGGCATCGCGCTGCTGCGCGAGGGCGAGGAGAAGGACGCCGAGCACCGGCTGCGGACGGCCGCCGAGGGCGGCAGCGCCGAGGGGGCGTTCCGGCTGGCGGCGCTGCTGGACGACCGGCGGCCAGGGGCCGGAGCGGGGCCGGGGCCGGACGCCGCGGGCTCGCGCGGTGCGCGGGCGTGGGGCGGCCCGGGCCCCGCGGGTACGGCGGGCGGCTCGGACGCCGACGCAGCCGAGTGCGAGCGGTGGTACGAGCAGGCCGCGCGGCAGGGGCACCGGCGTGCCCAGGTGCGGCTGGGCATGCGCGCGGCCGCCCGGGGCGACACGGAGGCCGCGGGCCGGTGGTACCGGGCCGCGGCGGAGGCCGGCAGCCGCAACGGCGCGTTCAACCTGGGCCTGCTGCTGGCCCGGGAGGGCAGCGTGCCGGAGGCGGCGATCTGGTGGCGCCGGGCGGCGGAGCACGGCCACGGCCGCGCGGCGCTGCGGCTGGCGCTGCTGGCGGCCCGGCGGGGCGACCTGCCGGAGAGCCAGCACTGGTCGTCGCGCGCGGTGGAGCTGGGCCCCGCGGAGGTCGCGGAGCGCGCCGCCCGGCTGCGGGACGCGCTCGCGCAGGAGCTGACCGCCTGAGGAGCGGCCCGGGTGGTCCCCGGCCGCCGCCGAGGGGCGCGTAACGCCGCGGGTCGGCCCGGCAGGGCCTCGTACGGTCGGAAGCGGCCGGTGGCACACAGCCGCCGGCCGCTTCTGCGTGGTGTTCGCCCGCGCACAGACAACGACGGAGGCCCGGACCATGTGGTCCGGGCCTCCGTCAGTGGTAGCGGGGACAGGATTTGAACCTGCGACCTCTGGGTTATGAGCCCAGCGAGCTACCGAGCTGCTCCACCCCGCGTCGGTGAAACCAACACTACCCCTGGCGCATCGACCAGTGCAAATTACTAAGCGCTGCGCTCCGCGCAGTCCGGGCAGACGCCGCGATACGTGACCTCCGCGCCGGAGACCCGGAAGCCGAAACGCTCGGCCTCGGGCAGCGTCGACAGCAGGTCGCCCTCCGGGCGCACGTCGCGGATCGAGCCGCAGCGGCTGCAGACCAGGTGCTGGTGCGCACTGTGGGCGTTCGGGTCGTACCGCTTGGCGCGGCCGTCCGTGCTGACCTCGAGCACTTCACCGAGGGCGACCAGCTCGCCCAGCGTGTTGTAGACGGTCGCCCGCGAGATCTCCGGGAGCCGGGCGGTGGCACGCGCGAGTACTTCGTCGGCCGTGTAGTGCACGTGGTCGCCGTCCAGAACCTCGGCCACGACTCGCCGCTGTGCGGTGAGCCGGAAGCCACGGCCGCGCAGTCGCTCCAGGAGGTCGCTCATGCATTCAGGGTAGCAGCGCACCGCTCTATGGCCAGAACCCATACGAACTTCATAGGGATCTTGACTTGGACTATGTCTAATGTAGGCTCGCTGCCAGACTGCGGTGATCGGTTCCGGGTTCGTGCTCCAGGCCCTGCGCGGGCGCGGACCGGTTGCCGTGCACGGACAGAGGGGTCGGGATGCCGGTCGGGCTCCCGGCCCCTCTGACGCGTCGGGTGCGCTACGCGAGGGCTGTCTCGCGGCGCTCCGATGCCTGCCGCGCGGGGGTCCAGCAGCGGATGATGTCGCGTACCGACACGACGCCCACCGGCTCCGCGTCGTCGAGGACGATGAGATGGCGGAAGTTGCCGTGCGTCATGGCGTCGGCGGCGTCGTCGAGGGTCCAGCCGGGTGCGGCGAAGACGACGTCCGTGGTCGTGTGATCGTCGGCTTTCTCGGTGTCCGGGTCCTGGCCCGCGCCGACGGAGTTGAGGATGTCGCGCTCGGTCAGGATGCCGAGCCCGCTGGTGTCGGGGTCGAAGACGATCGCCGCGCCGACGCGCCGCGCCGACATCAGCCGGGCGGCCTGGCGGAGTGTGTGTGCGGGGCCGATGGTGAGGACCACCGTGCTCATGGCGTCGCGGACGAGCATGGGGTGGAGCCACCTCCTAGGCGTACGAACGGGCCCTTGCGCGACCTGTGAAGGGTTTCACAAGTTCACAAGGTCTGTCAGTGCCCAGACTGGCACGCTCAGGAGAGCGCAACAAGGGGCGGGAGATGCCCGGCCGCCGGCCCTCGCGCCTCCGGGCGCGGGTTTGGCCGGCGGTCCCGATGTGCGGCTACGGGCCGAGATACTTCAGCAGTTCCTGGTGGAGCAGCCCGTTGGACGCCGCGGCGTTGCCGCTGTGCGGTCCGGGCTCACCGTCGAGACCGGTGAACGAGCCGCCCGCCTCCGCCACGATCGCCGCGCACGCCGCCATGTCCCACAGCGACAGCTCCGGCTCCGCGCAGATGTCCACCGTCCCCTCGGCGACCATCATGTACGGCCAGAAGTCCCCGTACCCCCGGCTGCGCCAGCAGTCGCGGGTGAGGTGCAGGAAGCCGTCGAGCCGGCCGCGCTCGTCCCAGCCGTGCAGCGAGGAGTACGCGAACGAGGCGTCCTCGATGCGCTGGACGCCCGACACCCGCAGCGGGCTCGCCTTCGCCAGGCTGCGGCCGGTGTACGCGCCCCCGCCCTGCACCGCCCACCACCGGCGGCCGAGGGCCGGCGCCGACACCACGCCGACGACCGGCTGGTTGCCCTCGGGGCCCGGCGCCATCAGCGCGATGAGCGTCGCCCAGACGGGCACGCCGCGGACGTAGTTCTTCGTGCCGTCGATGGGGTCGATGATCCAGCGCCGCGGGCCCGTGCCCTCGGTGCCGTACTCCTCGCCCATCACGGCATCGCGTGGCCGGGCGCGGCGCAGTGAGGAGCGGATCAGCTCCTCCGCCGATCTGTCCGCCTCCGACACCGGAGTCAGGTCAGGCTTCGTCTCGACCTTCAGGTCGAGGGCCTTGAACCGCTCCATCGTGGTGGCGTCGGCGGCGTCCGCCAGGACGTGGGCGAGACGCAGATCATCATGAAAACCGGCCATGCAACGAACAGTAACCCCAAAGGTGCGCCGCCAACCTTCGCCCGCGCGCGTGGCGGGCCTCCGAGCCCCCCGTACGGACCCTTGACAGCACCTGGCGGTGCGTCAATTCTGAGCGCACGGTCGCCCTCTGGAGGCCAGGATGCCCACAGCGCGAGAGGCACTTCTCGACGCCGCCTTCGCGGCGCTCAGGAGCCGGCCCTGGGCGGCGGTGCGGATGGTCGACGTCGCCGCCGCGGCCGGGGTGTCCCGCCAGACCCTCTACAACGAGTTCGGCAGCAAGGAGGGCCTCGCGCAGGCCCTCGTCAGACGCGAGGTCGACGGCTATCTCGCGGGCGTGGAACGGACGCTGGCGGGCGCCCGCAGATCCGGTGCCGACGCCGGTGGCAGGCTGCTCGCCCTGGTGGCCTGGACCCTGCGCGCCGCGCGCGGCAACCCGCTGGTGCGCGCCGCGCTCACCGGCTGCTGGGGCGAGCAACTGCCGACCCCGGCGCGGCGCGTGCCCGCCAGGGGCGGGACGCCGGGCGCACGGCGCCGGGACCCGTCCGTGGAGACGCCGGCGGAGCTGGTCGAGGAGGTGCGCGACCGGGTACTGAAGGCGCTGGAGGAGCAGTTGCCGGGGACCCTCGGCGAACGCCGCCGGGTCTGCGAGGCGGTGACCCGGCTGACGCTGTCCTACGTGGTCGCGCCCGCGGCCCGGGGCGAGGACGTGGAGCGTACGGTGCGCGGGCTGCTGGCGCTCAGTGCGCCGAGCCGGACAACTGCAGGCCGATGACGCCGACGATCACCAGCGAGATGGAGACGAGCTTCAGCGTGGAGACCATGTCGCCGAGGAAGGCCATGCCGTAGATCGCGGTGCCCGCGGCACCGATGCCCGTCCACACCGCGTACGCCGGGCCGACGTCGAGCTTCTTCAGCGACAGCGTCAGCAGGCCGAAGCTGCCGAGCGCGAAGACGCAGAAGGCGACCGTCGGCCAGAGCCGGGTGAAGCCGTGGGAGAGCTTGAGGCAGACGGCGAAGCCGGTTTCGAGGATTCCGGCCACGACGACCAGCAGCCACGCCATCGTGTAGTGCCTCCCGTTCGGTTGACGCTCCTGCGATTATGCCCAACACGCCTCCGCGGGGGCGACGGACCTGCCGAAACGCTCCGGCGGCCCGCGGCCCGGCCGCGGTCAGTCCCCTTCCCGGCGCTCGCGGGTGGCGAGAAGGCGGCGCAGCGAGGCCAGCCGGGCGGGATCGGCGTGGCCCCCGGCGACCCAGGCGTCCAGCGCGCAGTCCGGCTCGTCGTGGCTGCAGTTGCGCGGGCAGTCCGCCGTCCCGGGCTCCAGGTCGGGGAAGGCGTGGATGACGCGCGAGGGATCCACGTGCGCCAGGCCGAACGACCGCACGCCCGGGGTGTCGATGACCCAGCCCTTGTCGTCGGGCAGCGGCAGGGCGAGCGCGGACGTGGTGGTGTGCCGGCCGCGGCCGGTGACGACGTTCACCTCGCCGGTGGCCCGCTGGCGCTCCGGCACGAGCGCGTTGACCAGGGTGGTCTTGCCGACGCCGCTGTGGCCGACGAAGGCGGTCACGCGGTCGGTGAGCAGGTCCAGCACGCGGGCGGCGCCCTCGCCGGTGGCCAGCTCGTCGCGGTTGCAGGCGACGGCCCGGACGCCCAGCGGCGCGTACGACTCCAGCAGCTCGTCCGCGGGCGCCAGGTCCGACTTCGTGAGCACGAGCAGCGGGTCGAGCCCGCCGTCGTACGCGGCGACCAGGCAGCGGTCCACCAGCCGCGGCCGCGGCGGCGGGTCGGCGAGTGCGGTCACGATGGCCAACTGGTCGGCGTTGGCGACGACCACGCGCTCGTACGGATCGTCGTCGTCCGCCGTGCGGCGCAGCACCGACCTGCGCTCCTCGACGCGGACGATGCGCGCCAGCGTCCCGGGGTCCCCGGAGACGTCCCCGACAACGGCGACGCGGTCCCCGACGACGATGCCCTTGCGGCCCAGCTCGCGGGCCTTCATGGCGGTGATGGTGCGCTCCCGGACGAGGCAGGTGATGCGGCCGCGGTCGACGGTGAGGACGAGGCCCTCGGCGGCGTCCTCGTGCTTGGGGCGGTTGCGGCTGCGGGGGCGGCTGCCCCGGCGGTCCGGGCGTACGCGGACGTCGTCCTCGTCGGGGTTCTTGCCGTAGCGCCGCATCGCGCGGGTCAGTCTCTCGGGTCCTGGGCGGCGGGCGCGCCGGCCGCGGGCCCGGTGTCCGTCCCGGCGAGCAGGCCGGCCCACATCCGGGGGAAGTCGGGCAGGGTCTTGGCGGTCGTCTCCACGTTCTCCACCTGCACCCCCTTCACCAGCAGGCCCAGGACCGCGCCCGCGGTGGCCATCCGGTGGTCGTCGTACGTGTGGAAGACGCCGCCGTGCAGCGCGCGGGGGCGGATCTCCAGGCCGTCCGCGGTCTCGGTGACGTCGCCCCCCAGCCCGTTGATCTCCCGGGTGAGGGCGGCGAGCCGGTCCGTCTCGTGCAGCCGCAGATGGCCGACGCCGCGCAGCCGGGACGGCGAGCCCGCGAGCGCCGCCACCGCGGCGATGCCGGGCGTCAGCTCGCCGACCTCGGAGAGGTCGATGTCGATGCCGCGGACGCCGCCCGCCGAGGAGGCACCGGTGAAGACGAGGTCCGTGCGGTCCCCCGTGGTCACCAGCTCGCAGGAGCCGCCCATCTCCGTGAAGATCTCGCGCAGCGCGTCCCCGGGCTGCGTGGTCCGCCGGGGCCAGTCGCGAATCGTCACCCGGCCGCCGGTGACGAGCGCGGCGGCCAGGAACGGCTGGGCGTTCGACAGGTCCGGCTCCACCGTCAGGTCCCGCCCGCGCAGGCCGCCCGGCGCCACCCGCCACACGTGCGGCTCGCCGCCGTCCTCCGGCGCGTCCACCTCGGCGCCGGCCCCCCGCAGCATCTCCACGGTCATCCGGATGTGCGGCAGCGAGGGCAGCCGGGCGCCCGTGTGCCGCAGCTCCACGCCCTTGTCGAAGCGCGGCGCGGACAGCAGCAGCGCGCTGACGAACTGGGAGGACGAGGAGGCGTCGACCTCGACAGGACCGCCCCGCAGCGTCCCCTCCCCGTACACCGTCAGCGGCAGGGCGCCGGGGCTGCCCTGCGCGGTGTCGTCGATCCTGGCGCCGAGGGCGCGCAGCGCGTCGATCACGCCGTGCAGCGGGCGCTCGTGGCTGCGCGGGTCGCCGTCGAAGCGGACCGGGCCGTCGGCCAGGGCGGCGACGGGCGGCAGGAAGCGCATGACCGTGCCCGCGTTGCCCACGTCCACCGCGGCGTCGCCCCGCAGGCCGCCGCCGGGGGTGACGCGCCACTCCTCGGTGCCGTCCGGGCCCACGCCCTCCTCCATGCCGACACCGAGGGCCCGCAGGCCGCCCGCCATCAGCGCGCTGTCGCGCGAACGCAGCGGCCGGCGCAGCCGGCCGGGCCCGGAGGCGAGCGCGGCGAGCACCAGCGCCCGGTTCGTGACCGACTTCGATCCGGGCACGGTGACGGCCGCCGTCACCGGACCTGCGGCGGTCGGCGCGGGCCAGGGGCTGCTCTGCGAAGCGGTCATGGCACTCACCCTATGCGGGCGGGACCGCCGCTCGCAGGGTTCGCCCGCCGCCTGTGGACAACCGGCGGGTTGCGGACGGCGGCGACGGGGTCGCGGACGGGAGCGGGGGCGCCGGGCGGATCAGAGGTCGAGCAGCCAGCGGGCGCCGCCGGCGAGGGCGCAGAGCGCGACGACGTAGAACAGGAAGACCCACAGCCCGGCGGGGGTGTGCGTCAGCCGCCCCAACTGGTCGGCGTCGGACTGCGGCGCCTCGCCGCGGCGCCGCTTGCGCTGCAGCTCGAAGACCGGCCGCACGCCGCCGAGCAGCAGGAACCACACGGCCCCGTACGCGAACGCCGCCTGCACGTCGGGCTCGGTCAGCCAGGAGACGAGGAAGAACGCGGCCCCGGTCAGGACGACGGTCACCACCCCGTACGCGTTCCTGATCATCAGCAGCATCGCCGCGAGCAGGGCGATCGCGCCCCACAGTGCCGCCGTGATGCGCCCGTCGGCCAGCAGCCAGGCACCGGCGAGGCCGAGCAGCGGCGGTGCGGTGTAGCCGGAGGCGGCGGTGAGGACCATGCCGAGTCCGGAGGGCTTGCCGCGGCTGACGGTCAGGCCCGAGGTGTCGGAGTGCAGGCGTATGCCCTCCAGGCGGCGGCCGGTCAGCACGGCGACGAGGCCGTGGCCGCCCTCGTGCGCGATGGTGACGGCGTTGCGCGCCACCCGCCATATGCCCCAGGGCAGCACGACGGAGAGCGCCACCAGCCCCGTCACCACGACCAGCCACTCCGAGGGGTCCGGCTGGGTGCCGACGACGCGGTCCCACAGCTCGCCGAGGCTGGTTCCTTCCATGTGCCCTCCAGGTGCTCGGACGAGCAGGGTAGCCAAGGCACCGTGTGCGGCCTGTCAGAGGGGCGTGGCAGTCTTGTCACCCATGTGCGGACGGTACGCGGCGAGCAGGAAACCCGAGGACCTCGTCCACCTCTTCGAGGTGGAGAAGTGGGACGCGGAGGAGACGCTCGCGCCCGACTACAACGTGGCGCCCACCAAGAACGTGTACGCGGTGCTGGAGCGCCCGGAGCGGGACTCGGACGACCCCCGGCCCGTGCGCCAGTTGCGGGCGCTGCGCTGGGGCCTCGTGCCGTCCTGGGCGAAGAACCCGGACCTGGGCGTGAAGATGATCAACGCCAGGGCCGAGACCGTGCACGAGAAGCCGGCCTACCGCCGCGCCTTCGCCTCCCGGCGCTGCCTGCTGCCGGCCGACGGCTACTTCGAGTGGCTGACGTTCAAGGGCGAGCGGCAGTTGGAGGAGCAGGGGAAGAAGAAGCGGCCCCGCAAGCAGCCGTACTTCGTCACCCCGGCCGACGGCTCGGTCTTCGCGATGGCGGGGCTCTTCGAGTTCTGGCGGGACAAGACGCTGCCGGACGACGACCCGCGCGCGTGGTGGGTGACGTGCACGGTGGTCACGACGGAGGCGGAGACCACGGAGCTGGCCGGCGGTTCCGCGGGGGAGTCGGGGCCGCACACCCTCGCCGAGATCCACCCGCGGATGCCGCTGATGCTCACCCCGGACCGCTGGGACGCCTGGCTCGACCCGGCCAACAAGGACCCGGAGGCCCTGCGCGAGCTGCTGACCCCGCCCCCGCCGGGGCTGCTGCGGGCGTTCCCGGTGTCGACGAAGGTGAGCGACGTGCGCAACAACGGCGCGGAGCTGGTGGAGGAGATAGCCGCGCCGGAGGAGGAGACCCTGTTCTAGGGTCCGCGTTCCGGGCCTCAGGGCCGGCTGACCGCCACGGCGCTCCGCGGGGCGGCGGTGGCGCGGGTACCGGGTGCGACTTCAGTGCAGGCCGGCGAGCCAGTCCGCCGCGGCGGCGGTGATCGTGGCGGCGGTCCCGGCCTCGTCGGGCGGCGCGCTCCTGGCCACGGCGAAGCCGTGGTCCGCGTACGGCACGGGCACCACGTCGACCTCGGCCGGGAACTCCGCGGGCACGCCGAACGGGTCGCGCTCGCCCTGCACCACGCGCGTCGGCACCCCGGCGTCCAGCAGCTCCGCCAGCCGCGACTTCTCCGGCTTGCCCGGCGGGTGCAGCGGGAAGGCCAGGGCGAGCACCGCCAGGGCGCCGAGGTCCCGGGCGGTACGGCACGCGACCCGGGCGCCGGCGCTCCGGCCGCCCGCGACGACCGGCAGCCCGGGCTTCTCCAGGGCGGGCCAGAGCGCCGTCCAGCCGGCGTCGAGGGTCTTGGGCGCGGGCGCCAGCTTGCGTCCCGCGACCCGCCACGGCTGCTCGACGAGCGCGACGGTGACCCCCTCGGCGGGCAGCGCGCCGGCCAGCGCCCGCAGATCACGGGCCTCGATGCCGCCGCCGGCGCCGTGGCTCAGCGCGAGCACGAGGCGCGGCCGGGCGGCCCGGTGCCAGGTGATCCGGGCGTCACCGGGCGGGGTGGCGACGGTCTGGGTGGTGGGCTTCACCCGCCACAATCTAGGCGAGCGGCCCGCGCCCCCGGTGCTCCGGCACAGGCGACGCCGCAGATCCGTGCCCTCCCGCGCCCGCGGCACTTCGTACGCGTCCGGGCAGGCCCGGGCCCGTACCCGGCGGATGTCACGCGGTCCGCCCGGGGAATGCGGCATCGGCGGCGAGCGTTCTCAGCGGTATACGTCACGCGATCGTCGAAGGGAAACGCATGACCGGGGTCGCATGCCCGTCGCGTCCGCAGCCGGAGGCAGCGGAGAAGTACTGGGCGGCGGATGTGCACGTACGTCGTCTATCCTCCGAACCGTACGGGGCCACGGGAGGCTCCACCACGGTGCTGGAGGAGGTGGGTCTCGTCACTGGGACCGACACGGGGAAGGGCGGGGCGGCCGAGGAGCCGGAGACGCCCGAGGAGACGTCCGCCGAGCGGAACGCACGCTTCGAGCGTGACGCGCTCCAGTTCCTCGACCAGATGTACTCGGCCGCGCTGCGCATGACGCGCAATCCCGCCGACGCGGAGGACCTGGTGCAGGAGACCTATGCCAAGGCGTACGCGTCCTTCCACCAGTTCCGCGAGGGCACGAACCTGAAGGCGTGGCTCTACCGCATCCTGACCAACACGTTCATCAACTCGTACCGCAAGAAGCAGCGTGAGCCGCAGCGCAGTGCCGCCGAGGAGATCGAGGACTGGCAGCTCGCCCGGGCCGAGTCGCACATGTCGACCGGCCTGCGCTCCGCCGAGGCCCAGGCGCTGGACCACCTGCCGGACTCGGACGTGAAGGAGGCCCTCCAGGCGATTCCGGAGGAGTTCCGGATCGCGGTCTATCTGGCGGACGTCGAGGGCTTTGCCTACAAGGAGATCGCGGACATCATGGGGACACCGATCGGTACGGTCATGTCCCGGCTGCACCGCGGTCGCCGCCAGCTGCGCGGTCTCCTGGAGGACTACGCGCAGGAGCGCGGCCTGATGCCGGCGGGTGCCGGTCCTGAGTCGGCCGGGTCGCACACGGGAAAGGGTTCGGGATCATGAGCTGCGGAGAGCCGCACGAGACGGATTGCTCAGAGGTCCTCGACCACCTCTACGAGTACCTCGACAAGGAGATGCCGGAAGGCGACTGCGCGAAGTTCCAGGTGCACTTCGACGAATGCAGCCCTTGTCTGGAGAAGTACGGCCTGGAGCAGGCCGTGAAGAAGCTCGTCAAGCGCTGCTGCGGGCAGGACGACGTACCGGCGGATCTGCGCGCGAAGGTGATGGGCCGCATCGACACCATCAGGTCCGGCGACGAGGTACCGGATCAGCCGGTGCTCGACGGCGGGGACGAGGGCCGCCCCACGTCACTCGAAGGTGCGAATCCACCCGCCTCGTAGTGTTCTTTTACGGAACTGCGCCCCCTTCGGCCGTAGGTGCCGTCCTATGCTCCCCAACTCGTACGGAGTACAGCCGGGACGAGGAGCGTGGGGCGCATGGGGCAGGTGGCGCAGGTCTCTGCGGCCGGGCGCGGCTGTCTGCTGTGCGCACTCCTCGCCACCGCTGCGTGCGCCGCTCCCGCGCTGCTGCCCGGGGCCGCGACCCCCTGGGCGGCGCTGGCCCTGCTGGCCGTCGTCTACGCGGCCGGTGAACACCTCTGGCGCGTCCCGCCGCTGGCCGGACGGGTGCCCGACGGTATCGGCGCGTTCTTCCCGATCCTCCTTGCAGGAGCGTTTCTGCTGCCGCCCTCCGCGGCGGCCCTCGTCCCCCTTCCGGGCGCGCTGACCGCCCGGATCGCCGAGCAGCCCGCCGCCCCGCGGCGGCTGTGGCGGGCCGCGGAACTCGCGCTCGCCGGCTGGGCGGCCGCGTACGCCGCCGGGCGCATGCCCGGGGACGCCAGACTCGGCGAGGCCGGGATCCCCGAGCTGCTGCCCGCCGCGCTCGCCGCGGTCGCGGCCTTCTGGACCGTCCTCACCTGCCTGGCCGCCCTGATGCAGGCCGCCGCCGAGCGCCGTTCCCCCCGCGCCGCGCTCGCCGGCGCGCCCGCGGCGGCGGGCACGTACCTCGTGCACGGGCTCGCCGGACTGATGATGGCCATGCTCTGGCACAGCCCGCACGGGCCCGCCAGCGGGCTGCTCGTGCTGCTGCCGATGGCCATCTCCTGCTGGGCGTTCGCCCAGGCCAACCGCGAACGGGCGGCGCACCAGGCGACGATCCGCGCGCTGGTGCAGGCCGTCGACATCAAGGACCGCTACACCCGCGGGCACAGCGAGCGGGTCGGCCGCGCGTCGGTGCTCATCGCGCGCGAGCTGGGCATGGACGAGCGGCGGCAGGAGGTCCTGCGGTTCGCCGGGATCCTGCACGACGTGGGCAAGCTCGGTGTGCCGACGCGCATCCTGCGCAAGGACGGGCCGCTGACGCCGGAGGAGCGGCGGGTCATCGAGCTGCACCCGGAGTACGGGCACGAGATCGTCCGCGGCATCGGCTTCCTGGAGGAGGTGCGCTCGGCGATCCTCCACCACCACGAGCGGATGGACGGCGGCGGTTACCCGTACGGGCTCACCGGCGAGGCGATTCCGGAATACGCCCGGGTGGTGGCGGTCGCCGACGCCTTCGACGCCATGACGTCGACCCGCTCCTACCGGCGCGCCCGCGAGGTGCCCGCCGCGCTCGCGGAGCTGCGGCGGTGTGCGGGTGCGCAGTTCGACCCCCGGATGGTGCGCGCGCTGGCCGGTGCGATCGGGCGCCGCGGCTGGCACGCCGAGGTCACCGCGGACGAGCCGGCCGCCGTCCCCGCGCCGCTGCGCGGCGGGGCCGGGGAGCGGCGCGGGGACGGCGCGGCGGGCGGTACGGCGGACGTCGTACGCAGTGGTGGCGCCCCGTGAGCGGATCGGTTCGCCGCGCCCGGCACCGGACCCCGCCGGAGGTGCGCGTGGCGGTCGGGGCCGCGGGGGCGGCGACCGCGGCCGGGTTCTGCTGGACGCTCACGCACGGGCTCGCCCAGCCCGAGGCCGCGCTCGCCTTCGGCCTCCTCATCGTGCTCGGCGAGGTGGCGGGCGACCACCGCGCGTGCGCCCCCGCGCGCATCCCCGCGCCGTTGGCGACCGCCGGCGCGCTCGGGTACGCGCTGCTCTGCATTCCGGCGGACGCGGCGGGCGGCGCGGTCCTGGAGATCGCCGCCGTGTCCTTCACCGCCACCGTCGTCGGCGCCGTCCCGCACGTCGCCCGGGGCCGCGGCCCCACCGCCGAACACCTGGTCCGCCGGGTCCTCGGCACCGCCTTCGCCGCCGCCTGCTGCCGCCCCCTGTGCGCCGGCGCCCCCCGCGACGGCGACGGCGGCCCCGTCGCGGGCCTCGCCGCGGGCCCCGGCTACGTCCTGGCGCTGCTCGGCGTCCTCGCCCTCACCGCGCTCTGCGACGCCGTGCTCGCGGCCTGCCTCGCCCGGGCCCGCACCGGCTGGCCGTACGGCCCTCTGCTCCGCGACGAGCTGCGCGCCCTGCCCGGCGTCGGCTCCGCGATGTGCGCGACCGGCGTCGTCATCGCGCTGGCCGCGCAGGTGGCCGGGCCCTGGGCGCTGCCCGTGCTGAGCCTGCCCCTGCTGCTCACCCAGGTCTCGTTCCGCCGCTACGCCGCGGTACGCCGCACGTACCGCCAGACCATCGCCTCCCTGGCCCGCGCGACCGAGGTGGCCGGCTACCACAGCCAGGGCCATGCCCACCGCGTCGCCGCCCTCAGCCGGGCGATCGGCCGGGTACGGGGGCTCTCCGAGCGGGAGCTGGACGTGCTGGAGCAGGCCGCGCTCATGCACGACCTCGGCAAGCTCTCCCTGGCCGACCCGGTGCCGCCCGGCGGCGACGGGACCGTGCCGCCCGGCGCCGAGAGTCTCGCCGACCGGCGGCGCGTCGCCCTGCTCGGCGGCGCGGTGGTGCGGCAGACCGGGGTGGCCGCCGAGGTCGCCGTCGTCGTGGAGCGGCAGGCGGAGCCGTACCGTGACCAGCCGGTCGCGGCCCGTATCGTGCGCGTGGCGGCCGCATACGACGTGCTGGTGGCGGGGAACGCGAAGGGTGAGGGCGCGGTCGCCGCCGGGCCGCTGGCGGCCCTGGAGCGGCTCCGGCTGGCCACTGCGGACGAGTACGACCCGGTGGTGGTGGACGCGCTGCGGGAGGTGCTGGCAAGTGGCGTGTGCGCGAACTGACCGGTAAGAAGCGGGTGTACGGCACCGCGTGGTTGGATGCGGGCATAGCCCGGCACCCGAGCGGACAGGAAGTTGCGGGGAGCAACGGCGCCCCCCGGGAGAGCACGCCGTGCGGACGGGCCGCACAGTGGTCATCCTGGAGTCAAAGACGGCAGGCAGGAATCGTGAGGATCTTCGGTAGAACACGGCATCGGCCCTCCGCCTCGTGGCGGCAGGCGACCGACCGCGCGTTCACGTTGATCGGCGACGGCCGGTACGACGACGCGGGCGCGCTGCTCACCCGTGCCGCGGGCCTGGAGCCCTGGCTGTCGGAGTCGTGGTTCAACCTTGCGCTGCTGCACAAGTTCCGGCACGACTGGGAGCAGGCGCGCGCCGCGGGCCTGCGGGCCGTCGCGCTGCTCGACCGCGAGACGGGCGCGCCCGACTGGTGGAACGTCGGCATCGCCGCCACCGCCCTCCAGGACTGGCCGCTGGCGCGGCGGGCCTGGCAGGCGTACGGCCTGAGCGTGCCCGGCGGCGCCGCGCACCAGGGGGCCACCGACCCACCGGAGGACATGGACCTGGGCAGCGCCGCGGTGCGGCTGTCGCCCGAGGGCGAGGCGGAGGTCGTCTGGGGCCGCCGTCTCGACCCGGCGCGGATCGAGGTGCAGAGCATCCCGCTGCCGTCGTCGGGGCGGCGCTGGGGCGAGGTCGTGCTGCACGACGGGGTGCCGCACGGCGAGCGGGCGACGCTGGCGGGGCCCTCGTACCCGGTCTTCGACGAGATAGAGCTGTGGGCGCCCTCGCCGGTGCCGACGTGGGTGGTGCTGCTGGAGGCCGCCACCGAGGCGGACCGGGACGCCGTCGAGCTGCTGGCGGCCGAGGCGGGGTACGCGGCCGAGGACTGGTCGTCGTCGGTGCGGCTGCTCTGCCGTACCTGCTCGGAGAGCTGCATGCCCAGCGCCGAGGGCTCGCTGCAGGCGACCCTCGACCCGCACGACCACAGCGAGCCGGGCCAGCCGGGCCCGCTGGTGCACCGCACCGAGGACGGGCTGTGGGTCCCGGAGCGCGAGTGCGGGATAGCCGCGCCCGCGTCCCTGGTGCGCGGGCTGCTGGAGAGCTGGGCGGCGGACAGCCCGGACACCCGGGACTGGCGGGATCTGGAGGAAGTCGTCTGAGGCTGTCGGAACCTGGCCGTACCCTGGACTCCGGTCTTTTCACAGAAGCTCGTGAGGGCGGGAACCAGGAAGGCGTACGGCGAGCATGACGCAGCAGGCGGAGCAGGAGCAGGCGGGGCGGGAAGCGGAGTCGCCGGACGTGTTCATCGACGACGTGAAGGACGCGGAGGCGCGCGAGCGGGCGGCCCGCGAGCGGGGCACGGCCCGGCCGATCACGGTGGTCGGCAATCCGGTGCTGCACCGCGAGTGCCGGGACGTGACGGAGTTCGACGACGCGCTGCGGCGGCTCGTGGACGACATGTTCGCCAGCCAGCGGGCCGCGGAGGGCGTGGGCCTGGCGGCCAACCAGATCGGGGTCGACCTCAAGGTCTTCGTCTACGACTGCCCGGACGACGACGGCGTGCGGCACGTGGGCGCCGTGTGCAACCCCGTGCTGGAGGAGCTGCCCGCCGACCGCCGGCAGCTCGACGACGGCAACGAGGGCTGCCTGTCCGTCCCCGGCGCGTACATGTCGCTGGCCCGCCCCGACTACGCGGTGGTGAGCGGCCGCGACCTCGACGGCAACCCCCTCCGGGTGGCCGGCACGGGCTACTTCGCCCGTTGCCTGCAGCACGAGACGGACCACCTCTACGGGCGGCTCTACATCGACCGGCTCTCCAAGCGCGAGCGCAAGGACGTCATGGAGCAGATGGCCGAGAACACCCCGCGGTACGAGACCGTCCCCAACGACTGACGCGCCCGGCCTGCCCGGATCCGCCGCCCGCGGGCCGTGACCGCCGCCTCTTGCGCGGCGGTTACGGCAGTGGTCCAGTCCACTGGCGCCATGGCGGTGCGTTGACCGTGCGCCCTGCGCACGCGAGGCTCGGAGCCCCCCATTCGTACGGACGCACGGAGGCCCCATGCTCAGACGTACGGTCAGACTCATCCTCAGCATCGCCATGATCGCGGCGGCAGGTGTCGTCGGCACGGTCGCGACCGCCGGCACCGCGCAGGCGGACTCGTGCTACACCTGGAACCGCACGCTCTCGGAAGGCATGTCCGGCTCCGACGTCACCCAGTTGCAGATCCGGGTGGCGGGACACGTGACGTCCGGTGAAATCCTCGCCATCGACGGCAACTTCGGCCCCCGCACCAAGGCCGCCGTCGCCAAGTTCCAGAGTGCGTACGGGCTCAGCTCGGACGGCGTCGCGGGCACCAACACATTCAACAAGATCTACAGCCTGCAGGACGCCGACTGCACGCCGATTCACTTCACCTACGGCGAACTGAACAAGTGCAACTCCACCTGGGGCGGTGGCGCGGTCTCCGCGGCGACGGCCAAGGAGAACGCCAAGCGCACCATGTGGAAGCTGGAGGCGATGCGGCACGCCCTCGGTGACGTCCCGATCAACATCAGCAGCGGCTTCCGCTCCGTCTCGTGCAACAACGCGGTCGGCGGCGCCTCCAACAGCCAGCATCTGTACGGCACGGCGGCCGACCTCGTCGGCTCCCCGTCGTTCTGCCGGCTGGCCCAGCAGGCGCGTACCCACGGCTTCGGCGGGATCCTCGGTCCCGGCTACCCGGGCCACAACGACCACACGCACGTGGACGGCCGGTCCTCGCGCTACTGGTCGGCTCCCTCCTGCGGCATCTGACCGCGGGCGGCGCAGCAGCACAAGCGGCGCGGCAACGCCGCCGCAGCAGCAAGCGGCCGCCGGCCGGACCCGCCCCCCGCGGTCGGTTCCGGCCGGCGCCGCGGCTCATCTGCCGTCCGGCAGGCGGCGCTCAGAACTCGTCGTCGAACCCGACCGAGCCCTCCACGGCCACCTGGTACGCGGACGGGCGCCGCTCGAAGAAGTTCGTCAGCTCCTGCACGTCCTGCAACTCCATGAACGCGAAGGGGTTCTGCGACCCGTACACGGGCGCGAAGCCCAGCCGGGCCAGCCGCTGGTCCGCCACGCATTCCAGATACGCGCGCATCGAGTCGGTGTTCATCCCCGGCAGGCCGTCGCCGCACAGGTCCCGCGCGAACTGCAGCTCCGCGCGCACCGCCTCGTCGAGCATGTCGCGCACCTGCCGCCCCAGCTCCTCGTCGAAGAGCCCCGGCTCCTCCTCGCGGACCGTGTCGACCACGGAGAACGCGAAGTCCATGTGCATGCTCTCGTCGCGGAACACCCAGTTCGTGCCCGTCGCAAGCCCGTGCAGCAGACCGCGGGAGCGCAGCCAGTAGACGTACGCGAACGCGCCGTAGAAGAACAGTCCCTCGATGCAGGCGGCGAAGCAGATGAGGTTGAGCAGGAAGCGGCGGCGGTCCTCCCTGGTCTCCAGCCGCTCGATGTTCTCCACGGAGTCCATCCAGCGGAAGCAGAACTGCGCCTTCTCGCGGATCGACGGGATGTTCTCGACGGCGGCGAACGCCGCGGCCCGCTCGTCCGGGTCGGGGAGGTAGGTGTCGAGCAGCGTCAGATAGAACTGGACGTGCACGGCCTCCTCGAAGAGCTGGCGGGAGAGGTAGAGGCGGGCCTCCGGCGAGTTGATGTGCTTGTAGAGCGTGAGCACCAGGTTGTTCGCCACGATCGAGTCGCCGGTGGCGAAGAACGCCACCAGCCGGCCGATGAGGTGCTGTTCGCCCGGCGAGAGCTTCGCGAGGTCGGAGACGTCGGAGTGGAGGTCGACCTCCTCGACGGTCCAGGTGTTCTTGATCGCGTCCCGGTAGCGCTCGTAGAAGTCCGGGTAGCGCATGGGGCGCAGGGTCAGCTCGAAGCCGGGGTCGAGCAGGTTCTTGGCTCCGGTGGCGGTGGTCACTGGCAGGCCTCGCAGGTCTCGGGGTTCTCCAGGGAGCAGGCGACGGCATCGTCGGCGTGCGGCTGCTGGACGGGCAGGGGTACGGGGGCGGCGCCGGCGGGCGCGGCGGCGCGGGCCGAGCGGGCGATCCGGGTGGCCGGGCGGGAGCGCAGGTAGTACGTCGTCTTCAGCCCGGACTTCCAGGCGTAGGCGTACATCGAGCTGAGCTTGCCGATGGTCGGCGCGGCCATGAAGAGGTTGAGCGACTGGGCCTGGTCGAGGTAGGGCGTACGGGCCGCGGCCATGTCGATCAGCGCGCGCTGCGGCATCTCCCACGCCGTGCGGTAGAGCGCCCGGACCTCCTCGGGGATCCAGGTCAGCTCCTGTACGGACCCGTCGTGCTCGCGCAGCGCCTCGCGGGTCTGCGCGTCCCACACCCCGAGCGCCTTCAGCTCGGCTACCAGGTAGGAGTTGACCTGGAGGAACTCGCCGCTCAGCGTCTCGCGCTTGAAGAGGTTGGAGACCTGCGGCTCGATGCACTCGTAGACGCCGGCGATGGAGGCGATCGTCGCGGTCGGCGCGATGGCCAGCAGCAGCGAGTTCCGCAGGCCCGTCTCCGCGATCCGGGCGCGGAGCGCGGTCCAGCGCTCCGGCCAGACCGCGCCGGCCTCGGGGTAGTGGTCGGGGTGGAGCACGCCGCGGGCGGCGCGGGTGCGGGACCAGGCCGGGTGCGCGCCGTGCCGCTCGGCGAGGTCGGCGGAGGCGGCGTACGCGGCGAGCATGATGCGCTCGGCGATACGGGTGGACAGCGCCCGCGCCGCCGGGGAGTCGAACGGCAGCCGCAGCCGGAAGAAGACGTCCTGGAGGCCCATCACGCCCAGGCCCACGGGCCGCCAGCGGGAGTTGGACGCCGCGGCCTGCTCGGTGGGGTAGAAGTTGATGTCCACGACGCGGTCGAGGAACGTCACGGCCGTACGGACGGTGGCGTCCAGCTTCTCCCAGTCCATCGCCCCTTCCCAGCCGCCGGCGGTGTCGACGAGATGGGCGGCGAGGTTGACCGAGCCGAGGTTGCACACCGCGGTCTCGCCGTCGTCCGAGACCTCCAGGATCTCGGTGCAGAGGTTCGAGGAGTGCACGACGGCGCCGGGCTCCGCGGTCTGGTTGGCGGTGCGGTTGGCGGCGTCCTTGAAGGTCATCCAGCCGTTGCCGGTCTGCGCGAGGGTACGCATCATCCGGCCGTACAACTGCCGCGCGGGGATCTGCCTGACGTATCGCCCATCGGCCTCCGCGCGGGCGTACGCCGCGTCGAACCCGGCGCCGTACAGGTCGGTCAGCTCGGGCACGTCGGCGGGCGAGAAGAGCGACCAGGGGCCGTCGGCCTCGACGCGGCGCATGAACTCGTCCGGGATCCAGTGCGCGAGGTTGAGGTTGTGGGTGCGGCGGGCCTCCTCGCCGGTGTTGTCCCGCAGCTCCAGGAACTCCTCGACGTCGGCGTGCCAGGGCTCCAGGTAGACGCAGGCGGCGCCCTTGCGCTTGCCGCCCTGGTTCACGGCGGCGACGGAGGCGTCCAGGGTGCGCAGGAACGGGACGATGCCGTTGGAGTGGCCGTTGGTGCCGCGGATCAGCGAGCCGCGGGAGCGGACCCGGGTGAAGGGGATGCCGATGCCGCCGGAGTGCTTGGAGAGCCGGGCGACCTGGTGGTAGCGCTCGTAGATCGAGTCCAGCTCGTCGAGCGGGGAGTCCAGCAGGTAGCAGGACGACATCTGCGGGTGGCGGGTGCCGGAGTTGAAGAGGGTGGGGGAGGAGGGCAGGTAGCCGAGGCGGCTCATCAGCCCGTACAGCTCGGCCACTTCGGCGACGTCCGCGTCGGAGTCGCCGGCGGCCAGCCCGCAGGCGACGCGGAGGAAGAAGTGCTGGGGGGTCTCGATGACCGCGCGCTCGGTGGGGTGGCGCAGCAGATAGCGGGTGGAGACCGTACGCAGGCCGAAGTAGCCGAACAGGTCGTCGCGGCCCTCGGCCACGGCCTCGTCGACCAGCGCGTCGAGGCGGGCGGCGTGCCGCCGGACGAACGCGGCGGTGGCGTCGGCGACGATGCCCTCGCGGTGGCCCACGGCGATCGCGGCGGAGAAGCTCGTGGCGCCCTGGCCCGCGGCCTCCTCGGCGACGGCCCGGGTGAGCAGCCGGGCGGCCAGCTTCGAGTACTCCGGCTCCTCGGCGATGAGCGCCGCCGCGGCGTCGGTGGCCAGCTCCCGCAACTCCGCCTCGCCGGAGCCCGGGTGCCGTCCGCGCAGCGCGTCGGCGGCGACCCGGGCGGGGTCGGTGGCGGGGAGGTCGGCGGTGAGCTCGGCGAGGGTGCGGGTGAGCGCGGCGGCCGGGCCGTCGCCGGCACGGGGGGTGGCGGAGGCGGGCCCCGTAGGCGCGGCCGGTGGTGCGATCGTCAAGATGCTGCTCTCCCTCGCTCGGCGGGGGCCGCGCGGGAGAGGCTGCGGTACGGGCGCAGGCGGGCATGCCAGACTCCGTCGAGGCAACCCGTGTGCGTCCGCGAGCCCAATCCACGAGACCCGGACGTCATCGATCGCTGCCGCAGGTTTTCGGGCTCACGACATACGGACCCGCCGGCGCGTGGCAGGCATGCCCGTACATCGCTCACCGTTGCGGGACAGCTCCGGACTTCCACCGGATTCCCCTGCGTCGGCAGCTAGGACGAGCATACATCTAGTGGCTTGCTGTGGAAGCACCCCCATATGTTGTGTCGTCTCTCGGTCGGGCGTCAGAGGTCCGCGACGAAGGCCCAGAGCGGCAGATCCGGCAGCGGCAGCCAGTCGCGCGCCGGGGTGCGGACGAACCCCAGCCGCTCGTACAGCCGGTGGGCCGTGCCCATCTGCGGGGTGCTGGACAGCACCACCCGGTGCGCCCCCAGCTCCCGCGAGCGGTCCAGACAGGCCCGTACGAGCGCCTCGCCCACGCCCCGGCCGCGCGCCTCCCGGGCCACCGCCAGCATCCGGAACTCGCCCTCGCCGGGACCGCTCAGCTCCGCGAACGGCGACCCCGCCGTCACGAACGTCACACTGCCCAGCACGTCCCCGCCGACCGCGCGGGCGTCCCCCTCGACCGCGACCAGCACCTCGGCGCGCTCCGCCGCCGCCCGGCGGTGCACGTCCCGCAGCTCGTGCACGTACGCGTCGTCCTCGCCGAACGTCAGCAGCCCGTCCGCCAGATACGCCTCGGCGACCAGCTCGCCCGCCCGCTCGTACTCCTCCGGCCGCACCGGCCGCACCGTGAAGTCCATACCCCGAGTCTGCCCTGCCCCACCGACAACGGGCCGCCGCCCCCGGAAGCCGGGGACGGCGGCCCGTACGTCTGCGGCCCGTGCCGCACCGCGCTCAGCAGCAGCGGAAGCCCTTGCGCGGGTCGTCGCCCGCGTCCGTGCGCATCCGCTCGAACTCGCGCCGGGTGGGCACCTTCGCGTCGGGGTCGTGTCCGCGCAGGTGCTCGACGTAGCGCTCGTACGCCGTGTCGCCGATCACCTCGCGGACGTACCACCAGACCTTGCGCCCGGCCGCCGCCAGCGCGGCCGTCCCGGTCACGAGCCCCCTCCGTCCCGCGCACCGCCGCCGGCACCCGGTCCTGTGCCCGGCTTGAACCCGCCGCCGCTGCCCAGCCCCGCCGCGGCCAGCTCCTCCTTCTCCTCCTTGGTCGCGATCAGTTGCGCCGGTGCCACGTACGACGACTCGTGGTACGGCTCCTCGTGGCTGACGACGGACTCCGGGTTGCGCAGCGACTTCACGCACACCCGGGCCGCGTCCAGGATCACGACGACCACCAGCAGCGCGAAGACCGCGGACAGCACCCCGTCGACGGTCGTGTTGGTGACGATCGTCTCGGCGTCCTCCAGCTCCTGCCCGGACAGCTTGCCGGAGTCGATGCCCTCCTGCGCCACGTCGCCCTGGGCGAAGAAGCCGACCCGCGGGTCGTCGGAGAAGACCTTCTGCCAGCTCGCGGTGAGCGTGACCACCGCGACCCAGATCAGCGGGATGCCCGTCACCCACGCCCACTTCAGCCGCCCCGACTTGATCAGCAGCGTGGTGCAGATCGTCAGCGCGACCGCGCCGAGCAACTGGTTGGTGATGCCGAAGAGCGGGAAGAGCTGGTTGATGCCGCCGAGGGGGTCGTTGACGCCGACCCAGAGGAAGTAGCCCCACAGGCCCACGACGACCGCGCTGGTGGCGATGAGCCCCGGCCACCAGCTCACGCGCTTGAGCGGCTTGTAGACGTTGCCGAGGGTGTCCTGGAGCATGAAGCGGCCCACCCGGGTGCCCGCGTCCAGCGCGGTGAGGATGAAGAGCGCCTCGAACATGATCGCGAAGTGATACCAGAACGCTTTCAGACTGTCCCCGGTCACGTCGGAGAAGATCTCCGAGACGCCGATGGCGAACGTCGGTGCGCCGCCGGTACGGGATAGCAGCGTCGACTCCTCGACGGAGTCGGCCGCCGCCTGCAGTGCCGCGGGCGTGATCTCGTACCCGAAGCCCTGGATCGCCTCCGACGCCGACTGCGCGGTGTCGCCGATCACCGTGGGCGCGGAGTTCATCGCGAAGTACAGTCCCGGGTCCAGCACACAGGCGGCGATCATCGCCACGATCGCGACGGAGGACTCCATCAGCATGGAGCCGTAGCCGATCATCCGGATCTGCGTCTCCTTCTGCACCATCTTGGGCGTGGTGCCGGAGGAGATGAGGGAGTGGAAGCCGGACAGGGCGCCGCAGGCGATGGTGATGAAGACGAACGGGAAGAGCGAGCCGGCGAAGACCGGTCCGGTACCCTCGCCCGCGAAGTCGGTGACGCCGTCCATCTTCAGCGTCGGCGCGGCCACGACCACGCCGATGAAGAGCAGCGCGATGGTGCCGAGCTTCATGAACGTCGACAGGTAGTCGCGCGGCGCGAGCAGCATCCACACCGGCAGCACCGAGGCGATGAAGGCGTAGATGACCATCCAGATGACCAGCGACTCCTTGCTCAGCGTGAACGTGTCCGCGAGCGAGGACTCGGCCACCCAGCGGCCCGCGACCAGCGCGAGCAGCAGCAGGGCGATGCCGATCAGCGACACCTCCGCGACCCGTCCCGGACGGATCATCCGCAGGTAGAAGCCCATGAACAGGGCGATCGGGACCGTCATGCCGATGGAGAACGTGCCCCAGGGGGACTCCGCCAGCGCGTTGACGATGACCAGCGCCAGCACCGCCAGCAGGATGATCATGATCGCGAAGACCGCGAGCAGCGCGGCGGCGCCGCCGAACGGGCCGATCTCCTCGCGCGCCATCTGGCCGAGCGAGCGGCCGTTGCGGCGGGTGGAGAAGAAGAGCACCACCATGTCCTGGACCGCGCCCGCGAAGATCACGCCCGCGACGATCCAGATCGTGCCCGGCAGGAAGCCCATCTGCGCCGCCAGCACCGGGCCGACGAGCGGGCCCGCGCCGGAGATCGCGGCGAAGTGGTGGCCGAGGAGGACCCGGCGGTCGGTGGGCTGGAAGTCGATGCCGTTGTCGAGCCGTTCCGCGGGGGTGGCGCGCGTCTTGTCGGCCTTGAGCACGCGGTAGGCGATGAACTTCGAGTAGAAGCGGTAGCCGATGGCGTACGAGCCGAGGGCCGCCGCCACCATCCAGGCCGCCGAGACCTCCTCGCCCCGGGAGAGCGCCAGCATGGTCCAGCCGATGGCGCCCACCAGGGCCACGACGGTCCACAGGATGACGCTCTTCGGTTCCAGACGTGGCTTTTTCGGCACGTCCGGGGGTGCTTGCACAGTCATGGCGGCTCCGTCCCCTGAGCTCTCAACTCTTGCAATGCGCTCGAAATGTAGAGCAGGGGCAGGCCGCCGTCACTAGGGCGATCAGTCGCTATCCGATCACGAAAGCCCCGTCCGGGGCCCTGCGGCCGGGGCAGAGCGCGGCGGCGGCCCGGCGCCGGGCCGGGAACGCCGCCGCGCGGCCGCTCAGCCCACCGGGCGGCGGAGGCGGGCGACGAACTTGTAGCGGTCGCCGCGGTAGACCGAGCGGACCCACTCCACCGGCTCGCCGTGGGTGTCGACGGAGTGGCGCGAGAGCATCAGCATCGGCAGGCCCGTGTCCGTGCCCAGCAGGCCCGCCTCGCGCGGCGTGGCCAGCGAGGTCTCGATGGTCTCCTCGGCCTCGGCCAGGTGGACGTCGTAGACCTCGGCGAGCGCGGTGTAGAGCGAGGAGTGCTTGACCAGGCTGCGGCGCAGCGCCGGGAAGCGCTTCGCGGACAGGTGGGTGGTCTCGATGGCCATCGGCTCGCCGTTGGCCAGGCGCAGCCGCTCGATGCGCAGCACCCGCCCGCCGGGGGTGATGTCGAGCCGCTCGGCGAGCTGGTCGCCGGCGGTGACGTAGCCGATGTCCAGCAGTTGCGAGGTGGGTTCGAGGCCCTGGGCGCGCATGTCCTCGGTGTACGAGGTCAGTTGGAGTGCCTGCGAGACCTTGGGCTTGGCCACGAACGTGCCCTTGCCCTGGATCCGCTCCAGCCGACCCTCGACGACCAGCTCCTGCAGCGCCTGGCGCACGGTCGTACGGGAGGTGTCGAACTCGGAGGCGAGCGTGCGCTCCGGCGGCACCGGGGTGCCGGGAGGCAGGGTCTCGGTCATCTCCAGCAAATGCCGCTTGAGCCGGTAGTACTTGGGCACGCGGGTGGTCCGCCCGGTGCTGCCCCCGGCACGTCCCGGCTCGTCGGCTGCCGGTACCGTCGCAGCCGACGTTCCCTCGGCCGGTCCGGCGTTCGTCCTCATGACTCCTCCGTCTGGTAGCGGCTCACATCCTGGCACGGCTCGTCACCCGTCGGTGCACTCGCGGGGTGACGGGATAGCTCACATGTCGGTCCGGTAACGGAAGCCGAACCGGCAGGCCGCACACCCTTGACACCCTCATTGGTCTAGGCCAGGCTTCGTTCCACGATTGGTCCAGACCAAGACCGTCAACCTGGTCTAAACCATTAAAGACCACAAGTCCACTCCACGGGCAGGGTCCGGGAGCAAGGACTTTTCGGTGGCGAATCGCTGGCGAAAGACGGCTGGGGGGCGTGGGCCGGCATGTTGAGGAGGGTGACGTGAAGCGCACGGCGGTAGCGGTGCTGGCGGCGGCTGGCCTGGTGGCAAGCCTCGCCGCCTGCGGTTCTGACGATGGTGACGAAGCGGGCGACAAGGGCGGTGGCGCCAAGTCGTTCAAGGGCGAGACGCTCACCTTCTGGGCCATGGACGGCTCGACCCCTGACGACTGGCTGAAGGACGTCGAGGCCGAGTTCGAGAAGAAGACGGGCGCCAAGCTCGAATACAAGGTGCAGCAGTGGAACGGCATCCAGCAGAAGCTGACCACCGCGCTCTCCGAGGAGAGCCCGCCGGACGTGGTCGAGGTCGGCAACACCCAGACCCCCGCCTACGCGGCGACCGGCGGTCTGGCCGACCTGACCGAGCTGAAGGAGGAGATCGGCACCGAGTGGACCGAGTCCCTCAACGAGTCGTCGGTCTACGAGGGCGCGCAGTACGCGGTGCCGTGGTTCTTCGCCAACCGCGTGGTGATGTACAACAAGTCGATCTTCAAGGAAGCCGGCATCACGGAGATCCCCAAGACCCGTGACGACCTCTTCGCGGCGTTCGACAAGATCGAGAAGAACACCGACGCCGAGCCGATCTACATGCCCGGCCAGAACTGGTACTTCTTCGACGGCCTGCTCATCGGCCAGGACGCCGAGCTGGTGAAGCAGGACGGCGACAAGTGGGTCTCCAACCTCTCCGACCCCAAGGTCGGGGCCGCCATGGAGATCTACAAGCAGTACGCCGACTACTCCACGGCGCCCAAGGACAAGGACGAGGCCACCCCGCAGCAGGGCGAGGTCTTCGGCAAGGGCAAGACCGGCGCGATCATCGGCATGGGCTGGGAGTCCGGCATCGCCGTCGAGGCGAGCAAGGACAAGAACTTCGAGAAGGAGATCGGCTACTTCACCATCCCCGGTGAGACCGCCGACACCCCCGAGAGCGTCTTCCTCGGCGGCTCCAACCTGGCCGTCGCCGCGGGCAGCGAGAAGCAGGAGCTCGCCCAGGAGTTCCTGAGGATCGTGCTCTCCGACAAGCACGAGGGCGCCCTCGCGGCCGCCAACGGCGTGATCCCCAACAAGGACTCGCTGCTGTCGAAGCTGGAGGGCAACGAGGCGGCCGAGGCCGCGGCGCCCGCCGCCGCCGTCGGCGGCACCACGCCGCTCATCCCGGAGTGGGGCGCGGTGGAGAACACCCCCAACCCCATCAAGTCGTACATGACCGCCTACCTCAACGGTGACTCCCACGAGGAGGCCGCGAAGTCGGTCGAGGACGACCTGAACGAGCGCCTGGCGCAGGAGTAAGCCTCACCGGGCGGGCGGGACCGGGTACGACCCGGCCCCGCCCGCACCCGCGGGTCCGAAACCACCTCGTCCCGAAGAGATCGCCGCATCATGACTGTGCAGATACCGAGGCCGGCCGAGAAGGCCAAAGGCCGCGCCCGTACGACACCACCCCCACCGCCCGGACGCCACCGCAAGGCCCAGGGCTCCGCCGGCGCCCTCCCGTACCTGCTGCTGCTGCCCGCGCTGGTGCTCACCGCGGTGCTGCTCGGCTGGCCGCTGATCAAGAACGGCGTCCTGTCGTTCCAGCAACTCGGTATGAAGGAGCTGATCCAGCACCTCACCGTATGGAACGGCGTCGACAACTACGCCGACGCCCTCGGCGGCGAGGACTTCTGGCGCGTCACGCTCCGGACGATCGTCTTCACCGCGGTCAACGTCGCGCTCATCATGCTGCTCGGCACCCTGGTCGGGCTGCTGCTCGCCCGGCTCGGCCGCAAGATGCGGCTCACCCTGCTGATGGCGCTCGTGCTCGCCTGGGCGATGCCCATCATCGCGGCCACCACCGTCTACCAGTGGCTGTTCGCGGAGCGCTACGGGGTCGTCAACTGGATCCTGGACAAGCTCGGCTGGCACTCGATGGCCGACTACTCCTGGACCAGCAGCCAGTTCTCCACCTTCTTCGTGATCACGGTGATGCTCGTCTGGACGTCGGTCCCGTTCGTGGCGATCAACCTCTACGCCGCCACGACCACGATCGCCAGGGAACTGTACGAGGCGGCCGGGCTCGACGGCGCCGGCGCGTGGCGCACGTTCACCTCGGTGACCTTCCCGTTCATCAGGCCGTTCCTGCTCGCCACCACGTTCCTGGAGATCATCTGGATCTTCAAGGCGTTCCCGCACGTCTACGCGATCAACGGCGGCGGCCCCGACCGGCTCACCGAGACGCTCCCCGTCTACGCCTTCGTCGAGGGCGTCGGCAACCAGCACTACGGCATGGGCGCGGCCATCTCCGTACTCACCATCCTGGTCCTGATGGGGCTGACGTCGTACTACATCCGCTTGCTCATGAAGCAGGAGAGGGAAGACTCGTGAGGCGCTCGCTCTTCGGCCGCTTCTGGCCCAACGCGACGGCCGTGGTGCTGTTCGTCATCTTCCTCTTCCCCGTGTACTGGATGTTCGCCACGTCACTCAAGCCGACCGGCGACATCATCAGCGAGGACCCGGTCTGGTTCCCCCTGGACCCGACGTTCGAGCACTACCGCACGGCCTTCGACGCCGACAACTTCTGGAACTTCTGGAAGAACTCGCTCACGGTGACCCTGCTGGCGGTCGGCTTCTCGCTGCTCGTCGCGCTGCTGGCGTCCTTCGCCATCGCGCGGATGCGCTTCCGGGGCCGTACCGGCCTCATCCTGGTCTTCATGTTCGCGCAGATGGCGCCCTGGGAGGTCATGGTCATCTCGGTGTACATGCTGGTGCGCGACGCCGACATGCTGAACAGCCTGGTGCCGCTCACGCTCTTCTACACCGTGATGGTGCTGCCGCTCACCATCCTGACCCTGCGCAACTTCGTGGCCGCGGTGCCCAAGGACCTGGAGGAGGCGGCCATGGTCGACGGCGCCACCCGGGTCCAGGCGTTCCGCAAGGTGATCTTCCCGCTGCTGGCGCCCGGCCTCATGGCCACCTCGCTCTTCGGCTTCATCACCGCCTGGAACGAGTTCCCGATGGTGCTGGTCCTCAACAAGGAGGCCGAGGCGCAGACCCTGCCGCTGTGGCTGTCCCAGTTCCAGACCCAGTTCGGCGACGACTGGGGCGCCACCATGGCCGCCGCGTCGCTCTTCGCCCTGCCCATCCTGCTGCTCTTCCTGTACCTGCAGCGGAAGGTCACCGCCGGCCTCACCGCCGGTGCCGTGAAGGGGTAGGACCTGTCTCCCCGGTCCCGCCTGCGGCGGGCGAACGACGGGACCGGAGAGACAGGTCCTCCCGTACCACCTCGTAAGCTGCGGCGGAACCACCCGCCGCGGGAAGGGACAGCACGACGGCCATGACGACACTCGCAGGGAGCACCGACACCCTGACCCGGGACGCCCTCGCCGTACTGCAGCCGAGCTTCCTGGGCACGACGCCCCCGGACTGGGTACTGCGCCGCCTCGACGAGGGCCTGACCGGCGTCGGGCTCTTCGGCCGCAACATCGAGAACCCCGAGCAGGTCGCCCGGCTCACCGCGCGGCTGCGCGCCGCCCGGCCCGACGTGCTGGTGGCGATGGACGAGGAGGGCGGCGACGTCACCCGGCTCGAGGTGCGCACCGGCTCCTCGTTCCCCGGCAACCTCGCCCTCGGCGCGGTCGACGACCCCGGGCTGACCCGCGCCGTCGCCCGCGAGCTGGGCCGCCGGCTCGCCGAGGTCGGCGTCAACCTCGACTGGGCGCCGTCCGCCGACGTCAACTCCAACCCCGACAACCCGGTGATCGGCGCGCGTTCCTTCGGCGCCGACCCCGCGCTCGTCGCCCGGCACACCGCCGCGTACATCGAGGGCCTCCAGGACGCGGGCGTCAGCGCCTGCGCCAAGCACTTCCCCGGCCACGGCGACACCAACGTCGACTCGCACCACGCCATGCCGCGCATCGACGTCCCCGTCGACGTGCTGCGCGAGCGCGAGCTGGTGCCGTTCCGGGCCGCGGTCGCGGCCGGCACCAAGGCCGTGATGAGCGCGCACATCCTGCTGCCCGCGCTCCGCACCGACGTGCCCGCGACCGTGAGCCCCGCGGTGCTCACCGGCCTGCTGCGCGCCCCCGTCGCCGACGGCGGGCTCGGCTTCACCGGCCTCATCATCACGGACGCGCTGGAGATGCAGGCCATCGCCGCGACGTACGGCATCGAGGGCGGTGCGGTACGGGCCGTCGCCGCCGGCGCCGATGCGATGTGCATCGGCGCCCGCGGCGACGAGGAGATCGTGCTGCGCACCCGCGACGCCCTGGTGGCCGCGGTGCGCGGCGGGGACCTGCCCGAGGAGCGGCTCGCCGATGCCGCTGCCCGGGTACGGGCGCTGGCGGCCTGGTCGGCGTCCGCGGCCCCCGGCGCGGCGGAGGGGATCGCGCCGGACCCCGGCATCGGCCAGGCCGCGGCCCGCCGGGCGCTGCGCGTCACGGGGGCCGCGGGCTACGAGCCGCCGGCCGGTCCGGTGTACGTCGCCGGCTTCACGCCGGTGGCCAGCATCGCGGTGGGGCAGGAGACCCCGTGGGGCGTCGGCGCGGAACTGGAGCGCGCGCTGCCCGGCACCGAGTCCGCGGTCTTCGACGGCTCGTCGCTGGGCGCCGACGGCGGCGGAGGCGGCAAGGCGGCGAGCCGGGAGGGTTTGTCGGCGCTGACCGCAAATGTGCTCGCGGCAGCGGGTGATCGTAGGATCGTCGCAGTGGTGCGCGACGTCCACCGCCACCCCTGGATGGCGGACGCGCTCGACGCCCTGCTCGCCGCCCGTCCCGACACCGCCGTGGTGGAGATGGGTGTGCCGCAGGCGCCGCCGCGCGGGGCGCCGCACATCGCGACACACGGTGCCGCCCGCGTCTGCGGACGCGCCGCCGCGGAGGTCATCACCGGCAAGGGCGCCGGGGCCTGACCGCCACCCGCCCGTACCACCTGACACCGCATTACGGAGGCACCCCGCATGACTGCCGCCCAGCCGGGCCGGATCATGGCCGGCGAGATGGCCGAACAGCCCGAGGCCCTGCGCCGCATCCTGGCGCACGGCGCCCCGGAGATCCGCAGGGTCGCCGAGGCGATCGCGGCCCGCTCGCCGCGCTTCGTCCTGCTGACCGCGCGCGGTACGTCGGACAACGCCGCGCTGTACGCCAAGTACCTGCTGGAGGTCCGGCTCGGGCTGCCGTGCGGGCTGACCTCGATGTCGACCACCACGGCGTACGAGGCCAAGCCCGACCTCACCGACGTGCTGGTGATCACCGTCAGCCAGTCCGGCGGCTCGCCCGACCTCGTCGCCTCCACCCGCGCCGCCCGCGAGGCCGGCGCCCTCACGCTGGCGGTGACCAACAACCCGGACTCGCCGCTGGCCGGCGTCAGCGAGTACCACATCGACGTCCAGGCGGGCCCGGAGAAGGCGCTGCCGGCGACCAAGACGTACACCGCCTCGCTGCTGGCGCTCTACCTCTTCGTCGAGGGCATGCGCGGCGGGCGGGGCGAGGCCGCCGCGGTGCTGCCGGAGCTGGCCGAGCAGATCCTCGCCCGGCAGGACGAGGTGAAGGCCCTGGCGCAGCGCTACCGCTTCGCCGAGCGGATGGTCCTCACCTCGCGCGGCTTCGGCTATCCGACGGCCAAGGAGGCGGCGCTGAAGCTGATGGAGACGTCGTACATCCCGGCGCTCTCCTACTCCGGCGCGGACCTGCTGCACGGCCCGCTGGCGATGGTCGACAACGTCTCGCCGGTCATCGCCATCGTCACCGACGGCCGGGGCGGCGAGGCGCTGCAGCCGGTGCTCGACCGGCTGCGGGACCGCGGCGCCGACCTCGTCGTCATCGGCCCGCAGGCGCAGGTCGACGCCGCCGCGGGGGGCTTCGCGCTGCCCACGGCGGGGGTGGCGGAGGAGGTGCAGCCGATCCTGGAGATCCTGCCGCTGCAACTGCTCGCGTACGAGGTCACCATCGCCCGCGGCCAGGACCCGGACGCCCCCCGCTCGCTGGCGAAGGTCACCGAGACCCGCTGATCGCCTGATCCGGAACGGGCCGCGGCCCCGGCTCTCCTGCGGAGCCGGGGCCGCGGCCCGTAGCACGTGCTACAGCAGTACGCCGCCGGAGACGTCGACGTACGTGCCCGTGAGCACCTTGGCGTCGCCGGAGACCAGATAGGCCACCGTGTCCGCGACCTCGCTGACGTCCGGGATCCGGCCGAGCGGCGACATCGCCGCCATGCCCGCCTTCGCGTCGTCGTTGTCGCGCAGCCAGGCCGCGTTCATGTCGGTGTCCAGGGCGCCGGGCGCGACCGCGTTGACGGTGATGCCCCGCTCGCCCACGGACTTCGACAGGAACTTGGTGAAGGCGTCGACCGCGCTCTTCGTCATCGTGTACGCCAGCAGCGTCGGCATCAGCGCCGCGTGCGTGGCCACCGTGGAGACGTTGACGATGCGCCCGCCGTCGCGCAGCCGGGACAGCCCCAGCTTGGTGACGAAGAACGGCGCCTTGGTGTTCACCGCGAACAGCCGGTCGAACTCGGCCTCGTCGGTGTCCTCGATGAGCGCCTGCAGCGCCACCCCCGCGTTGTTGACGAGGATGTCGAGCCCGTCCGCGTGCCGGTCGAACTCCGCCCACAGCGCCGCCGCGTCACCCGGCACGCCCAGTTCGGCCCTGATCGCGAACGCCTCGCCGCCGGCCGCCTCGATCGCGGCGACGGTCTCCTTCGCCGCCGCCTCGTTGCTGCCGTAGTGCACGGCGACCCGCGCGCCGTCCCGCCCCAGCCGCTCCGCGATCGCCCTGCCGATCCCGCGGCTCGCGCCCGTGACCAGTGCCGTCTTGCCAGTGAGCGCGCCCATGGCGGCGCCCCCTTTCTGTAAAGGTCGCTACAGAAAGGACCGTATCACATTATCTAGCGGGCGCTATAGAATTGTTTCCATGGCCACCAAGCAGCGCGGGCGCCCCCGCTCCTTCAACCGCGACGAAGCGCTGGAGAAGGCCCTGTACGCCTTCTGGCAGCACGGCTACGAGGCCACCTCCGTCGCCGACCTCACCCGCGTCCTCGGCATCGGCGCGCCCAGCCTGTACGCCGCCTTCGGGGACAAGAAGGCGCTCTTCGACGCCGCCGTCGAGGCGTACGCGACGACCGACAACGGCACGTTCATCGACCGCGCGCTGGCCGAGGAGCCCACCGCCGTCGCCGCCTTCAGCCGCATCCTGCGCGAGGCCGCCGTCGGGTACACCGCGCCGGACCACCCCCGCGGCTGCATGGTGCTCAGCGTCGGCGTGAGCGCCACCACCCCCGAGGTGGTGACCAAGATGCGCGAGCTGCGCGCCCTGAACCTCGCCGCCATGACCGCGCGCGTCCAGGCCGACGTGACCGCGGGCGTGCTGCCGCCCGGGACCGACACGGAGAAGCTCGCGAGCTACGCCGGAGCCGTCCTCCAGGGCATGTCCGCGCAGGCCAGGGACGGTGCCGACCGGGAGCTGCTGATGCGGGTGGCGGAGGTCGCCGCGGCGGGCTTCGCGGCGTCGGCGGAGGGCGGCCAAGTCGGCGCGTCCGGGGCGTAGACAGCCGGGAGTGGTCTAGTCCACAATGCTTGTCAGGCTTCCGCCCCTTCCGCACGACGGGGCGGAACGAGGCCCGAGGCGTTCTCTGCCCTGACTGCGTCCCGGCCTCCTCACCGGCTGCGACGCCGCGGGGCCGCACACTTCGCGGCGCGCGCACCGGTGCTTGGCTCCGGGCCGTGGTGCCGGACGGGTTGAGGGTCCCGGTCCAGGCACCGCGGCCCGAAGTGCGTTCCGGCCCGCGGCCCGCACCGCCGGCGCCGGCGGCTTCGCCGCGGCGGGCTTCGGGTGCTTCGCGGCCCCGCCGGTAGGCTCCAGGTGTGCCGTCCATGAACGAACTCGTCCGCCGGCACACGGCGCTGAGCGAGACCGACCTGGAGTGGCTGCACCTCCTCGTATCGGAGTGGCAGTTGCTCGCCGACCTGTCCTTCGCCGACCTCGTGCTCTGGGTCCCGACCGTCGACGGCGCCCGTTACGTCTCCGTGGCGCAGATGCGCCCGAACACCGGCCCCACCTCGTACCAGGACGACATGGTCGGCCACACCGTCCCGCGCGGCCGGCGCCCCATGCTCGACGCGGCCCTCGACGAGGGCCGGATCGTGCGCGAGGGCGACCCGGAGTGGCGCGAGGAGGTGCCCGTACGGATCGAGTCCATCCCCGTGCGCCGGGAGAGCCGTGTCCTGGGCGTCATCGCCCGCAACACCAACCTGCTGACCGTGCGCACCCCCAGCCGGCTGGAGCTGACGTATCTCCAGAGCGCCTCCGACCTCGCGCAGATGATCGCCGCAGGCGCGTTCCCCTACCCCGGGCAGCAGGGCGACACGGAGACCTCGCCGCGCGTCGGCGACGGGCTCATCCGCCTCGACGCGGAGGGCATCGTGCAGTACGCCTCGCCCAACGCGCTCTCCGCCTACCACCGCCTCGGCCAGGCCGCCGACCTCGTCGGCCGGCACCTCGGCCAGGCCACCTCGGAGCTGGCCGTCAGCAAGGAGCCGGTGGACGAGGCGCTGGTCAAGCTCGCCAGCGGGTGGGCGCCGCGGGAGGCTGAGGTGGAGGGCAACGGCGGCGTCATCCAGTTGCGCGCGATCCCGCTGAAGCCGCGCGGGACGCGTATCGGCTCGCTGGTGCTGCTGCGCGACGTCACCGAGATCCGGCGGCGCGAGCGCGAGTTGATGACCAAGGACGCCACGATCCGCGAGATCCACCACCGGGTGAAGAACAACCTGCAGACCGTCGCCGCCCTGCTGCGGCTCCAGTCGCGCCGGCTGGCCGCAGAGGACCCCGACGGGCGGGCGCGGGCGGCGCTGGACGAGGCGGTGCGGCGGGTCGGCTCGATCGCCATCGTGCACGAGACCCTGTCGCAGAACCTGGACGAGACCGTGGAGTTCGACGAGATCGCCGACCGGGTGGTGGCGATGGTGGCGGAGATCAATCCCGGCCGGGTGACGGGACGCCGCACCGGCCGCTTCGGCGTGCTCAAGGCGGAAGTCGCCACGCCGCTGTCCATGGTGCTCACCGAGGTGCTGCAGAACGCCCTGGAACACGGCTTCGGGCCGGGGGAGTCGGGGCGGGTGGAGGTCACCGCGCTGCGCTCCAGCGGGCGGCAGGACAGCCGGCTGCTGGTCACCGTGCAGGACGACGGGCGGGGGCTGCCGGAGGGGTTCGACCCCGCGACGTCCGGGAGCCTCGGGCTGCAGATCGTACGCACGCTGGTCGAGGGGGAGTTGGCGGGCACGTTTTCGATGGCGCGGGCGCCGGAGGGGGGCACGCGGGTGGTGTTCGACATCCCCGTGCAACCCGAAAAGCGCTGATGCGCCGGGGCGTTGCGGGTACGGAGGTGGACGCCGCGGGTTGACGGGCGGGGCCCACGGCGGCATCGGGGCAGCAAAAAGCCCCGGGCCATCCGGCTCCGGGGCTCTGCGGTGACTCGTGGTGCGGCTTTGCGGCTGCTGCGCTGCGACTCGGGGAGAGCGGCGCCGTGGGACCCACGGCGCCTTCGCGCATCCGGGGGGTGTCGGGTCAGGCGCTGGCCCTGCGCGCCCGGTTGCGCGCGGCGCGGCGCTTCATCGCGCGGCGCTCGTCCTCGCTGAGGCCACCCCAGACACCGGAGTCCTGACCGGACTCCAGCGCCCACTGCAGGCACTGCTCCATTACGGGGCAGCGACGGCAGACGGCCTTGGCTTCCTCGATCTGCAGCAGAGCAGGACCGGTGTTGCCGATCGGGAAGAAGAGCTCGGGGTCTTCCTCGCGGCAAACGGCGCTGTGACGCCAGTCCATGACTGCTCCATCTCTTCGCGTTGCTGTCAGTTGCTTGTGAATGTGAACGCTTTCACGAATCCTCCGACAAGTGAAGGGGTCGAACCAGATTTCCGGTGTGACCTTCAACATGTGGAGGGGGCGAGTGCGCCGGAGGTGAGGTCCCCTGAGGGGAGGCGCTCCAGCCGCCATGAAGAGGTTCGCAAACCTCAGCTTCGGATACAACCCCTTCCGGGAAGTTTCTTTGGATTCCTTGGTCTCAGTTGACTAAGGGCCCCACTTCCAGGGGGTGAGGCGCAGCCTAAACGTTCGACTGGAAGGACTTTCGGGCCTTCCACTCACACAATCACACGCAGTGCGCGCCGTACGCCTGTGAAGGTCACGCTCGTACGCAGCCCTAGGTGGTCACCGTCCATCTGGAAGGGCAGTGGGGCCTGTGATTCCAAGGTGAAGTCGGTGAGATCGTGCAGGGACGCCGCGTGCTTGCCGTGCGGCCCGCGCTCCGGCGACGAGGTGAGCAACTGGGTGCCGTAGCGCAGCAGCGACGGCGTGGAGAGCCGGGCGAGTCCGAGCACGTCGAGGGCGGTGTCGAAGGACGCGCCGGGGGTCGCGTAGAGGGGGCGGTTGCCCAGGTAGCTCCACGGCGAGGTGTTGCAGACGAGCGAGAGCACCAGGCCCTCGACGGGGTCCCCGTCCGGGCGCCGCAGCGTGATCGTGCCGTGCCTGCGGTCGCCCTCGCCGAGCCACTGGCGCAGCAACTGCCGTACGTAGAGCGGGTGGGTGGACTTCTTGCCGCGCTCGCGCTTCTGCTCGACGCGGCCGACGACGCCCGCGTCGAACCCCATGCCGGCGCAGAACGTGAACCAGCGCGCCGGCGCGCCCTCGTCGTCGGTGTCCGGGGTGCCGGAGGCGAGCCCGAGGCCGACGGTGCGCTCGCTGCCGGAGTGCATGGCGTCGAGCAGCGCGCCGGTGGCCTCGACCGCGTCGTTGGGCAGGCCGAGGGCGCGGGCGAAGACGTTCGTGGAACCGCCGGGGACGACGGCGAGCCGGGGCAGGTCCCCGGGCGCGGGGCCGCGGTGCAGCAGGCCGTTGACGACCTCGTTGACGGTGCCGTCGCCGCCGAGGGCGACGACGATGTCGACCTCGCCGCTCTCCGCCGCGTGCCGGGCGACGTCGCGGGCGTGGCCCCGGTACTCGGTGGTGACCGTCTCCAGCTTCAGGTCGCTGGCGAGTGCGTGGATCAGCACGTCGCGGGTCCGGGCACTGGTGTCGGTGGCGGCGGGATTCACCACGAGGAGCGCACGCATGGCATGCAGGTTACCTACCGAAAAGTAGAGGGGCCCAGCCCCGGCGTAGCGGGCACCGGGGCCCCAGTAGGCTGGAGAGCATGAGCGGAACGCAGGGCCGGGGCGGGCGGAAGCAGGCGGCCGGGCCCGAGCGGGAGAAGACGGCCGGGGCCGGGCGGAAGCCCGCGCCCGGGAAGAACACCGGGGCCGGCAAGGCCGCGAAGAGCGGCGGGACGGACAAGGGCGCGCCGGCCGCCAAGGGCGCCAAGGCCGCTCAGTCGGGCAAGACGGAGAAGGCGAGCCAGGTCACCGAGGACCCGGCGGTCGGCAAGGCCGCGTCGGACGCGGCCGGGAAGGCCGCCGAGGAGAAGGGGCCACGGCCTCCGCGGGTGACCGTCGCCGCCGTACTGACCGCGGTCGAGGGGATCGTCATCGCCGCCCTCGGGGGCTACGAGCTGGTGCTCGGAATCGTCGGCGAACCGGACAGCACCCGCCAGGCCGTCTTCGGCGGGCTCACCGTACTCGCGCTCGCCGTGCTGCCGCTGGCCGCCGCGCTCGGGCTGTGGCGGCAGCGCCGCTGGAGCCGGGGGCCCTCGATGATCACGCAGATCCTGGCGCTGCCGGTGGCCTTCGCGATGGTGTCGACGGGCGGCACGATGCTGGCGCTGGGGCTCGTGCTGGGCGCGGTCGCGGCGGGGGCGCTCGTGTGCGTGCTCAGCCCGAGCACGGCGGAGGCGCTGGGCGTGGGCCCGAGCCGGACGGCGTAGCCCCGCGGCACGGCGCGGGGGAGGCCCGTACGCGCGCGTACGGGCTCCGGGATGCGGTCCGTACCGCACGAAGAGTCCCCGGCGGTCCCGCAAGGCTCCGGGGATACTCACGGCGCCGGAGAGCGGCGCACGGCGCCTCGCGGGTCACGGCGGGGCGCACGCGCCCCGCCCCTCACTCCTCGACGAGCAGCCGCTCGCGCAACTGCGCCAGCGTCCGCGCCAGCAGCCGGGAGACGTGCATCTGCGAGATGCCGACCTCCTGGGCGATCTGGGACTGGGTCATGTTCCCGAAGAAGCGGAGCAGCAGGATCTTCTTCTCCCGCGGCGGCAGCTCCTCCAGCAGCGGCTTGAGGGACTCGCGGTACTCGACGCCCTCCAGGGCGTCGTCCTCCGCGCCGAGGGTGTCGGCGACGGCCGGCGACTCGTCGTCGGTGTCGGGGACGTCGAGGGAGAGGGTGGAGTACGCGTTCGCCGACTCCAGGCCCTCCAGGACCTCTTCCTCGGAGATGTTGAGCTTCTGCGCCAGCTCGTGCACCGTCGGTGCCCGGCCGTGGAGCTGGGAGAGCTCGGCGGTGGCGGAGGTGAGCGACAGCCGCAGCTCCTGCAGCCGCCTCGGCACCCGCACCGCCCAGCCCTTGTCGCGGAAGTGGCGCTTGATCTCGCCGACGACCGTGGGGGTCGCATACGTCGAGAACTCCACGCCGCGGTCGGGGTCGAAGCGGTCCACGGACTTGATCAGGCCGATGGTGGCGACCTGCGTGAGGTCGTCCAGCGGCTCGCCGCGGTTGCGGAAGCGGCGGGCCAGGTGCTCCACGAGCGGCAGGTGCATCTGCACGAGGGCGTTGCGCAGCTCGGCGTGCTCGGAGGAGTCCGCGGGCAGCTTGCGCAGCTCGTAGAACATCGCCCGCGCCCCGCTGCGGTCCTGCGGTTCACGCCTGTCGTGCTGCTGCAGTCCGTCCATGTGGTCCGCCCGCTCTCGCTCCGCCGCGGCCAGCCGGCCCTCGTCTCGCATCGGAACGCCCCTGACGTACGTCACGTCAGCCCCGGCGCCGCGCCGCGCTCCTTGAGCAGGCTGATCGTGACCGTGCGGTCGTCGCCCACGGTCGCGTCCACCCTGCCGGCGAGCGCGGACAGCACGGTCCACGCGAAGGTGTCGCGCTCGGGCGCCCGGCCGTCGGTGGTCGGTGCCGACACCGTCACCAGCAGCGCGTCGTCCCCGAGCTGGAAGACGCAGGTGAGAACGGAGCCGGGAACGGCTTGCTGGAGGAGGATCGCGCAGGCCTCGTCGACCGCGATGCGCAGATCCTCGATCTCGTCGAGCGTGAAGTCCAGGCGGGCAGCGAGCCCTGCCGTGGCGGTGCGGAGCACCGATAGGTACGCCCCCGCAGCCGGCAGCCGGACTTCGACGAAGTCCTTCGGACTGGGCTCGCCTTCGAACTGGGACACCCTCACCTCCAAGGTGCGTGGCGACTCTCTGCCATGGGAACGCCGGCCTGCCCCCCGTCACTGGGAGTAACGGACCGGCGTGGCAAATCGTTCGCCTGCGACGCTACCGCGTGCGATGAGCTGCTGTCTCCTGGTCCGGAGAAGGCCACCCCATCCCGCGGCTGTCACTAATAGTAAACCCTGATTACGCTCCGTGGCTAGGGCTTCTCTCGTCCCAATTCCCGTGCGGTCACTCCGGGTTGCCATTATGGCAGGGCCCACCGACAACCGCCGACCGGCTTCCCTCGTCCGGGCGACACCCGCGTTCAGCCGGTGACGACCGCCGCGACCGCCGAGCCCCGTGGGAAGGCCCCCTCTGCGGCGAGGGCGACGACGGCGTAGAGCATCTTGGCGACGTACACCGGTTCGGGGACGAGGTCGTGGCGGGCGGCGAAGTCGGCGGCGAAGGCGTCGAGTTCGGGGGTACGGCGGGCGAAGCCGCCGAAGTGGAAGCCGTCCGCGAGGTGCCAGTCGCCGCGCCGTCCGCCGAAGGCCGCGGTCTGCAGCCGCTCGACGTCGGCGCCGAGGAAGCCGCCCTTGAGGACGGGTATGCCTATCGCCCGTACGCCCGCGGGCAGCCCGGCGGCCAGTCCCGCGAGCGTGCCGCCCGTGCCGCAGGCGACGACGGCGGTCTGCGCCGCGCCGGCCAGTTCGCGGCCGAGGGCGGTGCAGCCGCGTACCGCCGCGGCATTGCTGCCGCCCTCCGGGATGAGCTGGAAGTCACCGAAGTCCGCGCGCAGCTCGGCGTGGTAGGCGGGGTCCGCACGCCGCCGGTACGTGGCGCGCGGCACGAAGTGCAGCCGCATGCCGTCCGCCGCTGCCCGCGCGAGGGAGCCGTTGAGCGGGCGGTCCGCCAGCTCGGCGCCGCGGACCACGCCGACGGTGCGGATGCCCAGCAGCCGGCCCGCGGCGGCGGTGGCCCGCAGGTGGTTGGAGTACGCCCCGCCGAACGTCAGCAGCGGGCGGCCGTCCCCGGCGGGGGAGCCGGCCGCGCGCCCCTCCAGGTTCGGCGCCAGCTTGCGCCACTTGTTGCCCGGCAGCGCCGGGTGGATCAGGTCGTCCCGCTTGAGCAGCAGCCGGACGCCGCGGGCGGCGAGGCGGTCGTCGGCGATCTCCTCCAGCGGCGAGGGCAGCCGGGGCCCGAGCGCGGCGAGCCGCCCGCCGGAGGGTGGGCCGGCGGGCGGCTGGTCGTCGGGCGGCTGGTCGTCGGGCGGCGGTGCCGCGGGCCCGGCGGGCTCTGGCGCGTACACGGGACGCTGTTCGGTGGCCGGTCGGGGCCCGTGCCGGGCCTTCGGCCCGGAGCGCCGCGGACTCGGCCGCGGGGCCCGTCCCGGCTCAGCCGCGGGTGAGGAAACCGTCGCCGTGCTGGGCGATGTGGGCGTGGACGGCCTGGAGGGCGTCCTGCACCTCCTGCGGCGAACCGCTGCCCCGCTGCTCGTTGAAGTAGGCCGCACCGAGGCGGCGCAGGAGAGCCTGGCCCTCGCGCTGCGCCTGCACCTCCCCGACCTTCTCCTTGCCCTGGTTCAGCGCGGTCTCCGCCTTCTCCTTCGCGCGGTCGAGAAAGCCTGCCATGTCTGTCTCCTGACGTATTGCCGGACGTTTGGGGTGGATTCTTGCGCTGTTACCGCTATGGGCCCAAGTATCCCGCGCGTTTCTTGATGGATCAACGGCTGCCGGGGCCCGTCGGTTCCTGGGCGGCTTCCCCGGCGACCTGGTGCGCAAGCATCAGCAGTGCGGGAACCGCGGGGTGGCGCGGGGGGTCCGGCCGGCGGGACGCAGGCAACCGAGTGAGAGCGGTGCGACGGCGCGGTGGCCGTGGTGGTGACGCCGACGGCGCGTCCCGCGGCGATGCGGGGAAGGTGCGTGGGTGCCGCAGCTCCCCGGCCGTGCTTCGGCGGCATCAGCGCAGCCGGTTATGCATTTCACGTGGGAAGCGCGTGCTCGTAGCGTGGGGGCGTGCCCTCCCAGAGTCCCGGCCCCGCCGCCTCCGCTCCTGCTTCCGCCGCTGCCGCTTCCGCCGCCCCGGTTTCCGCTCCTTCCGTTTCCGCGGGCCCCGTGCCCGCCGGGACGGCTGCCGCGGGGGTACGCGCCGGGCGGCTGGGCGGCGTCGCGCTGGTGGTGACCGGTGCGCTGTCCACGCAGTTCGGTGCCGCGGTCGCCGCACTGCTGTTCCCGCGGGCGGGCGCGCTGGGCGTGGTGACGCTGCGGCTGACGCTCGCCGCGGCCCTGCTGATGCTGATCTTCCGGCCCCGGGTGCGAGGCCACTCGCGGGGCGACTGGGCGGTGCTGTGCGGCTTCGGCGTCGCGCTGGGCGGCATGAACGTGGCCATCTACCAGGCCATCGACCGGATCCCGCTGGGCGCCGCGGTCACCCTGGAGGTGCTCGGGCCGCTGACGCTGTCCGTGCTCGCCGGCCGGCGGATGGCGAGCCTGCTGTGGGCGGCGCTGGCGCTGGGCGGGGTGGTGCTGCTCAGCGGCGGCGGGTTCGGCGGCCTGGACCCGGTGGGCGTCGCGTTCGCGCTCGGTGCGGGCTGCCTGTGGGCGACGTACATCGTGATGAGCGCGCGGGCCGGGGCGCGCTTCCCGCGGGCGGACGGGCTGGCGATGGCGATGTCGGTGGGCGCGGTGATCAGCCTGCCGGTCGGGGTGGCGAGCGCGGGCGGCCGGCTGGTGGACCCGGCGACGCTGGGGCTGGGCCTCGCGGTGGCGGTGATGTCGTCGGGGCTGCCGTACGCGCTGGACCAGTTCGCCCTGCGCCGGCTGCCCGCCGCGACGTTCGCGCTGATGATGAGCCTGGCGCCGGCGATCGCGGCGCTCGCCGGGTACCTGGTGCTGGACCAGGGGCTCACGGCGGTGCAGTGCGCGGCGATCGGCATGGTGATCGCGGCGAGCATCGGCGCGGTACGGACCCCGCCGCGGCCCGCGGCGCGGCCGGAGGGCGGCTAGATCCTGTCTGGCAGATCCCGCCTGCGTCTGGGGGTACCGCCCACGTGCGCGCAGCGCGCTGTGGGGGAGCCCGCCCAGAGGGCGGACGGCGCTATGTGCCAGACAGGACCGAGCGGCTCGGCACGTGTCTCGCCCCCCGGGCACGGCGGGCGGCCGGGCCGCCGCGGATCAGGGGTGGCATGCTCGTACACCTGCACGACGAAAGGCAACGCGCATGACCTCGCCCGGCACCGTCCTCGACGCCCGCGCGCTGGGCCGCGCCCTCCTGCACCGGCAGTGGCTCGTCGAGCGGCACCAGGCGCCGCCGCTGGACGCCGTCGAGCACCTCGTGGCGCTCCAGGCGCAGTCCGGCGACGCCCCGTACTACCAGCTCTGGAGCCGGCTCGCGGGCTTCACCACCGGCGACCTGTCGGCGCTGCTCACCGGCCGGCAGGCGGTACGGGTGGTCATGATGCGCGGCACGATCCACCTCGTCAGCGCCCGCGACGCGCTGCGGCTGCGGGTCGTCGTGCAGCCGTACCTCGACAGGACGCTGCCCGCCACCACCGCGGGCCGCAAGGTCCCCGGCCTCGACCCGGCCGAACTGGCCGACGCGGCCCGCACGGCGCTCGCCGCCGGGCCGCTGCACAACGACGAGCTGGGCGCCAGGCTCGCCGCCCGCTGGCCGGACGCCGAGCCGAACGACCTGGCGTACCTCGCCCGTTCGCTCCTGCCGCTGGTGCAGGTGCCGCCGCGTGGGGTCTGGGGCGCGAGCGGCGGGCTCGTGTACGCGCACGCCGACCAGTGGCTCGGTGCCCCCTCCGCCACCGACCCCGCAGCCGACGAGACGGTGCTGCGCTACCTCGCCGCCTACGGGCCGGCGTCGGTCGCCGACGTGCAGAAGTGGCTGTCGCTGACCCGGCTCAAGCCGGTCTTCGACCGGCTGCGCCCGCGGCTGGTGACGTACCGGGACACGGCGGGGCGTGAACTGTTCGACCTCGCCGGCACCGAACTGCCCGACCCCGCCTCCCCGGTGCCGCCGCTGCTCCTCGGCCCCTTCGACAACGTGCTCCTCGCACACGCGGACCGCACGCGGATCATCGACAAGGCCGACGAGCGCCGGGTGTTCACGGTGAACGGCATCGTCCGCGGCACCATGCTGCTCGACGGCCGCGTCGCGGGCGTCTGGCAGCCGGAGCTGAAGCGGACCTCGGCCGCCGTCGAACTCCGCCCGTTCACGGCCCTGTCCGGCGCCGACAAGGACCAGCTGGCGGCGGCGGCCGCGGACCTGCTGGCCTTCGCCGCCCCGGAGGCGGAGAAGACGGAGGTCAGGTTCGCGGCCCCCGCCTAGCCCGTCCCGCCTCAGGCGGTCATGAACTCCTCGCGGACGATCCCGCCCGCCGTCGCGCACCACGTGGCCACGTCCATCGCGCCCGTCGCGGGCAGCCCGTGCAGCTCCTGCATCTCGGCCACCGCCTTCGTCGTCGGACCGTTGTACTTGCCCGTGGCCTTCGCCAGATGCAGCTTGCGCACCAGCATCTGCTGCACCGCGAGCACCGCCTCCCCGCTGTGGCCCGTGCTCACCGGCACCGTCAGGGCCTCCCACGTGGCGTTGTCCAGCGTGCCGTCGTCCGCGGTCGGCAGCCCCATCGTGCGCTGGAAGGTGTGCACCGCCTCCAGCGTCGCCGGCCCGTACACGCCGTCCGCCTTCAGCTCGTACCCGTACGCGCGCAGCAGCCGCTGCGCCATCTCGACCGTGCCGCCCTTGCTGGACGTGTACGTGTCGGGCCAGGTGCGCTCCGGGATCTCGTCCGGGCCCTGGCCGAGCACCTGCGCCACCTGCCGGCGCAGCGCCGGGAACTCGCGGTAGAAGAGCGCGCCCGGGCACTGCGTGTCGTTGAAGTCCCAGTGGCCGAAGATGCGGTCCGCGCCGAAGCCGTACTGCGTGCCGATCGTCACGCACAGCCGCTGCAGCGAGAACACCAGCGCGGGCGTCGGGGTGTCGTTGACGTAGTGGCCGTCGTTCTCGATGCCTATGGCGCGCCTGTTCTCGCCGACCGCGTGCGCGCTGACGACCTGGTGGCCGCCGTCGGCCAGCGCCTCCAGGCTGCCGTGGCGGCCCTCCAGGACGTAGCCGCCGCGGCTGATCGTGAAGTGCTGGCCGCTGTCGATCCAGCCGTTGTCGTCCATGTGCAGATCCTGGATCTTGCGCGCCATGAAGACCGCGGCCTCGTACGAGTAGTCCGTGGTGTTCGGGAAGGCGGTGTGGTGGACGACGATCTTCGTGGTGGTGCCGGACGAGACGGAGACGGTGCCGCTGGGCGGCCGGGCGCCCCAGTCCCCCGTGCCGATCACGTACGACGGGTCGTCAGCCGTCCGGCGCAGCGAGGTGCCGCCGTCGGCCGCGGCGCTGCCGCCGAGCAGCAGCGCGCCGCCCCCGCCGGCGACGAGCACGGCGCCCGCGCCGGCCTTGAGCGCGGTTCGCCGGGAGACATACACGGGCCCAGGTCGCATGGCGGTCCTCTCACGGTGCGGGTTGCGGGGGGTCGGCACGCTGCTCCGTGTACGTATGTGGAACGGACATCCTGTTTATCCGACCGCGTCTGCCAATGTCCAGACCACCAAGGTCAGTTGCGCCCGGAACCGGTCCCGCCGCCCGGCCGCCCCGCCGCCCCGCCCGCTCAGCCGCCCGGCTGCCAGGGCGGCGTCTGCCCCCACTCCCACTTCGGCATCGGGCCCGCCGTGGGCGGCGGGTCTTCGGCGGAATAGACGAGCGCCATCCGCGTGCCCCACTCGATGTAGTACGAGAACACCGCCCGGAACTCCGGGTCCGTGGGCAGGCCCACCTCGTCCGCGCTGTCCATCAGCAGCGACACCCAGCGCCTGCGCTGCTCCTCGGTGATGTGCCGGCCGAGGTGCATGCGCGCCATGTGGTCGTGGCCGCCGCGCTCCGCGCTGTAGCGCTCGGGGCCGCCGAAGACCTCGGCGAGGAACATCGCGACGTGCCGCGGGTGTTCACCGTCCATGCCCGCGAACACCGGGGCCAGGACCGGGTCCTTGCGCACGTGCCCGTAGAAGGTCGCGGTCAGCCGCAGGAACGCCTCGTCCCCGCCGGCCCACTCGTAGATGCTCGGGGTGTCCTCGCTCACGCCCCGTCCTCCGCGTCCTGTGCGGGCCCGCCGGCCGGTGCCCCGCCGGCGGGCGCCTCGTCCGCCGGCCGGTCGGGGCCCTGGGCCCGTACGTGCCGCACGTGCTCCAGCGAGTCCCGCAGCTCCCGCAGCCAGTCGTCCGCGTGGCTCTCCACCAGCCGTACGCACCACCCCAGCGCCTCGCTCCGGCTGCGCGCCACGCCCGCCGCGATGAGGGTGTCGAGCACCTGCCGCTGCGGTTGCCGCAGCCGGGTCATCACGGGCGCGGAGACGTTCGTGAAGATCTCCCGCCGGCCGCCGCACTCGGCGCCCCAGGAGACCTTCCTGCGGTAGCGCCGCTCGGCCGCCCGCGCCACCGCCATGCGCTCCTTGCGCGTGCGCTCGCGGAACTCGGCGATGCGGCCGTCCAGCGCCGCGTCGCGCTCGGCGGGGGTCGCGTCCTTCGCGAGCCCCGCGGGCCCGGGGATCGGGCCGACGACGCAGATCTCCTCGCGGTCGACGGTGACCTCGACCGGTGAGGCGTACAGGCCGTCGGGCAGCCGCCCGGTAAGCCATCCTCGTATCTCGTCCGTGTCCTGGGATGTAATCATGTAATCGAGATTACTCCTCCTCCTTGGGGGAAGAGAACGGGCGGCCCGGCGAAATTCCCGCAAGAATCTTTGGCGGAGCATGTCGAGAACCGCCGGCCGGCCCCGACGTCTCCTGTGAGAGGCGCCCGCACCGGGTGCCGGGAACACGGGAAGTGAGAACCATGAAGTACCTGGTGATGATCTACGGTTCGCAGGCCGACTACGACGCCATGAACGGCAAGGGCTCCGAGGGCCACCCCGCCTGGACCGAGAAGGACCTGCAGGCGATGTTCGAGCACATGGGGTCGATCAACAACGACCTGGCCGAGTCCGGCGAGCTCGTCGACGGCCAGGGACTCACGGCGCCCAAGCAGGCCATCCTCGTCACCCGCGGCCCCGACGGGGCGGCCGTCGTCTCCGACGGCCCGTTCGGCGAGACCAAGGAGGTTCTCGCGGGCTACTGGGTGCTGGACTGCGCCGGCGACGAGCGCGTTACCGAGATCGCCAAGCGTGTCCACGAGTGCCCCCTCCCCGAGGGCTTCCCGTCCTCCGACATCGTGATCCGCCGGATCCAGGAAGAGCCCCAGGACAAGTGAGCGCCCCTGTCGAGGACCTGCTGCGCCGCCACGCGCCGCAGGTCCTCGGCGCCCTCGTCCGCCGCTACGGCCACTTCGACGCCGCCGAGGACGCCGTGCAGGAGGCCCTGCTGGCCGCCTCCGGCCAGTGGCCGGCGCAGGGGGTGCCGGACAACCCGCGGGGCTGGCTCATCCGCGTCGCCTCCCGCCGGCTGACGGACGAGCTGCGCAGCGAGGAGGCCCGGCGCCGCCGCGAGGAGTCCGCCGCCGCGCTCACGCCCCGCGACGACTTCCGCGCGCCGCCGCCGGGGGAGGCGCGCCACCCCTCGGAGGACGACACCCTCACCCTCTTGTTCCTCTGCTGCCACCCCGTCCTCACGCAGCCGTCCCGCATCGCGCTGACGCTGCGCGCGGTCGGCGGTCTGACCACCGCGGAGATCGCCCGCGCCTTCCTGGTGCCGGAGGCGACGATGGCGCAGCGGATCAGCCGGGCGAAGAAGAACCTGAAGGACGCGGGTGCCCGCTTCCGCCGTCCCGAGCCCGGGGAGCTGCCGGGGCGCTTCACCGCGGTGCTGCACGTGCTGTACCTGATCTTCAACGAGGGCTACACCGCCACCTCCGGAGCCGCCCTGCGCCGCGCCGACCTGGCCGCCGAGGCGATCCGCCTCGCCCGCGCCGTGCACGCGCTCGTGCCGGACAGCGGCGAGGCCGCCGGGCTGCTGTCGCTGATGCTGCTCACCGACGCCCGCCGCGACGCCCGCAGCGGTCCGGGCGGCGTCCTGGTCCCGCTCGACGAGCAGGACCGCGGGCGCTGGGACCGCGCGCAGATCGAGGAGGGGGTGGCCCTCGTCAGCCGCGCCCTGACGACCAGCGCCCTCGGCCCGTACCAGGTGCAGGCCGCCATCGCCGCCGTGCACGACGAGGCGGAGCGCGCCGAGGACACCGACTGGCGGCAGATCCTCGGGCTGTACGACCTGCTGGCGAGCCTCGCGCCGAGCCCCGTCGTCAGCCTGAACCGGGCGGTGGCCGTGGCGATGGCCGACGGGCCGCGCGCCGGGCTCGACCTGCTGGACAAGCTCGCGGACGACCCGCGGCTCGCGGAGCACCACCGTCTCGACGCCGTACGGGCCCACTTGCTGGAGCTGGCGGGGGAGACGGGGGCGGCGCAGGAGGCGTACGGGCGCGCGGCGGAGCGCACGTTGAGCGTGCCCGAGCAGCGTTACCTCCAACTGCGCGCCGCCCGGCTGCGCTGACGGACGGCGCGCCGGCGGCCACAAGCCGCACGAGGTGACGGTGACGCTGGAGAACGCCGGCGACGCGAAGTTCGACCCGGCCATGACCCTGCTCATGGCCCGTGCGGGGAGGAGGGCAACGAGGCCGAGGAGATCTTCGACGGCCAGGTCGGCGGCGGCTTCGCCGGCACGCTCCTGCCCGGCAGGAAGGCCACGCAGAAGTTCGCCTTCTTCGTCCCCGGGGGCGCGAAGAACCTCGACGTCGAGGTCGTCGTGGGCGACTTCGGGAAGGAGCCCGCCACCTGGAGCCTCCCGCTCTGAGGCCCGTCCGGCCGGCGCGCCCCGTCCCCGTCCCCGTCCGGGAGCGCCGGTGGGACGGCCCGGCCGCTGTGGCCGCCAGGCGGTACATTGCGCTCATGTCGATACCGCCGGGCCCGCCGCCGAATCCGTACCAGCAGAACAACCCCAACCCCTACGCACAGCAGCAGCCCCAGGGCTCGGTGCCGCAGCAGTATTCCTACGCCCAGCCGACGATGCCCGCCGGTGTCCCGATCGCCGGCCAGCCCGCGGGTGGCCCGCCGGGCCAGCCGCCCGGCCAGCCCCCGGGGGCGCCGCCGCCCGCCTTCGGCGCGGCGGAGAAGAAGGGTGTGCCGGCCTGGCTGTGGGGCCTCGGGGGCGTCGTGGTCGCCTCCGCGGTGTGGGCGGGCGTGCTCTTCGCGACCGGCGGGTTCGACTCGTCGGAGGACCCCGAGCCGGTCCTCGGCTACGGGTTCGAGAAGGATCTCTGCGAGAGCACCGAGCTGAAGGCGTTCGAGGAGCGGTACGAGATCCCGGACGCGTCCGACGCCACCGGCTGGGGCTCGGAGCAGGACGCGCTGTCCCAGAGCTTCTGCAGCTGGAGCCTGACGGACCGTGAGCAGGACCCGGACGACTACTCCAGCTCGTACGTCTCCGTGACCGCCATCTGGCACGGGGCGTCGGACCCCACCGGCGAGTTCGCCCCGACGTACAAGGGCTACGAGGACCGCTCGGACGCGGACTACAAGTACGAGACCGAGCCGGTGAAGGGCTTCGGCGAGGAGGCGTACCTCGTCCGGGAGAACGGCGAGGGCGACAGCAGCAGCCGCTCCATGAGCCTGGCCGTGCGCGACGGCTGGTTCACCTACCAGATGGACTGGAGCTTCTACGGAGGCACCGACTCCACCGACCCGCCGTCGCCCGACGAGGTGGAGCAGATGCTGAAGGACGAGACGAAGACGGCGCTCGCCGATCTCAAGAAGTGATCGGCCGCCGGGACAACGCGCGCGTGGCGGCAAGAAGTTGCCGCCACGCGGGTGTAGCAGGGAACTGCCACGGGCGGGCGGGCCGATTCGGGCCGATGCGCGCCGATGCGCGCCGGGGCGGCCCGGAGACCGGAACGCGCCCGTACCGTCCGTGACGGTACGGGCGCGCGGGTGACCGTAGCCCGTGAGGGGCTCAGCCCTGCTTGGTCTCCCAGAAGATCTTGTCGACCTGGGCGATGTAGTCCAGCGCCTTCTGGCCCGTGGCCGGGTCGGTGGAGCCCTTGGCGGCGCTGAGGGCCTTGAGCGTGTCGTTGACGAGCTGGTGCAGCTCAGGGTACTTCTCGAAGTGCGGGGGCTTGAAGTAGTCGCTCCACAGCACCGAAACGTGGTGCTTGGCAAGCTCCGCGCGCTGCTCCTTGATGGTGGTGGCCCGCGCCTGGAAGTGCGGGTCGTCGTTGCCCTGCATCTTCTCCTGGATGGCCTTGACCGATTCGGCCTCGATACGGGCCTGGGCCGGGTCGTAGACGCCGCAGGGGAGGTCGCAGTGGGCACTGACCGTCACCTTGGGGGCGAACAGGCGAGAAAACATGGAAAGCAGCCGTCCTTCCTCGTGATCGTCTTCCAGGTGGGACATTACTCCGTGGGGAACGAAAATTCGCGAGTGCCCCGGAGGGCTTAGGTCAAAAGTCCAGTGGAAGGCTGGGCCTTGTGGACGACAGGCCGGAGGTGCATGCCCGATGCAGGGCCAGGTGAACGAGCGCAGGCACGACGCCGGGCGCCGAGGGCTGCAGCGCCTCGGCCTCGCGGCGGTCGACGGTCCGTCGATGGTGCCGACGCTGCGTCCGGGGGATCAGCTTGTCGTGCAGTACGGGGTGGAGGTGCGGCCCGGTGACGTGGCGGTGCTGTGTCATCCGTTCCAGCAGGATCTGCTGATCGTGAAACGGGTGGTGGAGCGGCGCGACGGCGGCTGGTGGGTGCTCGGCGACAACCGGTTCGTGGAGAACGACAGCCGGGAGTTCGGCGCCGTACCGGACGAACTGGTCGTCGCCCGTGCCCTCCTGCGCCTGCGCCCCCCGCGGGGCCTTCAGCGCTCGGTCCGCTCGGTCCCGGCGGCGGTCTCCTGGGCCGCCTCGGCGGTGCGGCCGTTGGCCTGGCGCTTCCGGGCGCGGTAGGCCGCGACGTTCGCGCGGGTGGCGCAGCGGTCGGAGCAGTAGCGGCGGGAGCGGTTCGTCGACGTGTCGAGGAAGACGTTGCGGCACGGCGTGGCCGCGCACAGGCCCAGGCGGTCGACGCCGTAGTCGGTGAGGTGCACGGCCAGCCCCATGCACGCCGCGGCGGCGAAGCCCGCTCCCGAGTTGGCCGACTGCTCCGCGATGTGCAGGTGCCACTTGGGCCGCCCGTCCTCGTCGCGGAAGTCGTGCCCGCTGACCTGCGGGCTGACCGGGAAGTCGATGAGCAGCGCGTTGAGCATGTCGACGGCGCGTACCTCGTCGCCCTCGTCCGCCGCTTCGAAGATCCCCCGCAGCCGGCCGCGTACCTGGCGCAGCCTGCTGACGTCGGCGTCCGTGGCCCGCCGGGTGAAGTTGCCGCTGTCCCGGAAGAGCTCCTTGGCCGCGTCCAGCGAGGTCAGCGAGTCGGTGCCGCGCTCCGGCTCCTCGGTGTTGACGAGGCGCACGGCCATATCTGAGTAATAGGCCAGTTCCACTTGGAATCCTTACGGGCTCGGCTTATGCTGACGCGGCGGGGCCGTAATGGACGACCCCGTATAGAGGGTATTACGCAGCAGAGGCAGGGGAGGCAGCAATGGCCGGAACGACCGCCGCCGCAACGCCCGTGGGTGCCGACTGGCAGGGCTGGCAGGCGAGCTGGGACCGCCAGCAGGAGTGGTACATGCCGGATCGCGAGGACCGCTTCCGGGTGATGCTCGACGCCGTCGAGGCCCTCGTGGGACCCGAGCCCCGGGTGCTCGACCTGGCCTGCGGTACGGGCAGCATCAGCGCCCGGGTGCTGCGCCGCTTCCCCGGCGCCCGCACCACGGGCGTCGACCTCGACCCCGCGCTGCTCACCATCGCGCGCGGCACCTTCGCGGAGGACGCCCGCGCCGAGTTCGTCACCGCCGACCTCGCCAAGCCCGACTGGGCGGCGCGGCTGCCGCACGGTTCGTACGACGCGGTGCTCACCTCCACCGCGCTGCACTGGCTCTTCTCCGACCAGCTCGCCACGCTCTACGGGCAGATCGCCGGCGTCGTCCGCGAGGGCGGGATCTTCGTCAACGCCGACCACATGCCCGACCCCGCCACGCCGGCCATCAACGAGGCCGTGCGCAACTGGAGCAAGGTCCGCCAGGACCGCGAGCGGGCGGAAGGTGTGCTGGACTGGGCGGACTGGTGGCGCGTGGTCGCCGCCGACCCGGTGCTCGGCGGTCCCGCGGCCGAGCGCTTCGCGATATTCGGCGACCCGAACGACCCGAACGAGGGCCACGCCGACGGCGATGTCCAGGCGCCCGCCTGGCACGCCGAGACGCTGCGCGCGGCCGGCTTCGCCGAGGCCCGTACGGTCTGGGCGGCCGCGCGGGACGCGGCGGTGCTGGCGCTGCGCTGACCGGCCGCGCCGGCGGGCGGCGTCAGCCGCGGTAGCGCAGCCCGTCGACGAGCAGCCCGATCATGCGCCGCGTGTACTCCTGGTCGTCCGGGTCGATGATGCTGCTGAGCGCCTGCAGCAGGTCGTCGGGGGTCACGTCGGAGCGGATGTCGCCGGCCGCGGCGGCGGCGTCCAGCAGGTCGGTCAGGGCGGGGACGAAGCGCTCCTGGAAGTACCCGGGCAGGCTCTCGTACGCGCAGTCGCCGGAGTGGAGGGCGGCCTTCAGCCCCTGCTTGGCGGCGATGAACCGGGTGAAGCGGTGCAGCCACCGCGTCAGCGCCTCCACCGGCTCGTACTGCGCGGCCAGGGCGGGGGCGGCCGCGGCGCAGGCGTCGACCTCGTTGCGGAAGACGGCCGTGATGAGGTCCGAGCGCTGCGGGAAGTGCCGGTAGAGCGTCCCCGCCCCCACCCCTGCCTTCGCCGTGATGCGGCGTACGGGCGCGTCCACGCCCTCCGTCTCGAAGACCTCGGCGGCAGCGGTCAGCAGCGCGTCGAGGCTGCGCCGGACGTCCGGCCGCATGCGGCGGCCGGGGGCCGGCTCCCCCGTGGTGCTGCGCTCAGGCATGCGCGGACCCCTTGCAAAAACGGAACGTTGTTCCGTATTCTCGGACTGAACGGTGTTCCGTATTCACTTTACCGGTGCGTACGACCCGCAGTCCACGCAGGAGGAGAGCCATGCAGTACCGCACGCTGGGCCGGACCGGGATCAAGGTCAGCCCCTACTGCCTGGGCGCGATGATGTTCGGCGCCCAGGGCAACCCCGACCACGACGAGTCCGTCCGCATCATCCACAAGGCGCTGGCCGCGGGCGTCAACTTCGTCGACACAGCCGACATCTACGGCCACGGCGAGTCCGAGGAGATCGTCGGCAAGGCCCTCAGGGGCCGCCGCGACGACGTGGTGCTCGCCACCAAGGCGCACCTGCCCATGGGCGACGACCCCAACCGGCAGGGCAATTCCCGCCGCTGGCTCGTCCGCGCCCTGGAGGACTCGCTGCGCCGGCTCGGCACCGACCACGTCGACCTGTTCCAGATCCACCGGCCCGCCCCCGACACCGACATCGAGGAGACCCTGTCCGCGCTCACCGACCTGGTGCGCGCCGGGAAGGTGCGGGCCGTCGGCACCTCCGCCTTCCCCGCCTCCGACCTGGTCGAGGCGCAGTGGACCGCCGAGCGGCGCGGCCTGGTGCGGTTCCGCACCGAGCAGCCGAACTACTCGGTCCTCGACCGCGGCATCGAGCGTGAGGTGCTGCCCGTCTGCGAGCGCTACGGGATGGGCACGCTGGTCTGGAGCCCGCTGGCCGGCGGCATGCTGACCGGCCGCTACCGCAAGGGCCAGAAGCCCACCACCTTCCGCGGCGGCTACGGCTTCCGGCACCTCGCCGACGAGCGCAGGCTCGACACCGTCGAACGGCTCCTTCCGCTCGCGGAGAAGGCGGGCCTGTCGCTGACGCACATGGCGCTGGCCTTCGTGATCTCCCACCCGGGCGTCACGTCGGCGATCATCGGGCCGCGCACCATGGAGCAGTTGGACGACCTGCTCGCGGGCGCCGGGACGGCCCTCGGCGACGACGTGCTGGACGAGATCGACGCCATCGTGCCGCCGGGGACGGAGGTCGGGCGGCTGGACATGGCGTACGACCCGCCGGCGATCCTCCACGCCGGGCTGCGGCGCAGGGCGCCGGCGGAGCGCGTGGCGGCCTGAGGCGTACGGGCCGTACGCCACCGCCCGTAGGCCCACCGCCCGTACGGCACGGCCCGACTGCGCCTCCGTACGACGCGGAGCGGGGCCGCCCGGCACACACTGCCGGACGGCCCCGCTCGCGGGTTCTCCACGGCCCGTACGGCGCCGCCGGGCGTGCGCCGTACGGGGCCGCGCGCCTGCTACCGCCTCGCCACGCCCTCCGCGCGCGCCGCCGCGGCGACCGCGCGCGTGATGGCCGGCGCCACCCGCTCGTCGAACGGCGACGGGATCACGCACTCCGGGCTCAGCTCGGCCGCGACCACGTCGGCCAGCGCCTCGGCCGCCGCCAGCTTCATGCCCTCGGTGATCCGCGAGGCGCGGACCTGGAGCGCCCCGGCGAAGATGCCGGGGAACGCGAGCACGTTGTTGATCTGGTTCGGGTAGTCGCTGCGGCCGGTGGCGACGACCGCCGCGTACTTGTGCGCCACGTCCGGGTGGATCTCCGGGTTCGGGTTGGCCATGGCGAAGATGAACGCGCCCTCCGCCATCGTCGCCACCGCCCGCTCCGGCACCGTGCCGCCGGAGACGCCGATGAAGACGTCCGCGCCCGCGAGCGCCGACTCCAGCGAGCCGGTACGCCCCGCGCGGTTGGTCAGCTCCGCCAGCTCCCGCTTGGCGTCGGTCAGGTCCTCGCGGTCCGCGGAGACGATGCCCTTGCGATCGGCGACGACCACGTCCCCGATGCCGGCCTCCACGAGGATCTTCGCGATCGCCGCGCCGGCCGCGCCGGCCCCGGAGATCACCGCGCGCAGCTCGCCGAGCGACCGGCCGCTGAGCTTCGTCGCGTTGCGCAGGGCGGCGAGCGTGACGACCGCGGTGCCGTGCTGGTCGTCGTGGAAGATCGGGATGTCCAGGCGCTCCTGGAGCTTGCGCTCGATCTCGAAGCAGCGGGGGGCGGAGATGTCCTCCAGGTTCACCCCGCCGAAGGAGGGCGCCAGCCGCACCACGGTCTCGACGATCTCGTCGACCTCGCGGCAGTCCAGCGCGACGGGGACCGCGTCCACGCCGCCGAACTGCTTGAAGAGGATGGCCTTGCCCTCCATCACCGGAAGAGACGCCTCCGGCCCGATGTCGCCGAGGCCGAGGACCGCGCTGCCGTCCGTGACGACGGCGACCACCTGGGACTTCCAGGTGTAGTCGTGGACGAGCTCGGGCTGTTCCGCGATGGCGGTGCACACCTTGGCGACGCCCGGTGTGTAGGCGAGCGACAGGTCGTCCCTGTCGTTGACCGGCACGGTCGCCTGGACGGCCATCTTGCCGCCCCGGTGGAGCGCGAAGGCCGGGTCGAAGTAGTCGTCGTCTGGGCTGTCGGACGTATCCGTCCCGCTCGGAGGGTTGACGATCTCCGCTGCCACGTTGTTGACCCCTTAGTCACAGTCATAGAAAGAGGAACCACCCCTCTCGGTCGAGGGGTGGGCGGGCACGTGTCCGGCCGCCTGGCCGCGGAGTGAGCGCCATGGCCACGGTGAGGCCCGGACACCGGGCGCGCCGCACTCGCGCCCTGGGCCCCGGATTTGGGGTGTAAGTGTCCGTTGTACAGGAAGCCGAGCGCCCCGTGCGAGCAACTTCTCGAGACTGAGCGGAGCCGAATCGCATAGCCATGCGGACGCTTGCATACTGCGAAATGGTGCGATTCGCGGGCCTTTAGGCGGAATGCCGCAACGTGAGCTGCGTCTCATTACCGAACCTGTTATCGGATTTTGACCCGGCAGCATTCCTGAGCCGTGTCTTCCGGATGCAAAGATGCCGTCGTCGGCAGTCGTCGACATACGCCCCAGGCGCACCAAACCGCCGCGTCCGGGGCCGTGAACTTCTGACCCCCGTTCACCCCCCGCAGGAGGATCCCGCAATGAGCCCTCGCACCACCCGGCGCACCGGAGCAGCCAAGTCTCGACTGGTGGCCGTCGGGGCACTCGCCGCCGCGGGGGCCCTCGTGCTCTCGTCCTGCGGCGACCAGACCGACGACGGGGGCGACGGCGGCGACGGCGGCGAGTCCAAGACCTCGTCGAACGCGGCGCCCGGCGCGCTGCCCAAGGCGATCAAGGACGCCGGCGTGATCAAGGTCGGTTCCGACATCGCGTACGCCCCGATGGAGTTCGACCAGGGCGGCAAGCCCGCCGGCGTCGACATCGACATCGCCAACGCGCTCGGCGAGGAGCTGGGAGTCGAGTTCCAGTTCCAGAACAACGTCTTCGACAACCTGATCCCGTCGCTCGACTCCGGCCGCTTCGACATCATCATGTCGTCGATGACGGACAACAAGGAGCGCCAGGCCGAGGTCGACTTCGTCGACTACTTCTCCGCCGGTGTCTCCATCCTGGTCCAGAAGGGCAACCCCGAGGGCATCTCCACGCTCGACGACCTGTGCGGCAAGACCGTCGCCTTCCAGCGGGGCACGGTCAGCGCGGACATCGCCAAGGCGCAGAACGAGAAGTGCGACAAGCCGATCAAGACGCTGCCCTTCACCAAGGACACCGAGGCGCTGCAGCAGGTGAAGCAGGGCCGGGCCGTCGCCGACCTGAACGACTTCCCGGTCGCCGCGTACAACGCCCGCGAGTCCGGCGGCGGTGAGGACTTCGAGGTCGTCGGCGAGCAGATCGACGCCGCCCCGTACGGCATCGCGGTCTCCAAGGACAACGCCGAGCTGCGCGACGCGCTCGCCGCGGCGCTGGACGCGATCATCGAGAACGGTGAGTACCAGAAGGTACTGGAGAAGTGGGAGGTCCAGCAGGGCGGCGTCGACAAGGCCACCGTCAACGGTGGCAACGAGTAACCAGCGCCCGCAGCCGTTCCAGAGAGAAGTCCTCCCGTGACCGACCCGACCTCACCGGGCCCGGCCGACAAGCGGCCGGCCGGGCCCGACCTCGCGAAGACCGGCACCGCGACCGCGGTGCCGCCCGAGGCGATCAAGGCGATACCCGTGCGCCACCCCTGGCGCTGGGTGAGCGCCGCGGTCGTCCTCGCGCTCCTCGGGCTGCTCGTCTACGCCTTCGCCAACGCCAAGATCGAGTGGGGCGATGTCCCCGAGTACCTGTTCTCCGACCGGGTGGTCGAAGCCGCCGGGAACACGCTGCTGATCACCGTGCTCGCCATGCTCCTCGGCGTGGTCCTCGGCATCGTGCTCGCGATCATGCGGCTCTCGGACAACCCGGTGACCTCGGCGTTCGCCAACCTCTACATCTGGTTCTTCCGCGGCACCCCGGTGCTGCTGCAACTGCTGCTCTGGTACAACCTCGGCCTCGTCTTCCAGACCCTCAACCTGGGTCCGCTCTACAAGAACGAGATGACCGACGTCATGACCCCGTTCGTGGCGGCGCTCCTCGGCCTCGGCCTCAACGAGGCCGCGTACATGGCCGAGATCGTCCGGGCCGGCATCCAGTCGGTCGACGAGGGCCAGACGGAGGCGTCGCACGCGCTCGGCATGAGCCGGGGGAAGACGATGCGGCGCATCGTGCTGCCCCAGGCGATGCGGGTCATCGTGCCGCCGACGGGCAACGAGTTCATCAACATGCTGAAGACCTCGTCGCTGGCGATGGTGATCCAGTACACCGAGCTGACGTTCGTGGCGAACGAGATCTCCGCGACCAACCTGAACCCGATGGAGATGTACATCGTCGTCGCCATCTGGTATCTGGCGATGACCAGCGTGTTCAGCGTGATCCAGTACTACATCGAGCGGCATTACGCCAAGGGCTCCGTGCGCCAGTTGCCGCTGACCCCGTGGCAGAAGATCCGGCGGAGCATCTTCTCCGGGCCGCGGCTGAAGGGAACGAGGTGAGCGCCGCCATGACGGCAATGGTCAGGGCCGAGGGCGTCCACAAGTCCTTCGGGCTCACCCATGTCCTCAAGGGCATCGACCTGGAGGTCGCGCCGCGCGAGGTCTTCTGCCTCGTCGGCCCCTCCGGCTCCGGCAAGTCGACCTTCCTGCGGTGCATCAACCACCTGGAGAAGATCAACGCCGGCCGGCTGTACGTCGACGGCCACCTCGTCGGCTACCGGCAGCAGGGCAACAAGCTCTACGAGCTGAAGGAGAGGGAGGTCGCCGCGCAGCGCAAGGACATCGGCATGGTGTTCCAGCGCTTCAACCTCTTCCCGCACATGACCGCGCTGGAGAACGTCATGGAGGCGCCGGTCCAGGTCAAGCGGGAGTCCAAGGCGACGGCGCGGGAGCGCGCACTGCGGCTGCTGGACCGCGTGGGCCTCGCGGACAAGGCGGGCGGCTACCCGACGCAGCTCTCCGGCGGCCAGCAGCAGCGCGTCGCCATCGCGCGGGCGCTGGCGATGGAGCCGAAGCTGATGCTCTTCGACGAGCCCACCTCGGCGCTCGACCCGGAGCTGGTCGGCGAGGTGCTGGACGTGATGCGCGACCTCGCGGAGTCGGGCATGACGATGATCGTCGTCACGCACGAGATGGGGTTCGCACGTGAGGTCGGGGACGCGCTGGTGTTCATGGACGACGGCGCGGTGGTGGAGTCCGGCCACCCGCGGGACGTCCTGACGAACCCGCAGCACCAGCGGACGAAGACGTTCCTGTCGAAGGTGCTGTGAGCCGCTTCCGGGTCCCGGGACCCGGGTGAGAAATTTCGCTCCGCGGGGCGGGGGCTGGTACGGCCCCCGCCCCGGGGCGTAACTTCATGGTCATGTTCGCCGCCTACGCAGCCCGCATCGACCGTGACGAGCCCCTGAACGGCCTGGAGTTGGGGGAGCGGCCCGCCCCGCAGGCCCCGCCCGGATGGGCCGTCGTCGACGTCAGAGCCGCCTCCCTCAACCACCACGACCTGTGGTCCCTGCGCGGCGTCGGCCTCGGCGAGGACGCCCTGCCGATGATCCTCGGCTGCGACGCGGCGGGCGTCGACGCCGACGGCAACGAGGTCGTCCTCCACTCCGTCATCGGCCAGACCGGCCACGGTGTGGGGCCGAACGAGCCGCGGTCGCTGCTGACGGAGCGGTACCAGGGCACGTTCGCGGAGCAGGTCGCCGTTCCGGCGTGGAACGTCCTGCCGAAGCCGAAGGAGCTGAGCTTCGAGGAGGCCGCGTGCCTGCCGACGGCCTGGCTCACGGCGTACCGCATGCTCTTCACCAACGCGGGCGTACGCCCCGGCGACTCGGTCCTGGTCCAGGGCGCGGGCGGCGGCGTCGCCACGGCGGCGATCGTGCTGGGCGCGGCTGCGGGACTGCGGATGTACGCGACGAGCCGCGACGAGGCGAAGCGCAAGCGGGCGGAAGACCTCGGCGCGGAAGCCGCGGTCGCCCCGGGCACCCGCCTGCCGCACCGGGTGGACGCGGTCCTGGAGACGGTGGGCGCGGCGACGTGGTCGCACTCGGTGAAGTCCCTCCGCCCGGGCGGCACCCTGGTCATCTCCGGCGCGACGAGCGGCCCGAACCCGGCGGCAGGGGAGCTGCAGCGGATCTTCTTCCTGGAACTGAAGGTGGTCGGCTCGACGATGGGCAGCAAGGAGGAACTGGCGGGCCTGCTCAACTTCTGCGCGTCGAAGGGCGTCCGCCCGGTGATCGACACGGTGCTGCCACTGGACCGCGCCCGGGAGGGCTTCGAGAAGATGGCGACGGGCGACCTGTTCGGCAAGGTGGTCCTCACCCGCTGACCGCGCTCCGCGCGGGGCCCCGGGGGTGTCAGTCCATGCCCGGAGCGGCGGTCGGGAGGCCGGCTTCCCGCGCGACCTCCAGCATCCGTTTGTCGTAGCTGATCAGTGAGTCGAGTGCCGGGCCGATCGTCTGGGCGCTGGCGACGTGCACCGCGTCCAGGGTGCGTACGCGGCCCGGAAGGAGACCGGCGAGGTCGCGGACCTCTTCGGTGACCAGGACTTCGGTCAGGTCCCGCATGAGGTCCTGCATGGCGGTGGGGAAACTGCCCATCCGGTCCAGGGTGCGCACGGTCTCGACGAAGCCGATGGTGCTGGTCGCCAAGGGGGCCGCGGGCTTCGCTTCGAGGTACCCCCGGAGTTCGGCCGCGTGGCGGCGGCCGGCGACGAGGGTGAGGACGGCGGAAGCGTCGAGATAGATCACCGGGGGTCGTCCTCGCGCTCGGCGAGCAGCACAGCCAGCGGGTCTGCGTCCTCGGCGACCTCGTAGTGCGGAAGCCGGGAGAGATCGGCGCTCGTCGCGGCCTTGAGGCGGATCTGGCCGCGCGATACCAGGTCGGCATAGCGCTCCGCGGCGCCCGAGGCGGGCAGCAGTATGGCGATCACGTTCCCGTGCCGGGTGACCTGGACGGCTTCGCCCTGCTCGACGCGAGCGAAGACCGCGCTGGGGTTGTACGAGAACTCGCGTACGGAAATCGCGCTCATCGATCGCTCCCTCCTGATCGCAGGAGTGTACCTACAAAAACCCCAGTGTACCTACATCCACCCTCTCCGTCAGATGGCGTCAACTTTGGTTGACATCGGTCCACTGTCAACGTAGGTTGACGTCATGAGTGAGGCGACTGAGCTTGCCGGACGGGCCGGAGGCACCGATCCCCGGGAGGGGTTGCGGGCCGTGGCGGCGTTGCGGCGGCTGTTGGAGCAGTTGGAGGCCGTGCAGGTGCGGAGCGCGCGGAATCAGGGCTGGTCGTGGCAGGAGGTCGCGGCCGAGCTCGGGGTCAGCAGGCAGGCGGTACACAAGAAGCACGGGAGGCGCTGATGTTCGAACGGTTCACCCAGGCCGCCAGGGACCTCGTCCGCGGTGCGGCCGAGCGCGCGGAGCGGGACGGCGACTCCCACGTCGCCCCCGAGCACCTGCTCCGGCAGCTCCTCGCCGGGTCCGGGACCGCCGGGGCAGTCGCGCTGGCCGCCGCCGGGGTCGACAGCGAGGCGCGGCGGGCCGGGGTCCTCCGGGGGCTGGACGAGGCGCGGCGGCGGGGCGGGCTCACCAAGTCCGACGCCGAGGCGCTGGCCGGCATCGGCATCGACGTCGCCGCCGTCGTCGACCGCGTCGAGTCCGCCCACGGCCCCGGCGCCCTCGCCCGCCGGCGCGCGTGGCGGCGGGGACGTACCAGGTTCGACGCCGACGCCAAGGCCGTGCTCGAACGGTCCCTCAGGATCGCCCTGGTCCGCGGCGACAAGGCCATCGGCGACGAACACATCCTGCTCGCCCTCGCCGCCACCCCCGGCATCCCCGCCGAGGTCCTGGCCGACCACGGCGCCACCTACGCCGCCATCGAGGCCGCCCTGCCGGCCGTACAGCGCGCGGGGTAGGCACCCCGGCAGCACCGCGCGGGCGGTGAGGTGGTGCGGGCCGCCATCCCGTCCGGATCACCTGGGTCATCGACCGGGCGCAGACCTCCTGGGGACCCGCGGCGTCGTGATGGAGGGCGGCTGGATGCGTATGTCGTGGCGCTGAGGGGTGCGTTCGGCTGAGCAGCGTGCGCGGGTGGCGCGGGTCCGGCCGTGTGCGCCGGGCCCGCGCTTCCCGTTCCGTACGCGGTCACCCGCGGTCACCCGCTCCGCCGGGCGGTCACATGCCCGCCAGCTGCCCGCCGTCGACCACCACCGTCGTACCCGTCTGGAACCCCATGTCGTCCGACGCCAGCGCCAGCGCCGCCGACGCCATCTCCTCCGGCGTCGCCATCCGCTTGAAGGCGTCGATCCCCTGCCGGCCGAACTCCGCCTTCCGCGCCGCCCACTGCTCGTCCGTGTCGCCCGGCGGCCGGTGTACGTCCAGCATCGGCGTGTCCGTCATCCCCGGCGCCAGCGCCACCACGCGGATGCCGTGCGTGCCGTTCTCGACCGCCGCCGCCTGCACCAGGCCCGTGACGCCGTTCTTGCTCGCCGTGTACGAGCCGAGGCCCGGGCGCGTCGCGTACTGGTTGGACGATCCGGTGACGAGGATGACGCCCCCGCCGCGCGCCCGCAGGTGGGGGATCTCGTACTTCATCGCCAGGAAGATGCCGCGGGTGTTGGTGAGCGTGACGTCGTCCCAGTCCGCCACCGAGACCTCGTGCAGGTCGGTGAACGGCTTCTGGATCCCCGCGTTGTTGAGGGCGATGTCGAGGCCGCCGTACTTCTGCGCCACCGTGTCGACGACCCCCCGCACCTCCTCCGGCCTGCGCACGTCCGCCCTGAGGTACGTCGCCTCCCCGCCCGCCCGGCGGATCTGCCGCTCCACGTCCTGCCCCAGGTCCCGGCGCCGCCCGCAGAAGCCGACCCGTGCGCCCTCCGCGGCGAAAGCGATCGCCGCGGCCCGCCCGATGCCCGAGGTGGCGCCGGTGACGAGGACCGTCTTCCCGGCGTACCTCCCGCCCTTCACCTGCTGCCCCCGTTCCTGCGCCGACGCCGTCCGGGCGCCGGCCCCGAGGCCCACCCCCGCGGCGGCCATCGCCGCTGCCGCCCCGCCCAGTACGTGCCGCCGTCCCAGCGACCCGCTGCTGCCGTCCTGCATGTGCTGTCCCTCCTCGACCTGCGGTACGGCTCCACCTTCCGGCCCGTACGCCGCGCTCCGCATCCGCCGCCCGGCGACGGTGCGCACCGACCAACGGCGGTGGCGGGCCGGGGCCGACCCCCGACTTTCGTCGAATGTGCGTGTCAGCCGGGCTGTTTACGATGCCGGTATGTCCACCGCCGAACGGTTCGTGCGCCGCGCACTGCTGACGCCCCCGCAGCTCCGGCTGCTGCTGGCGGCCGGGTTCGTCTTCGTCGTGTTCAAGTCGCTGCGCGCGGCGCTCACCGAGCAGGCGGGCCTCCTCACGTCGCCGGCGGCGAGCGCCGTCGTGGCCGGCGTGCTCTGCGCGGTGCTGCCGCTCTGCCGCCGGATGCCGGTGCCGGTGGCGGCGGTGACCGGCGCGGGGTTTCTGCTGGAGAGCCAGGTCTGGCCGGTGTTCCTCGCGCTCTACGGGGTGACGCTGTGGCGGCCGCGGGGCACGGCGATAGCGCTCACCGGCGCCGTCTTCGTACCGGCCGCGTTCGGCCCGTTCCGTGAGCTGGTCGGGATGCCGCAGGTCGTGCTCTTCCCCTGCGCGATCCTCGCCGTGCCGCTGGCCGTCGGCCTGGCCGTGCGCAGCCAGCGCGACCTGGCCGGCTCGCTCGCGCGGCAGTTGGAGCACCTGGAGGCGGCGAACCGGCTGCGCGACGAGCAGGTGCGGATGGCAGAACGGGCGCGGATCGCCCGCGAGATGCACGACGTGCTCGCCCACCGGCTCAGTCTGCTCGTCCTGCACACCGGCGTCCTCCAGCGCCGCGGCGACACGGTCCCCGAGCCCGTACGCGAAAGCCTCGACCTCCTCCGTACGACGAGCGCCCACGCCCTCGACGACCTGCGGGACCTGCTGGGCGCGCTCCGCGACCACGAGGGCCCGGTCCCGCTCGCGCCCACCGCCGACGACCTGCCCGCCCTCATCGCCGAGTCCGAGCGCGCCGGCACCCGGGTCCGCGCCCGCACCGACGACCTCGCGGGCCTGCCCGCCGCCGTCCGCCTCGCCGCCCACCGCATCGTGCAGGAGGCCCTCACGAACGCCCGCAAGCACGCTCCCGGCGCGCCGGTCGACCTCACGGTGACGGTGACGAGGACGCGGGTGGCGATACGCGCGGAGAACGAGTGCGGGGCGGCGCCGGAGCGGCGGGACGGCCCGTCGCGCGGCTACGGCCTGGTGGGCACAGCCGAGCGGGTGGCCGCCCTGCACGGCGAACTCACCACGGGGCATACGGGGGACGGCAGGTTCGTGCTCACCGCGGACCTGCCCGTGCCCGTACACCCGGTGGAGGAACCGTCCGCGCTGAGCGCGGCGGCGGCGCGGTGATCCGCGTCCTGGTCGTCGACGACGACGCCTTCGTGCGCGCGGGGTTGCGGGACCTCATCGCCACGGACGAGGGGCTGGAACTCGCCGGGGAGGCGGCGGAGGGGGGCGCGGCGGTGGCGGCGGCGCGCGGCCGGCGGGCCGACGTGGCCCTGGGACATCCGCATGCCGGGCATGGACGGCATAGCCGCCACCGCCGCGCTGTGCCGGCTGCCGGACCCGCCGGCGGTCATCGTGCTCACGACGTTCGACCTGGACGAGTACGTCTACGGCGCGCTGGCGGCGGGCGCGGCGGGCTTCCTCCTCAAGGACACCCCGCCGGACGCCATCCTCCAGGCGATCCACGTGGTCGCGGCGGGCGCCGCGATGCTCTCCCCGACGGTCACCCGCACGGTCATCAGCCGCTTCCACCACCCGGAGGCCACCCGCAGCCTGGCGGCGCGGGAGGCGGCGGCGAGGCTGACACCGCGGGAGCGGCAGGTGCTGTCGGCGGTGGCGGACGGGATGACGAACGCGGAGATCGGGGCGATGCTGGGCCTCCGGGAGTCGACGGTGAAGGCACACGTGAGCAGGATCCTGGCGGAGCTGGGGGTGACGAACAGGGTCCAGGCGGCACTGGCGGCGAGGGACCTGGCGGGGTGAGGGGGCGGCGGGTTACGGGCGGGTGGGCGCTATCCGCCCGCCTGCACCGTCACGTCCTTCGTGAACGGGCCCCACTTCCCGTCCGGGAGCTTCGCCCGCACCTTCACCGCGTACGTCGCCTTCCCCGACTTCTCCAGCGGCAGGCTGATCCGCCCCGTGTCCTTCGGCGCCGACTCGCCCAGGACCAGCTTCGAGGCGAACGTCCCGTCCACGTACACCTCGTACTCCGTGATGTCCCCGCCCGCCTTCGGGGCGTTCCACACCAGGTCGAGGTTCCACGTGCCCGCGTCCTTGCGGGCCGTCGCCTGGAGGTCCGTCGGGATCTCCGCGCCTGCCTTGCCGCCCGGTTCCGGCTCCGTCGTGACGCTCGCGGACGGGCTGGCCGGGCCGGAGTTGCCGGCGGCGTCGCGGGCCTTGACCGTGAAGGTGTAGTCGGTGTCCGGGCGGAGGGTGGTGACCGCGGCGGTGCTTTCCGTGCCGCCGACGCTGTGGATCTTGGTGCCCTCCTGGTAGATGTCGTAGGACGTGACCTCCTTGTCGTCCTCCGCCCTCGTCCAGGTCAGCGTCGCCGAACGCGGGCCGTCCGCACGTGCCTTGAGGCTCGCCGGCCGTGTGGGCGGCTTGCTGTCGTCGGCGTCGGCCGACGGAGTCGTGACCGCGGGCGCCTGACCGGGGCCTGAGAGCTTGCCGTCGGCGTCCCGTGCCCGTACGGCGAAGGTGTATGAGGACGACGGCTTGAGGCCGGTGATGTCGGTCATGTGCTTCTCGGCCGGCACGTTCTGGATCTTCTTGCCGTTGCGATACACCTCGTACCGCCGGACGTTCTCCGCCTCCGCCGCCTTGTTCCACATGACGTGCACCGACGTGGACGTGCTCGTGTAGACGGTCACGCCGGTCGGCACGGTGGGGGTCTCCGGCGGTTCGGCGGCGGCTTCGCCGTCCGAGCCGCAGGAGGCCGCGGTCAGGGCCAGGAGGCAGGCGGCGGTGGTGCTCAGCGCGGCGAGCGTGGGGGTGGGCCTCACAGGGACGCCTCTCATCGTGCGAGCAAAGGTCCAGACCTTTTTCGCACACTCACCGCGTACATTTCAAGACGTCGGCAGCGCCCCGCAGTTCAGTCCTTCGCGCCGCCTCCGTCGCTGCCCCTGCCACCGCTCCCGCCGCCGATGCGCAGCAGCGCCGCGAGGTGTGCCGCCGCCGTCGAGAGGTGGCGGCGGGCCTCGCGGAGCTGGTCCGGCGAGACGCCGTTGTCGCGGGCGGCGTCGCGGACGTCGTCGCGGAACCGGTCGAGCAGGCGCTCCAGTTCGCGGGCCAGCTCGGCGGGGGTGGCGTCCTGCGGGGCGTCCTCGTCGGCCCACTCCGGGGTGTCGGCGGGGTCCGGCTTGATGTACGACGGCCAGGGTGTCCTGACGCCGCCCATCCCGGCGGTTCCCGCGGCGGTGTGCATCCCGCCGGGGGGCGGGGGCGGAGCGGTCGCGTCCGCGATCCTGTCCGACGGCGAGGCGGGCTCCGGTCCGGTGCCGGAGCCGCCGCCCGCGCGGGGCCCCGTACCCGCCTCACTACCCGCGTCCGTACCGGCTTCCGTCCCCGTACCGCCGTCCGTCCCCGTTCTCGTGCCCGCGCCGCGCCCGCCGAAGCCGCCCAGGTTGCCCAACTCCCGCGTCAGCTCCGCCAGGCCGTCCATCAGGCCGCCCTGCCAGTCGCCCGTACGGACCCTCGTCTGCACCTGCTCCTGCACCTGCCGCGCGATCCGCTCCGCCTCGCTGCGCACCCGCTCCTGCGTCTCACGCGCGTGCTTGCGCGCCTGTTCCGCGTCCTGCCGGGCCCGCCGCGTCTCGTCCTTCGCGCGCCTCGCCTGCTCCTTGAACTCCTGCTTCGCCCGCTTGAAGTCCTCCTTCGCCTGCCGCCAGGACTCCTTCTCCCCGGCGTTCGCGCCGCCCGACGTACGGGCCTCCTTCGCCGCCTGGCGCATCTCGCGGCGCAGGTCGCTGGCGGTGCCGCTGACGTCGGCCTGGATCTCGGCGGCGAGTTCGGCGACGGACTCGCGGATCTCCAGCTCCAGGTCCGCCAGCTCCGCCTGGCGGGCGGCGAGTTCGGCGCGGCCGGCCTCGGTGATGGCGTAGACCTTCCGGCCGCCCTCGGAGGTGTGCGTGACCAGGCCCTCGGTCTCCAGCTTGGCGAGCCGGGGGTAGACGGTGCCGGCGGAGGGGGCGTACAGGCCCTGGAAGCGCTCCTCGAGGAGGCGGATCACCTCGTAGCCGTGGCGGGGGGCCTCGTCGAGCAGCTTGAGCAGGTAGAGCCGGAGCCGGCCGTGGGCGAAGACGGGGGGCATGTCAGAGCACCTTCTTGTCGGAGGGGCCGGCGGAGTCGGCCGGGCCCGCGCCCGGCGGCGCGTCCTCCGGTTCGTCGTCCACACCCTCCGGGCGGCGGAGCAGGGCGAGGCCGCCCGAGACGGTGGTCACCTTCAGCGAGCCCTTGCCCGCCCCCAGGCGGCCGTCGACGGACTTCGCGCCCCACTGGCCGCTGACGTCCAACGCCGGGAAGGCGTTGGAGACCGCGCCGCTCGTCGTGCTCGCGTGCACCTCGACGTCCGGCTCCTCGGGCAGCCGTACGGCGATCTCGCCGGAGACTGTGTTGACCCGGACGTCCGCGGCGCGGGCGGCGGGGGAGAGGTCGATGACCATGTCGCCGCTGACGGTGTCGGCCTGGACACTGCCGCCGGCGCCGTCGATGAGGGTGAGGGGGCCGGAGACGGAGTTGTAGCGCAGGTCGCCCTCGAGGGCCTGTGCCTCCAGCTCCCCCGAGACCGTGTCGGCGCGGACCGGGCCGGAGAGCCCGACGAGGGTGGCGCCGCCGCTGACACCGCGTACGTCCGTACGGCCCGCGATGCCGGAGACGACGGCGTCGGCGCCGACGACGCCGACCTCGACGCGGGCGGTGGCCGGCACGGCGAGGGAGACGACGACGCGGCGGCGCCAGCCCTTGCGGTCGAGCCACTTCAGGAAGCCGCGCCAGGGCAGGTCCTCGTACGCGACCGTCAGCTCGCCGTTCTCCAGCGAGACGCGCAGCGGCGGGCCCTCGATCTCACTGACCTCCAGGCGCGCCGCACCCGGCCGTCCGGCATCGTCGTGGGTCCCGACGACGTGCACGGCTCCGTTGACGATCCGCACCTTCAGGGCCGTGACCGGCTCCTCGAAAGCGAGGGTCTGCGGATCGGCCACAAGCTGCACCGACATCCACCGCCTCCTGACTCGGGCTCTGGCGAGCGCTCACACTCAACGCAACATATCGCGTCTACGCCAAGACACGATATATCGCGGTGTGCGGAAGTCAAGCGTGAACCCCGGGAAGCGGGGTGGACGTGGCAGGGGTCGTGTTCGGCGGGTTGTGAGGGTGGGGGCTGCTGCTGTGCCTACTCCTCGTCCTCGTCGTCGAGGCGGGCCAGCCAGGTGGCCAGGCGTTCGACCGGGATCTCGAATTCCGGGTTCAGGTCGACGAAGGTGCGCAGCTGCTCGGCCAGCCACTCGAAGGTGACCTCCTCCTCGCCGCGCCGCTTCTCCAGTTCCTCGATGCCGCGGTCGGTGAAGTACATGGTGGGTGCTCCGGAAGGGGGGAAGTGACCGGTTCAGTATCGCTCACCGCGGCGGATGACAGGCGGACAGCCGCGGGTACCGTCGCGGGGCGGCGGTCCGCGGACTAATGTCGGTGCATTGGGCACCGAGCGTAGTCGGGGGAACCGGATGAGCAGCAACCTGCCGCAGCGCGTGACTCTGCCGGACGGCACCGAGGTGTGGGTCCGGGCGACGCCGCTCGACGAGCGGGTCGCGGCGGGGACGCGGGCCGGGGTGCCGGCGCCCGCGGGTGCCGGCCGGGGTGCCGGGCCGGACGGCGGACCCGGTGCCGGAGGGGGCGCCGGCGGGGGCATCGCGGACGGCGACGACGATGCCGACCTCGAACCCGTCGCCGACTGGGGCCGGCTGGCCTCCCGGGTCGCCGGGCTCACGCCCCTCGTCGGCGGAGTGGCCGCCTCCGTACGGGCCGCCGCCGCGGCCGCCGCGCCGGACGAGGTGAGCGTGACGTTCGGCGTGGAGATCTCCGCGGGGACGGGGAAGGCGATCGCGCTGCTCGCCGACGCGAACACCACGGCCCAGCTCTCGGTCACCCTGACCTGGCAGCCCGGTTCGCGCCCGGCCGGCCCCTCCGGAGCCGAGCCCCCTGCCGCATCGACCGCCTCGTCCGATACGGCTGCATCTGGTGCATCCGGCACGTCTTCCTCGGCGTCTGCACCGGTATGAGGGTTCCGATCGAGAGCAGCGAGGCCGCGGAGTACGCGCGTTACCAGCTCTGCAAACTGGCCGCCGCGGCGACGGTCGACATCCGGGCGGCGCCCGGTGCCGACGACGGGTCGCTGTGGGGCAGCGGGTTCCTCGTCGCGCCAGAGTGGGTGCTCACCTGCGCGCACGTCTTCGTTCACCCCGACGGCTGGCGGCGCGGTACGGCGCCGGGCGAGCTGATCGGCGTGGTCGTGGGCGGGCGTACGGTGCCGGGGCGGGTGGAGTACAGCATGCCGTCGCCGGACGGCACCGCCGCGCGGATGGGCCGCGACCCGGAGGTACGGGACGAGACGTTCGCGGAAGCGGTGATGCAGGTGGGGCCGGACCTGGCCCTGGTACGGCTGTTGCCGCTGCGGGCCGAAGGGGTGGGCACGGGTGCCCCGGGCGGCGAAGCGCGGTACGGGCTCCCGTACGCGGCCCTGTCCGGTGCGCAGACGGGCCTTCAGCCGGGTGGTCAGCCCGGCGCCCTGCCCGGCGCCCGCTCCGGCGCGCAGCCCGTGGCTGACCGCGGGCACCCCGCCCGGCCCCCCGCGGACAGCGAGCCCGTCTGGCTCGGCGACCGCTACGACGACTTCCTCGACCAGGCCGTCCTCCTCAGCGCCCACGGGCGCGCCGCCGGGAGCGGCGAGGACGTCGACGCGGCGCTGCTCAGCGCCGAGTTCGCCGGGCGCAACGGGCAGCAGATCCTGCTCGGCACCCCCACCCCGATCCGCCGGGGCGCCTCCGGCGGGCCCGTACTGCACCTGGGCCGCGGCGAGGTCGTCGGCGTCGTCAAGGCCCGCTACCGCAGCGGCACCGGCGGCGGCACCGCCGTGTCCCTCGACGAACTCCACGCGCTCTCGCCCGAGCACCTGCTGCCCGGCGCGACGGGCCTGGGCCCCGAGCCGTACCGCGAGCTGATGCGGCTGCACGACGCCTGGCACTGGCACCGCCACCACGGCATCGACGACGAACGCACCTCCTGGACCGACCTGCAGCGCGCGCTGGGCCCGGCGCGGTTCGGCGCCTGGGGCGCGCTCGACCGGCTGAGCGCGCTGTGGCGCCTCGCCGACCTGCCCGCGCCGCGCGACCCGGAGGTCGTCGAGCGGCTGGTGCACCAGGTGCTCGACATCCAGGGCCGCCCGCTCGGCGCCCGGCGGCTGCGCGACTGGCGCGACGGCCACGGGCTGCTGCACCGGCACGCCGCGCCGGAGCGCGCGCTGCGCGACATGCTGCTGTACCTGAAGCTCGTGGCCCGCGAGGCCGCCGCCGGGATCGGCGCGGGGGAGGGCGTGGGGTCGCGTACGGCCGTCGAGTCCCTCGAATCATGGGTCGCGGAGCGCGCGGGCGAGCTGCCGCCGCGCCAGCGGCAGGAGATCCGCGCGGTGCGGCGGGCGCCGGTGAGCGTCCTCGTCACGTTCGACAAGCTGCCGTTCCTCGACCCCGCCGCGGGATCCGTGCCCCGCTACAACTGGACGGTGCGGCGCGGCTACGGCAAGGGGGAGTGGGAGCACGTCGCGCTCGACCAGTCGTACGCCGGGGGCTCGTTCGAGGAGGCAGAGGCGCAGGTGCTCCAGGCGCTGGCGCCGCAGTTGCTCGGGGCCGACGCGGAGGCGCAGACGCGGGTGCGGCTGGAGGTGGCGCTGCCGGAGGAGCGACAGGCGCACCCCACGTACCGCTGGGAGCTGCCGGCGTCCGGCCGGGCGACCGCGGCCCGGCCGCCGGCGGGCACGGTGCGGCCGGTGGTGCACCGGGACGCGGCGCGGGCCGGTCCTGAGCCGGAGCCGCTGTGGCGCGACCGGTGGCGGCGGATGAGCCGGGCGCCGCGGCAGCGGCTGGTACGGGCCGCGCCGCCGGGTTGGGGGCGCGGGGCGGGCGACGGCGGGGTGCCGGTCTTCTGCCACGCGCTGGGCGACGGCAGCGGGCGGGCGGCGGTCGTGGGGCAGTTGCTCGACGAGGGCACGGCGGTCGCGCTGTGGCGCGCGGGGGGCCACCGGGACGAGGAGTGCGGCGAGGAGTGCGCGGCGTACCACGAGGAGCTGGCGGCGCTGCTGGCGGACGGTGCAGGAACGGTCGTGCGCGATCTGCCGGAGCGGTTGCACGAGGTACGCCGGGAGGCGCTGGAGGCCGGGCGCGGGTGTGCGGCGGACGTGATCCTCTTCTACGACGACGCGGACGACACGATCGGCGCGGGTGGTTGAGCGGCGGTGGAGGAGCGGTCGCGGGGCTCGGCGCGATGTGGCCGAGTCGGCGCTGGTGCGCGGACGACGTGATCGGCACCTCTCGGGTGCTGTCGTGACAGGTGTGGCGCGTGGGGCGACTTACGCGGGCCCGGACCAGCACGCCGGTGCGCCCTGCCGCAGGGGGCGTGAACGGCGTACGGGTGGTGGTGAATGGGTGAGCGGGCCGGTGAACGGGTGAACGGTGCGCGGGCGTCCGGGGGCGTCCCAGACGAACCTCGCGCACCGGTTGCGCAGTTGGACGAAACGGGCCCGCCACCACGCGGATTGGCCGATTCGGCACCCGGCGTCAGCGCTCTTGGCTAGCCTCTTACCCCCGTGAGGGTTGCCCTCGTCCGTCGCCGGGCAGACAGTGGGGCAAGCCCGCTGCCCGGTCGGCGACAAAGGGGTTACGACGTGAGCGAGTGGCTCATCTACCGAGGCACCGGCGCCCCCCACGAAGGCATGGAGAGACTGCCGGCACCGCCTCCGTGGCGAGAATTCGACGGCGGTCCACCGGTGCCTCCGCCGGCCGCGCTGGAGCCCTCCTCCGAGCGCAGACTCGGCCAGCGGCGCCGCGAGGCCAGCCACCACCGGCCCAGCACCCGCGAGTGCGAGATGGTCAACGCCGCGCTGTATCTGCGCCGCCCGCTGCTCGTCACCGGGCAGGCAGGCAGCGGCAAGAGCACGCTCGCGCATTCCGTGGCGTACGAGCTGGGCCTCGGCCGGGTCCTGACCTGGCCCATCGTCAGCCGCAGCACCCTGCGCGACGGCCTGTACGCCTACGACGCGATCGGCCGCCTCCAGGACGCCCAGCTCGACCGCGCCGCTCGCCGGGCCGACACCGCCGGCGCCTCCGGCGCGGAGGGCGCCGCCGAGGAGCCCGGCGGCGGCATCGGGCGCTACATCCGCCTCGGGCCGCTGGGCACCGCGCTGCTGCCCTCCGCGCGCCCGCGCGTGCTGCTCGTCGACGAGCTGGACAAGAGCGACATCGACCTGCCGAACGACCTCCTCCACGTGCTGGAGGAGGGCGAGTTCACGATCCCCGAGCTGGAGCGGATCGCCGACCGCGCGCCGGTCGTCGAGGTGCTCAGCGACGACGGTACGAAAGTGCCCGTGCGCGGCGGCCGGGTCCGCTGCGGCGCCTTCCCGTTCATCGTGCTCACCAGCAACGGCGAGCGCGAGTTCCCGGCGCCGCTGCGCCGCCGCTGCATCGAGCTGCAACTGCCGGTGCCGGACCGGGCGCGGCTGACGGGGATGGTCCGGGCGCACTTCCCCGAGGGCGACGACGAGCGGTTCACGGAGCTGATCGACCGCTTCCTGGCCGCGGGCCCCGGCGACGTACGGGCCGTGGATCAACTGCTGAACGCCATCGAGCTGACCCGGCAGGCCGATTGGGACCAGGCGGACGGCTCCGCCCGGCGCGTGACCGAGGAGCTGATGCGGCCCATCAACAGGCCGCGGTGAGCACGATGGCCGGGCGCGGGGCTGCTGCGGGCGGGCAGGGGAAGGCCGAGGAGCTGGTGGGCCGGCTCCTGGCGGCCGGGCTGCCGCCGGACGCCCGCGGCCTCGCCGACGTCCTGTGGTTCGCGGAGGAGCTGGCGCGCAGCGCGGAGGCGGTCGGCGGCGCCGAGGCGCGCGCCGACGCACCGGGGCCGGCGAACCGCATGGAATCAGCCACATTTCCCGAAGCCGCCGACGCTGCAGACGACTCCGGTTCCGCGCCCGCCGGGGGCGACGGCGACGGCACCGACGGGACGGGCGCGGGGGCGCGGGCCGCGCCCGAGCGGCGCGTGGGACTGGCGGCCGGACCGGGACTGCTACCGCGTACGCCCATGCCCGACGCCGTGGACACCCCCGCCTACCGGCAGGTCGGCCGCGTCGGCGTGCCGGAGCCCGCGGCGCTGCCCGCCCTGGTGCCCCTGCAGCGCGCGCTGCGCCCGCTGCGGCGCTACCAGCCGCGGGTCGCGGCCGTGGCGCCCGGCGAGCTGGACGAGGAGGAGACCGCGGAGCTGAGCGCGCGGGCCGACCTGGTCATCCCCGTGCTGCGGACGCCCCGGCGGCGCGCCACGCTCCAACTGCTCATGGACGCCTCGCCCGCCATGGAGGTGTGGAGCCGGCTGCTGGAGGACCTGCGTACGGTCGCCGAGCGCTCCGGCGCGTTCCGTGACGTCACCGTGCACCGCCTGCACCCGCTGCCGGACGGCGGCGTCGGCTGCACGGGCGAGGCGGGGCGGCCTTCGATGCTCCAGGACGCCGGCCAGCTGCACGACCCCGGCGGGCGCCGGCTGACGCTCGTGCTCAGCGACTGCGCGGGCCCGATGTGGCACGACGGCCGGATGCAGCGGATGCTGCACGGCTGGCTCGGCACCGCCCCCGTCGCCGTCGTCCAGCCGCTGCCGCACCGGCGGTGGCGGGAGATGCCGTTCGCCGCGCTGCCCGGGCTCCTCGTCCGGCACCCGGGACCGTACCCGACGCTGGAGTTCCGCCCCGGCACCCGCGGCGACGTGCCCCCGGCCGGCGCCCGCGCGCTGCCCGTGCTCGCGCCCGAGCCCGCCGCCGTCGGCACCTGGGCCCGGCTGCTGGCCGCCGGCGAGGGGCTGTCGCTGCCCGGCGCCGCCGGCTGGGTGCGCCGCGACCACACCGCCGCGCCGGCCGCGGTGGCCCGCCCCGCGGACGTACGCCCCGATCCGGCGGCCACGCTCGCCGCGTTCGACGCGACGGCCTCGCCCGCGGCCCGGCTGCTGGCCATCCACCTGGCCGCCGTGCCGCTCGTCCTGCCCGTCATCCGGCTGGTGCAGCGCGCGCTGTTCCCCGACACCGGGCCCGCGGAGACCGCCGAGATCCTCCTCAGCGAGCTGGTCGTGGCGCGCGACCCGGCGCGCGGAGCGGGGCGTGAGCCGGCGCGCGAACCCGTGGGCGACGACCCGTGGTTCGACTTCCGCCCCGGCGTGCGCGAGCTGCTGCTGCGCCGGCTCAGCCACGGCGAGGCGGCGCTCGTGCTCAAGCACTGCTCGCTCTACATCGAGCGGACCTTCGGGCAGGGCGCGCGCAACTTCCCCGCCGTCGCGGTCGCGTACCTCTCCGGTGAGGACCGCGAGCCCGACCTCGGCGGCGCCAAGGTCCCCGACCAGTTCGCGCGCGTCTCCGAGCAGGTGCTGCGCGCCTTCCAGCCCGCCTACCGCGGACCGGCCGCGGCGGGCGGCGCGGAGCTGCTGCGGCAGTACGAGGAGACCCGCAGCGTCCGCGACCTGCTGGACGCCGTACGGGCCCTGCGCCGCGCCGTCGTCGAGGAGCGGGACACCGCGCAGCAGGGGCTGCTGGCCCGGGCGCTGCTGCTGCACTGGCAGCGGCTGCGCGAGCCGGACGCGCTGGCGGAGGCGGAGCAGTGGGCCCGCAGCGCCCTGGCCGCGGACGGCCCGGGAGCGCCGGCAGGCGGAGGCGTGCCGGCGGCGGGGGCGCCGCCGCTGCGCGAGCGGCTCACGTACGCCGAGGTGATGTGGGAGGTGGCCCGCGAGCGCGTCGCCGACGGCGAGCACGAACAGGCCGTGGCGGCGCTCCGCGCCTCCGCCGCCCAACTGCGCGACAGCCGCGCCCTGGCCACCACCCACGCCGCCCGCCGCGAGCGCGGCGGCCTCCTCGCCGAGGTGCTGCGCCGGCTGCACTCCCTCACCGGCGACGGCGCGGCGCTGCACGAGGCCGAGGAGACGATAGACGAGCTGCTGGCCGGCTGGCCCGACGAAGAGCTGGTGCCCGCGCGGCTCTTCCTCGCCCGCGGCCGGGTCACCCTGGGCCGCGCCCAGGCGGAGCACACGGTGGACGAGACGCGGGCGTACGGGCTGCGCGCCGCGGCCGACCTGCGTACCGGCGTCGACCTGCTGCGCATGGAGGGCGGCCCGGAGCTGCGGCGCCAGGAGTGCGAGGCGCTGCTCGACCTGGCGGAGGCGAACACCACCGCGGCCGGCGACGCGGGCGCCGCCCGCGCGCTCGCCGCGCTCGACCGCGCCGGGCGGCTGGCCGCCGCGCTCGACGACTACCGGCTCCAGGCCGAGAGCCTGCGCCGCAAGGCCCGGGTGCGGATCGCGGAGTTCACCCGCGGCGGCGGCGCCGAGCTGCTGGTCGAGGCCGACGGCTGGCTGACGGACGCGCTGGCGCTGCTGCCGCCCGGCGCGGCGCTCTACGGCGAGGTCCTGACCGAGCACGGCGAGCTGCTGCTGCGCCGCGGCCGGCTGGCCCCGGAGGACGCCGGGCTGCGCGGCCGGGCGGTGCCGGTGCTGCGCGAGGTGCTGGCGGAGACGCCGCAGCGCCATCCGGACCTGCCGCGGCGGCAGTTGCTCTTCGGCCGGGCCCTGCGGTTGCGCTACGAGGCGTCCGGCACCCGCACCGACCTGTACGAGGCGGAGTGGGTGCTCGACCGGGCCGCGCGGGAGGACGACGCGCCCGCACGGGTGCGCGCGCAGGCGTGGCTGGAGCTGGGTGACGTGCAGCTCCTCATCGACATAAGGACCGAGTTCCGGCAGCGGCAGGAGCGGGCGGCGGACTGCTACCGGCGCGCGGCGATGCTGGCCGAGGAGGCGGGCGACGCGGAGGAAGCCGCCCGCGCGCACCACCGGCGCGGGCAGATGCTGGAGCCGACCGCGGGGCGCGCGGTGGCGCTCAGGGCGTACCGGGACGCCTGGGAGCAGTGGAGCCGCGCGGAGCAGACGGAGAGCGAGGGGGCGCTGGTGACCCGTGAGCAGATCCGCGCCCTCGAAGCCGGCGGCTGACCCGCCTCCGTTTTGCTGCACGACTGTTCGGGGAAGGACTCTCACACCCTTCCGGAGGAGAACAGCGTGGAGAACCCCCTGTCGGCGAAGCCGGACGGGATACCGTCAGCCGCAGGCTCGGCCGTCCGTCTGCCCGACTTCAGCGACGTCGACGTGTACGCGGTGGCCGCCCGAGGCGAGCCGCCGGTACTCGCGGGAGCCGTCGCCCACCTGCTCCGCAACTGGCCGTCCGACAACGATGCCGCAGCCTACTTCGAGAACGGCGGCAAACCCGGCGACGGCGGTTGACCGGCCGACCGACGTCACCGCGCATGCTCCGGCCGACTCCACCTGAAGCCCGCCGACGAAGCCGGGCGGCCGGATTGCGGCAGATTCCGTACAGAAACAGTCAGTTGGGCTGCTGCCGGGTTTCACCTATATGACTAATGCGCCATGCATTCAGGGGCGGTGGGTCGTCACCGTCCGGACTCGGGGGGACCGGGGAGTCGCATGGACTACGGAGGCACGGGCGCGGAGGAGGAGGCGCCCTGGCCCGGTCGGCTACTGGACGTCGACCGGCTTCGCGCCGCCGGGGTGCGGGCGGTGCCGTTCCGGCAGTTCATCCTGAAGGTGCACAGCCGCTGCAACCTCTCCTGCACCTACTGCTACGTGTACCACGGCGCGGACAGCGGCTGGCGGGGGCGCCCTGCCCTGATGCCGGAGGCGGTCACCCGCCGCACCGCCCAGCGCATCGCTCAGCACGTACGCGCCCACGGGCTGCGTCGGATCCACCTCGTGCTGCACGGCGGCGAACCTCTGCTCGCCGGCGCGGCCTCGCTGGTCCGGCAGACGACGGTGGTGCGCGCGGCGCTGCCGGCCGGATGCGCCGTCGTCGCCGGCGTGCAGACCAACGGCACGCTGCTCACCGAGTCCGCGCTGGAGACGCTCGCCGCCGGCGGCATCCGCGTCGGCCTCAGCGCCGACGGCGGTACGTCCGAGCTGAACAGCCGCCGCGTCGACCACGCCGGGAGGCCCGCCTGGCCCGCCCTGGAGCGCGCGGCCCGGCTCCTGCGCCGGCATCCCGAGAGCTACGGCGGCATCCTGTGCACGGTCGACGTCACCGCCTCGCCGGGCGCGGTGCTGGACTCGTTGTGCGCCCTGGATCCGCCGGTCATCGACTTTCTGCTACCGCACGCCAACTGGTCGGCGCCGCCCGCCCCGGTGCCGGGCCGCGGCCCCACCCCGTACGGCGACTGGCTCTGCGAGGTCTTCGACCTGTGGTGGAACCTGCCCCGGCCGTCGCCCCGGGTGCGGATGTTCACCGAGATCCTCGGGCTGCTGCTGGGCCGGCCGAGCGGCACCGAGTCCGTGGGCCTCTCGCCGGTCACGGCGCTCGTGGTCGAGACCGACGGCGCCATCGAGCAGATCGACTCGCTCAAGTCCGTATACGAGGACGCGGCCGGCACCGGTCTCGACGTCTTCCGCAACTCCTTCGACGAGGCGCTCAACCACCCGGGCATCGCCGCCCGGCAACTGGGCCTGCGGGCGCTGTCCGCGCAGTGCCGGAGCTGCGCGGTCGTCGGGGTGTGCGGCGGGGGCAACTACGCGCACCGCTTCCGGGCCGGCGAGGGGTTCCGCAACCCCTCCGTGTACTGCGCCGATCTGGAGCGGCTCATCAGGCACGTCGCTCACCGTCTGGCGGCCGCGGTCGCGGGGCAGCGGAAGGTGACGGCGGGCCCGCCGTGCGTGAGCTGACGGGCCACCAGATGGGGTACTGTGCCACGAGGACGGCCTGCCTCGGCACGGGAGGGAGACGGTCGTATGGCCAAGCCCATCAGCATCAGTTACGCGGGCTTCAACCGGCCCTGGGCGGCCTGGATCGCCCATCAGCTGGAGTTGCTCGGACAGCCCACCTCGATGCTGCGCTGGAGTCCGGAGGCCGGGCGCCCGCTCGCCGACGAGCTGGCGGGGTTATTGGCGGCGCCCGACCGCATCCTGCTGGTGCTCGACGACTGGTTCTTCGGCCTCGGTCCGCGCGGCGAGGACGAGTGGAACGAAGCCCTGCGGACGATCATCCCACAGCACGGGCACCGGTTCGCCGCCGCCAGCGTGGCCACCGACATGCCGGTCGCCGCCGCGGCCCTGGCGCCCGTGGACCTCCGCGATCTCGGCACCGTCGAAGCCAGGCGCCGCGTCCTCACCCGGCTCGGCATCGACCCGGAGGCGCCGGTGCGCCCGGACCGCGAGCCGGAGCGCGCCCCGCGGTTCCCCAACGACCCGCCCGTAGTCTTCAACACCCCCCGCCGCAACTACCGCTTCACCGGCCGCGACGACATCCTGGAACAGCTCCACGGCACGCTCTCCGCCGCCGGCCAGGGCGCCAGGATCGCGCTGTCCGGCATCTCCGGCGTCGGCAAGAGCCAGATCGCCGTCGAGTACACCCACCGGTTCGGCAACGACTACGACGTCGTCTGGTTCGTCAACGCCAGCTACCGCATGACCGCCCGCGAGCAGCTCGCCGACCTCTCCGTACGGCTGAACCTCCCGGTCGGCAGCAACATCGGCGACCGGCTCCGCCGGGTCCGCGACGCACTGCGCTCCGGCCGCCCGTACCGCCGCTGGCTGGTGGTCTTCGACAGCGCCGACGAGATGGAGCTGATCGACGACATCATCCCCGAGGGCGACGGGCACGTGCTCATCACGACCCGCACCCGGGACTGGGCCGTCAGCGGCGGCGCCGAGGAGATCGAGGTCCCGCACTTCACCCGGGCGGAGAGCACCGCCTTCGCGCGCCGCCGCGCGCCCCGGCTCACCGAGACCGAGGCGGACGGACTGGCCGAGGCCGTGCAGGACCTGCCGTTGGTGCTGAGCCAGACGGCGGCGTGGCTCGACTCCAGCACGATGGCCCCGGCCGACTACATCGAGCTGCTGCGCGAGAAGGAGCCCGGCAAGTTCGGCATCAGCATCGGCTCCGACTACCCCATGGGCTTCCTGACGAGCTGGTCGATAACGCTGAACGGGATGCGCGAGAAGACGCCGGCCGCGGCGGCGATGCTCAACCTCTTCGCGTGCTTCTCCCCGGACAGCATTCCGGTGTCCCGCATCGTCGAGCGCAGCGACCAGTTGCCGAGCCATCTGGCGGAGCTGGCCGGCGATCCCATCAGCTGGCACTCCGCCCTGCGCCGCCTGTCGGAATCCACCGCGGTGACGATCGACTACCTCACCGAGCCTTCGCCGGAGACCGAGGTCGAAAAGGTTCAAATGCACCGTCTCTACCACCGCTTCCTGCGGAGTGATCTCCCCGAGGACGAGCGGGAGGCGATGTCGGCGACCGCCTGCCGGATCCTCGCGGCGGCCGACCCCCGCCGTCCCACGGACACCCGGGAGTGGGGGAGGTACGCCGAGCTGCTGCCCCATCTGGAGTCGGCCGGCGCGCTGGAGAGCGCCGAACCGGCGGTGCAGGAGCTGGTCCTCAACTGCATCGACTACCTGCTCCAGCGCGGCGAGTACCGCGCCGCCCTGAAGATGTGCGAGCTGACGCTCGCCCCGTGGACCATCCGGCTCGCACCCACGCACAGCTCGATGATCACCTTGGTGCACCGGCACGCTGAGGCGCTGCGCAACCTCGGCCGCTTCCGCGAGTCCGAGGCCGTCGGCCGTCGGCTGGTGGACGTGCTGAGCCCGGTGCGCGACGAGGAGGACCCCGACCTGCTGATGGCCAGGAACGGCCTGGGCGGCGCGCTGCTGGGCCTCGGCGAGTACGAGGTGGCGCGCCGGGTCTTCGAGGACATCCGGCAGAAGTACGCCGGCCTCCTCGGCGCCGACCATCCCCGCACCATGTCGCTGCGGAGCAACCTCGCCTCCGCCCTCGCCCTGCTCGGCCGGTACCAGGACGCGCTGGAGATCTACCGCGTCCTGCTGGTCGAGCGGGAGCGGCGGCTCCGCACGCGCCACCACCAGACGATGGCCTCCGGCACGCGCTACGCCTGGATGCTCCGCCTCCTCGGCCACTACGAGGAGGCCCACTCCCGGCAGCAGCGCAACGCCGCGCTGCACCGCCAGATCATGGGCGAGCACAACCCGCAGACGCTGCGCGCCGAGCACAACCTCGCGCTGTGCCTGCGCCGCCTCGGCAAGCTCGCCGAGGCCGACCGCGCCATGGAGTCCGTGGTCGAGCGCTTCACCCAGGTCCAGGGCCCCCGGCACCCGGAGACCCTGATGGTCGAGGCCGACTACGCCACCTTCCTGCGCGAGCACCGCGACCTGCACCGGGCCCGGGAGCTGGCCGAGTCCGTCAACCGGCGGTACGAGGCGATGCTCGGCGAGCAGCACCCGTACACCGCCGGCACCCTCGGCAACGTCGGGCTGGCCCTGTGGCCCACCGGCGACTGGCAGGTGGCCTCCGAGATCGCCGAGCTGGCGCTCACCCGGATGACCGCGGCCGTCGGCCCCGCGCACCCGTGGACGCTGGGCTGCGCGCTGAACGCGGCCGCCGCCCGCAACCGGCTGGACGCCCCCGACCACGCCGAGGAGCTGAGCCGGCAGACGGTCGACACCGTCAAGGAAGTCCTCGGCGCCCGGCACCCTATGGCGCTGTCGGCGATGATGGCGCTCGCGGACGACCTGCGGTCGCTGCGCCGCTCGCAGGAGGCGAAGAAGGTGGAGCGGGAGGCGATGCAGAACCTCAGCGACACGCTCGGCGTCGACCACCCGCACACCCTGGCGTCGCGCCGCCGGGAGCGCCCGTACTGGGACTTCGAGCCGCAGCCCACGTAGGACAGGGGAGTATCGGCCCGCTCAGCGCAGGAAGTCGAGCAGCAGGCGGGTCATCTCCCCGGGACGCTCCTCGAAGATCCAGTGACCGCTGTCTGCGACGACCTCGCCCCTGACGTCGGTCGCGTACCGGCGTACCTGGTCGGACACGGTCTGGCCGAGGCTGTTCTCGGCGCCGACGGCGAGCACCGGCATGGCCGGCGGCCGTACGGCGAAGGCGCGGTTGGCGGCCACGTCCTGGGCCAGGGTCCTGAACCACTCGAAGCTGGCCCGCAGATGGTCCGGTTCCGCGAGGCACCGGGCATCGTCCCCTTGTCGTAGCCGCCCGCGGGCGCACTCGCTCCCGCGCCACGCAACGACGGCACGATCACGGTGAAGTGTTCCGCCAGCCCGGGGATGACCGCCCGGTACTCGCACCAGGTCTGGGGGTAGCCGTGGAGCAGCACCAGCGTCGGTCCGTCGCCGGACCGCACGTACTCGACGACCTCTGCGTTCACGTGCGCTTCGCGGGGCGAAAAGGGGGCCATGGGGCGGACGTACGCGGGCCCGCGGGCACCGTCGCTTCCGCCGGGCGCGTCGCTCGGCGGATTGGTCCGCTCGTGTGACCTGCCGGGGTTCCCGCACCCGCCTTGCGCGTGGCGAAGTGGCGTCATCGGCCCCGGGCGAGCCGCGCGGCAGGCGGATCCGCGCAGACGAGATGGGCCCCGCGCAGCGCGCGGGGCCCTTCTGCGCGGTGGTACGGAACCGGGGCCGCCGGGCCCGTACCACCGCGGGACTCAGAGGTCGAAGACCTCGGCCATCAACTGGGCGTGCTCCGCCTGGTGGCGCTTGGCCGAGCCGACCGCGGGGGACGACGACGACGGGCGCGAGACCCGGCGCAGCCGGTCGGCGTTCGGCACCGGCCCGGAGCCGATGATCAGGTCCAGGTGGTCGACCAGGTTGAGCGCGATGAACGGCCACGCGCCCTGGTTGGCCGGCTCCTCCTGGGCCCAGACGAACGTCGAAGCGCCGCTGTAGCGCGCCAGCTCCGCCTGGATCTCCGTGCCGGGCAGCGGGTACAGCCGCTCCAGCCGGACGATCGCGGTGTCCTGCGCGCCGCGCTTCTGCCGCTCGGCGTCGAGGTCGTAGTAGACCTTGCCGGAGCAGAAGACGACCTTGCGGACCGCCGCCGGCTCGACCGAGTCGTCGCCGATGACCGGCCGGAAGCCGCCGGAGGTGAACTCGTCCGTCCGCGACGCCGCCGCCTTCATCCGCAGCATGGACTTCGGGGTGAAGACCACCAGCGGCTTGTGGTGCGGGTTGTGGACCTGCCAGCGCAGCAGGTGGAAGTAGCTTGAGGGCAGGGTGGGCATCGCGACGGTCATGTTGTTCTGCGCGGAGAGCTGCAGGAACCGCTCGATACGGGCCGAGGAGTGGTCCGGGCCCTGGCCCTCGTAGCCGTGCGGCAGCAGCAGCACGACGCCGGAGGACTGGCCCCACTTCTGCTCGGCGGAGGAGATGAACTCGTCGACGACGGTCTGCGCGCCGTTGACGAAGTCGCCGAACTGGGCCTCCCAGAGCACCAGGGAGTCCGGGCGGGCCAGCGAGTAGCCGTACTCGAAGCCCATCGCCGCGTACTCGCTGAGCAGCGAGTCGTAGACGTTGTAGCGGGCCTGGTCGGGGGCGAGGTAGTTGAGCGGGGTGTAGTCCTCGCCGGTCTTCTGGTCGACGAGCACCGCGTGCCGCTGGCCGAACGTGCCGCGGCGGGAGTCCTGGCCGGCGAGCCGGACCGGGGTGCCCTCCATCAGCAGCGAGCCGAACGCCAGCGTCTCGCCCATGCCCCAGTCGATCGTGTTGTCCTCGACCATCGCCACCCGGCGCTGCAACTGCGGCAGCAGCCGCGGGTGCACCGACACCTGGTCGGGGAGGCTGACCTGGGAGTCGGCGATCCGCTTGACGACCTCCTCGGAGACGGCCGTCTCCACGGCGACCGGGAAGCCGGGCAGCGCGTGCGGCGGCACCTCGGCCGGCGCGGGCGTCTCGGTGGCGTCCCGTACCTCGGTGAAGACCTTCTCCAACTGGCCCTGGAAGTCCTGCAGCGCCTGCTCGGCCTCTTCCATGGTGATGTCGCCGCGGCCGATGAGCGACTCGGTGTAGAGCTTGCGCACCGAGCGCTTCTTGTCGATCAGCTCGACCATCTGCGGGTTGGTGAACTGCGGGTTGTCGCCCTCGTTGTGCCCGCGGCGGCGGTAGCAGATGAGGTCGATGACCACGTCCTTGTTGAACGCCTGGCGGTACTCGAAGGCCAGCCGCGCGACGCGCACGACGGCCTCGGGGTCGTCGCCGTTGACGTGGAAGATCGGCGCCTCGATCATGCGGGCCACGTCCGTGGCGTACATCGAGGAACGCGCGGACTCCGGCGGGGCGGTGAAGCCGACCTGGTTGTTGATGACGACGTGCACCGTGCCGCCGCAGCGGTAGCCGCGCAACTGCGACATGTTGAGCGTCTCGGCCACCACGCCCTGGCCGGCGAACGCGGCGTCGCCGTGGAGCGCCAGCGGCAGCACGGTGAAGTCGGTGCCGCCCTTGCCGATGATGTCCTGCTTGGCGCGGACCACGCCCTCCAGGACCGGGTCGACGGCCTCCAGGTGGGACGGGTTGGCGGTGAGCGAGACCTTGATCTGCTCGCCGTCCAGGCCGGTGAACGTGCCCTCCGTGCCCAGGTGGTACTTCACGTCGCCGGAGCCGTGCATCGACTTCGGGTCGAGGTTGCCCTCGAACTCGCGGAAGATCTGCGCGTACGACTTGCCGACGATGTTCGCCAGCACGTTGAGCCGGCCGCGGTGCGCCATGCCGATGACGACCTCGTCGAGGCGGGACTCGGCGGCGGCGTCGATGACCGCGTCCAGCAGCGGGATGACGGACTCGCCGCCCTCCAGCGAGAAGCGCTTCTGGCCGACGTACTTCGTCTGCAGGAACGTCTCGAACGCCTCCGCGGCGTTCAGCCGGCGCAGGATGCGCAGTTGCTCCTCGCGCTCCGGGGTGTCATGCGGGCGCTCCACGCGCTCCTGGATCCACTTGCGCTCCTTCGGATCCTGGATGTGCATGTACTCGATGCCGGTGGTGCGGCAGTACGAGTCCCGCAGTACGCCGAGGATGTCGCGCAGCTTCATCATCGACTTGCCGGCGAAGCCGCCGACGGCGAACTCCCGCTCCAGGTCCCAGAGCGTCAGGCCGTGCTCGGTGACGTCGAGGTCGGGGTGCTTGCGCTGCTTGTACTCCAGCGGGTCGGTGTCGGCCATGACGTGGCCGCGGACCCGGTAGGAGTGGATCAGGTCGAAGACCCGGGCGGCCTTGGTGACGTCGTCGTCGTGGCTGGCGTCGATGTCGCGGAGCCAGCGCACCGGCTCGTACGGGATGCGCAGGGACTTGAAGACCTCGTCGTAGAAGTCGTTCTCGCCCAGCAGCAACTGGTGCATGATCCGCAGGAACTCGCCGGAGGCGGCGCCCTGGATGACGCGGTGGTCGTACGTCGAGGTGAGCGTCATGACCTTGGAGACGCCCAGCTTGTTCAGCGTGTCCTGGGAGGTGCCCTGGAACTCGGCGGGGTAGTCCATCGCGCCGACGCCGAGGATCATGGACTGGCCGGGCATCAGCCGGGGCACGGAGTGCACGGTGCCGATGCCGCCGGGGTTGGTGAGCGAGCACGTCACCCCGGTGAAGTCGTCCATGGTGAGCTTGTTGGACCGGGCGCGGCGGACGATGTCCTCGTACGCCTGCCAGAACTCGAAGAAGTTGAGCGTCTCGGCCTTCCTGATGGCCGCGACGACGAGCTGGCGGTCGCCGTTGGGCTTCACCAGGTCGATGGCCAGGCCGAGGTTGACGTGCTCGGGCTTGACCAGGGTGGGCTTGCCGTCCTTCTCCGCGAAGGAGTGGTTCATCGACGGCATCAGCTTCATCGCCTGGACCATCGCGTACCCGATGAGGTGCGTGAAGGAGACCTTCCCGCCGCGGGCGCGCTTCAGGTGGTTGTTGATGACGATGCGGTTGTCGAAGAGGAGCTTCACCGGGACCGCGCGGACCGAGGTGGCCGTCGGCAGCTCCAGGGAGGCGTTCATGTTCTTGGCGACGGCGGCGGCGGGGCCCCGGAGGGTGACCAGCTCGGGGCCCTCGGGTGCGGCGGCGGGCGCCGGGGTGGCGGGCTTCGCCGGCTTGGCCGCGGGCTCGGCGGGCGCGGCGGCCGCGGGCCTGGCCGGCGGCCGGGCCACGGGCCGGCCGTCGACGGCCGGCGGCGCGGCGGGCGCGGGGGCCTGCTGCGGCGGCGCGGCGGGGGCCTGGGCCGGAGCCGCTTGGGCCGCGGGGGCCGCCTGGGCGGGGGCCGGGGGTGCGGCGGGCGGGGGCTGCGCCGTCTGCGTCGCCGCCCCCTGGTTCCCGCCGGCGGTGCCCGGCTTGTAGTCGGCGAAGAAGTCCCACCAGGCCCGGTCCACCGAGTTGGGGTCCTGGAGGTACTGCTGGTAGATCTCGTCGACGAGCCACTCGTTGGGACCGAAGGCGGCAGCAGGGTCCCGGCCCTGGCTGGGCTCTTCGGTACGGACGCTCGACGAGCTGCTCTTAGGGGACTGTGACGACACGGCGGCAACCGCCCTCTTCCGCTTCACAAGGTGATGGACAGCGGAAAACAAGGCTACGCCCCTGGAGCAGGAACGTGCAGGCCGCACCCGCCGGAGGTCGCGTAAGTCACAATGCGAACGTGGTTTGGACCCCGGAATTGGCGGGAAATACTGAGAGTTTGCCTGCGTGCGGCATGGGAGCATCGAGGTGCTGGCGCCGCGTCCCGTCCTCGTACCGGGCCGTTCACCGGCTGCTCGGCCGCCGTTGCGGATCCGTTACCGCGCCCGGCCAAGGTCAAGTGTAGGTCAAGTGCCGAACGAGCGTTAACCCGGAAGAGTGAGCTTGATCCGGCAGCCACGGGGTGATTCGGCCACCCCGATCCGGCCGCCGTGCAGATCCACCGCCCAGCGCGCGATGGCCAGCCCCAGCCCCGTGCCGCCGCCGTCCGCCCCGTGGCCGCCGAGCACCCCGTTCTCCCGGCCGCGGTTGAAGCGCTCGAAGACCCGGTGCCGCTCGGCCGCGGGGATGCCCGGGCCCTCGTCGAGCACCTCCACCTCCAGCGCGTCCGGCTGCGCGCCGGCACGGGCGCGCACGGTGACCCGGCCGCCGGGCGGGCTGTGCTTCACGGCGTTGTCGATCAGATTCGCCATCACCTGGTGCAGCCGCTCCGGGTCGGCCCGTACGGACAGCTCCGGCGGCGAGACGTCCAGGTGCAGCCGGACGTCGCCCCGCCCGCGGGGGCCGGGGACGTCGCCGTCCCCCTCCGGCGCGCCCGCCGTGCCGTGCGCGCCGGTGCCGAAGTGCGCCTCCTTCAGCACGCCCGCGAGATACGGCTCCACCGCGAACCGCCGCAGCCGCAGCGGCACCACCCCGCTGTCGATCCGCGACAGGTCCAGCAACTGCTCCACCAGCCGGCCCAGCCGCTCCGTCTGGCGCAGCGCGGTGCGCATCGTGTCCGGATCGGCCTCGGAGACGCCGTCGACCACGTTCTCCAGCACCGCGCGCAGCGCGGCGATCGGGGTGCGCAGCTCGTGCGAGACGTTGGCGACCAGCTCCTTGCGGTGCCGGTCGACGGACTGCAGGTCGGCCGCCATCCGGTTGAACGTCTGCGCCAGCTCGCCGAACTCGTCCCGGCGGCGGGTCGCCAGCCGGGCGGTGTAGTCGCCGTGCGCCATGGCCCGGGTGACCGCGGTCATCTGCACCAGCGGCGACGTCAGCCGCTGCCCCACGAACTGCGTGATCAGCAGCGAGGCGATGAGCGAGAAGACCGTGATGAGCCGGACCTCGGTGGAGGAGCGGATCGCCACCCACACCAGCCCGGTGGCGATCACCACCGAGCCGATGACCAGCGCGCCCAGCGCCGCGTTCACCGACCGCACCGGGTCCAGCGGGCGCAGCGCGTCCCACACCCGGCCCCAGAAGCCCGGCTCCCCGCCGCCGTCCGGCACCGTCATGTGACGGGGGTCTCCAGCGCGTACCCCACGCCGTGCACCGTACGGATCCGCTCCGCGCCTATCTTGCGGCGCAGCGCCTTGATGTGGCTGTCGACCGTCCGCGTCCCCGACGCGTCCTCCCACTCCCAGACCTCCACGAGGAGCTGCTCGCGGGAGAGCACCGCCCGCGGCTGGTTGGCCAGGCACGCCAGCAGCTCGAACTCCGTCGGTGTCAGATGCACGTCGTCCCCGCCGACCCGCACCCGCCGCTCGGTGTGGTCGATCTCCAGCTCGCCCAGGCGCAGCGTGTCGTCCCGTGCCGCGCCCGCCGCCAGCGTGGCCCGCTCCACGCGGCGCAGCAGCACGTGCACCCGCGCGGCCAGCTCACGCATGGAGAAGGGCTTGGTCATGTAGTCGTCGGCGCCGACGCCGAGGCCGACGAGCATGTCCGTCTCGTCGTCCCGCGCGGTCAGCATCAGCACCGGCACGAGCCGCTGGGCCTGCACCCGGCGGCACACCTCCAGCCCGTCGAAGCCGGGCAGCATCACGTCGAGTACGAGCAGGTCGGGCGCCCACTCCGCGGCGGTCGCCACCGCGGCCGGGCCGTCCCCTGCCGTACGCACCTGGAAGCCCTCGGCGCGCAGCCGCGCCGATATCGCCTGCCCGATGGTCGGGTCGTCCTCCACGACCAGCACCCTGCGCTGGGCACCGGGCGTCACTGCGGCCGCGTGGTCGGCGCGGCCGTTCAGGCCCTGTCTGTCTGCCATGTGTTCGTGGCCCTCGCCGTCTCTTCCCCGTAGGCCCTCCGGTTCAGCTAGCAGCGTATGGGGAGGCGACACGCCTCGGCTACGGAACGGAGAGCCCCCGCCCGGGGTTCCCTACGCGCCGCCCGCCTCGCCGTCCACCTCGTCGTCCGGCGGGCGGACGGCGAGGTGGACGGCGTCGGGGGCGCCGCGGCGTACCGGGATCTCCTCGGTGCGTACGGCCGTGAAGCCGGCGGAGCGGAGTGCGGCCTCGAAGGCGGGGGAGGGCCGGGCCGACCAGACGGCGAGGACGCCGCCGGGGGTGAGGCGGTCCCGGCAGGCGGCGAGGCCGGCGGGCGCGTACAGGCCGGAGTTGCCCTCGGTGACGGTCCAGTCGGGTCCGTTGTCGATGTCCAGGCAGACCGCGTCGTAGCGGTACGGGGCGGTGGCGAGGTGGTCGAGGAGGTCGGCCTCGACGAGTGAGACGCGGGGGTCGGCGAGGGCCGCGCCGCTGAGGTGCGCGAGGGGCGGGGCCCCGGACTCCGGGCCGGCCGCGGGTACCTGGCCTGCCGCGGGTCCGGTGTGCCACTCGATGACCGCCGGCTCGCGCTCGACCACCGTGATCCGCCCCCAGCGCGGGTCCGCCGCCGCCTCGGCGAGCGAGAAGCCCACGCCGAGACCGCCGATCAGCACCGCGGGCGCCGTCGCCGCCGGGTCCAGCGCCCCGGACGCGGCCCGGATCAGCAGCCGCTCGGAGCGGCCGTCGGAGGTGTCCATGAGGAAGACGCCGTTCGCGATGATCTCGTGGTGCGGACCGTGCCGGCGCAGCACGACCTCCCCGTACGGGCCGGACCTGCGGTCGACCGTCACCGCGCCGGCCGCGTCGTTCTCGCTGCTCATGGCCCCCATCCTGCCCGATCGCTGACAGCGAACAGACCGCCGGGAACATCCCGGCGCCCCTCCGGGTTGAGCGCATGTAACTCAACTTGCATGCCGAAGGGGAGATCAATGGCTACTGAGTCCGGTTCCAGCACGCCGCTGGCCCTGCCCGTCCTGCCGCTCGATGACGAGGTCGTGCTCCCCGGCATGGTCGTGCCGCTCGACCTCTCCGACGGCGAGGTGCGGGCCGCGGTCGAGGCCGCCCAGGCCGCGGCGCGCGGCAGCGGACGCAAACCCCGGGTCCTGCTCGTCCCGCGGGTCGACGGCACCTACGTGGGCACCGGCGTCCTCGGCCGCGTCGAGCAGGTCGGCCGGCTGGCCGACGGCGACCCCGGTGCGCTGATCCGCGGCGTCGCCCGGATCCGTATCGGCGCCGGCACCACCGGCCCCGGGGCCGCGCTGTGGGTGGAGGGCACCGAGATCGAGGAATCCGTCCCCGACCCCGTCCCCGGCGCCGTCACCGAGCTGACGAAGGAGTACAAGGCGGTCGCGACCGACTGGCTGCGCAAGCGCGGCGCCTGGCAGGTCGTCGACCGCGTGCAGCAGATCGACGACGTCGGCCAGCTCGCCGACAACTCCGGATACTCGCCGTTCCTCACCATCGAGCAGCGCGTGGAGCTGCTGGAGACCGCCGACCCGGTGGCCCGCCTCAAGCTCGCCACCCAGTGGCTGAAGGAGCACCTGGCGGAGCAGGACGTCGCCGAATCCATCGCCAAGGACGTCCAGGAGGGCGTCGACAAACAGCAGCGCGAGTTCCTGCTGCGGCGCCAGCTCGAGGCCGTGCGCAAGGAACTGCGCGAGCTGAACGGCGAGCCCGAGGGCGAGGAGTCCGACGACTACCGCGCCCGCGTCGAGGCCGCCGACCTGCCCGGGAAGGTCCGCGAAGCGGCCCTGAAGGAAGTCGGCAAGCTGGAGCGCAGCTCCGACGCCTCGCCCGAGGGCGGCTGGATCAGGACGTGGCTCGACACCGTCCTGGAGATGCCGTGGAGCGAGCGTACCCAGGACGCGTACGACATCACCGGCGCCAAGGAGATCCTGGACGCCGACCACGCGGGCCTGGAGGACGTCAAGGAACGCATCACCGAGTACCTGGCGGTGCGCAAGCGCCGCGCGGACCGGGGCCTGGGCCTCGTCGGCGGCCGCCGCGGCGGCGCCGTGCTCGCACTCGTCGGCCCGCCCGGCGTCGGCAAGACGTCCCTGGGCGAGTCCGTGGCGCGGGCCATGGGCCGCAAGTTCGTCCGGGTCGCGCTCGGCGGCGTCCGCGACGAGGCGGAGATCCGCGGCCACCGGCGCACGTACGTCGGCGCGCTGCCCGGCCGCGTCGTCCGCGCCATCAAGGAGGCCGGCTCGATGAACCCGGTCGTCCTCCTGGACGAGATCGACAAGGTCGGCTCCGACTTCCGCGGCGACCCGGCCGCGGCCCTGCTCGAAGTCCTGGACCCGGCGCAGAACCACACGTTCCGCGACCACTACCTGGAAGTCGAGCTGGACCTGTCCGACGTCGTCTTCCTGGCCACCGCGAACGTCCTCGAAGCCATCCCCGAGGCGCTGCTGGACCGGATGGAACTGGTCCGCCTCGACGGCTACACCGAGGACGAGAAGGTCACCATCGCCCGCGACCACCTGCTGCCCCGGCAACTGGAGCGCGCGGGCCTGGAAGCCGGCGAGGTCGCCGTCGACGACGACGCCCTGCGGAAGCTGGCAGGCGAGTACACCCGCGAGGCGGGCGTACGGAACCTGGAGCGCGCCCTCGCCCGGCTGCTCCGCAAGATCGCGGCGCAGCACGAACTGGGCGACGCGAAGCTGCCGTACACGGTCGGCGTCGACGCACTCCGCCCGCTGATCGGCCGGCCGCACCACACCCCGGAGTCCGCCACCGACCCCGCGGAGCGCCGCACGGCGGTCCCGGGCGTGGCGACGGGCCTGGCGGTGACGGGCGCGGGCGGCGACGTCCTCTACATCGAGGCGTCGCTGGCCGACCCCGAGTCGGGCGCGTCGGGCCTGACCCTGACGGGACAGCTCGGCGACGTGATGAAGGAGTCGGCGCACATCGCGCTCTCCTTCCTGCGCTCGCGCGGCGCGGAGCTGGAACTGCCGGTGGCCGACCTGAAGGACCGGGGCATCCACCTGCACGTGCCGGCGGGCGCGGTCCCGAAGGACGGCCCGAGCGCGGGCATCACGATGACGACGGCGCTGGCGTCGCTGCTGAGCGGCCGGCAGGTGCGCACGGACGTGGCGATGACCGGTGAGGTGTCGCTGACGGGCCGGGTGCTGCCGATCGGCGGCGTGAAGCAGAAGCTGCTGGCGGCGCACCGGGCGGGGGTCACCACGGTGATCATCCCGAAGCGGAACGAGCCCGACCTGGACGACGTCCCGGCGGAGGTGCTGGAGAAGCTGGAGGTCCACCCGGTCTCCGACGTCCGCCACGTCCTGGACCTGGCCCTGACCCCGGCCGCCGCCACGGCCCAGCCGGGGGTCCCGGTGGCGGCCTGACGACCGGAGGGCCTGACGGCTTCACCGCCGGACCACCTGTCCCTGCCCCCTGCCCCCGGACACGGCCCCTCCCGACCACCCACCCGGGAGGGGCCGTTCGGCGTGCTGCGGCAAGGCCCGCGGGGCAGCCTGACGGAACCGTCCGCCCCTTGGTAGCGTCCTGTCACTCGAAGCGCCCTCACCGCTACTGGAGTCGACGTGGTCCGCCAATTCCGCTCAGCCACCCTCGCGGCGGTCGCCGCCGCGGCCCTGCTGGTCTCCGCCTGCGGCGGCGACGACTCCGGGTCGTCGGACGACAAGATCGAGGGTGCGGAGAAGAGCAGCCCGGCGGCGTCGCCGTCCGCGCCGGGAGGGGACGCGGACGCACCGGAGATCAAGCTGCCGCAGAGTGTGGAACTGGTCTTCGAGGACTGGGAGTCGGAGGACCCGGAGGAGCAGGCGGTACTGGACTCCGGTGCCCAGCGCCAGCGGGCTACGTACGAGGCGATTACCCAGGACCCGCCCAACCCGAACTCCGAGTACATCCCGCTCTACAACATGAAGGGCACCGGCGCGTGGACGTCGCTGCAGGACTGGATCGGCGAGTTCAAGGACGCCAACGCCACCGTGGAGGGCACCTTCCGCTTCTTCGACCCGGAGGTGAAAGTCGCCGGCAACGGCTTCACCGCCACTCTCCGCTTCTGCTCCGACGAGCGCGACGTGGACCAGAAGAACCGTGAAACCGGCAAGGTCCTGACCCAGTCGGACCCGTACGAGTACGTCGAGTACCGCACGACGCTGCAGAAGAACGACGAGGGCGCGTGGCAGACAGCCGACGTCACCAATCACCGGGACGAGTGCAACGCGAGCGGACTGTCCTGATGAGGACCGTGAGGCTGGCGATCCTAGGGCTGGCCACCGCCTCACAGCTCCTGTTCTGCATGCAGAGCGCGTACGCCCAGAACGGCATCGGCCTGGAAGGCGACTCGAACCCGGACGACGGCACCATCGGTGCCACCGCCACCCAGGTCGTCGTCCGTCAGACCGGGGGCGGCGGGCAGGGTGGGCAGCCCATCAGCGCCGTGGACACGAACTGGACGCCGCCCGCCTGCTGGCACGAGCCCGTCGCCTCTCCGCGGGAGCTGGAGCAGGCGGTGAACGCCATCGAGAACGGCAACCTCGTCCCCGTCAACAGCCGCCTCCAGTGGGGCGTCGACCTCATGCACGAGTACTACCGCGACGGCGGCGACGGAAACCCCGAGAACTACAACCTCGACAAGCAGGGCAAGGGCATGTGGTGGCGCGCCGTGCGCAACCCCAACCGGGAGGACGAACTCGAAGCCGGCGACTGCGACCAGCAACTGATGTTCTGGGCCGACGACGGCGCCGAACCCGACGTGCCCACGGCCATCACCCCCGAGATGCTCGCCGAGTACGCCTACGACTCCGTGAAGGTGCCCGACACCGAGATCGAGATGCAGCCCGCGGACGACCGGCTGAAGGTCAACCTGCCCACCTGGATCTGGCAGGAGCCCGCCGCCTTCGACGAGGTCCGGGTGCGGGCGGAGCTCCCCGGCACCGGGCTGTGGGCCGAGACCACCGCCACGCCCACGAGCCTGCGGCTCGATCCGGGGACGGAGGACGCCGAGGTCCACCCCGAGGGCGGGGAGTGCGCGATCGACGACGACGGGAGCGTCGGCGAACGCTACCGGCGGGGCGAGCCCGACGCGGTGCCGGCGTGCGGGATCACCTACCGGCGATCCAGCGAGGCGGCGGGCGGGTCGTACGGGCTGAAGGCGTCGATCACGTGGGAGGTCGACTGGACCGGCACGGGCGGTACCGGTGGCGACCTGCCCGACGGCGTCTTCGAGACCACGTACGACGTGACCGTGGAGGAGATCCAGACCGTGGTGCGCTGACCGGAACGCACTTTCCGGCCGCGGTCACTCCCCGAAGACGAAGGCGCGGCCCAGCGCCTGGTCCGTGATGCAGGTCCGCATCTCGCTCCTCGTCAGCCTGTCCGCGAGTTCCGTGACGGCCAGCTCCCTGCCCTCCACGAGGGTCGCCCCCAGCGTCATCAGCCGCCCCAGCAGGTCGGACGCCTCCTCGCCGCCGACCGCGCCCGACTCCGGCTCGGGCGGCCGCGAGGCGTCGCGCGGCAGGGTACGGCGCAGCGCGATGCGCACCTCCGCCAACTCCTCCGAGCTGATCGTCACTTGCCGGCCACGGCGGCTCCTTGCCCTGATGACGACCCGTCCGGTACTCGTTCGGCCGCGGCGCCTCCCCCTGGTCTTCGGTCGCGGACGGGCTTGCGGCAACACGGCGGGGGAGCGGAGGACACGCGTGGGAGACAGGCCGACCGGCTGGTCCGTGGTGGGCCTGCCCGGAGACCCGGTACCGGGTCTCCGGGCACCCTGCGGAAGTTCAGGACGTTCTGCACCCAGCGCGAAGACGACGCCTGGCGCGCCTCGAACCGCACCTACAGCCTGATCGTGCGGGTGCCCGGACGTCACCCCCGGCATGGTGGCCGACCTGCGGGAGGCTCTCGTGGCCGCCGGGTGTCTGCCCGCCGGGAACGGGTGACCGCCGGTCTCTCCGGAGGAGCAGCTCCGGAGGGACCGGCGGGGGTTGAGGGGCGGGTCAGCCGTTGGCCAGGGCCTGGAGGCGGTCGTAGGCGCCGTTGAACTTGTTGTGGTCGCCCACCGTCGGGCCCGTCGAGGTGTACTGCCAGAAGGTGTAGAAGCCCCAGCCCGCCGGCAGCGTCCCCGGCGAGGAGGCGTAACGGGCGATCCACAGCGGGTGGTTGCCCGCGTAGCCGCTGTAGTTGCCGGTGCACTGGGTCCACCAGTTGGTGTTCGTGTAGATCACCGCGTACCGGCCCGTGCGCTCGCGGTAGCGCGTCAGGAAGGAGCTGATCCAGCTCCGCATCGACGCCTGGCTGAGGCCGTAGCACGTGGCGCCGTAGGGGTTGTACTCGATGTCCAGCACACCCGGAAGCGTCTTGCCGTCGCGGGACCAGCCGCCGCCGTTGCTCGCGAAGTAGTCGGCCTGGGCGGCGCCGCTCGCGCCGTTCGGGAGGGCGAAGTGGTACGCGCCGCGGATCATCCCGACGTTGTACGAGCCGTTGTACTGCTGGGTGAAGTACGGGTTCTTGTAGCTCGTGCCCTCGGTGGCCTTGACGTACGCGAAGCGGTTGCCGGCGTTCCAGAGCGTGGACCAGTTGACGTTGCCCTGGTGGCTGGAGACGTCGACGCCCTCGACGGTCGCCAGCGGGCCCGCCTCCTGGCCGGCCGCCCCGGCCGACCCCGCGGGGGCGCCGGTGCCTTCGTGGAGGCGGATGCCGGCGCCCATGTACGCCTCGCCGCGCTCCAGGTCGCGGGGGTTGGGGTTGAGCCGGTCGCCGGCCGCGGCGGCGGGGCTCGTCAGGCCGGCGACGAGGGAGAGCGAGGTGGCCGCGACGGCGGTGGCGGCGGCGAGGGAGCGGCGCCCGATGCGCCGGCGGGTGCGGACTGCGGATGACATGCGTTCCTCCGGGTGTGGGGGTTCCTCGGTGGTGCCGGTTTTGCCGGTGGTACCGGTGGTGCCGTGGTTCCGGTAAGCCGTGATTCCGGTGGTGCCGGTAGGCGGAGGGGCGGAGGTGCCGGGCGTGTGGTGCGGCCGGCTCTGGGGTGTGGCGGGAGCGGCGGGGCGGCAGTGGCCCGTCCTCGTACGCCTGCGGGGCCTTGGCCCGGCCCTTGGTGTGGCCATGTCACTATGTGCTGCGCCGAAGGTAAGCGCTGGGCGCGCGGGAGCGAAAGAGGGCCCGGCAGGTGCCTTTGGTCTACGCCTGCGAAATACTGGGGGAGCTGCGGCTTCTGTCGCTTCTGAAGAAAACTTTCAGCTCGTGGAAAGCCAGAAGGGCCCCTGACGTGCACAAGGCCGAAACCCCCGGAGGCGAACAGGCGGACGAGGAAAATGGTGTGGACCACGTCTTCCTCGATCTGGAACGGGAACTCGCCGTCTTCTACCGCCGGGCCCGCGGCATCGCGGCGGACATGGCCCGCCAGGTCCACCCCGGGCTCGAACCAGGCGCCTACGCCCTGCTCGCCCAACTCGAGGGCGGCGGGCGGCGCGCCTCCGAACTCGCCGGCTACTTCAACATCGGCAAGGCGACCATCAGCCGGCAACTCCACGCCCTCGAAGAACTGGGCCTCGTCGACCGCGAACCCGACCCCGCCGACGGCCGGGCAGCGCTCGTGCGGCTCACGGTGGAGGGGCGGCGGAGGGTGCTGAGCGTACGGCGGGCGCGGCACGCCGAGTACGTCCAGCAGCTCGCCGGCTGGGACCCGGCCGAGGTCGCGGAACTCGCCCGGCTGCTGGGACGGTTCAACGAACTGCACGCGGGCGGAGGCGGCGGCGGGCGGTGGTAGGGGGCCTCTTCCCGCCTCGGCGCCGCGCCGTCCCGGGGTACAGCCTTAGGTGCGCTGTCGCGGGTCGCTTCGGCCATCCCGGGCGGCCTGGCGCTCCAGGCCCCCGTCAGCCGTGTGCCGCCAGGTTCGCCGACATCTTCCGCAGCAGCGCCTTCGCCTCCTCCTGCTCCTCCGCCGTCAGCCCCATCGCCTCGTCCAGCGACGGCACCACGACATTCGCCCTCCGGCGCAGCTCCGTGCCCTCCGGTGTGAGCGACACCTCCACCAGCCGCTCGTCGTCTGCGCGGCGCTCCCGCGTCACCAGGCCGTTCGCCTCCAGCCGCTTCAGCAGCGGGGTCAGCGTCCCGTAGTCCAGGTGCAGGGCGGCGCCGAGGCTCTTCACCAGCGACGGGCCGTTCTCGTAGAGCGCGACCAGCACCAGGTACTGCGGGTAGGTCACGCCGAGCTTGTCGAGTAGCGGGCGGTACGCGTTCATGACCGCGCGCTGCGCGGAGTACAGGGCGAAGCACAAGAACTCGTCCAGCTTGCGGAACTCGTCCTCGGTCCCCGGCGCCTCGGCCGCGGTGTCGGTGGTCGCCATACGGGCCCCTCTCTCTGCGCGTACCGTCATCGTACCCACCGGGGAGGCTCAAAGTTAATAAGGAGCGATTGGCTTGTGTACAAGGTAATCGTGCCCTAGTGTTATGGGGTATCGAGAGGTCCGACCCCCGGAGGAGCACCCGCCATGTCCGAGAACCGGAAGCCCGCCGCGTACACCCCCGCCGCTCCCGTCCTGGAGCCCGCCGCCGCGGCCTTCGCCGGGGCCACCGCCAACCCGCCCTACCTCTTCGACCTCGGCCCCGCCGAGGGCCGCAAGACCGTCGACGAGGTGCAGTCGGGCGAGATCGAGAAGCCCGAGGTCGCCGAGGAGTGGGTCACCGTGCAGGGCGGTCCGACCGGTTCCGTGCGGACCCGGATCGTCCGGCCCGCGGACGCCGCGGGGGCGTTGCCCGTGATCCTCTACCTGCACGGCGCCGGCTGGGTCTTCGGCAACGCCCACACCCACGACCGGCTCGTGCGCGAGCTGGCGGTGGGCGCGCGGGCCGCCGTGGTCTTCCCCGAGTACGACCTGTCGCCCGAGGCCCGCTACCCCGTCGCCATCGAGCAGAACTACGCGGTCGCCCGCTGGATCGTCACCGACGGCGCCGCCAGCGGCCTCGACCCCGCGCGGATCGCCGTCGCGGGCGACTCGGTCGGCGGCAACATGTCGGCCGCCCTGACGCTCCAGGCCAAGGAGCGCGGGGACGTACCGCTGGTGCAGCAGGTGCTGTTCTACCCGGTCACGGACGCGAGTTTCGACACCGGTTCGTACCGCCGGTTCGCCGAGGGCTACTTCCTGCGGCGCGACGCGATGCAGTGGTTCTGGGACCAGTACACGACCGACGAGGCGCAGCGCGCCGAGATCACCGCCTCGCCGCTGCGGGCGAGCACCGAGCAGCTCGCGGGCCTGCCGCCGGCGCTCGTGATCACCGCGGAGGCCGACGTCCTGCGGGACGAGGGCGAGGCGTACGCGAACAAGCTCCGCCAGGCCGGGGTGCCGGTCACCGCCGCCCGCTACCAGGGCGTGATCCACGACTTCGTGATGCTCAACGCCCTGCGCGAGACCCACGCCGCGGACGCCGCCATCGGGCAGGCCGTCGCCGTCCTGCGCCGGGCGTTCGGCACCGACTGAGTCCGTACCGCCCCTCCCCGCCGCTCCGTTCGGCCCGGGCAACTCCCCCAGCCGCCCGGGCCGCGGGCCGTCCGAACTCCCCCGCAATCTGGCATCTGTCGTCATCTGTCATCTGTCAGTCGGCGCTCGTCACTCGTCACTCATCGCTCGTCACAGCTCCACCAGCACCGCCGACGCGTCATCGTGCACCTTCCCCCTGCGGTACCGGCTGCGGTCCGCGTCCGCCGCCTCCGCCGCCCGTACCTCCGCCACCACGCCCCGCGGCCCCGCTTTCCGCACCCGCTGGAGCAGCGCCGTCCAGTCGCCGAAGCCGAACACCTCGGTCCAGCGCGTCACCCCGTCCGTCAGCGCCGTCAGCGCCGCCACCTCCGTACGCGGCACGCTGCCCACCACCGCCCGCGCGGCGACCTCCGGGTCGGCGGCGGCGGTGAAGAAGCCGCCCTCGACGTTGCGCATCTCCTCCGCGGGACGGCTGCGCGGCACCTGCGACAGCCGCAGGTCGAGCACCGGCCGCACCGCCCCGTCCGGCCCCTCCAGCAGCAGCGCCGCGTCGCACAGCACCAGGTGCTCCACCCTCTCACCGTCCCACCGCGCCGCCGCCACCGTGGCCTGCGGCGTCCGCCGGTGGGTGAGGTCGCAGGCCGGGCCGTGCGCCGCAGCGGTGCGGCGGATGGCCGCCGCCAGGCAGTCCGTGAGCGGAGTCTCCCGGGTGCCGGCCAGCTCCAGGAACGCGCCGCCGAGCCGCGCCACGAACCACGGCACGCCGTGGACGCAGCCGGTGTCCCCGTCCCGCGGCGGCGTCACACCGTCCAGCACCACCACCGCCCCGCCCGTGCCGGACGCGGGCAGGGCCACGGCGGCGTAGTCCTCGTTCGGGGCGGGGGGTGCGGCGGGGTCGCTGGCCAGTTCGATGCGCATGATCCCAGTCTGCCCGTACGGACCGCACGGCCCGTGACGCCCGGCGGAAGGACCGGCGGCACCCCGGCAACACATGTTCGCTCGTTCGAGTGAGCGCCGGGGCAAAGTCCGCCTGCATAGGACACCTGCTGCCAAGGTCGACCCGCGGGCCGAGGCGCAACCGGACTCAGCCACCAACAGTCCGAAATGCAAGGACATGGCGCCGCGGGACAAAGAGTCGAAGGAGAGCCATTGCGGACCCCCGTGCAGCCGGATCGGCAGGAGGGCAGGGGCGCCGGACGCCGTCGCGGTGCGCACCCCGCGCCGCGCACCTCGCCGCGCGCCAAGGCGGCGTACCTCGTCGTCGGCGCCGCGGTGCTCGCGGCGGGCGCGCCCGGCCTGGTCGGCGCGCTCCGCGGCGTCAGCGGCGCGGACCCAGAGGAGCGGGCGCAGGCGGCGAGCGCGCTGCAAGTGCACGGTGCGCTGCTGGCGTTGTGCGCGGTGCTGGCGGTGGGCGTCGTCGTGTACGCGGCCCGCGGCATGCAGGCAGCCGACGGCGCCGACACCGAGGACGCCGCGGAGAAGGCGGCGGAACTCGCCGCTGTACGCGCGGAGCTGGCGGCCGCAAGGGAGAACCACGTCGTCGAGCGCGACTCGCTGCTGCGCGAGCGGGCGGCGCTCGCGGAGCGCATCGGCGGGCTCCAGGCCAGCGTCCAGGGCACGTTCGTCGGGCTGTCGCGCCGCACGCTGGGGCTGGTCGAGCGCCAACTGTCGTTCATCGACGAGCTGGAGGCGCACGAGCAGGAGCCCGGCACGCTGGAGACCCTCTTCCGGCTCGACCACCTCGCGGCCTGCATGCGCAGGCACAGCGAGAACCTGCTGGTGCTCGCGGGCGCCGACCACCGCGGCACGCGGCGCGCGAACGTCCCGCTGATCGACGTGCTGCGCGCGGCGGTCGGCGAGATCGAGTCGTACCAGCGGGTGGTGCTCTCCCCGGACGTGCCGCAGGTGCACGTCACGGGCTTCGCCTCCGGCGACGCGAGCCACCTGCTGGCGGAGCTGCTGGAGAACGCCACGTCGTGCTCCCCGCCGGAGTCCGAAGTGCTGCTGACCGGGCGGCTGCTGGGGACGGGCGATCTGCTGCTCGTCGTACGGGACGAGGGCATCGGCATCAGCCCGGCGGCCCGGGTCGACGACCTCAACGCCCGGCTCGCCGACACCGATCCGGGCCCGGCGCCGCGGGAGGCGCTGGGGCTGGGGCTGTACGTGGTCGCGCGGCTGGCGGCGCGGCACGGGGTGGGCGTGGAGCTGCGGCTGCGGGACCGGGGGGTGGACGCGGAGGTCCGGCTGCCGGGGCGGCTGCTGGTGGGCGGCGCGGCGGACGGTACGGACGATGACGCGGGGCTCGCGGGAGCCTCCGCCGCGGTCGGCGGCGACGCCGCGGGATTCGCGGGAGCGGGAGCGGCGGGCGGCGGTGCCGGGCCGGGCGGTGGTGCCGCGGGGCTCGCGGGAGTCGGCGCGGCCGGCGGCGGCGCCGGGTTCGCCGGCAGCGCGGCCGGGGCGGTGGGCGTTGCCGGCAGTGTTGGTGCGGGTGGCGTTGCCGGTGGCGGGGGTGCCGCGGCGGCCGGTGGTGCGGGGCGTGCCGTGCCGGTGCCCGCGGCCCGCGGCGCCCGGCCGGAGCCGGGTCCGCGCACGGACGCCGAGAGCCGGGGCGTACGGGACGGGGGTGCGGCGCCCGTACGGGTCGGTCCGCAGCGCTCCGGCCCGCCGCCCGACGGCGGCGTACGTCCGGCGCCGCCGCCGTTCGCGTCGGCCCGGCCCGCCGCCGCACCGCGGACCGGCGGATGGGTGCGCGCCGAGGCGGGGATGCTGCCGCGGCGCCGGCCCGGCGGCACGGTCTCCGGGGGCGCGGTGGCGCCGCCGCGGCACGGTACGGCGACGGGCACCCCCGTGCCCGCCGGCGCCGGGGCGGCCGCCGGTGCGGCGGTGCCCGGTGAGGCACCCGCCCGCGCGGTCCCCGCCCGACCCGCGCCCGCCCGCGAGGCGCCCGCCCACGCGGCGGCAGGTCAACCGGCGCCCGTCACCGCGTCCGCAGGCCACCCGCCCGCCGAGCACCTGGCGACCGGCCAAGCCGCGCCCGGCCACCCGGCGTTCGAGCACCCCGCCCCCGGCCACCCCGCCCCCGGCCACCCCGCCCCCGGCCACCCAGCAACCGGCCCTGCGGCGCTCAGCCCCGTACCGGCCGGGCGGGCCGCCGCCCCCGGTCCTGCCGCCGGTGCCCCGCCCGCCCGTGCCGTCGCCCCGCAGCGCGGCGCCGAGTCGCCCGGCGGGTGGCCCGCGGCACCGGTGCGGGCCGTGGTCGCCGTGCCCGCGCAGGCCGCGCGGCGGGGTGCGGACGCGCGGGAGGTGCGCCGGTTGCTCGGGGGGTTGCAGCAGGGGTCTCGGGACGGGCGGCGGGCCGCCGCCGCGGAGGCCGCGACATGGGACGCGAAGGAGCAGGGAGCCAGTACGTGAACAGCACACAGGAACACCGGGACACCATCAGCAGCCTGCGGTGGATGCTCGACAACTTCACCGCGGAGGTGCCCGGCGTACGGTCCGTGGTCGTCGTCTCGGTCGACGGGCTGCCCCTCCTCGCCGCCCCGCCGCAGTCCGCGTCGGCCGGGGAGCAACTGGCCACCGTGGTCTCCGGCATCGGCGGGCTCACCAACGGGGCCGCGGACGTCATGGACGGCGGCAGGGTGAAGCAGACGATGGTGGCGATGGAGGACGGCTGCCTGGTGGTGATGGAGGCGGGGGACGGCTCGCTGCTCGGCGTGCTGACCGAGCCGGACTGCGACCTGAGCGTGGCCGCGTACCACATGGAGCTGTTCGTCGGCCGCGTCGGCCACGTCCTCACCCCGGGGCTGCGCGGCGAGCTGACCGGCTGAGCGCGCCGCCGTCAGCCGGGGCGCACGGCGCCGCGCAGGGGGCGGATGGTGACGGGGACGACCCGTACCCGCTGGCCCGTGCGCGGTGCCTCCACCACCCGGCCGTGCCCCAGGTAGAGCGCGACGTGCGAGGCGTCGCGGTGGTACACCACGATGTCCCCCGGCCGCATCGCGGTGAGCGGCACCCGGCGCAGCTCCCGCCACTGCCCCCGCGCGGTACGGGGGATGCGGACGCCCGCCTCGCGCCAGGCCCGCTGCGTGAGCCCGGAGGAGTCGTAGGCCCGCGGCCCGCCGGCGCCCGCGCGGTACGGCTTGCCGGCCTGGTCGAGGGCGTACGAGACGGCCCGCCGGCCGGCGCGCGACGGCTCCCGCTCAGCGGCGCCCCACGTACCCGGCCGCCGCGTCCGGTCCGTACCGCCGGAAGCTTCCGGGCGGGCCCCGCCCGGCTTGCCGTCCACCGCCGCGTCCGGGCCGCCGCCGTCCGCCCCGTCCGGGGCCATCAGCTCCCGCCGGTCCTCCTCCGCTCCCCGTACCTCCAGCCGGTCGAGAGCCGCCAGCTTCGCGGGTGTCAGCTCCGCGAGTGCGTCGGCCACCTCCGTCAGCCGGTCGTCCACGCGGTCCCGGCGCCGCTTGCGTTCGCCCGTCAGCTCCCGCTGCCGGTCGAGCGCCTTCCGCGAGGAGGCGGTCAGCGCACCGAGCCGCTTGGCGCCGGACTCCAGCCGGGTCACGACGGCGGCCTGGTTGCCGATGGCGCGGCTGATGACCTGCTTGCGGTCGAGCGCGGTCTCGGTGTCGCGGGCGACGAGGAGTTGCAGGTACGGGGCGAGCCCGGGGCCCCGGTACTGCGCGCGGGCGAGGAGTCCGGCGCGGCGGCGTGCGGTGGCCAGGTCGGCGCGGGTGTCGGCGAGGTCGCCGGTGAGCCTGGCGGTCTCGGCGCGGGCGTCCTTCAGGTCCTCGGCGGTCGCGTGGTACGCCTCGGTGGCGCGCTCGGCCTGCCCGTGGAGGGTCTGGAGCCGGGTGAGCAGTTCGCCGGGCGGGGCGTCGGCGGCCGGTTCACCGCCGTCCGCCGCCGGTGCCGCGGGATCCGAGGCGGGGCCGGCGGGGCCGGCGGCGTCGGCTGCATCTGCCGCTTTCGGTACGTCCAGTACGTCCGGTACGTCCGGCACGGGCGCCGCGTCGGCGGGCAGGGCCAGCACGGCGGCGAGGAGGACGGCGGAGGCGGCGGTGAGGGCGGGGCGGGGGGTGCGCGACATGTAGGCAAGGCTTCCCCCGCGACCGCCGCGTTCCCGTCGGCACTGGGCGAAACCGCGTAATACCATCACCCGTGAGGGTTGACGGCCCGTCAGCGCGCCCAGGGCCACTTGCGCCGCTCGGGCACGCCCTCCGGGTCGTACGTGTACACCCATCCCCGCGGCAGCTTCAGCCGCGGGCTGAGGTTCGCCGGCTCCAGCCGGTAGACGTGCACGGCCGGGGGGCCGCCCCCGGGGTCGGGCACCGGCACCTCGTACACCTTCGGCGGCCGGCCCGTCGCGCCGACGTGCACGGCGAGCGTGCGGCCGTCCAGCGGGCCGCCGACGAACGCGGTGTCCTCCGTGCGCACGGCGGTCAGTCCTCGCCGAGCAGGTGGCCGGCGTCGGGCAGGAACGGCGCGATGCGGCGGACGAGGTCGCCCGCGGGTCCTTCCGCGGTCTCCAGCTCCAGCGCCCGGCGCAGCACCCGGCCGCACTCCTCGTCACCCGCGGCGGTGGCGACCAGCAGCGCGATGAAGTGGTCCACGAGCCAGCCGCGCAGCTCGGGCAGCGGCGGCTGCTTCCCCTCGTCCAGCCAGATCAGCGAGGCGCCCTCGACCGCCGTGATCCACGTGCGGATCATGGTCAGCAGCCGGTGTCCCGGCTCGGGCACGCCGATGTGCAGCAGGATCTGCTCGGCGGCGGAGCGGCGTACCTCGTCCACGATGGCGGTGGTGCGGCTGGTCTGGACGACGCTGCCGCCCTGGAGGAGGGCCTTGAAGCCGGCGTCGTGCTCGTCGACGAAGCCGAGGTAGCTGTCGAGGGCGCGGGTGAGGCGGCGGGTGAGCGGGCCCTGCTGGGGCTGGCGGAAGCACAGCTCCAGTTCGTCGGCGGCGCTGCGCAGGGCGGCTTCGTAGAGCTGCTGCTTGCCGCCGGGAAAGTAGCGGTAGACCAGCGGGCGGGAGACCTCGGCGGCGGCGGCGACGTCGTCGAGCGAGACGTCCTCGGGGGCGCGGTGGGCGAAGAGGCCGAGCGCGGCGGCGAGCAACTGGCTGCGGCGCTGGGAGACGCTCAGCCTGCGGTACGCGACCGCCGGCGGGGGCGCGGCGGGGCGGGCTCCCCGGTCGGACGCAGTGCTCATGTCCGGCAGCGTAGCCCGCCGGGCCGGAATCGGCGGGCCCGGCCCGTTCAGGCCAGCAGGCCGGAGCTGCGCCACAGCCTGCGTCCGACGCCCCGGAGCACTCCGATGTCGTCGAGGAAGTCCGTCAGCCGCTTCGCGCCCGTCTGCATCACCTCGCGCCGGTGCGGGCTGGCCTTCACCTGCGCGACCGCCTCGGCCCGGTTCAGGCCCGCGTCCGTGTAGACCTGCGGGTTGACGAAGGAGACGGAGAAGACCCGGGCCGCCTCACCGGAGGTGAGCCGGGTGACGTTCCGTTCCCAGCGGGGCGCGGTGAGCATCTGCCGGCGCAGCTCCTCGCGCGCGTACCGGACGTGCCGTGCCTCCTCCACGACGTGGATCCGGGTCACGCCGCGCACCAGCGTCTGGACCCGCTCGTCGGGGAAGACCAGCCGCTGCATCCAGTCGAGGATCTCCTCGCCGAGGAGGGTGGCGGTGAAGGAACCGGGGGTGGTGGAGACGGTCTTGAGGACGCGCGCGAGGTTGTGGTGGAAGCGGCTGACGGGGTAGGGCTCCGCGCCGCCCTTGGTGATCATCCGGGCGAACATCATGGAGTGCCGGCACTCGTCGGCTATCTCGGTGAGGGCGTAGCGCACGTGGTTGCTGGTGACAGGCTTGTCGTAGATGTGCCGGACGAGCAACTGCATGAGGATGATCTCGAACCAGATGCCCAGCGAGGCCAGCGACGCCGCCTCCAGCCGGGCCAGCTCCCTCCGCTGCTCCTCGGACATCCGCCGCCACATGGGGGTGTCGTAGAGGGAGACCAGTTCGGGCGGCCAGAACCACTTGCCCTCTTCGACCGGGGCGTCCCAGTCCAGTTCCCTGTCCGGGTCGAAGGAGTGCTTCTCCGACGCCGCGAGGAGCCGTTCCGCGACCTTCTCGCGGTCCTTGAGCGGGCCGAGCGCGTCCGTCAGCGCGAGGTGCCCCGTCGTCGTGGTCATCGCGTCTCCTGGGAGAGTTACCGGCGGTCACCTCTTATGAGACAGCTTGTCAGCAAGCCCGTCAATGCCCCCGACGCGTCCGGTTGACGCGTGAGTAAGGTGCCCACGGGCGGGCGGCGGGCGTCACTCGACGGTGACGATGCACGTGACCCGGCCGTTCGAGCGCTCGGCCTGCTGCTCGCACTCCTCCCGGTTCTCCTCGCTGCCGGAGGCCAGGAGCCAGAAGACGGCGCCGCCGGCGATGAGGAGGATCAGGCCGATGACGATGCCGATCAGGATGTCCTTCACGGCGTCGATCGTAGAAGCCGCGTCCGGGGAGCCCTCCCGGCTGCGCGACGGCAGAAGAGCCCCGCCGCGCCGAGGGGTTCAGCGCAGCGCCGCCCGCATCACCCCGCGCGCGACCGGCGCCGCGCTGCCGCCGCCGTTGATGTCCGCGCGGTCCGCCTCCGCGTCCTCCACGACCACCGCCACCGCCACCCCCGGCACCGCCGTCCCCGGCCGCTGCGCCCAGGAGAGGAACCAGGCGTACGGGTTCTCGGAGTTGTCCACCCCGTGCTGCGCCGTGCCCGTCTTGCCGCCGACCGTCAGCCCGTCGATCGCCGCCGGCCCGCCGGTGCCGTCGCTGACCGCGTCGATCATCATCTGCCGCAGCAGCGCCGCCGTCCCCGGGGTCATCACCGTCTCCTCGTGCGCGGGACGGGTCCGCGCCACCGTCTCGCCGCCGGCGTCCGCGAGCCGGTCCACCAGGTACGGGCGCATCGACCGGCCGCCGTTGGCGACCGTCGCCGCGACCCTCGCCATCTGCAGCGGCGTCGCCCTGGTGTCGTACTGGCCGATGGCCGAGAGCGCGACCTGCGCCGGGTCCATCCGCGTGTCGACGTGGCTCGGCAGCACGGGCGAGGGGAGGGAGAGGCCGCCGTCGTTGAAGCCGAACGCCTCCGCGGTCTCCACGATCCGCCGGGTGCCGACCGTCGCGCCGAGCTTCGCGAACACCGTGTTGCACGACTCCGCGAACGCCTCCCGCAGCGGCGCGTCGGCGCAGCCGCTCGCCTCGTTGCGCAGGAGCGTGGTGCTGCCGATGAGGCGGTACGGGTTCGGGGTGCGGGTCGGCGCGTCGATGTCGGTGACGCTGCCGGACTCCAGCGCCGCCACCGCTGTGATCACCTTGAACGTGGAGCCGGGCGGATACGTCTGCCGGATCGCCCGGTTGAGGAGCGGCTGGTCGGGGTCGCCGGTGAGCCGGTCCCAGGCCAGCGCGGTGGCGGGGGAGTTGCCGGAGAGCAGCGCGGGGTCGTAGCCGGGGCTGCTGACGAGGGCGAGGACGCGGCCGGTGGCGGGTTCGAGGGCGACGACGGCGCCCTTGCGGCCGCGCAGCCCGCGGAACGCGGCCTTCTGTACGGCCGGTACGACGGTGGTGTGCACCTGGCCGCCGGGCCGGCGGCTGCGGGTGAGGTCGCCCCAGAGCGGCAGCGGGGCGAGCCGGCCGTCGGTGCCGGCGAGGACGCCGTCCTCGGTGTCTTCGAGGAGGGTGGCGCCGTAGAGCTGGGAGGCGAAGCCGGTGACGGGGGCGTAGAGGCGGCCGTCGGTGTACGAGCGCTCGTAGCGCAGGCCCTGGCGGGTGTCCTCGGAGCCGGTGAGGCGGCGGCCCGCGGCGTAGATGTCGCCGCGGGGCTGGGCGTAGCGCTCCAGGGCGTGCCGGCGGTTGGCCGGGTTGGCGTCGTACTCGGGGGCGTTGAGCACCTGGACGCGGGCGGCGCCGACGAGGAGGCCGAGGAAGAGCAGCAGGCTGCAGGCGGCGGCGATGCGGGTGTTGCGGATCACCGGGTGCCGTCCGCGGGGCGCGCCTCGTCGATGACGGGGACGACGAGGGGGACGGTGGCGGGGGCCGTCGCGGCGGCGGGTTCCGGTTCCGGCCGCGCGGGTGCGGCCTCCGGCGCGGGGCGCTCCTCCGGCGGCGTACGGGCCTCGTCGCTGAGCCGTACGAGCAGCGCGACGATCACCCAGTTCGTCACCACGGAGGACCCGCCCTGCGCCAGGAACGGCGTGACCATCCCGGTGAGCGGGACCAGCCCCAACACCCCGCCGGCGATCACCACCACCTGCAGCGTGATGATCGCGGCCAGGCCCGCGGCGAGCAGCGCGCCGAACGGCTCGCCGATGGCGATGGCCGTGCGGTAGCCGCGGGCGACGAAGAGGGCGTAGAGCAGGAAGAGCGCGGTCAGTCCCGCGATCCCCAGTTCCTCGCCCGCGGTGGCCAGGATGAAGTCCGACTTGCCGGCGAAGCCGATCAGCAGCGAGTGGCCCTGCCCGAGCCCCGCGCCCAGCGCGCCGCCCGCCGCGAACGCGAACAGCGACTGCGCCAACTGCCCGGGCCCGTGCCCCTCCTCGATGGCGCGGAACGGCGACAGCCAGTCTTCCACCCGTGTGTGCACGTGCGGCTCCAGCGCGCCGACGGCCGCCGCCCCCGCCGCGGCCAGCAGCAGCCCGACGGCCAGCCAGCCGAGCCGCCCGGTGGCCACGTACAGCATCGCCACGAAGAGGCTGAAGAACAGCAGCGAGGCGCCGATGTCCCGCTCCAGGATCAGCAGCACCAGGCTGATGCCCCAGACCGCGACGATCGGACCGAGCACGCGCCGCGGCGGCAGCAGCAGGCGGCGGATGCGCGGGCCGCTGGTGAAGGTGAGGGCGTGGCGGTTGGCGGCGAGGTAGGAGGCGAAGAAGACCGCGAGCAGCACCTTGGCGAACTCGCTGGGCTGGAGGGAGAGACCGCCGATCCGGATCCAGATCCTGGCGCCGTTGACGGCGGGGAAGAGGATCGGCGCGGCCATCAGGCACAGGGCGGTGAACGCGTACTTCGCGGCGCGGGGGCGCAGGTCGCGGTGGTCGCGGAGGACGAGGAGGACGCCGGCGAAGAGGGCGACGCCCACGGCGGACCAGAGGAGTTGGGTGGGCGCGGCGCGGTCGCCGGGGGTGTCCTGGTCGAGGCGGTGGATGAGGACCAGGCCGAGACCGTTGAGCAGCAGCGCCACCGGCAGCAGCACGGGGTCCGCGCGGGGGGCGCGGAAGCGGACGACGAGGTGGGCGGCGAGGGCGAGCCCGGCGAGGCCGCCGAGGTGGGTGGCCAGGCCGGCGGGGAGCGCGCCGGAGGTGGCGTAGCCGACGTTGGCGTAGCCGTAGGCGATGACGCCGACGGCGCAGACCAGGAGCCCGAGTTCGGCGCCGCGGCGGCGGGGGCGGGGCACGGGGGGCGGCGGCGTGGCCAGCCGCCGGGCACGGCCCGGCGGGCGGAGGGCCTGGGCCGGGTCGGTGGCGGTGGTCATGCGGGCAACGTAACAAGCGGTGGCCGATTTGCCGGGTATGCCGGGGGCGGGGTGGGTCGCGCGGACGGCGGGCCCCGGGCGCGGGTGCCCTCTCCGGCTGTACGGGGCGGGCGCCGGACCGCCGCGGGTCAGCCCTCGGCCCGTACCGCCTGCGCGAAGCGGTGCGCGACCTGCTGCCAGACCTGCGCCGACTCCCGCTCGTCGCGGTCCGCCCCGGTGCGCAGCCGGACCGGGTCGAAGCCGCGGGCGCGGATGGACTCGTCGCTCCATGCGTGCACGCGGTCGGCGCCGGCCTCCGGGTGGAACTGCACGCCCCACGCCCGGGCGCCGTAGCGGAACGCCTGGTGCGGGCAGCGCTCGCTCTCCGCCAGCCACACCGCGCCCGCGGGCAGCTCCGTGATGGCGTCGACGTGCCGCTGGACGGCGGTCACCCGCGGCGGGAGCCCGGCGAAGAGCGCGTCCTCCGCGGCCTCCGGGCGCAGCGTGATCGGCGTGCTGCCCAGCTCCGGCTCGCCGTGCGAGGCGGTGACCCGGCCGCCGGCGACGTGGGCGAGGAGCTGGCCGCCCTGGCAGACGCCGAAGACCGGGACGTCCCGCTCCAGCGCCTCGGCGACCAGCTCGCGCACCGCCGCCAGCCACGGCATCGCCACGTCGTCGTCGGGCATGGGGCTGCCGCCGAGCGGCAGGATCGCGGCGTGGTCGAGGCGGCGGGGGAGGGGCGCGCCCGCGTAGGCGTGCACGACGTCGAGGGTGACGCCTTCCTGCTCCAGCCACGCGCCGAAGCGGCGGGGGCCGCCGCCGCGGCCGTTCTGCACCACGAGAACCTTCGTCATGCGTGCGATTCTCGGTCAGCTACGCGCGCGGGGCATCGGCGGGGGTGGGGGCGGCCTGCGGCGGGACCGCGTCGGCCGGCTCGGCGTCGGCGGGCTCCGCGTCGTTGGGCTCCGCGTCGTTGGGCTCCGCGCCGGCCGGTACGGCATCGGAAGGCACCGCGTCCGCCGGCTCCTCCGCCGGCTTCGCCGCCTCCCCGAGGGCGATGACGACCTTGCCCGACGTGAGGTCTATCGGCCCGCGGTGCGGATCGCCCGAGCCCACGTCGTCCACGACGAGCTCCATCCGCTCGCGCGCCCGCCGGGCGTGGGCATGGCTGGGCGCGAACAGCTCCGCAACGATGTTCATCCCCGCGCCTCCCGCGACTCGGCTCGTCCGAAGAACGCCGCGGCCCGCGGAACCGTTCCCGCCGCGCCGCCTCAGGCCGTCAGCCAGCCGCCCGAGACGTCCACGTCCGTGCCCACGACCGGCGCCGCCGCGGACGAGCCCAGCCACATCATCACCGCGGCCATCTCCTCGGCCCGCACGATGCGCCGGATCGGGTAGTCCCGCGCGATCTCCTCGTACGTCAGGTCGAACGCCTCCGCCGCCCGCCGCAGCATCGGGGTGTCCACCGCCCCCGGGGCGAACGCCGTCACGCGCACGCCCTCCGGCGCGTACTCCAGCGCGGCGACCTTGGTGAGCGAGGCCACCGCGTGCTTGCTGGCGTTGTACGGGGAGATGGTCGCGAAGCCGACCTCGGCCGAGATCGACGCCGTGTTGACGACGACCCCGCCGCCCTGCTCCAGCATCTGCGGGATCTCGTACTTCATGCAGAGGAACGTCCCGGCGGCGTTGGTGCGCCACACGTCCTCCATGTCCGCGAGCGTCTGCTCGTGCAGCCGCACCGCGCGCGGGCTCTCGACGCCCGCGTTGTTGTACGCGACGTCGACGCGCCCGTACCGCCGCACGCAGCCGTGCACGAAGTCCCGTACCTGGCCCTCGTGGCGCACGTCCGCGCGCATGTACGTGGCCTCGCCGCCCGCGCGGCGGATGTCCGCCTCGATCTCGCGGCCGAGCCGGGCCCGCCGGCCGCAGAAGAACACCTTCGCGCCGCGGCCCGCCAGCGCGCGGGCGGCGGCCTCGCCCATGCCGGACGTGGCGCCGGTGACGAGCACCACCTTGCCGTCGAACTCACCGCCCCCGGCGCTCTTCGCCCCGGCGGCGGCCGGGGCGGCGGCCCGCGCGGTGCCGGTCCCGGCGGCGCCCGCAGCCAGCCCCGCGGTCAGGCCGGCGGCGCCGGTCCTGAGCAGGGCGCGTCTGGACGCGGGTATGCCGGCGGCGCGTTCGGAAGTGGGGCGTTCGGAGGCGGGGCGTTCGGAGGCGGGGTGTGAAGCCGCGGGCCGGGCGTCGCCGGTCTCGTGTGCGGGCATGGGCGGGCTCCTCTCCGCGGTACGGGCGGGGCCGTGCGGCCCTGCCCGTACCGGTTCGTGTCCGGGTCGGGACCACCGAAACACCGGAGTTCCGTGCCGGTCCAATGCCTGCACCCATACGCTTCCGGCATGGATGAGCAGCCGGCCGCCGAGGTTCCCGCGGCGGACGTCGACACGCGCGTGCTGCGCTACTTCCTCGCCGTGGCCGCGCGGTTGAGTTTCACGGAAGCCGCGCGCGAGCTGTACGTCACCCAGCCCTCGCTGAGCCGGCAGATCCGCCGGCTGGAGGCCGACCTGGGCGCCGAGCTGTTCGAACGCGCCGGGCGCGAGGTGCGGTTGACGGCGGCCGGCGAGGCGCTGGTGCCCGCGGCCCGCCGGGTCACCGGCGAGTGGGCGGCGGCGGTACGCGAGGTCCGTACCGCCGCGGCGGCGGCCCGCGACGTGCTGCGGCTCGGCTTCGTCGCCACCGGCGCGGGGCCGCTGGGGCTGCGGGCGCGGGCGGCGTTCGCCGCGCGGCGGCCCGGCACGGTGCTGGAACCCAAGCGGTTCGACTGGGGCGGCGAGGCCGAGGGCCTGCGCCGCGGCCTGGCCGACGTGGCGTTCGTCTGGCTGCCCGCCGACCTGACGGGGCTGCACGCGCGCACCGTCGCCACCGAGCGCCGCTGGGTCGCCCTCCCGCGCGCGCACGCGCTCGCCGCGCGGCCGGACGTGGGCATCGCGGACCTCGGCGACCAGCAACTGATGTGGACGCGCAGGGCGCCGAAGGCGTGGGTCGACTGGTGGGCGGTCAACCCGCGCCCCGACGGCTCCGAGCCGCTGTGGGGGCCGGAGAACGACAACGTCGAGGAGATGCTGGAACAGGTGGCGGCGGGCGGGGCGGTGTGCTTCGCCGCGGAGTCGATGACCACGTACTACACGCACCCCGAGCTGGTCTGGCGGCCGGTGCGCGACATCGAGCCGCTGCGGATCGCGGTGGCCTGGCCGCGGGAGCGGACGAGCCCGCAGGTCGCGGACTTCCTGGCGGCGGTACGGGAGTGCGTCCGCGACCCCGAAGCCCACGCGTGAGCCCTCAGCCCTCCGGCGCCGCCGCCCCCGGCTCCTGCTTCTCGTAGCGCTCGCGGGCCGCGTGCACCTCCTCGATGTGCTCCTCCGCCCAGTCCTTCACGGCGGTGAGGAGCCCGGCGAGGCTGCGGCCGAGCGGCGTCAGCTCGTAGTCGACGCGGACCGGGACGGAGGGCGTGACGGCGCGGGTGAGGATGCCGTCGCGCTCCAGGGTGCGCAGGGTCTGGGTGAGCATCTTCGGGCTGACGCCGGCGATCTTCCGGCGCAGGTCGCTGTAGCGCCGCGGGCCGCCGGAGAGGGCGGCGACGACGAGGCCGACCCACTTGTCGCTGAGGCGGCCGAGGAGCTGGTTGGTGGGGCAGTCGCGCATGAACGCGTCGTACGCGAAGCGCTCCTGCTCGCGCCGCTGGGCCGCCGTCATGGTCGCCATGGCTCTCCTCCGGGTGGCCTAGGCACTCTCAGGTAACTACTTACTGAAAGATACCAGCTATTCCTAGGGTTGCGGCAGCGGAACCGATACCGATCAGGGAGAGACAGGTCATGCGTGCTGCAGTGGTAACGGAGTTCGGCGGCCCCGAGGCCGTCACGATCGCCGACGTGGAGGTGGTCGAGCCGGGCGCGGGGCAGGTGCGGATCAAGGTGGCCGCGGCGGCGGTCAACCCCGTGGACGCCGGCACGCGCGCCGGTGTCTTCGGCGCCGCGCCGGGCGGGGCGTACACGGGACTCGGCTGGGACGTCGCGGGGACGGTGGACGTGGCGGGCGCCGGATTCGCCGCGGGCGAGGCGGTCGTCGCGCTCGTGCACGGGGTGGCGAAGCCGCTGGGCTCGCACGCCGAGTACGTGGTCGTGGACGGCGCCGCGGCGGCCCCGGCACCGGCGACGGCGGACGCCGTGCACGCCGCGACGCTGCCGCTCAACGCGCTCGCCGCCGACCAGGCGCTGGGCCTGCTGGACCTCACGCCGGGCACTTCGCTGCTGGTCACGGGTGCGGCCGGGGCGCTCGGCGGGTACGCGATCCAGCTCGCCGCCGCCCGCGGCGTCGCGGTGACGGGGCTGGCCCGGGAGACGGACGAGGAGCTGGTCCGCGGCCTCGGCGCGGCGTTCACGACGGCCCCGGCCGCCGCCGGCTACGACGCCGTGCTCGACGCGGCGGTGCTCGGCGGCGAGCGGGCCCTGCCCTGGACCCGCGACGGCGGCGCGTTCGCCGCGGTCATCCCGAACACCGCACCGCCCCCGGTCCGCGGCATCCGCACCGCGGCCCTCGACGTCCGCGCCGACGGCCCGCGGCTGGCGGAGCTGGCCCGGCTCGTCGACGACGGCGTGCTGACACTCCGGGTCGCCGGGACGTACGACCTGGCCGACGCCCCGAAGGCGCACGCCCGGCTCGCGGAGGGCGGGATACGGGGGCGGCTGGTGCTGGTGCCGTAAGAAGGGCGCGCTGCCGTAAGGGGCAGGGCACCAGGAACGAGCCCCTTACCCCACATGCGTTGCCCGCCCCCGGCGGGACCCCGGCGCCCCCGCTCAGCCCGCGGCCCCGAGCCGCACGGTGATGCCGTCGCGGAGCGCCGCCGTCCGCTGATCGCCGTAGCCGGCGAGCAGGACGAGCGCCGTCTCCCAGTGGCCGCGCGCCCCGGCCGGATCGTCGGACCGCACCGCCGCGGCGAGGCCGTCGAGCGCGACGGCCTCGTGCCAGGGGTCGCCCAGCTCGTGAAAGCGGGCGGCGGCCCGGCGGTGGCAGGCGGCGGCCTCGTCGGCGCGGGCGAGCGCCCGGCAGGTCTCACCGGTCCCGTGCCAGGCGAGCGCCTCCCGGCCGCCGTCACCGATGCGGCGGTGCAGGGCGGCCGCCCGGTCGTACGTGGCAAGGGCCTCGTCGAACAGCCCGTTGGCCTGCTGCGCCGTTCCGGACATCTCGGAGCGGGTGGCGCCCGAGAGGTCGCCCTGACCCTCCGCCGGGCGCGTCACGGCAGGGCGAGGACGCAGAACTCGTGGTCCTCCGGATCGGTCAGGCAGGTCCACGGGGCGTCGCCCTGGCCGACGTCGAGGTCGCGGGCGCCGAGGGCGCGCAGCCGGGCCACCTCCGCCTCCTTGTCGTCGCCGGGGTACGGCAGCAGGTCGAGGTGGACCCGGTCGGGGGCGGTCTTCGGGTTCGGGACGCGGAGGAGTTCGAGGTACGGGCCCGTGCCCGCGGCGGCGCGGAGCACCCCGTGCTCGTCGCTCACCTCGTGCACCTTCCAGTCCGTCGCCCCGCCCCAGAAGCGGGCCATGGCCCGCGGGTCCGCGCAGTCGACGACCACCGCGGCGACCGGCCCGGTGTCCCGGTAGACGTCCCGCGGCTCCAGCACGCAGAACTCGTTGCCCTCCGGGTCGGCGAGCACCGTCCAGGGCACCTCCGCCTGGCCCACGTCCACGGGGGCCGCGCCGAGCGCACGGAGGCGTTCGACTAACTCCTCCTGGTGGGCCGCCGAGAGGGTGGCGAGATCGAGGTGCACGCGGTTCTTCGCCGCCGTCTTGGGTTCCGGTACGGGCACGACGTCGATGCCGAGGACGGCCGGGTGCGGCCACCGGAGGCCGCCTGCGGGGGCGACGTAGGTGGTGGCGCCGGACGCCTGCACCTCCCAGCCGAGCGCCTCCGCCCAGAACCGGCCGACCGCCGGGTGGTCGACGGCCTTGATGTTCACCTGGACGGGTCGCAGAGGCATACCGGCGATCCTATGCACCCGTGTCGTGTGTGGCGGCTCGCTTCTGAAAATCGAACACACGTATGATAGTGAGTCGTGAGCGACTACGAGTTTCCGGAGGAGTTGCTGCGGGCGAAGCGGGAGTGGTTCGCCGTCGCGCAGCGGTTGGAGGAGTTTCCGCTGCGCCCGTACACGGACAGCGCGGGCGTCGAGCACCGGGCCGGCAGCAGATGGACGCCCGAGCTCGACCGGCAGGAGACGGTGCTGCGGAAGAGGTTCCGCGACCTGTCCATCGAGATATCCATCCACCCGTTCTGGGAGACGCTGAACGGGGGTACGGTCGCGGCGCGGATGGCGCTGCGCGAGGCGGCCCGGCCGCCGATCGGCTGAGGCCCGGGGCGGCGGGCCGGCCCCGGACAGCCGTCCGGGGCGGGCGGGAAGTCCGCCCGCCCCGGAGGTGGTGGGGCGGGGTGCGGGTTTGCGGGCGACGCGGACGGCCGCGCTCAGCCGCGTACCGGCTCCGGGGCGGGCGCCGTGCCGTCGCCGGTGGCGTCCGGTCCGGCGACGTCCGGCGCCTCGCCGTCCTGTGCCGGCTCCTGCGGCGCCGTGCCCGTGGGCGGGACGTGGTTCAGGAGGCGTACGGCCAGGACCGCCACCCCCGCGAGCAGCACCGCCGCGATGACCGCCGCCACGTGCATCCCGCTCACGTACGCCTCCCGCGCCGGCGCCAGCAGCGCCTCCGCCGTCCGCGCCGGCAGGTCCGCCGCCGCGGTGGCCGCGCCGGTGATGCCCTCCCGGGCGGCGTCCGCCGCCGGACCCGGGGTGCCGGCCGGCACGCCGTCCTCCATCTGCCCGCGGTAGACGATCGTGCCGATGCTGCCCAGGGTCGCGATGCCCAGCGCGTAGCCGAACTCGCCGCTGGTCTCGTTCATCGCCGCCGCCGAACCCGCCTTCTCCGGCGGCGCGGAGCTGACGACCAGGTCGGTGCCGAGGGTCACCAGCGGCCCCGCCCCCAGGTTGATGAGCGCGAACCCCGTGACGACGTACGGCAGTCCGCCGGACACGTCAGCCATGACGAGCAGCAGCAGGCCCACGACCGAGACGCAGAGCCCGCCGCCGATGAGCCGGGCGGGGCGGACGTAGCGGGCCGCGACGGGGGCGAGGCCGAAGCTGAACCCGGAGGCCGCCACCGCGGGCAGCATCCACAGGCCCGCCTTCAGCGGCGTGAGCCCCTGCACCATCTGCAGGTACTGCGTGATGAACAGCATCAGCGCGCCCATCAGGAACGTGCCGGCGAACATCCCGCCGAGGGCGGTGCAGAAGGCCCGGTTGCGGAAGAGCCGCAGGTCCATCAGCGGGTGCTCCAGCCGCTGCTGGCGGCGGACGAAGACGGTCCCGAACGCCCCGCCCGCCGCGAGGGCCGCCAGCGGCACCGGCGCCCAGCCGTCCTTCGCCAGCTCCTTCACCGCGTACACCAGCGGCAGCACCGCCGCCAGGGACAGCGCCACGCTCGCCAGGTCCAGCCGGCCCGCCCTGGTGTCGCGGTACTCGGGCAGCACGATCGGGCCCAGGACCAGCAGCAGCACCATCGCGGGCACCCCGAGCAGGAACGCCGAGCCCCACCAGAAGTGCTCCAGCATCGCCCCGCCGACCAGCGGGCCGATCGCCGCGCCGCCCATGAAGCACATGAACCAGACGCCGATGGCGGCCGACCGCTGCCGGGGGTCCTGGAACATGTTGGTGATCAGCGCCAGCGTCGACGGCGCCAGCGTCGCCCCCGCGATGCCGAGCAGCGCGCGGGAGGCGATCAGCATCTCCGGGCCGGTGGAGTACGCGGCGACGACGGAGGCGACGCTGAACGCCGCCGCGCCGGTGAGCAGCAGGCGGCGGCGCCCGATGCGGTCGCCGAGGGTGCCCATCGTGACGAGGAAGCCGGAGAGCATGAACCCGTAGATGTCCATGATCCAGAGCTGCTCGGTGCTGCTCGCCCCGAGATCGGCGCTGAGGTGGGGCAGGGCGAGCAGCAGGACGAAGACGTCGAGGGAGATGAGCAGGACGGGCAGCGCGAGCACCGCGAGCCCGATCCACTCCCGCCGCCCGGCCCGGTTCGCGATGTCGGTGGCCATGAGGTGTGCTCCTTGTCGGAAACGACCGTCCGGCGCCCCCTTCGGGCGCCTCTCACCCGTGCGTCGAGCGAGCGGGACGGATTTCGACAGCGGAGCGGCGGAAATCCCGAATGTGAGGTGGATCACATGGCGTGCCTCAGAGGCGGACCGCCGCGCCCGTCACGTGCACCCGCGGATCGCCCGCGCGCAGCTCCACCTCCAGCAGCGAAGGGCTGCCCATGTCGTGGCCCTGGTGGAGGGCGAGCCGGTCCTGCCCGGCGGCGAGGCCGAGTTCGCGGAGGTACGCGCCGAAGGCGGCCGCCGCCGCGCCGGTGGCCGCGTCCTCCACGACGCCGCCGACGGGGAACGGGTCGCGGACGTGGAAGACGGCGGGGGACTCGCGCCAGACGAGCTGGACGGTGGTCAGGTCCAGCTTCTCCATCAGGGTGCGCAGCCGGCCGAAGTCGTAGTCGAGGTCGGCGAGGCGGGCCCGGGTGGCGGCGGCGAGGACGAGGTGGTGCGCCCCGGCGAAGGCGATGCGCGGGGGCAGCGCGGGGTCCAGCTCGGCGGCGGACCAGCGCAGCGCCGCCAGCGCCTCGGCGACGTCGGCGGCCGGGGCCTCCCGTACGTGCGGCTCGACGCTGCTGAGCGTCGCCTTCAGCACCCCGTCCGCCTCGGTCACCGCCACCGGGACCCGGCCGGGCCGGGTGTGCAGCGCGAAGTCGCCGGCGCCCAGCCGCTCGGCGAGCGCGACGGCGGTCGCGACGGTGGCGTGGCCGCAGAAGGGGACCTCGGCGGCGGGGCTGAAGTAGCGGGCGGTGAACGACCGGCCGGCACCGGCCTCGTCCGCGGGGCCCGGGGTGAGGAAGGCGGTTTCCGAGTAGCCCACGTCGGCCGCGATGGCGGCCATCCGCTCGTCGGAGAGGCCGGCGGCGTCGAGGACGACGCCGGCCCGGTTGCCGCCGGCGGGGTCGGTGCTGAAGGCGGTGTAACGCAGTACGTCGGTCATGAAGGGGCAACCCGCGGCGGTGCGCCCGGTGTTCCCGCAGGTACGCGGCGGTGCGGGGCGGACGCCGGGGGCGGCCGGGGCGGCGGGATCCGGGTCACCAGCTCGCGAGCACCGGCGGGCCCGGTTCGTACCGCCGCCAGGCTTCGTTGAGGCGGCCCAGCCGGGCCGGGTCGGCGATGCCGCGCACCAGCGCGATCCTTCCCCCGGCGAGGTCGAACGTCACGGCGCCGAAGACCTTGCCGCCGACCACGAAGAGGATGGCCGGGCCGCCGTTCACGTGCGCGGAGTGGACGGCGGGTATCCCGCCGGCGAAGCGCCGCTTCGTGGGCGAGGCCGCGAAGCCGGCCCGGGCGATGGCGGCGATCCGCTGCGGGGTGTCGTACTGCAGCATCGTCCCGGTCAGGCCGGCGCCGTCGGAGATCGCCGTCGCGTCGTCGGTGAGCAGCTCCACCAGCCGTTCCGTACGGCCCGAGGCGGCGGCGGTGAAGAACTCCTCGGCGATCCGCAGGGCGGCCGCCCGGTCGGCCTCGCCGCCGCGGTGGCGCGTGGCGGTGACGCGGCGGCGGGCCCGGTGCAGGTGCTGCTGGCTGGCGGACTCGGAGATGCCGAGGATCCCGGCGATCTCGGCGTGGCCGTAGGAGAAGGTCACGTGCAGCAGGTAGACGGCCCGCTGCACGGGTGACAGGCGTTCCATGAGGGTGAGCACGGCGAGCGACACCGACTCGCGCTGCTCGAAGGTGTCGGCGGGGCCGAGTACCGGGTCGCCGTCGAGGACCGGTTCGGGCAGCCAGGCGCCGACGCTGCGTTCGCGGCGGGCGCGGGCCGAACGGAGCCGGTCGATGCAGAGGTTGGTGAGCACCTTGGTCAGCCACGCCTCCGGCACCTCGATCCGCCGCCGGTCGGCGGCCTGCCAGCGCAGGTACGCGTCCTGCACGGCGTCCTCGGCGTCGGCGACGGACCCCAGCATCCGGTAGGCCAGCGACACCAGCCGGGCCCGGCCGTCCTCGAACCGCCCGGTGTCGAAGCGGTCGGTCGCGGTGCCGTCCATGCGCTCCACCCTAGATCCTCCCTCTCCCGTGGCCGGTGCCGCGCTCGCGGCCGGCGGCCCGCCGGCCGGACGCCGCGGCCCTCCGGCCGCTCTTGACCTCATGCCGGCATGAAGTCGCAGCATGGCGTCCATGTCCACGAACCAGGAAGCGGTGGCACTGCACCGCGACACCGAAAACCTGCTGGCCGTCATCGACGCCGCGGACCGGATGCCGGGCGCGACCCGGCTGCGGGACCGCTCCTACGAACTGCTCTCCCCCGTCCCGGGCTCGACCGTCGTCGACGTCGGCTGCGGCGCCGGCCGGGCCGTCGCCGAGCTGACCGACCGCGGCGTCCACGCGGTGGGGGTGGACCCCAGCACGCGGATGCTCGCCGCGGCGCGGGAGCGGTGGCCGGAGGCCGAGTTCCGGGCGGCCGGGGCGGAGGAGCTGCCGTTCGCCGACGGAAGCGTCCACGGTTACCGCGCCGACAAGGTCTTCCACGTCCTCCGGGAGCCGGCGCGGGCGGTGGCGGAGGCGCGGCGGGTCCTCCGCCCGGGCGGCCGGATCGTCCTCGTCGGGCAGGACTGGGACGCCCTCATGATCGACTCGGACGACGCCGCGCTCACCCGCACGATCGTGCACGCCCGCGCCGACCTCCTGGGCGCGCCCCGCGCCGGCCGCCAGTACCGCGGCCTGCTCCTGGCCGGGGGCTTCGCCGACGTCACGGTCGAGGTGCACACCAGCGTCTTCACCGACCCCGCGATGCTGCCCCTGCTCGCGAGGCTCGCGGGTCCTGCCTGCGAGAGCGGCGCCGTCGCCCGGGACCGGGCGGACGCGTGGCTCGCGGAACAGCGCAGGCGGGCCGAGGCCGGCCGGTTCCTCGTCGCCGTGCCCGTCTTCGTGGCCGCCGCTTCCGCCTGAGTTGCCGCCCGGCCGCCCGGATCCCGGGCCGTGCGGGATCCGCGCGGAACCGGCGGCCGCCGTACGCCCCATCTAGGCGGCCACGGAGGGGATCTCGCCGGTCGCGTCCCACGAGGGGTCCGGCGCGGTCTCGGTGGCGGTCCCCGCCGCGGCGGCAAGGCGGCGCCGCCGCTTGGGCAGGCCGTACGTCGGGTGCAGGGTGCCCCACAGCGAGCCGCGGACGATGGCCGCCTTGACCCGCGCGGCCGTCCGCCCGGCCACGTACCCCGGCCTGGCCTCCGCCGCGTCGTCGACGGGCTGCAGGATCCCGTCCCGCCGCCCGAGGCTGATGTGGTTGAACGTGTGGACCAGCTTCGTGTACGCGACCTCGCGCCCGGTGAGGTGGCCCACGATCGCGCCGATCGCCTGCCTGCCGGTGTAGCCGGCGGAACCGCAGGACATCGGCAGCGGCCGGCCGTTGTCGCCGACGGCGCAGACGCTGTCGCCGACGCCGTAGACGTCGGGGTGCGAGACCGACCGCATGGTGCGGTCGACGGCCAACTGCCCGGTGCCCGTGACCTCGAGACCGGCGGCGGCTGCCAGCGGGTCGACCGCGAACCCCCCGGTCCACACCGTGGCGTCGGACGCCACGGCGGTGCCGTCCGCGCACCGCACCCCCGCCGCCTCCACGGACTCGACCCGGGTGTGCTCACGGACGGCGATGCCCAGCCGGTCGCAGGCCCGGCGCAGGTGGGCGCGGGCACCGGGGGAGAGCCGGGCGCCCAGCTCGCCGCGGGCGACGAGGGTCACCGACAGTCCCGGCCTGGCCTCGGCGATCTCGGTGGCGGTCTCGATGCCGGTCAGCCCGTCGCCGACGAGCAGTACGGCGCCGCCCTCGCCCTTCCTGTCCAAACCGTCCAGCCGGTCGCGCAGGCGCAGCGCCGCGGGCCTGGCGGTGACGTGGAAGGCGTGCTCGGCCACCCCGGGCACGCCGCGGTGGGCGACGCGGCTGCCCAGGGCGTAGACGAGCGTGTCGTAGTGCAGCAGGCCGCCGCCGTCGGCGTCGGCCACGGCGACGATCCGGCTCTCCGGGGCGAGGGCGGTGACGCGGGCCACCCGCAGCCGTATCCCCGTGCCCGCGAAGACGTCGGCCAGCCGCGGCGCCGCGATCTCCCCGCCGGCTGCGAGCCGGTGCAGCCGCAGCCGCTGGACGAACTCCGGCACCGCGTTGACCACGGTGATCCCGGTGTCCGCGGGAGACAGCCGGCGGGCCAGGTTCCCGGCGGTGTAGGCGCCGGCGTAGCCGGCGCCGAGGACGACGATGCGGTGCTTCATGTGCGGCTCCCTCTCGGTCGCTTGCTCCGTGACCTGAGCGGGGCAGCGCCGCGATTCCTGACAGGTACGGCACGTGACGTGGATCACAGCGCTACGGGAGCGGTGCGCGCCCGGGTCCGCAGCCGGGTGATCTTCAGTTCGTATCGCTGACGTGTGCGCGTCACTTCCCTCTCATCTCGCCGCCTGAGACTCTCCCCACGTCGCACCCCCCGAACGGAGAGGTGTCCCATGCCCGAGCTCCCCTTCACCCGCCGCCGCGCCCTCGGCACCGCGGCCGCCGCCCTCGCCCCGACCGTCGCCGGGTTCACCGAGGCGCGGGCCGACAGCCGCGCGAGCGGCGACGGCGAGGACGAACTGCACGTCATGAGCTTCAACCTCCGCTACGCCTCCGCCACCCCGCCCAACTCCTGGCCCGAGCGCCGCCCCGTGATGCGCGCGCTGCTGCGCGCCGAGGAACCGCACCTCGTCGGCACCCAGGAAGGGCTGTACCCGCAACTGCTCGACATCGCCGCCGATCTCGGCCGCCACCACGCCTGGATCGGCACCGGCCGGAAGGGCGGCAGCAAGGACGAGTTCATGGCGGTGTTCTACGACATCCGCCGACTGGCCCCGGTCGCGTTCGACCACTACTGGCTCTCCGACGAGCCCTACCTGATCGGCTCCAACACCTGGGGCAACGCCGTGCTGCGGATGGTCACCTGGATCCGCTTCCGCGACCTGGTCACGGGCGGCGAGTTCTACCACGTCAACACCCACCTCGACCACGTCAACCAGCAGGCGCGCGAGCTCTCCGCCGACCTCATCACCAGCCGCTTCGCGGAGTTCGACGCCTCGCTGCCGCGGGTCGTCACCGGCGACTTCAACGTCCCCGCCCACCGCAACCCCGTCTACGACGCGATGCTCGTGGGCGGCGGCCTGGTGGACACCTGGGACGCGGCGGAGCGGCGCAGCGACGCGTACGCCACGTTCCACGGCTACCGGCCGCTGGTGCCGGACGGCGACCGCATCGACTGGATCCTCGTCACGCCGGGCGTGCGGACGAGATACGCCAAGATCAACACGTACGAGCGCGGCGGCCAGTTCCCCAGCGACCACCTGCCGGTGCAGGCGTTCCTGCGCTTCTGACGCCCCGGGCGCCGGCGGCCCGCACGGCCGCCGGCGCCCCCGCCTCCCGGTCGGACGGGCCCGGCAGCGGTCCGGTTCGGTGAGGTGACCGGGCGGGGCCGGGGTCACCGCTGCGCGCACGTGGGCGGTACCCCCGGGTCGCCGGACCGGCCCTAGCCCTCGGCGCCGTCCCGTTCCGCGCGGCCGCGGAGGCGTTCCAGTTCGCGGCGGTCCCGCTTCGTCGGCCGGCCCGTGCCGCGGTCGCGGCGGGCGACCGGGGCGGCCATCTCGCGCGGCGGCGGGGGCGGGCTGTGGTCCGCGTAGCACTCGACGGCCACCGGGGCGCCGACGCGCTTGCGCAGCAGCCGCTTGACCACGACGATCCGCTCCCGCCCGGCCAGCCGCACCCGCACCTCGTCGCCGACCCGCAGCGCCTGGGCCGGCTTCACGCGGTCGCCGTTGACGCGGACGTGCCCCGCCTTGCAGGCGGTGGCAGCCGCGGAGCGGGTCTTGGTGAGCCGTACGGACCAGATCCAGCTGTCGACCCGTACGCTCCCGTCCTCTCCAGCCATGTCATCGACTCTACGGGGCGCGCTTCCGGAATAATCCCGTCCGACCCGACCTTGGAGGGGAGCATGAAGGCGATCATCACGGACAGTTACGGCGGAGTCGAGAACCTGCGACTCGACGAGGTGCCGAAGCCCAAAGTCGGTCCCGACCAGGTGCTGGTGCGGGTGAAGGCGGCCGGGGTGAACCCCGTGGACTGGAAGGTCGCGAAGGGCTGGCTCGATCCCATGATGTACGTCCGCTTCCCGCTGATCCCCGGCTGGGACGCGGCCGGCGTTGTGGAGGAACTGGGCGCGGACACCCCGGAGTTCGCCGTCGGCGACGAGGTGCTGGGGTACGTGCGCCGGGACGAGGTCGGGCAGGGCACCTACGCGGAGTACGTCGCCGCGCCCGTACGGACCCTCACCCACAAGCCCGCCGCGCTCGGCTGGCAGCAGGCCGCGGCGCTGCCGCTGGCCGGGCTCACCGCGCTGCGCTCGCTGGACCGGGTGGGCGCGGGGGACCGCGAGACGGTGCTCGTCCACGGCGGCGCGGGCGGCGTCGGCTCGCTGGGCGTGCAGCTCGCGGTCCTCCGCGGGGCGCGCGTGATCGCCACCGCGAGCGAGCGCAACCACGACTTCCTCCGCTCGCTGGGCGCCGAGCCCGTGACGTACGGCGAAGGACTCGCCGACCGGGTGCGGGAGCTGGCCCCCGGCGGGGTGGACGCGGCGGTGGACTTCGCAGGCGGCGGGGCGGTGCAGGTCTCGCACGACGTGCTCAAGGACCCGGCGCGCTCCGCGTCGGTCGCGGACGGCGAGGTGAAGAAGCTGGGCGGGCAGGTGGTGTGGGTCCGCCCGGACGCGGAGGGCCTGGCGCATCTGGCGGGACTGGCGGCGGCGGGCACGCTGACGGTGCACGTCGACGCCCTGCCGCTGGCGGAGGCGGCGGAGGCGTTCCGGCGCAGCGAGTCGGGCCGTACGAGGGGCAAGCTGGTCCTGGACGTGCCGTAGACCGGCGGCTCCCGGGGGCCGGCCCGCACCGGGCCGCTGCCCCCGCGCCACCCGCGAGGTGACCCCGTGCAGGCCGTCACGGGGTCACCCCGGCACCGTGCTCCGCGCTACCGCAGCTCCGCCCGGTGCGTCGCGCCGCGGGAGCCTTCCGTCCGTACCGTCACCCGGCCCCGCCTGCCCGGTGTCACCTCCACCGTCGGATCCGCGCTCGTCACCGCGCGGACGGGCAGCGGGAGTTCGAGGCGGATCTCCGCCGCCGTGTGACCGGGGTCGGAGACCGCCAGGGAGATCGTGTCGTCGCGGTGCCGCAGCAGCACCGTGGCCGGTCCTTCGCTGCGGATGCCCGCCGCCGTGGCCGCCGTCCAGAAGTGGGCCGCCGTCAGGCCCAGATGGCGGATCTCGACCGCCTGCGCCGCCGCGTCGTTCGCCGCCACCCGCACGGGGCCGCTCGCCGACCACGCCGCCGTCGCCACCCGGCTCGCCGTGGGCAGCAGCGCGTACGCGTAGCGCGCCCCGGCCGGCGACGTGCCGTGGTCCAGCCAGAGCGTCAGGTAGCGCCGGGTGTGCGGGGTGGTGGAGCCGCCCGTGTCGGCGCCGGTGTTGATGTCCCGCCACGCGCCCGTACGGTCCTCGCGCAGCGCCCGCAGCCGGGAGCCTCCGTCCGCGTCGAGGAAGACGTACCCGCCGACCCCCTCCAGGTGCGCCCACCGCGCCCCGTCGAAGCCCCGTTCCCGGCCGGGCTCTTCCGGCTGCCGGCGCCCGTCCACCACGAACGCCGGCGCGCCGTCCCCGCGCAGGGCGCGGTTCTCGACCGTCGTCTCGATCACCCTGCCGTCGCCCGCCGCGATGTCCGCGCCCAGTGCGACCACCGCGTCGTCCAGGAAGAACCACGTCTTCCTGGCCCGCAGCGAGCTGCCGTCCGCCCGCAGCTCGAACGCCGCCGCCCCGTACCGCCCGTGCAGCACCGCGCCGCCCGACACCTCGTTCGCCGGGCGGAACTCCGTCCACACGGTGCCCAGGCCGGCGCGCGGGCGGGTGTCGACCGTCGTGCCGGGCAGCCGGTACGCGTTCACCGTGGGCCAGAAGGCGTCGCCGAACTGCCCCTGGTCGCCCGGGAGGTAGAGGTAGCCCATGCCGTCGCCGGTGTACCAGCCGTGGCCGTTCTCGCCGTTGCCCGCCTCGTACGCGGCGACGCGCTTCGACGACAGCGACAGTGCGTACGACCAGCCGGGCCGCCGGTGCACGACGCGCTCCATGGCGGCGAAACAGTGGTGTCCCGTGAGCGGCGGTGCCGCCGGCACCGCGGGGTCGGCGAGCACGGCCTTGGCCCGCTGGACGTGCGGGAGGCCGACGAGCGAGAGGTACGGGTACGCCGACTGCCGCTCGATCCAGCCCTTCGCCGCCGCGTGCCACCGCGCGGCCTGCTCCGCGGGCGCGGCCTCCGCCAACTGCAGGACGTAGGAGACGGCGAGCGCGCCGTCCACGTGGTCCGGCGCCCGCTCGCGCGAGATCGCCCGGCCGCGTACCGCATCCATCATCAGCCCGTCGGTGATCACCGGCGCGAACGACCGCTCGACGGCGTCGAAGAGCACGGTCGTCGCGGGGTCGGTGACCGCCCACGGCGATCCGGCGAGCAGCGCCATCAACTGCCCCGCGGCGGCCAGGAGCACCGCGCCGTACGTGCCGGTGTAGGCGACGGAGCCGTGCTGGATGAACGAGCCGTCGCGGTAGAAGCCGTCGCCGGAGGTCACGTACTGGAAGAGGCTGTTGCGCCCGCCGTCACGCACGTCGGACAGGCCGTCGCGGGCCAGTGCGGTCTTCTCCGGGCTGCGGCCCAGCAGCCCGCGCAGCGCGACGATGACGCACTTGTCGGCGCGGTTGGCGCCGGTCTCGGAGAGCGTCGGTGCGCCCGTGCGGCGGTCGGGGTCGGGGACGAAGCGGTCGACGGTGGCGAGGTACGCGGCGAGGTCGGCGGCGGGCAGCGCGGCGCGCAGCAGGACGCAGCAGTCGAGCAGGGCGCGCGGGGCGCCGATCTCCCAGAACCACCAGTTGCCGGTCGGGGTACGGGCCGGGTGGTACGCCGCGTCGTGGAGGAAGCGCAGCGCGTCGACGAGCGCGGCGGCGACGTCGGCGCGGCCGGTGAAGGAGGTGCCGGGGGCGGTCCAGGCGATGGCGAGGGTGCGCAGCCGCGGGTAGCACTGGCCGAAGTTGCCGGCGTCGGCGACGGGGGCGAGGTCGGGCCAGAGCGCGGTGCGGCCCGCCGACCGGTCCAGGGTGTCCCACCAGCGGCGGGTCTCGGCCTCGAGGCCGGCGAGGGCGGCGGCGAAGTCGGGGTCCGCGGGGTCGTAGCCGTCGCCGGCGAGCATGCGGGCGGCGCGCTCCAGCAGGGCTTCCTCGTCGGCGGGGGCGGCGGCGGGGGCGGCGGGTGCGGTCGGCGGGCCGGGCGCGGCGCCGGGGGCCGCGGCGTACGCGGCGGTGGCGGACGCCGGGACGAGGAGCGTCCCGGCGCTCGCGGCGAGCAGGGTGCGGCGGGAGGGCAACGGCGGGCGGACGGGGCGCATCGGGCTCCCTCGGTTCGGAGGAAAGGGTCCGTACTCACCGGGGGATGAAAGCGCTTGCTCCCGAAGTCGGCAACCCCCGCCGCGGGAACGGGGGTTGCCGGCCGCGAACCCCTCAGCGCGAGGTGAGGTCCGCCGTCGCCTCCGGCGGCTGGGTGTCCTTCGCCCCCGCCTCCGTGCCGGGCGAGGCGTTCCCGGCCGCCGCGCCCTCCTCCGGGTCCGAGCCCAGCGAGTCGATCAGCGCGTCCTGCTCCGCCCCGCCCTCGGGCCGCAGCAGTCCGATGCCCACGTACAGCACCAGCGACGTCAGCAGCGGCAGCCCCACGAGCGCGGCCTGCGTGGTGCCGTCCAGCACCCAGTGCAGTACCGCCCACAGCCCCAGGCCGCCGGCCCACGACACGATGGCCGCCGTCGGCCCGCAGCGCCGGAACCACGGCAGCATGCCCAGCATCAGCGGGATCGAGATCGGCCCCATCGTCGCCGCCACCAGGTCCACGACCACGTCGAGCACGAAGCCCTCACCCCCGGTCGCGATCGCGATCACCATGCTCACCGAGACGAACGCCACCGTCGTCACCCGCGCGAACGTCAACTGCGCCCGGTCCGTCAACTGCCGTACCCGCGGCATCAGCACGGGCGCCATGTCCCGGGTGATGACCGCCGAGATCACGTTGGAGTCCGAGGCCACCATCGCCATCGTGTGGCAGAAGAACCCGGCCAGCACCAGCCCCGTCAGACCGGCCGGCATCAGCTCCTTCGCCAGCTCGATGTACGACTCCTCGCTGTTCTCCAGGCCCGGCACGATGAGCGGCGCCGCGAACATCGGCAGGAAGAGGATGAACGGCCACACCAGCCACAGCCCGCTGGAGAGCAGCGCCGAGCGCTTCGCGGCGGAGCCGGAGGGCGCGGCCATGTAGCGCTGCGCCAGGTTCCACATGCCGCCGTTGTACTCGAAGGTCTTCACCAGCAGGAACGCCAGGACGAGCGTCGTCGTCACCGGCCCGGTGACCGGGTCGTGGTGGCTGTCCGGCAGGTCGTCCCACATCGTCCACAGGGTGTCGATGCCGCCCAGCTCCGCCAGCACGGCCCAGAACATCACCACACCGGCCAGCAGTTGGATGAGGAACTGGCTGAAGTCCGTGAGCACGTCCGCCCACAGCCCGCCGACCGCCATGTACGCCATCGTGGCCACGCCGGTGAAGAGGATGCCCCACTCCAGCGGCACGTCCGCGAAGCCCTGGAGCAGCACCGAGATCGCCACCCACTTGGCCGCGATGTCGACGACCTTCAGCAGCGCGCCGCTGTACGCCAGCACCTGCTGCGTCGGCAGGTTGTACCGCTTCGCCAGGTACTCCAGCGGCGAGGCCACGTCGTGCTTCGCGCGCAGCCGCGCCCAGCGGGGCGCGAAGAGGAACGCGCCGATCCCGATGCCGAGGCCGATGGTGAGCGCCCACCACACGTACACCGTCAGCCCGTGGTCGTAGGCGACGGCGGCGAACGCGACGAACATCACCGCGCTGTAGCCGGACATGTGGTGCGAGATGCCGGACAGCCACCACGGTATGCGGCCGCCGGTGGTGAAGAAGTCCTTCACGGTGTGGATGCGGTTCTTCGACCACCAGCCGATGCCTACCATCACGCAGAAATAGGCCCCGACCATAATCCAGTCAGCGATGGACATCGCGGCTCCTGCCTGTGTCTTCTCCGAGGGGTGGGGGGAGGGGGTGGTGCGCGTGCCGCGTGCCGTGCGCTCACCAACGGGCCCGCGCGGGGGCGAAGCCGGGGTGGAAGCGGCGCATGTACGCGGTGTCGTCGCGGCGCCGGACGCCGCACCTCTCGTACTGCTCGTGCAGCACGGCCAGCGCGTCGCGGTCGAGTTCGACGCCGAGCCCGGGACCCGGCGGCAGCGGTACGGCGCCGCCGGCGAAGGCGAGGGCCCCGGGGGTGATCACGTCCTGGCCGTCCCGCACCGTCAGCCAGGGGGTGTGGGTGTCGCAGGAGTGGTCGAGGTTGGGGGTGGCGGCGGCCAGGTGCGTCATCGCGGCGAGGCTGATGCCGAGGTGCGAGTTGGAGTGCATGGACAGGCCGATGCCGAACGTCGCACAGAGCGCCGCCACCTGCGCGGACTTCAGCAGCCCGCCCCAGTAGTGGTGGTCGAGCAGCAGCACCCCGATGGCGCGGTGCGCGATCGCCGGCGGCAGATGGGCGTGCGTGACCACCGCCATGTTCGTGGCCAGCGGCATCGGCACCTTCGCCGCGACCTCGGCCATTCCCTCGATGCCGGGCGCCGGGTCCTCCAGGTACTCCAGGGCCCCGGCCAGCTCGGTGCCGACGCGCACGGAAGTCTCCGGCGTCCATGCGGCGTTGGGGTCGATGCGCAGCGGCAGCCCGGGAAAGGCGTCGGTGAGGGCGCGTACCGCCGCGATCTCCTCGCCGGGCGGGAAGACCCCGCCCTTGAGCTTCAGCGAGCGGAACCCGTACTCCCCGACGAGCAGCCGCGCCTGGGCCACGATGCCGTCCGGGTCGAGCGCCGCGCCGAAGCGGTCCTCCGGCGCGTCGGGGTGGCCGGCCCACTTGTAGAAGAGGTACGCGCTGTACGGCACGGCGTCGCGCACCGGCCCGCCGAGGAGGTCCGCCACGCGGCGCCCGGTGGCCTTACCGACGATGTCGAGGCAGGCGACCTCGAAGGGGGAGAAGACGGAGTCGACGGTCTTGCCGTTGCTGCCGGCGCCGGTGAGGCCGTGCTGGTCGGTGAAGACGCCGGTGCCGACGCTGGCGGCGACGCGGGCGTAGAGGTCGTGGTGGTGGCCGGCGTCGGCGCCGGTCAGAGCCTCGGCGGCGGCGCGCAGCCGGTCCAGGTGGGAGGCGTCGCCGTAGCTCTCGCCGAGGCCGCTGAGGCCGTCGTCGGTGACGACCTCGACGACGCTGCGCAGAGCCCACGGCTCGTGTACGCCGGCGGCGTTGAGCAGCGGCGGGTCGCGGAAGGCGACCGGGGTGACGGTGATCTCGCGTATCCGCATCATCGGTCCGCCCCCGCCAACTCCAGTCCCGCGGAGACGATCCGCTCCAGCTCGGCGAGGTGCTTGGGGTGCGGGTCGGCCAGCGGCGGCCGTACGCCGCCGGTGTCCAGACCGCGCATCCTGGCGCCGGCCTTCACCAGCGCTACGGCGTAGCCGGGGACTTCGTTGCGCAGGTGGACGAGGGGGATGAAGAAGCCGCTCAGCAGGCGGCGTACGCGAGCGTCGTCGCCCGCGGCCCGCGCCCGGTGGAAGGCGAGGGCCACCTCGGGGGCGAAGCAGAAGACGGCGGAGGAGTACAGCCGCGCGCCCACGGCGGCGTACGCGGCGGCTGAGACCTCGGCGGTGGGCAGGCCGTTGAAGAAGGTGAAGTCCTTCTTCGGCCCGTCGCCGCCGTCGAGCGCGGCATGTACGGCCGGGACGACGCGCTGCATCAGCTCGATGTCCCCGAGCCCGTCCTTGAAGCCGGTGACCGTGGGGATCAGGGCCAGCTCCGCGGCGCCCGCGGGGGTGAAGCGGGCGTTGTCGCGCTGGTAGACGACCAGCGGCAGGCCGGTCGCGGCGGCGACCTCGCGCACGTACGCGACGAGCCCCGCCTCCGGCGCGGCGACCAGGTACGGCGGCATCAGCAGCACCCCGTCCGCGCCTGCCTCCGCGGCGGCTCCGGCGCACGCGACGGCGTGCGGCAGCGGGCCGCCGGCCCCGGCGAACACCGGCACCCGGCCCGCCGCGGCCGCGACGGCGGTACGGACCACGCGCCGGTGCTCGGCGCCGTCGAGCGCGTGGAACTCGCCGGTGCCGCAGGCGGCGAAGACCGCGCCCGCGCCGTGCGCGACGCCGTCGGCGACGTGCCGGGCGAGCACGTTCTCGTGCACCGCGCCGGCGGCGTCGAAGGGGGTGAGGGGGAAGAACAGGATGCCGTCGAGCTGCACCGGAACCTCGATTCATCTATCTGAACGAAAGATATGAATCTGAATTGGTGCCGGAAACGTAGAGGTGGGGGCGACGGCCGTCAAGGGGGTGTGCGCGGGTTCCGGCCGCGGTTGCCGGGAGCCGGGGAGCGGCGAACGCGGGCCTCAGTGGGGCCAGATGGGCGGGTCGGTGCAGAACGGGCCGCCGAGGTTCGCCCGGTCCGGCGCGTCCGGCGCGTCGGGGCCCTGCTCGGCGAGGAGCTTGTCCGCGTACACCTCGGAGTCGTCCTGCGGCTCGTAGCCGAGCGCCCGCGCCGTGTTCAGGTCCCACCAGGCGCGGGTGTTGGCGGAGCTGCCGTAGACCACGGTGTGGCCGACGTCCGGTGCGCTCAGCGCGGCGTGGAAGAGGCGGGCGCCGTCCGCGGGGCTGAGCCAGAGGGAGAGCATGCGCACGCTCGTCGGCTCGGGGAAGCAGGAGCCGATGCGTACGGAGACGGTCTCGATCCCGTGCTTGTCCCAGTAGAGCTGTGCCAGGTCCTCGCCGAAGCACTTGGACAGGCCGTAGAAGGTGTCGGGGCGGTGCGCTGCGTCAGTGCCGATCAGCTCGGCGGCGGGCACGCGGCCGGCGCGGCGGGGGCGGGGGTGGAAGCCGACGGCGTGGTTGCTGGAGGCGAAGACGACCCGGCGGACGCCCTCTTCGCGGACGGCCTCGTAGAGGTGGTACGTGCCCTCGATGTTGGCCCGCAGCACCTTCTCGAACGTCGACTCCAGGGAAATCCCGGCGAGGTGGAGCACGGCGTCGACGCCGCGGACCGCCTCGCGCAGCGCGCCGCGGTCGGCGAGGTCGGCGGTGACGGCGCGCTCGGGCCCCGGGTCGACGGCGACCCGGTCGAGCAGGCGCAGCTCGTGGCCGTGGGCGGGGAGCAGGCCGCGCATCAGGGTGCCGATGCCGCCGGCGGCGCCGGTGAGCAGGACGGTGCGCGGGGGGCGGTGGGCTGACATCGTGACTCCTCGTGGTGCGGGGCGCCGGGTGGACGGGGCGGCGGGGAGGCGGTCTTGACGGTGTGTCGGGGCGGCCTTAGCGTGCCTGTTCACCAATATGGACGCCGGGCAGAAATGTGTACACCCTGATGATGACACCTCGTGCTTCGGTCTTTCTGTATCCGTGGGACGTCGTCGGCGACCCCGCGGCCGCGCGCCGGGTCGCGGAGCTGGGCGTACGGCAGGTAACGCTCGCCGCCGCCTACCACTCCGTACGCGCCGTGACCCCCCGCCACCCGCGCCACCGCATCGTCACCGCCCGGCACTCCGCGGTGCTCTACCCGCCGGACGCGCGCCGGTGGGCGGGCCGGGCGCTGCACCCGTACGAGCAGGACTGGGTGGCCGCCGCCGACCCGTTCGGCGAGGCGGCCGAGGCGCTGGCCGGCGCGGGTCTTGAGGTGCACAGTTGGGTGGTCCTCGCGCACAACTCCCGGCTGGGCGCGGAGCATCCGGAGACGTCGGTGGTGAACGCGCACGGCGACCGCTACCCCTGGGCGCCCTGCATCGGCCGCCCCGACGTGCGCGACTACCTCGTCCGGCTCGCGGCGGAGGCCGCCACCCGGCCGGGGGTGCGCGGCTGCGAGCTGGAGTCGTGCGGGTGGTACGGGCTGGCGCACCTGCACGCGCACGACAAGACCGGCGGGGTGGCCCTGGACGCGGCCGGGCGGTTGCTGATGTCTCTCTGCTTCTGCGACCGCTGCCGCGACGGCTACGCCGCGTACGGCGCCGAACCGGACGACCTGCGGTCGGCGGTCACCGCGGCGCTGCGCCCGTACTGGGACGGCACCGCCGCCGCGCCGCCGGCCGCGGCCGAGGCGGTGGAGGCGGCGGGCACCTGGGCCCGGATCGTGGGGCTGCTGGGCGCCGAGCGGGCGGCGGCGGTGCTCGGCTGGCGGCGCGCGGCGGCGACCCGGCTGCAGCGCGAGGCGGTCGAGGCGGTACGGGCCGAGGCCCCGGACTCCGCGTTCCGCGTCCTGCTGCACGCCACCCCGGAGCCGTACGCCTGCGGAGCGAACGCGGGGGTGGACCCGGCGGAGGTGCTGCAGTTCGCGGACGGCCTGGTCCTCCCCTGCACCGGCGGCCCCGCAGCCCGCACCGCCGCGCTGGACCCCTGCGCCCCGCACCGCCGCCCGCACACGACCCTGGCGGCGAATTTCACGGTGGTCTCGGGCATGGGCGGCACCCCGGCGACCCTGGCGGCGGACGCGGCCCACGCGGCGAAACTGGGCGCGGACGAACTGCGGCTGTACCACGGTGGCCTGGCATCGGCCGAGGACCTCACCCGCATCGCGGAGGCCCTGGGCGCCTGACCCGGCAGGGCCGTCACCCGCCGGCCCGCCCGTACTCTCCGGGCGCGGACGGCAGCGCGGGGCCGGTCGGGCCCGATCCTGCTGGTCTCGATGCCTATGCGCAGGCCCGGACGAGGAGGGTGCCGACGTCCTGTCCTTCAGGGGGTGAGACGACCTCGGCCTGGGGGTTCCCCGCAGGGCGGGCGGACCGTCCATGCCGGAACGCGACTATGCGCGTCCCCTCCGTAAAGAGCGCACGGCCGGGCGACCGCACGTCGGCCGAACCGCTGCGCGGGCGAGGGACGTACCTTCCGGGTCGCCCGCTCTCTGGCCTCCGATCCGCCCCTCCGTCCCGTGTCGACGAGCGGCACCGGTACGGAGGCGGTCGCGGTGCGTCCGGCGGGGGTGAGCCGGTCAGGGGGTGGCCGGGGTTACGTGGATCTTCGGGCCCGGGCCCGCGGTCGCCGGGCGGGTGCCGGACAGGGTGGCCGCCACGGCGTCCAGGCCGATCGTCGCCGCGATCAGCGGGCGCGGGTCCACCGAGCCGTCCGCGTACGCGTCGATCGTCTCCGCCAGGCCCGGGGAACCGCTCAGGATGCCCACCGCCGTGGCGTCCTTCAGGGCCAGGGCGCGGGTGTCCAGCAGGCTCGGGGTGCCCGCCAGGCCGATGTAGACCACCGTGCCGCCCGGCTCCACCCACTCCACCGCCCGCGCGGGCAGCGCGTCCGCGTTGGAGGCGTCGATCACCGCCTCGTACGGGACGGAAGGCAGCGACTCCGCCGTCCAGCAGCGGTCGAAGCCCAGGGACGAGGCGAACTCCAGCGTCGCCGGGTCGCGGCCCAGGAGGTGGACCTCCGCGCCCGCCCGGCGGGCGAACATCGCGGCCAGCAGCCCGATCGTGCCGGGCCCCGTGACCAGGACCCGGTCGCCCGGCGCGAGCCGCGCCGCGCGGGCCGCGCGCAGCGCGTTGCCGCCCGGTTCGACCAGGGCGCCCAGCGCGTCGTCGACCGTGTCCGGCAGGGCGTGCAACGACAAAGCCGGGACCGCCAGTTGCGCCGCCAGCGCGCCCGGGCGGCCGAGGATGCCCACCTCCTGGCGGTCGTCGCACAGGTGCTGTCTGCCGCCCCGGCAGCGGCGGCAGGCGCGGCAGCCCAGCATCGTGTCGCCCATCACCCGCCGCCCCACCCAGCCCGGGTCCACCTCCGCGCCGACCGCCGCGACCCGCCCGGACCACTCGTGCCCGGGGCGTACGGGGAACCGCGCGCGGCCGTCGCGGAGATACTGCAACTCGCCCGAGTACAGCTCCACATCCGTCCCGCACACCCCCACGCGCGCGACGTCCACCAGCGCCTCGCCCGGTCCGGCCACCGGCGGGTCGACGTCCACGACGCCCGCCCGCCGGGGGCCGTGCAGCACGAACGCCCTCAAGGCAGGGCCTCAGTGCGACTCACGGCTCACCTCGGAGCCCGAGGAGCCCACCAGGAAGTCCAGGTCCGCGCCGGTGTCCGCGCCTTGCACGTGGTCCACGTACAGCCGCTCCCACCCGCGCCGCGGCGCCGCGTAGCCCGCCACCGTCGCCGCGTTCGGCGTCCGCGCGGCCAGTTCGGCGTCCGGTACGTCCAGCGTGAGGCTGCGCCCCGGCACGTCCAGGCTGATGCAGTCGCCGCTGCGGACGAGCGCCAGCGGCCCGCCCGCCGCCGCCTCCGGCGCGACGTGCAGCACCACCGTCCCGTACGCCGTGCCGCTCATCCGCCCGTCGCAGACCCGCACCATGTCGCGTACGCCCTGCTCCGGCAGCTTGCGCGGCAGCGGCATGTTGGAGACCTCCGGCATGCCGGGACAGCCGCGCGGGCCGCAGCCGCGGAGCACGAGCACCGAGCCGGCGTCGACGTCGAGGTCCGGGGCGTCGATGCGGGCGTGCAAGTCCTCGATGCTGTCGAACTTGTCGCAGCCGCCGAGGAGCACCAGGCCGTCGACCGGGTAGGCGCGGAACATCTCCTCCGCGGCCATCGCCGCCATGTTGCGCCACAGCATCGCCGTGGGGCGCACCTGGGTCTCGCCGAGCGAGGCCACCGGGAGTTCGAGGGGGATGCCCCCGGCCTCGTGCACGCCGTCGCGTACGGAACGGGCGACCTCGGTGAGGTGGGAGTTGCAGGGGGTCAGGTCGGAGGCCGTGTTGGCGATCGCGATGTGGGGGCGGCCGGAGAACGCGTCGTGCGGCAGACCGCTCCACGCGCGGTGTATGTACGCGTTCCGGTCCGTATCCCCGTACCACTCGGCGCTCCGCAGCTCGGCAGCCATACACCGTCCTTCCGGTGGCAGGGGCGAACTCCCGCACCGTAAACGGTTGCTCGCGCCCTGCCTACCCGTCGTCTGCGGTGCGGCGGACGGGGATACTGGAGGGCACAGGAGAGGCGGCCGGCGGAGGGGGCACATTCATGGCGCAAGGACAGGACCGGGACGAGGCGATCGGCCTGGCGGCTGCCCTCGGAGCGATCCGGCGGGAACTGGCGCAGGCGATGAACACGGCCCGGACGGAGGGCGGTCCGGTGCGGCTCTCGGTCTCCTCGCTCGAACTCGAACTGCAGACCACGCTCAGCCGCTCCGGCGGCGTGAACGGCGGTATCAAGGTCCACGTGATCTCCGCGGGCGCCGAGCGCACCGAGGGCCGCAGCGACGTGCAGACGCTGCGGCTGCAACTCGACGCCAAGACGGCGCTCGACGACCGGCCCGTCCCCGCCGGCGACACGGTGGACCGACGGCCGAGGTGACGCCGTGGCGGACTTATCTCCGGAGCTGGCGCGGGTGGCGCGGGTGGTCGGCGACCTGCCCGGCGAGCCGGACCGCGCCCACCTCAGCAGCGGTTACCGCATCTCCGACCGGCTGATCCTCACCACCGCCCACGAGTTGGCGCACACGACCGCCCTGGCGGCCGACCTCGGCGGCGAGGGCACGTACCGACCGGTGACGTGCGTGTGGCGGGGTGGGACCATGGATCTTGCCCTGCTGCGGTTCGACACGGCGCCCGCGACCCGCGTCCCGCCCGTACGGCTGGGGAGCGTGCCCCGGGACCGGGAGGCGGAGGTCGCCGCGCGCGCCGTCGGCCATCCCCGGTGGGCGCAGGTCGACCGGCGTACGGCCGGCGAGCCGGACGCCGTGTGGCGGGGCCGGACCGGGGTGCGCTGCGCGATCCGTACCGCGGACGCCGAGGCGCCGGGCCTGCTGCGCGTCGGGGTCAAGGACGCGGCCCCGGCCCCGGCGCCGGCCGGCGAGAGCCCCTGGCAGGGCATGTCCGGCGCGGCGGTACGGACCGAGGAGTCGGGTCTCCTGGTCGGTGTGGTGACCGACCACGTTCCGGCGGCGGGCGTCGGCATGCTCCAGGTGACCGCCCTGGACTCCGTCGACGACGACGAGTGGCGGGCGCTGCTAGGCGACGAGGACGTGGATCCCCGGCCGCTGCCGGTGCTGCCCGACGGCTGGCGGCGCACCAGGGCAGTCCAGCAGCATCACGTGCGCATGGACCGGATACGCCGCACGCCCCAGCCGCTGGTCCCGGAGAAGCTGCCCTACGTCGACCCCGGCGGCGCCGCCGCGCCGGCCGCCGTCCTCGACCGCCTGGCAGGCATGGCGGCGAGCCCCGGCCTGCCCGCCGGGGTGCTCGTCGTCGGCGAACCCGGCGCGGGCAAGACCCGGTTGTGCCTGGAGACCGCCGCGCTCGCCGAGGACAGCCGGGAGTGGCTGGTCGTCCACGTCACCGCGGCGGCCCCGCTCACCGACGTGTGGGACAGCGTCGACGGCCAGGCCGACCGGGTGCTCGTGGTCGCCGACGACGTCGACCGGATCGCGTCGCCAGGAGAGAAGTACACCGAGGTCTTCAGGGAGGCCGCCGGAGCCGGCGTCCGGCTGGCCGTGCTGACGACCGTACGCCGCGCGCGGCTCGACGCGCTCAAGGACGACCCGCTGACCCCGTACCAGACCTTCGAGACCCTCGACATCCGCTGGGACCCGTCGTACCACCGCGCCATCTCCCGGGAGATGGTACGGAGCAGCCTGGCCTCCGAAGCCGGCAGGCAACTGGATGAGGACCGTCTGGTGGGGCTCTGCGCGGGGCCGCCCGCGGTGAGCCAACTGTGCGCCGTGTACTACGACAGCCTGGCCCGCGCGGGCAGCGACCTGACCGGCGTCCCGCCCCGCCCCGACCGCGAGTTCTCCATCTGGCTCCGCGACATCCTGCACGGCATGAAGCTGCCCGCGGTGCCGGCGGACGGCGACCCGGACCCCGCGACGACGGCCGTGGCGCAGCTCGTCGTGCACGCGCCCCGGCCCTTCAAGGAGGCCCTCGACATCTTCGCCCCCGGCCGCGACGATCCCCGCCGGACAGCGGGCGCGGAGACGATCGGCTCGCTCGTCACCGGCGGCCTCCTCTACGCGCAGGACGACGCGCTGCGGCCCGCGCACGACGTCTACGCCGACGGCCTGCTCGGCCACGCGGTGCTGACGGCCGGCCAGCGGACGGTGCACCCGCGGGGCCTGCGTCTGGTCCTGGAGACCGGCCTGGCGGACGGCCGCGCCCTGGTGCGGGTCGCGACGGCGGTGGACCGGCTGCGCGACACCCTCGACGTCGCGGCCGGCGACAAGCTGGCCGGCGTCGTGGGGGAGTGGGGCGACGACCGCCGCACCGCGCTGCGGGAGCTGGTCCTCGCGGACCCGAAGGGCCGGGAGCTGCGCGCCCTCCTTGCACTCCCTACCTGGCGCCCGGTGGCCGTCCGCAGGCTGGCCGAACCCTGGCTTGAGGAGCACCACACCGAGATCAGGGCCCGCGACACCGTGCTCACCGCGGCCCGTTACCTGCCCGCCGCGCTCGCGAACCGCTACCTCTTCGACTGGATCTACGACCACGCCCACCGCCCCCAGGCCGCGCTCGCCTTCCAGCAGGCCCTGGAGAACGACGACCTCGACCCCGCGGTCCTGGAGTGGACCACCGACCAGGTCTACGAGTGGCTCACGCAGAACGCGCCCCGCCTCAGCGCCTGCCGCCCGCTGCAACGCATCCTCGACACCAGCAGGAACGGCCTGCCCCCCGAAGACCCGCGCGTCGGCCAGGTGCTCACCTGGGCGCTGCGCTGGCTGCGCCGCTACGGCACCCGCCGCGAGGCGGGCTTCGTGGCCCGGCCGCTCGTCCTCCACCCGGAGCTGAAGGGCGCCGATCTCACCCGGACCGCCCGCCTGCTCCTGGACAGCGTCGCCCCCGACGACCCGCCGAGCGCCACCTTCGCCCTGGAGGCCGTGCTGGCGCGGCACCGGCTCCACCGGGACCTGGACCGGGGCGTGTACGAGCAGGCGGTGGCGGACTCCTTCGCCTGGCTGGCGGACGACGCCGGATACGGCCTGCGGCGCACGGCCGCGTACCTGCTCAAGGAGCTGGTCGTGCCCGGGCTGCCCGGCCGGGACGGCCTGGCGCGCGCCGTGCAGGCGGCCTGGATCTGGCTGGAGCCGAACGCCGGCCACCACGTCGAGATGGGCAAGGTGCTGCCCGGGCTGCTGAAGAACGCCGCCAAGTCCCGGCCCGGCCAGCACGCCGCCTTCGTCAGGGAGGAGCGCGAAGAACTCGGACGACTGGCCATGGACTGGCTCGAGGCCCACGAAGACTCCGGGCGGAACAGCGGCAGCGAGGTGCTCGGCGCGCTGCTCGGCACCCCACTGCCCGACGGCGACCCCGAACGGCTGCGCTGGCTCGTGGACGAGGCGCTGGTCATGCTGGGTGACCGCCCTGCGCCCAGCGTAGCCCGCTCCGTGCTGGCCCCCCTGCTGTACAAGCGGTACGCCGACAAGGACTTACGCGACCGGGTGGTGGCCGCGACGTACGCCCAACTGCCCCCGGCCGCACCGCCGAGCAGGCACATGGCATTCCCGCTCACGAAGCTCGTGGAGCGGACCGACCTCGGCGAGGCCGAGCACGAGCGGGCCATGACCGGGACGCTGGAGTGGCTGAACCGGTATCCGCGTGCCTCCGGCGCCCCGGCCCTGCTGGCGGAGGCGCTGCGCAGCCGGCGGACGACTCCCGGTGACCGCGTTCGGCTGGCCGCCCGCGCGGTCGGCATGCTGACGCCGCGCACGCTGCTCCCTGAGCGCAAGGGCAAGGAGCCCCGGCTGCCCCGGGCGCTGCTGACGTACCGCGCCGACACCCCCACCGAGTGGAACCGGTTCGTCGCCCGCGCCTGCGACCTGCTGACGGACGAGAAGCAGCCGCGCGAGGCGGTACGCGTCCTCCGTGTCCTGCTGGCGGGCGCCGACCGGCTCGACGGCCCGGTCCTGACAAGGCTGCACCGGACGTGCCTCGACTGGTGCGAGGTCCACGACCACACCGACCGCGCGTTCAGCCTGCTCATCCCCGCGCTCGACAACCGCGCGCTGCCCCCGGACGTCCGCCGCCGTGCCTCACGGCTGGCGGTACGCCGGCTCCGCCCCGGCGGCGAGCGCAACTCGGCGCACGGGAACCTGCTGGAGAGCCTGCTCCGCTCCGGCGAACTGCCCGATGCGGACGAGGTTGACCGGGTGCTGGAGGCGGCCCTCGACTGGCTGGAGGCGCACCGGAGCGACCACGCCGCCGTCGACCCGCTGCTGGTGCAGGTCGCGCGGTGGCTGGAGCGCCCGGCCGGCACGCATCGGACGGAGGCGCGGCTGCGGCGGGCGATGGTGCGTATCGGCACCTGGCTGGACGACCGGCAGGACGGCGCCCCCGAGCGGCGCGAGGCGCTCGACAACCACCGGCAGCGACTGGCCGCGCTGCTGGACAGGGGTGGTGAAGCCACCTGAGCCTCCCGGGCGTGGTGAAGATCCGGAAGGATGTTCGCCGCGCGGGGCGCCCGCGGTGCGACGTGCAGGTGAAGGGCCGCGGGACGGCAGAGAGACGATCAACGGGGCGGCGCGGACCGGCCCGTGGCCGTACGGGCGTCTCCGGGGCCGCGTACGGACCCTCAGATGTACTGCGCGACCCGCCGCTCGGCGGCGACCAGGTACTCGCTCAGCGCCTCGCGGGAGCGGTGGAGCGTGGTGATGTGGGCGTCGAGCCCGTCCAGCCGGTCGCGGAACTTGTCGATCAGCTCGGGGCAGGGCTCGAAGTCGGGTCCGGTGCCGGTGGCGCAGGGCAGCAGCCAGGCGATGTCCGGGGTGGACAGGCCGGCGTCGAGCAGCCGCCGGATCTGGGTGACGGTGAGCACGGCGTCGTCCGTGTACTCGCGGTAGCCGTTGCCGGAGCGCTCGGGCTTCAGCAGGCCCTGGGCCTCGTAGTAGCGCAACTGATGCGCGTTGACGCCGGTGCGCCGGCTCAGCTCCCCGATCCGCATGCGCGCTCCTCCCCGCCCTCCGGGCTTGACCTTCATACCGGTGTGAACGTTCACCATTCTTCCATGACGACCGACACACACGCCGGAACCGCCGCCCCCGCCCCCGTCGCCGTCCTCGGCCTCGGGCTGATGGGGCACGCCCTCGCCGCAGCCCTGCTGCGCGCCGGCCACCCCACCACCGTCTGGAACCGCACCGCCGCCAAGGCCGACGACCTCGTCGCCGCGGGCGCCGTACGCGCGGAAACCCCCGCCGCGGCCGTCGCCGCCGCCCCGCTCGTGATCGCCTGCGTCACCGACTACGACGCGCTGCACGCCTTCCTCGACCCCGTCTACCCGGACGCCCTGCGCGGCCGGACCCTGGTGAACCTCACCAGTGGCTCCTCGGCGCAGGCCCGCGACACCGCGGCGTGGGCCGGCGGGCGCGGGCTGACGTACCTCGACGGCGCCATCATGGCCAACCCGTCGGCCATCGGAACCGGGGAGGCGACCATTGTCGTCAGCGGTCCGCGCGCGGAGTTCGACCGCTACGCGCCCGCGCTGCGGGCCCTGGCGGGCGACATCCCGTACCTGGGCGCGGACCGGGGGCTGACCGCGTTGCACGAGATGGCGGTGGTGAGTCTGATGTGGAGCCTCCTCAATGGCTGGCTGCACGGCGCCGCGCTGGTCGGCACGGCGGGGGTGTCCGCCGTGGAGTACGCCGCCGTCGCGGAGAAGGGCATGCGGGCTGTCCTCGGCTGGCTCCCGGGCTATGCCGAGCAGATCGACACCGGCACCTTCCCGACGGACGACGCCACGCTGGACACCCACCGGGCCGCGATGGCACACCTCGTCCAGGAGAGCGAATCCCTCGGCGTGAACGCGGAGTTCCCGGCGCTGATCAAGTCCCTCGCGGACCGCGCCGCCGCGGCGGGGCACGGCGGCGAGGGATACCCGGTGATGATCGAGGAGTTCCGCCGCCCGGCGGCGCGGCCCGCATGATCCCGCCGCCGGAATACCACCGACAGACCAGGACTTGGCAACGGACATGACCACGACCCCGTACGACCCCCGCGCGCTGCTGGCGGAGAGCCGGCTCGGCGTGCTCGCCACGATCAAGAAGGACGGCCGCCCGCAGCTCTCGCCCGTCATGCCCTTCTACGACCGGGACACCGGCGTCCTGTACGTCTCGATGACCGAAGGCCGGGCGAAGACCGCGAACCTGCGCCGCGACGCCCGCGCCGCGCTGGAGGTCACCGCCCGCGACGGCCGCTCCTGGGCCACGGCCGAGGGCACCGCGACCCTCGTCGGACCCGGCACCGACCCGCGGGGCCCCGAGGTCGAGGCGCTGGTGGACTACTACCGCGCCGCGGCGGGGGAGCACCCCGACTGGGACGAGTACCGCGCGGTGATGGTCTCCGACCGCCGGGTGCTGATGAAGATGGCCGTGGACCACGTCTACGGCGAACGGCTCGGCTGACCCGGGCGCGTGCACCGGGGTGACGGGCGGCCGCCCGTCACCCCGTCCGTGTCCGCGGGCGTCATCCCCGCGGCGGAGGGGGAGCGGCGGCGTACTCGCTTTTCAGTACGGAGAAGTGCCGTACGGGCGACGACGACGGCGCGGGGTCCCCGCGGAACGCTGGAGGGGTTCTTCGAGACCCCAGAAGCGGAGACCCCCTCCCATGGCGACCTTCCTGTACCGGCTCGGCCGGTTCGCCTTCCGCCGGCGCCTGCCCGTGGCGCTGCTGTGGGCGGCCGTCCTCGGCGCCGCGTTCCTCGGTGCGACGAGCGCCGGCGACCCGCCCGACGACTCCTCCTCGATGCCCGGGATCGAGGCGCAGCACGCGTACGACCTCATCGACGAGCGCTTCCCCGGCGCCGCGGCCGACGGGGCGGACGCCCGGGTCGTCTTCGTCGCGCCCGGGGGCGAGAAGATCACCGGGGGTACGGGCCGCGCGGCGGTCGGCGCCTTCGTCGCGGACGTGACCGGCGCCCCGCAGGTCGCCGCGGTGGCAAGCCCCTTCGACGGGCAGGGCGTCAGCGACGACGGGACGACCGCGTACGCCACCGTCACCTACGAGGTCGCGGAGGACGACGTCAGCGAGGCCGCCAGGGCGGCGCTCGACGACGCCGTCGAGGAGGCGCGCGACGCGGGGCTGACCGTCGAGGCGGGCGGCAGCGCGGTGGAGTCCGAGGAGGCGGCGGGCCTCGGGGAGGTCGTCGGCATCGCCGTGGCCGCGGTGGTGCTGCTCGTCACCTTCGGCTCGCTGGCCGCCGCCGGGCTGCCGCTGATCACCGCGGTCGTCGGGATCGGCGTCAGCATGTGCGCGATCCTGGCCCTGGGCAGCGCGCTCGGGCTGTCCTCGACGGTCGGCGAGCTGGCGATGATGCTCGGGATCGCGGTCGGCATCGACTACTCGCTCTTCGTCGTCTCCCGCTACCGCGAGGAACGGGCCGCGGGACACGAGCCGCGCGAGGCGGCCGGGCGGGCGACGGGCACGGCGGGGTCCGCGGTGGTGTTCGCCGGGCTGACGGTGGTCATCGCGCTGGCCGGGCTGTCGGTCGTCGGGGTGCCGATGCTGACGAAGATGGGGCTGGGCGCGGCGGGGGCGGTGCTGGTGGGGGTGCTGGTCGCGCTGACGCTGGTGCCGGCGCTGCTGGGGTGGTGGCCGAACGCGGTGCTGGCCCGCGGCGCCCGCGGACCCGGCACCGGTGGCGGCTCCGGTGCGGGCCGGCGCGGACGGTGGCGCCTCGGCGGGCGCGGAAGCGCGGAACGTACGAGCCCTCCGGGCCGCACGACCGCCCCGGGGCGGATGAGCGCGCCGGACGGCACGGGCTCCCCGTACGGTGCGGGCCCGGCGGGTTCCGCAGCGCCCGCCACCCCCGCCGTCCGCTGGGCCCGGTTCGTCCTGCGCCGGCCCGTCCCCGTCCTCCTCGCCACCGTCGCCGGGCTCGGCCTCCTCGCCGTACCCGCCGCCGATCTGCGCCTCGGCATGCCGGGCGACGAGGCCAAGCCGGCCTCCACCACCGAGCGCCGCGCCTACGACGCCCTCGCCGCCGGCTTCGGCCCCGGCTTCAACGGCCCGCTCACCGTCGTCGTCGACGCCCGCGGTGCCGCCGACCCGCGGGCCGCCGTCGCCGGGGTGGCCGCGGCGCTCGACGCCACCGACGGCGTCGTCTCCGTCTCTCCGCCGCGCTTCGACGAGCCCGGCGAGACCGCCGTACTCTCCGCCACCCCCGCCACGGCGCCCACCAGCGAACGCACCAGGGACCTCGTCCACGACATCCGCGGGCAGCGCGCCGCGACCGAGGCCGCCACCGGCGCCACGTACGAGGTCACCGGCGCCACCGCGCTCAACATCGACGTCGGGCAGAAGCTCCAGGACGCCCTGATCCCGTATCTGGCGACCATCATCGGCCTGGCGTTCTTCCTGCTCCTGCTGGTCTTCCGCTCCGTGCTCGTGCCGCTGAAGGCCGCGCTCGGGTTCCTGCTGTCGGTGCTCGCCGCGCTCGGCGCCGTCGTCACCGTCTTCCAGAAGGGGCATCTGGCGGGCCTGTTCGGCATCGAGCAGACCGGGCCGATCATGAGCATGATGCCGATCTTCCTGGTGGGCATCGTCTTCGGACTGGCCATGGACTACCAGGTCTTCCTCGTCTCCCGGATGCGCGAGGCGTACGTGCACGGGGAGGACGCCCGCGCGGCCGTCGTCAGCGGCTTCGGGCACAGCGCCCGGGTGGTCGCGGTGGCCGCGGTGATCATGATGGCGGTCTTCGCCGGGTTCATGACCGGTGGCGAGCAGGTCATCAGGATGATCGGCTTCGGGCTCGCCGTCGCCGTCCTCTTCGACGCCGTCGTCGTCCGCATGGCGTTCGTACCCGCCGTGCTGGCCCTGCTCGGCAAGCGCGCCTGGTGGCTGCCCGGCTGGCTGGACCGGCTGCTGCCGCGCGTGGACGTGGAGGGGGAGGCGCTGGGCCGCGGGGCGCCGGGACCGCGGCCGGTCCCGGACGACGAGGCGGGCCACGGCCTGACGCGCGTCTGACGCGCCGCGCCGTAGGGTCGGCTGCCCGCACCGCGGGCGCGGCGGCCGGCCCCGGCGCGTACGACCACGAGCCGGTCCACCCGAGGGGAGAAGACCGTGTTCCCCACCTGGTCGCGGTTCACCGACCGCCACCCCCGCCTCGTCGAGGCGGCCCTGCTCCTGCTGGTGGCGGCCGTCACCAGCCGGCAGCACGCCGGCGCCGCCCACGGCTGGGCCGCCGGGCAGCCGCTGGTGGCCGCGGCGCTGGTCCCGCTGCTGTGGCGGCGCCGCCACCCGGGCCCGGTCGTCGTCGTCACCGCCGTGTGCGGGGCCGCGTCCGCGGGCCTGGGCTATCCGCTCTCGCTGCCGCTGCTGGCGCCGTCGGTCCTCGCGCTGTACGAGCTGGCCGTACGCGCTTCGCAGCGGACCGTCTACACCCACTACGCCGTCGTCCTCGCCATGGTCGTCCCCGTCGCGCTGCTCGCCGAGAACGAGGATCAGGACTGGGCAGAGGAGTCGGTCGGGCCGGTCTTCTGGCTGCTGCTGCCGGTGCTCGCGGGCATCGCCGTCCAGGCGCGGCGGGCGTACCTCGACGCCGTGCACCTGCGCGCCGAGCACGCCGAGCGCACCCGCGAGGAGGAGGCGCGCCGCCGGGTCGCGGAGGAGCGCGTACGCATCGCCCGCGAACTGCACGACGTCGTCGCCCACCACATGGCGCTCGCGCACGCCCAGGCCGGCACCGCCGCCCGGCTGGCGCGCAGCCGGCCGGACCAGGCCGGGGAGATCCTCGGCGAGCTGACCGGCACGACGTCGGCGGCGCTGCGCGAACTCCAGGCCACCGTGGGGCTGCTGCGCCAGCCCGGCGACCCGGAGGGACCCGCGGGACCGGGCCCGCCCGGCGGCTCCGGGGAGCCGCTGGAGCCGGCGCCCGGCCTGGACCGGCTGCCGGAGCTGGCCGCCGCGTTCGCGTCCGCCGGGCTGCCCGTCAGCGTCGCGGCCGAGGGCGCGGAGCGGCCGCTGCCGCCGGGGCTCGACCTCACCGCGTACCGGATCGTGCAGGAGGCGCTGACGAACGTCGCCAAGCACGCGGGCGCGGGCGCGGCCCGGGTGCGGCTCGCGTACGCGCAGGACCTGCTCACCGTCAGCGTCAGCGACGACGGCGGCGCGGGCCGGCCGCCACCGCGGCCGGGCGGCGGCTTCGGGCTGATCGGCATGCGCGAGCGCGCCCGCGCCGCGGGCGGCAGCCTGCGCGCGGGCCCGCGGCCGGACGGCGGCTTCACGGTGACCGCGGAACTGCCCCTGCCCGTACGGCAGGAGACCCCCGTCCCCCCGGCGCCCGGGCAGGCTCCCGTCCCGCAGGCCCCCGTCCCGCAGACCGACGAGCCCTCCGGAGAGCCCCGATGACCGTCCGAGTCCTCCTCGCCGACGACCAGGCCCTGCTGCGGGCGACGTTCCGGATGCTCATCGACTCGTACCCGGACCTCGAGGTCGTCGCCGAGGCCGCCGAGGGCGGCGAGGCCGTCGAACTCACCCGCGCGCACCGCCCCGACGTCGTCGTCATGGACATCCGCATGCCCGGCACCGACGGCCTCGCCGCGACCGAGGCGATCTGCGCGGACCCGGAGCTGGCGGAGGTGCGCGTGCTCGTCCTCACCACGTTCCAGACCGACGAGCACGTGGCCCGCGCGCTGCGCGCCGGCGCCGCCGGCTTCCTCGGCAAGGACGCCTCCGCGGACGAACTCGTCGACGGCATCCGCACGGTCGCCGCCGGCGACGCGCTGCTCTCGTCGGCCGCCACCCGCGCGCTCATCGCCCGCTTCCTCGCCGCTCCCGTGCCCGGCACCTCCCGGGCCGTACCGGAGGACCTGGCGGTGCTCACCGCGCGGGAGCGCGAGGTGACGGCGCTGGTCGCGCAGGGGAGGTCCAACGCCGAGATCGCCGCGGAGCTGGTCGTCAGCCCGCTGACCGTACGCACCCACGTGCAGCGCGCGAAGACCAAGCTGGCCGCCCGCGACCGCGCCCAGCTCGTCGTCCTCGCCTACCAGTCGGGGCTGGTGCGGGCCCCGGAGTGAGCGGGCCGGACGCGGCGCGGAGCCGGGCGGCGCGGCGGGGGACGGGAGAAGAAGAAGCGGCCCGGGCAGGAACTCCCCGGGCCGCTTCGGTATTTCGGACACTGTGCGGATGTCCGAGCACGCCAGGAGATCGCGATGCGGCGATCTCACGCACCACCGCCCGGGCGCGGCCGCCAGTCGAGCGCGGGCGCATGGTTGAGGATCTCGTTCTCCAGGTGCTGCAGCGCGGGCCGGGGATCGATCCCCAGCTCCTCCGCCAGCCTGCGCTGGTTGGTGCGCAGCACGGCGAGGGCGTCGGCCTGCCGGCCGGCCCGGTAGAGCGCCAGGCTCAGCAGCTCGCAGCCGTACTCACGCAGCGGGTGCGCCTGCGTGAACGCCTCCAGCTCCGCGACGGCCATCTCGTGCGCGCCCACCGCGAGCAGCGCGGCGCACCGCCCCTCGATGACCGACAGCCGCAGCTCCTCCAGCCGGGCGACCTCGGGCCGTACGTAGGTGGTGTCGGCCACCTCCGCGTACGCCTGACCCCGCCACAGCATGAGACCGGCTTCTAATTCACGCAGCGCCTCCTGGGGCTTGCCCCTGTCCAGGGCCTCCCAGCCGGCGCCGGCGCGCTCGCTGAACCGGTGCACGTCGACCTCGACGACGTGGTTGTCCAGCAGATAGCCGCGACCGTAGGTGCGGAGCACGGTCGCGGGGGTGCGCGGGGCGCGGTTGGGTTCCAGGACGCGGCGCAGGTTGGCCACGTACGCCTGCAGTGACGTGATCGCCGAGGGAGGCGGATTGCCGGTCCACAGCTCTTCGACGATGACGTCGACCGCCACCGGCTGGCCGACCTTGCTCACCAGCAGGGCGAGTAGCGCGCGTTGCTTCGGGGCGCCCAGGTCGAGCAGCCGGCCGTCGACGACGGCCTCGATGGGGCCGAGCGCCCGGAACTCCGCCATCGGCCTGGACGGGTCCGGGGTCATGGCCGGCTGCGCGGCGCCCCAGCGGATCGGGCGCGACGGCGCCGGGGGTGCGGCCGGCGGCGCCTCCGGCAGGGTCGGACCGCTGGGCGCTCCGACGACGAGGGCGGACGGAGTGGATTCGAGTTCGAGATCGAGTTCCTTGGCGAAATACACCTTCAATATCTCGTTGGCGCGGCGGAGTTCCTGAACCTCACGCTCCAGCTCCGCGATGCGCCGCGCATCTCCGGTGCCCGTTCCCATACGCTGCCCGCCCTCCGAATGGGACTGGCAGCTTCCACCCGATCCAGCGCCGATAACCATCGTGTCGACGTTGGTTCTGTCGTTCGTCATCTCTGAACTCCCAACATCTCACCGCCTTTTCCGGGGCGCCTGGCCAGGGCCGGGTGTCGGCCTGGCCGGCTGCCGGCCGTACCGCCAAGCAGGATCCGGTCACCGTACGTTCCGTGCGGTGTACGCGAGTGGTGCTGCGCGGCGCTCCGAGGAGCGCTCCCGCACCGCGGCATGACAGCGGACCGCCCGTGGGGCGGCGCGGGGGGTGTGCGCTGCCGGGTCACGAGGCGGTCCGCAGAGACGACGTGCGCCGCGTCGGAGAGCATAGGCGCCGAAAGGATTTGCTGCCGAAAAGCAGCAATCTCAACTGGAGATTCGCGAAATTCGAGCTTTGCTGGATGCGGCGGCCAGGAGTTCTCAAGCTGGCCGCGTGGCCAGTGGCCTGGATCCGGACCTGCGTCGATCATTAGCATTTCTGCTGCCCCCGTGTTTGTTGTCCAGTCCCCCGAGACTGGCCGGGGGTCAGCGTAGCCGTGAACGCTAATCCAGTCAAGGCCCGGCAATGCCGACCACCGTTTTACGCGGCCGATACACAACGCAATGGATCAACGGCCGCCGGACACCGAGAGCAACGATCGATGTGGGGGCTTCGACGCTTTTCTCCCCGGCTATTCGATCTCAACATCGCTATGGGGGGTTGTCAACACGGTTCCCGCGCCGGTGACGCCTTCCCGGGCCCGTATCCAGGTGTTCCCGCACGTCGAAGGTCTGATCGATTACCGCGCCCGGTCTCGAGCGGCAAGGTCCTGCCATCCGTGGGGGTGTAGCAGGAAGTTGCTACCCGGTGTCTTGCCGGGACGTTTTTGCAAGATCGACCAGACCTCTGCCCTGACCCCGCGGAGAGGTTACTTCCCAGGTGGGCCGGGGTGTCGAGGGCGAGAAAAATGCGGAACTCTCGGCTCCGTTTCTGATCTCCTCACGCCCCGGCCGTAGACCTCGTGTCAACACTGCCGGACCCGGACTGGCGCGTAGCAGAGCGTGACGGCGGATCTTGGTGTACGGGCCCTCCGCGGGCAGGTTCCCGCGGGTGGCAAGTCCGGCAAAGTCGGCAATGAAATTTCATCCCGGCCCGCCGCGAACGAACGGATACCGCTCCCGGGCCGGTCACGGGCCCGTCCGGATGCGGACCCTCACCTTTCCCGTGCCGGGTTCAGGCGATTATCCCGGCGAAATAATCCGCCGTTCGCCGGCCCGTCACCGGCGCCGCGGAGCAGACCCCGGCGCGCGACGCGTCACCGGACGTTCTCCCGTCGTTTTCCGATTTCCCGGTGTGGTGAATTAGGTCTTCCGTGCCGGGCCCACGGGGCGGCCGGTCCTTTGCAATGAGAGCGAAAGCGGAATCGGTCCCGGGGACACCGGCGGCCGCGGCCCGGGGGGCGCCGCGGGCCGGGCCGGGGACGGTGGGCCGCCGGTGCCGGCGCGGGCCGTGGGGGAGTGGCCGCGCGTACGGGGTGCATCCGGGGGCCGTACCGCGAGGTGCCGCGGCGCCGAGTGGGGCGGGAGATGGCGCGGATTGTCCATCTTTTCCCTTCTCGGGTCGGGGGCAGCAGCGATCCTCAATCACTTGACAGGCGGCGGCGGCGAAATGTGACCGACGATCAAGAACTTCTTTCCCCGGCGCTGGTCGGCGGGCCTGTCCCGCCGTCGCCGCCAAGCCGGCGCCAACCCGGTCGATAGTGCCAGCCAAATCGCCGGGCCGATGCTGAGTCCACGCAGCATCGGTAGAGAGACGTCGGCATGACGGTGTCGAGGAGGCTCATCCGGAAGCTCTGCTTCCTGATCGTGGGGATGACGACAGCGCTCGGTCTCGGTTGCCGCTTCCTGCGGTTCGGCGGCGGGCGGGGACTGCCCGGGATCCCCCGATGTCCTGCCTGAGCCGTCACCTCATGGAAGGCCGAGCATGGAAGCCATCGAAGTTCCGGTTCTGATCGTGGGCGGCGGCGGTTGCGGCCTGTCCGCCTCCATCTTCTTGTCCGGCCAGGGTGTCGAGCACCTGCTGGTCGAGCGGCACACGGACACGTCGAGGCTGCCGCGCGCCCACTACCTCAACCAGCGCACCATGGACATCTTCCGCCAGCACGGTCTCGTGGACTCCGTCCACGAACTGTCGGCGCCGCCCGAGGTGTTCGGCAGGGTGCGCTGGCAGACCTCCCTCGCCGGGGACGACCCGCTGGACGGGCAGGTCATTTACGAGATGGACGCCTTCGGGGGCGGTGCCCTCACCGAGGTGTACGCGGAGCACGGCCCCGTCCTGCCCGCCAAGCTCCCGCAGTTGCGGCTGGAGCCGATGCTGCGCCGCCGCGCCGAGCGGGACAATCCCGGCCGGGTGCTCTTCGGCCACGAGCTGACCACCTTCTCCGACAAGGGCGACCGCGTCGTCGCCGAGATCCGCGACATCGCCACCGGCGAGACGACCACGGTCACCGCGCAGTACGTCATCGCCGCCGACGGCGGCCGCACCATCGGCGCCGAGCTGGGCGTGGAGATGCAGGGCGTGCCCAGCATGCTGAACGTCACCACCGCGTACCTCACCGCCGACCTCTCCCCGTGGTGGCACGACGGCACGATCATCACCTGGTTCGTCAACCCCTTCCGCCCCGACCTCTCCAGCACGCTGATGGAGATGGGTCCCACCTGGGGCAAGCACTGCGAGGAGTGGGCGCTGCACTTCAACCCCGGCGACGCCGACCGCGACGACCCGGAGGCGATGACAGCCCGGATCCGCGAGGTCCTCGGCGTGCCGGACCTGGAGCTGACCCTGCACCGGATCAGCCAGTGGACCGTCGAGGGCGTGCTCGCCGACCGCTACCGCCAGGGTCGCGTCCTCATCGTCGGCGACGCCGCGCACCGCCAGCCGCCCACCACCGGTCTCGGCCTCAACGGCGGCGTCCAGGACGTGCACAACCTGGCGTGGAAGCTGGCCGCCGTGGTCGCCGGCCACGCCGACGACAGCCTCCTCGACTCCTACGAGACCGAGCGCCGCGCCGTCGGCAAGCGGAATGTCGACTGGGGCCTGTCGACGTGGTTCCACCACAAGGTGGTGACCGAGGCCGCGATCGGGCTCGGCGCCCACATCCCGGTCGAGCGCCGGTCGGCGGTGTTCTCCGCCTACTTCGACCCCTCCCCGGTCGGCACGGCCGTACGGGCCCGGGCCGCGGAGATCTTCCAGACCCACCGCTCCGAGTGCCAGGCGCACGACCTGGAGGTGGGCTTCGCGTACGAGGACGGCGCGCTCGTCCCGGACGGCACCGCGCCCCCGGCCCGCGCGCCCCTCGGCAACACCTACCACCCCACCACCCGGCCCGGGCACATGCTCCCGCACGCCTGGATCGAGCGGGACGGCGAGCGCCTGTCCACCCACGATCTGGTCGGCCGCGGCGGCGGCTTCGTGCTGATCGCAGGCCCCGAGGGGAAGGCGTGGTGCGACGCGGCGGCGGAGGCGGCCGAGAAGTTCTCGATCCCGCTCACGGCGGTGCGCATCGGCGAGGGCGCCGAGTACGCCGCCGCGGACGGCCGGTGGGCGGCGGTCCGCGAGATCACCGACGAGGGCGCCATCCTGGTACGCCCGGACCACCACGTGGCCTGGCGGAGCACGTCCGCCGGAGCCGATCCGGCGGCCGCGCTCGCCGACGTGCTCTCGCGCGTCCTCGCCCACGGCGGCACCCGGCACGGCTAGCAGGATCGCCGCACGGCAGCACCGCAGTACGGCTGTACCGCAACACGGCAGCACGGCACGACAACAGCACGACGGGGAGGTGGAGGCGGCTCCGGACACGATGCCCACCGGACGCCGCCGCCCCCTCGCCGGGCGCCCCGCCGGACCGACCGCGGCCCCGGCGCCGCGCCCCCCAGCCCGTACAGAATGTCCGGCTCGGCCTCGGGTCACATTCCCCTCGCCGCCCCTGTCATGAGGGTTGAGGACGGACGTCCGTCACACGCGACAAGGAGAAGATCGTGGCAACACAGAGCGCGGACGCTGCTGCCGGGCCCGGCCCGGGAGCTGCCGGAGCGGCGGAGCCCGACCCCAAGCGGTGGCTGATCCTCGTCGTCATCTGCGTGGCACAGCTCATGGTCGTCCTGGACGCGACCATCATGAACCTGGCCCTGCCGTCGGCGCAGGAGGACCTCGGGTTCTCGCTCGCCAACAGGCAGTGGATCGTGACCGCGTACGCCGTGGCGTTCGGCAGCCTGCTGCTCTTCTGCGGCCGGCTCGTCCTGCTCTTCGGCCTCAAGCGGAGCTTCCTCGTCGGCCTGGCCGGCTTCGCCGGCGCCTCCGCCGTCGGCGGCGCCGCGAACAGCTTCGAGATGCTCGTCTCCGCCCGCGTCGGCCAGGGCGTCTTCGCCGCGCTGCTCGCGCCCGCCACCCTGACGCTGCTGACCACGACCTTCACCGACCCCAAGGAGAAGGGGAAGGCGTTCGGCGCCTACGGCGCGGTCGCGGCCAGCGGCGCGGGCCTCGGCCTGATCATCGGCGGCGCGCTCACCTCCGGCCTCTCCTGGCGCTGGTGCATGTACGTGAACCTGCTCTTCGCCGGCGTCGCGCTGCTGGGCGCCGGGCTGCCGTTCGGCCGCAACGCGGCCGTCAGGAGCATGCGCACGAAGCTCGACTTCCCCGGCGTCATCCTGGTCTCCGCCGCGATGTTCTGCATCGTCTACGGCTTCTCCAACGCCGCGAACGAGGACTGGAGCACCCCCCAGACGTGGGGCTTCCTCGTCGCCGGCGGCGTGCTGCTCGTCGCCTTCGCGGCCTGGCAGACACGCGCGGCGCACCCGCTGCTGCCGCCGCGCGTCGTCCTCGACCGCAACCGCTCCGGCGCGTATCTGCTGATGCTGCTCGTCGGCGCCGGCATCTTCGGCTTCTTCCTCTTCCTCATCTACTACATGCAGACCACGCTGGACTACTCGGCGATCGCCTCGGGCGTCGCCCTGCTGCCGATGGTCGTGTTCACCGCCGTGGCGGTGAACATCGGCAACATCAAGATCATGCCGAAGTACGGTCCCAAGCCGCTGGTCATCGCGGGCCTGACGCTCAACGCCGGCGCCCTGGTCTGGCTCACCAGGGTGGAGGTCGACTCCGGCTACGCCGCCGCGCTCCTCGGCCCGATCCTCGTCCTCGGCTTCGGCATGGGCTTCATCTTCGCCGCGGCGCTGCAGACCGGCACCACCGGCGTGGAGCCGCAGGACGCGGGCATCGCCTCGGCGAGCATCCAGGTCGGCCAGCAGCTCGGCGGCTCCCTCGGCACGGCCCTGCTCAACACCATCGCGGCGAGCGCCATCACGGACTACGTGAAGGAGCACGCGCAGGGACGGCCGCCGACCGAGGAACTGCTCCAACTGGCCGCGGTCGACAGCTACGTCACCGTGTTCTGGTGGTGCGCCGGCCTCTTCGCGGCGGGCGCGGTCATCTGCGGTCTGCTCATCCGCTCCGGCCCGCTGCCCGCACCGGCCTTCGGCGCGAAGCCGGTGGACAAGGCGGAGAAAGCGCCCTCCTGACAGCCCGCCGCCAAGTGGACGCCAAGTCGTTGCTGTGTGGCGGCCAAGTGGGGTGGCGGATCCTGAGTGGGCGTGAGCTCGGGGTGGTGTATTGCGCGTGTCTGTCGGGAGTTTCGGCGCTGGTTGGGGTGGTGACCTGGTGAGCGTGAGTCCGGTGCACAAGCGTGGTTTGTATCTGGGTGTGCTTGCGCAGCGTGC